>JALCRK010000022.1 GCA_022652485.1 Sphingobium sp.
GGAAGGCCGCTTCCCGGAGCGCGTTCTTGAGAAGGCAATCGAGCGCATGATCCCGCGCGGCCCGCTTGGCCGTCAGCAGATGCGCAACCTTCGTATTTTCGCCGGAGCCGAGCATCCGCACGAAGCCCAGAACCCGGAAGTGATCGATCTCGCTTCCCGCAACCGCAAGAACAAGGTGGGTGCATAATGTCCGATACCGTCAATTCGCTCTCTGACCTTCAGGGTCTGACCGCCGGTGCGGACACTGCGGCTTCCGCCGCCGCGCCTGTCGCCACCCAGTCCGCGCCGCTGCGCCAGCAGGAGCTGGACAAGCATGGCCGCGCCTACGCCACCGGCCGCCGCAAGGATGCCGTCGCCCGCGTGTGGGTGAAGCCCGGCACCGGCAAGATCACGGTCAACGGCCGCGATCAGGAAACCTATTTCGCGCGTCCCACGCTGCGCCTCGTCATCAACCAGCCCTTCTCGGTCACGGACCGCGAGGGCCAGTATGACGTGATCTGCACCGTGAAGGGCGGCGGCCTCTCCGGTCAGGCCGGTGCGGTCAAGCACGGCATCGCACAGGCGCTCAGCAAATATGAGCCCGCACTGCGCGGCGCGGTCAAGGCGGAGGGCTTCCTCACCCGCGACAGCCGCACCGTCGAGCGTAAGAAGTACGGCCGCGCCAAGGCACGCCGCAGCTTCCAGTTCTCGAAGCGCTAAAAAGAACTACGGACTTCCGTTCATGGAAAGAGGTCGCTCCCGGCGGCCTCTTTTTTTGCGCGCGAGAGGTCGGATCGCTGCCCATGCCCCGCTCCCAATCTATAATGGCTGGAGGGAGCTGCCGATGGACGACATAAAGCGATTGATCGAGGAACATCAGGCAATGGACGATATGGCGCGCGAGCTGATCGAGCTGGCGCGACATTCCGAACCTCAGCCGCTCGAAGCCTTCAACGCGATGCGGCGTCTATCGGCCTGCCTTGACGAGCACCTCGCCGGGGAAGCGGGTTTTCTCTACCGGGATCATCTCGCCGCCAGCCCCGATCGCCTGGACGAGGAGGTGCGGAGATTCGAGGCCGATTTCGCCGATCTCACCGAGGAATGGACGCTCTACCTGCGCGAATGGACCCTCGACAATATCGCCATCGACTGGCGCAATTATGCCCATGCCACCCTGTGGATCATGGGCAGGTTGCGGGAGCGCATCGCGCAGGAGAATGATATTCTCTATCCCCTGGCATTGCACCACGGGCGCATCCGCCTACGCAGCTAGGATGAAATCCAGCGCCGCCTGCGCATGGATCGAGGTGGAATCATAGATCGGCAGCACATTCGCGCGCACGTCTACGATCAGCTCCAGCTCGGTGCAGGCCAGCACCACCGCCTGCACCTGCTGCTTGGCGATGTCGGTAAGCTCCGATTTCATGAACCGCTCGGACTCGCGCGAAATCTTGCCCAGCACCAGCTCGTCATAAACGATATGATCTACCCGCTCGGCGAGGTCCATATCCGGCGGCAACAGCGAAATACCGTAGGAGACGAGCCGTTGGCGGTAGAATTTCTCCGTCATCACGTTGCGCGTGCCGACCAGCGCGGCGGACTTGATCCCGTCCGCCTGCATCTTCGCGCCGACCGCCTCGGCGATGTGCAGCACCGGGATCGACACCGCCTCAGCGACGCGATCGTAGATCACATGCATACTGTTGGCGCAGATCAGCAGCCCTTGTGCGCCGGACGCCTCAAGACTCCGCGCTGCCGCAATCAGCCGCACGCTCGCGGCATCCCATTCCTCGGCCGAGCTGCATCGCGCGACTTCGGCGAAATCGAGGCTTTCTATGGCAAGCGGCGCGCTGTGCAGCCCGCCGACCTTGCGCGCCACACCCTTGTTGATGATCTCGTAATAGCGCGCGGTCGAACCCCAGCTCAGCCCGCCGATCAGTCCCAGCTTTTTCATTGCCTCTCCCTGCAAGCGATGTGACGGAAGCGGCGATTACGCGCCAGCCGCGGCGGCCCCGCCGAGGCCACCCCTGCCCTTGCGGCCCGAACGCGGGATCGAGGAACCGACGACCGGAATGGGGCTGGGCTTGATCTTGGTGCCATCGTCGCGGGTGATCTCGCCCTTGTCGAGCAGGGTCTTGATCTCGTCGCCGGACAGCGTCTCATATTCGAGCAGCGCGTTCGCCAGCAGATGGAGCTGCGCCTCGAAATCGCTCAACACCTTCTTGGCCCGGTCATAGCCCGCATCGACAATGCTCCGGATCTCCTGATCGATCGCCTTCGCCGTCTCGTTAGACATATGCACGCGCTGGCTCTGCGAATAGCCGAGGAAGGTTTCCCCCTGCTGCTCCTCATATTGCAGCGGCCCGAGCTTGTCGGACATGCCCCATTGCGTCACCATGTCGCGCGCGAGGCGGGTGGCGTATTGAATGTCACCGGAAGCGCCGGAAGACACCTTGTCATAGCCGAAGATCAGCTCCTCCGCCACGCGCCCGCCCATGCTGACGGCGAGGTTCGCGTACATCTTGTCGCGGTGGTAGGAATAGCTGTCCCGCTCCGGCAGGCGCATCACCATGCCGAGCGCACGGCCGCGCGGGATGATCGTCGCCTTGTGAATCGGGTCGGACGCAGGCTCGTGCACCGCGACGATCGCATGGCCCGCCTCGTGATAGGCGGTCATCTTCTTCTCGTCCTCGGTCATCACCATAGACTTGCGCTCGGCGCCCATCATCACCTTGTCCTTGGCGGCCTCGAACTCGGCGCTCGCGACAAGGCGCTTGCCGCGCCGCGCCGCCATCAGCGCCGCCTCGTTCACAAGGTTGGCGAGGTCCGCGCCGGAGAAGCCCGGCGTGCCGCGCGCGATGGTGCGTGCATCGACATCGGGCGCCAGCGGCACCTTCTTCATATGCACTTCCAAAATCTTGACGCGACCCTCGATGTCCGGGCGCGGCACCACCACCTGCCGGTCGAAACGGCCGGGACGCAGCAGCGCGGGGTCGAGCACATCCGGGCGGTTAGTCGCCGCGATGATGATGATGCCCTCATTGGCCTCGAAGCCGTCCATCTCGACGAGGAGCTGGTTCAGCGTCTGCTCGCGCTCGTCATTGCCGTTGCCCAGCCCAGCGCCGCGATGACGGCCGACCGCGTCGATTTCGTCGATGAAGACGATGCACGGCGCGTTCTTCTTCGCCTGTTCGAACATGTCGCGCACACGGGACGCACCGACACCGACGAACATCTCGACGAAGTCCGAGCCGGAAATGGTGAAGAACGGCACGCCCGCCTCACCTGCAATCGCGCGGGCGAGCAGGGTCTTGCCGGTGCCGGGCGAGCCGACCAGCAGCGCGCCCTTGGGAATTTTGCCGCCGAGGCGCGCGAATTTCTGCGGGTCTTTCAGGAACTCGACGATCTCCTGCAATTCCTCGCGCGCTTCGTCGATGCCCGCAACGTCGTCAAACGTCACGCGGCCCGATTTCTCGGTCAGCAGCTTGGCCTTGGATTTGCCGAAGCCCATCGCGCCGCCCGCGCCGCCGCCCTTCTGCATCTGCCGCAGCACGAAGAACGCAACACCCAAAATCAGCAGGAACGGCAGCGACTGATACAACAGCACCATCCAGAAGCTCGGCTGCTCCTCGGCCTTGCCGCTATATTTGACGTTATAGTCGTCCAGCAGCGTGATGAGGCCGGGGTCGTTCACCGGCACCGTCGAGAATTTCGATCCGTTGTTGAGCGTGCCATAGATATGATCTGGGCCGACCGAGACTTCCTTGATCTGCCCGTCCTGAATCTTGGTACGGAAATCCGAGTAGGCGATGCCCGTTCCGCCGGATGCAGCATCCCGGCCCTCCACCAGCGAGACGACGAGCAGCAGCGCGAACACCACGCCTGCCCATATCATCGCGCTCCTGATCCAGGGATTGCCTTGCTGCGGTTCCTTGTCGTCGTTCATCTTCACCCTCGTGTCGTCCCGCCAAGATAAGGCGGGCGATGCAAATAACAATGGCTCATCGGCTGTTTCGTTGCGGCGCAGCGCGGAGTGTCCACTGTTTGCCTCCGTCGATCAGCCAACTGCCTACAGAAACCCTCTTACCACATAAGAGCTGAACAAGTGCTTGATCGATCGTCTCGCCGCGCGGGGCGGGCGCATCCGGGTCGGCGGACGCGATCAGGCGCTGGATCAGGCGGCGCTGGATTTCGCGCGGCACGTCGTGGCGGGTCAGCACCCACCGCCCCGCCCCATCCTGCGTGATGTGCCGAGCGGCGATCTCTTCCACCATCCATGCCAGCGCATCCTCGGCATCGGCGCAGGCAGCGGCGCTGCGTGCGGCGGCCAGCGGATCGAGCCAATCGGCCTGCGCGAGGTTCTGCCGCATCTCCACCCGGTCGAAGCGCGTATCGTCATTGCTCGGGTCATGCACATGCGGCAACCCCTGCTCGTCCGCGATCCGCGCCAGCTCGGCCCGCCGCCAGCCCAGCAGCGGGCGCATCACATAGCCATTCACCGCGCGAACGCCCGCAAGCCCACCCACGCCGGAGGAACGGTTCATCCGCATGAGCAGGGTCTCAAGCTGATCGTCGGCATGATGCGCGGTCATGATCCAGTCGATGCCATGCTCGGTGCGCCGGCTTTCCAGCAACGCATAACGCGCCGCCCGCGCCGCGGACTGGATGCTGCCCCGGATCGGTTCCAGCGGCGTCAGTATATCATGCGGCACGTGATTGTCGGCGCACCAGCGCGCCACCATCTCGGCCTCGGCGCGCGCCTCGGGCCGCAACTTGTGATCGACCGTCGCCGCCCGCACACGCCCCGGAAATGCCTGCACGGCGAGCCAGAGTAACGCCATACTGTCCGGACCACCGGACACCGCCACGCCAAGTTGCGCCTTCTCCGCCGCTTCCGCGCCGATCAGCGCAATGCAATGTTCGCGAAACCGTGCAACGTCCGGCTCACTGGCCGCATTTGGCACGGGCGCGGCCCTTCTCCATCATCGACTTCTGGGTCGCGCTGAGCTTGGTGCCATATTCGTCCGACAGGGACTCATAGGCGAGGCAGGCGTCCTTCAGGCGCTTCATCTGGATAAGCGATTCCCCGAGCCAGACGAGGCTTTCCGCCGCCCGGTCGCCGGTGGGGCGCAGGCGGTAATTCTCATACAGCGTCTTCGCGGCCAGGGTCACCTTGCCGTCGTCATAATAAGCGCGTCCCAACAGGTTCTGGGTGCGGCTGCCAACGGAGGTGGAGCCATATTTATCGAGCGTGGTCTTCAGCTGTGCCTGCGCTTCGGGATAGAATTTCGCGCTCCACAGGCGGAAGCCATAGGAGAACGCATCATTCGCGGCATCGCCGGTGGCGGGCTTTTCGATCGCGGCGACGGCGGCCTTGCGCGCCTCATCCGCGCTCGCGGTGGCGGGAGCCGGGGTCTTGGCGGCAGCCTTGGTGGATGCCGGCGCAGGCTTGGGTTGCGGCGCGGGGGCGGCGGCGACCACCGGAGTCGGCTTCGGCGCGGCGGGCACCGGCGCGGGGCTCTGCGCGGGTTCCGGCGCAGCTGCCGCCACCGGCGGCGCGCTTGCGGCCTTCATCTCCTCCAGCTTCTGTTCCAGCTGTTTGATGCGGAAACTGTTCTGCTCGGTCTGGCCGGTCAGCGTTGCGAGCTGGCTCTCCAGCGCTGTCACACGCGCGAGGAGATCCGTAACGGGTGTCGAGGCGGGCGCCGGGGCCGCTTCGGGGGTAGCCGCCGTGATATCCGGCTCTACCGGCGCGCCACCGGGAAACACCTTGCGCTGCACCGCGCGCACTTCCTTTTCCAGGCGATCCACCCGCTTCTCTATCGGCACGACCGGATCGGCGGCCAGTGCGTGACTGGCGAGCGCGAACGTGCTGCTCACAGCCATACCGACGAGAGAAACCTTGGCAATCAAATGACGCATGACGGAGAAAACCCTGAAAAAACGAACGCGCCGACCATAGACGGACCAGCGCAAAAATAAAGGGAATGGATGGCCGGATGGAGCAGAATTATTGTTCGGGGCTGGCCAGGGAAGAGGGCTGGGAACCCGCCGCCGCCTCATCCATCGCCTTCATCGTCGAGGGGCTGAGCGTCACCGGCTTGCGCGTGGATCCTTGCGGCGTGGCAGCGGGAACGGCCTGAGTCACGGGCGCAGTCGTCGCGGGTTGTGGCGCCGCAACAGGGCGCGCGAGCAGCGCCGCCGCGCTTACCGGCACGTCCGCAATGGTGCGCTCCGGCGGGCCAAGCGGCGCAACCGGCTTGCCCCCCACCGTGACGCTCAGCGCGTTGGGTCTGCCAGTGAGGATCATCGGGTTGTTCGCCTGATCGGGCACCGTATAGCGCTCGCCTTTCAGCATCTGCTTTTCGAGCAGGCGCGTCCCCTGCGCGTCGTAAATGCGCAGCCACACATCCTGCGTCGCCGTAAGCACCACGGGGCCGCCACTCACAGCCTGCGTTCCTGACGCAGCCAGCTTCTGCGCCTGGCGCTGCGCGGGCGTTCCCGCCTGTTCGCTCGCCCGGTTGGCGAGGTCGGAAACTTCCTGATCGGTCGAGACGGAGAAGAACTGCGTGCGCCACACCGCATAGGCCGTGCCCAGCAGTATCGCGAGCAGCGCCGCTATCCACGCGAGGCGCCGGGGCGGAATGCGCGCCGGGTCGACCGGCTCGAACATTTCATAGCGGTCCGCCGGATCGGAGGCGCCCAGCTCGGCCCGCACGCCGCGCGCCACCTCCACCTCGTCCGCGCCCACCGCTCGCGCAAAGGCGCGCGCAAAGCCGACAGCATAGGGTGTTCCCGGCAGGGCGGAAAAATCGCTCCGCTCGATGGCTTCGAGCTGCCGCTGCGCCACGCGCGTAACCTCGGCGACGTCTGCTATGGACATACCGCGCCGTTCACGAGCGCTACGCAAAAGATCACCAGGGCGATCCTGCATTATCTGAGCCCAGTTTCCGCCATCCAGAACAATCTCGTTCACGTCATCGTCCCCCAAAACAGGGGCCGCCGATGCGACCTCTTATATTTATCCCTAAATCCCGCGCCCAGCCCGCACGTTTCATGTAGCCATTCACCATGAGCGCGACGGACTGTCAATCACAGCCCATCGCCTCCCTGGGTCCACACATCCGATAAAAAGTATAGTTACCAGATTTTCGCGCTGTCAAACGCGTTAATATGTTGGGATCAGCTGAGTTCCACCGCCGCCTGCTCCGCATAGCCGAGCAATTCCAGCCGCATCTCCCGCGTTCCCTGCGCGAGCATTGTCTGCATCGCCGCGCGCAACGGGGCCAGTTCGAGCGACCGGATCATCGCCTTGACCGGCCCGATCGAGGCCGGGGTGATCGACAGGCGGCGAATGCCGAGGCCTAGCAGCGCCATCGCCTCCAGCGTCCGCCCGCCCATTTCGCCACATACGCCGACGGGCACCTGCGCCGCCTCACAGGCCTTCACGATACGATCGAGGAACCGCAGGATGGCGACGCTGAGCCAGTCATAGCGCTCCGCAAGTTTCGGGTGGGCGCGGTCTGCGGCGAACAGGAATTGCGTCAGATCGTTGGTGCCGACGGAGAGAAAATCGAGCTTAGGCAACAATATGTCGAGCACCTCGGCCAATGCGGGCACTTCCAGCATCGCGCCATATTTGATGCTGGTGGGCAGCATCTTGCGCCGCTCGACCAGCCATTGCCGCTGATGCTCGAACAGGCCGCGCGCGGCGTCATATTCCCACGGTTCGGAAATCATCGGGAACATCACATGCAGCGTCCGCCCCGCCGCCGCTTCCAGCAGTGCGCGCGCCTGCGCTTTCATCAGGCCATCCCGCTCCAGGCTGAGGCGCAGCGCGCGCCAGCCCATCGCCGGGTTTTCCTCCACCATGTCATCGTCATGATGGAGATAGGGCAGCGCCTTGTCGCCGCCGATATCGAGCGTGCGGAAGATCACCGGGCGCTCTCCCGCCGCATCCATCACATCGCGATACAGGCGCTGCTGGCGCTCGCGCTGGGGCATGGTGGCGGAAACGAGGAACTGGAACTCTGTGCGGAAGAGGCCGATGCCGTCCGCGCCCGTCACATCGAGCGCACCCACATCGTCGCGCAGCCCGGCATTGACCATCAGCTCGACCCGCACACCATCCTTCGTCATTGCCGGCTGCTCGCGCAGCTCCGCGAATTTCGCCTTGCGCTTCTGGCCGAGCTGGAGCTTGCTCTCGAAAGACTCATCCATGTCCGGCGAGGGTCTGATGAACAGTCGGTTCTCGGTCACATCCATCAGGATGAGGTCGCCCTCGTTGATGAGGTGGCGCACATCGCGCACCCGGCCGAGCACCGGAATGCCCATCGCGCGCGCAACGATGATCACGTGCGCTGTGAGCGAGCCTTCCTCAAGCACCACGCCCTTCAGGCGCCGCCGGTCATATTCGAGCAGCTCCGCCGGGCCGAGATTGCGCGCGATGAGGATCGCATCCTGCCGCAGTCCAAGCTGCGCCGCCGTGCCGAGCTGGCCCGAGACGATGCGCAGCAGGCGGTTGGAGAGATCCTCCAGATCGTGCATCCGGTCCTGCAACAACGGGTCGTCAATCTGGCGCATCCGCATCCGGGTGCGCTGCTGCACGCGCTCGATCGCCGCCTCGGCCGTGAGGCCGCTGTCGATCGCCTCGTTGATGCGGCGCGACCAGCCCTCGTCATAGGCGAACATCTTGTAGGTGGCGATCACCTCCTGATGCTCGCCATCGACGCCGAATTCGGATGTGCCCGCAAGACCGTCGATCTGCTCGCGCATCTTGGTGAAGGCGGAATAGACGCGGGCGCGCTCCGCCTCGACGTCTTCCGCTACCGTGTGCTCGATCGTGATGCGTGGCTGGTGAAACACCGCCTGCCCCCGCGCCATGCCCATCACCAGTTGCAGCCCGCTGGCGATCTGCGTGCCGGTGCCGCCGATGCGGATGTCCGTTGGGCCTTCATCGACCAGATCGGCATTGGCGATCAGCTCCGAGAGCACCATTGCCACGGTCTGCAGCGCCTCGATCTCCACCTCGTCATAACGGCGCGGGTCGAGATGCTGGACACAGAGCACGCCCACCGCATGTTCGCGCCGCACGATGGGCACGCCCGCAAAGCTGTGGAACAATTCCTCCCCGGTTTCCGGTCGGTAGGAGAAATCGGGGTGCGCCGCCGCTTCATCGAGGTTCAGCGTATCGACATTCTTCGCGATGGTGCCGACCAGACCCTCGCCGGGCGCGAGCCGGGTGACGTGCACCGCCTCCTGCTTCAACCCGCGCGTGGCGAACAGTTCCAGCACGCCCTCGCGCAGCAGATAGATCGAGCAGACCTCGCTCGACAGCGCCTGCCCGATGATCTCCACCACCTTGTTGAGCTTGGCCTGCGCATTGCTGCGCGCGGCCATCACCTCATGCAGGCGGATCAGGATCTGGCGGGCGGCGGCGGCAGGTGTATCAGGCATGGGGCACAGCTATCAGAAACAAAGCCCCGATGCCAAGCGCAAGCTGATCGGGATTTGGACCGATCCCGAGCAAGTTAGAGCAGTTCGCCCTTCCACTTGGCAAGCGCGCGCACCAGCTTCTCGGAACGCTCGGTGAATTCACCGGCGAAGATATGTTCCGCCTGCGGCCGTTGCGCGGAAATGGCATGGCGCAGCACGTTGGCTGCGGTCTGATGGAATTCCGCGTGGAGGCGCCGCACGACCTGATAGGGCTTGCCCTGCTTGGTCATCGCGTCGATCTCGTCACCGTGAATCCAGCGCCCGAAGGGGCATTTGTCGTCGCGGCACGCCTTGTCGGGATTGATTTCGCTCGCGCCGGTCGACATCGCCACGCGCAGCTTGAGCTTCCACGCGCCATGGGCGCCGATAGCGTCATTGAGACGTTCCACCGCTTGAGCCTTGTTCATCCTCTTGCCCTTCTGTTTGCGCGCCATCTAGCGGCAAAACTTTGACAAGTGGTGAATGGGTAGAATTAGCCCCGCGCCAGCGCCGCTTCCGCTTGGGCAACCAGCTCGGCAAGGATGTCCGCGACCGGCTCTTCCCTGCTCACCATGCCGACCGACTGCCCCGCCATCAGCGAGCCATTCTCGACATCGCCGTCGATCACCGCGCGGCGCAGCGCGCCCGCCCAGTAATGCTCGATCTCAAGCTGCGCAGCCATCATGTCGACCTTGCCCTCGTCCAGCATCTGCGCCACTTCGCGCTGCTTGGCGGTGAAAGCCTCGGTCCCGGCGTTCTTGAGCGCGCGCACCGGGATCACCGGCAGGCGCGGGTCGATCTGCACGCTGGCGATGGCGTCGCGCGCATTGGCGCGCAGGAACGCCTTCTTGAATGCCGGATGCGCGATGCTCTCGGTCGCACAGACAAAGCGCGTGCCAAGCTGAACCCCCGCCGCGCCCATCTCAAGGTAGGACGCGATCGCCTCGCCGCGCCCGATGCCGCCCGCGACGAACACCGGCACCTCACCTGCCAGCTCCGGCAATATCTCCTGGGCCAGCACCGAGGTCGCGACCGGGCCGATATGCCCGCCCGCTTCCATGCCCTCGATGATGAGCGCATCCACGCCGGAACGGACCAGCTTCTTCGCCAGCGCCAGCGCGGGCGCAAAGCAGATCACCTTCGCGCCGCTCTCCTTGATGGCCTCGATGCTGCCCTTGGGCGGCAAGCCACCGGCCAGCACGATATGCGTAACCCCATGTTTCGCGCACACCGCGATCAGATCCATCAGCTGCGGATGCATGGTGATGAGGTTAACGCCAAACGGCCTGGCGGTCAGCGCCTTCGTCGCCGCGATCTCTGTATCCAGCAGCTCGGGCGTCATCGCCCCGCAGGCGATCAGGCCAAAGCCACCCGCATTGCTGACGGCGGCGACGAGATTGCGCTCGCTCACCCAGCTCATCGCACCGCAGATGATCGCGACTTCGGACCCCAACAGCGCGGTCCCCCGCGCCATCAGCTCCTTAAGGCGTGCGCTCAAGCGGCCTGCTCCGCATCCAGCCCATAGGCGGTGTGCAGCACGCGCACGGCGAGTTCCGTCTCGTCCTCGTCGATCAGCACCGAAACCTTGATCTCGCTGGTCGAGATCGCCTCGATGTTGATACCGCGCTCGGCCAATGTCTTGAACATCGTCGCCGCGACGCCCGCATGGCTGCGCATACCGACGCCCACCACGCTCACCTTAGAGACTTCCGCGTCGGTGATAAGGCGGTTGAAGCCGATCTCCGCCTTGCGGCTTTCCAGAATGTCGACGCTGCGCGCCAGATCCGCGCGCGGCACGGTGAAGGTCACGTCCGTCTCGGCGGTGTCCTTGCTGTCGTTCTGGATAATCATGTCGACGTTGATGCTGGCATCGGCGAGCGGGCCGAAGATGCTGGCGACCGCGCCGGGCTTGTCCGGCACGCGCGTCACGATGACCTTCGCCTCGTTCTTGTCGACAGCGATACCTGTGATGAGCTGACGTTCCATGTCGCTTCCTTCTATCTCTTCTTCGCCGACAATCATCGTGCCGGGTTCGTCGTCATTGCTGGGTTCGTCGAAGGAGCTGAGCACCTGCACCCGCACCTTTTCCTTCATCGCTAATGCTACCGAGCGTGTCTGCAACACCTTGGAGCCGACCGAGGCCAGCTCCAGCATTTCCTCATATGTCACCTTGTCGAGCTTGCGCGCGCGGGAGACGATGCGCGGGTCGGTGGTATAGACGCCATCGACATCGGTATAGATGTCGCAGCGATCCGCCTTCACTGCCGCCGCGATCGCGACCGCCGAGGTGTCCGAGCCGCCGCGCCCGAGGGTGGAGACGCGCCCGTCCTCCATCTGCCCCTGAAATCCGGGGATGACGGCGACCTGACCGCTCTGCATGGCGGCGAGCAGCGCGCCGGTCTCGATCGTGTCGATGCGCGCCTTGCTGTGCGCTTCGCTCGAACGGATCGGGAGTTGCCAGCCGAGCCAGCTGCGCGCATCGACGCCCATCGCCTTGAGCGTCATCGCCAGAAGGCCACTCGTGACCTGTTCGCCCGACGCCACGACCACGTCATATTCTGCCGGGTCATAGAGCGGGCTGGCCTCCTTGCAGAAACCAACGAGCCGGTCCGTCTCGCCCGCCATCGCTGAGACGACAACAGCCACCTCATGCCCCTGATCGACCACATGTTTGACGCGCGCGGCCACATTGCGAATTCGCTCCATCCCCGCCATCGAGGTGCCGCCGAATTTCATCACTATGCGCGCCATATTTGCTGCCGTATCCGTTTGCCGTTAGGGAGGGCGAAGAAGCGGCCGCCCCTTCGCCCGTGAAAACCGCGCCGCTATAGTGAGCAAGGACCGAGATGGCAAGCAGGCCGGAGACCACGATCAACCCCGACGAAGCGCGGCATTTCGGCGCGCTGGCCGAAGACTGGTGGAACCCGCGAGGAAGCAGCGCGATGCTGCACAGGCTCAACCCCGTGCGGCTGCGCTACATCCGCGAGGCGATCGATTCGCATTGGGGTGGCGATGGGCGGGCAATGCGACCCCTTGCGGGCAAGCGCGCGCTCGATGTCGGTTGCGGCGCGGGGCTGTTGTGCGAGCCGCTGGCGCGGCTGGGCGCGGAGGTTGTGGGCATCGATGCGGCGCCGGAGAACATTGCGGCGGCTCGGGCGCATTCCGAAAAGCAGGGATTGCGGATCGACTATCGCGCGACCGGAATAGAGGCGCTCGGCATGGCAGGCCAGTTCGATCTCGTCACCTCGATGGAGGTGATCGAGCATGTGACGGACCCTGCCCTTTTCGTGCGGGGTCTCGCCGAGGCGCTGGCGCCGGGTGGGCTGATGATACTCTCCACCCCCAACCGCACACCGCAGTCCCGCCTCATGATGATCGAGCTGGGCGAAGGGCTGGGCTTCATCCCTCGCGGAACGCACGATTGGAGCCGTTTTCTGAAACCCGAGGAGCTGACCGCACTTCTGGCAGACAATGACCTTCAAGCCTTTGATATCAAAGGAATAGGGTTTGACCCGAAACGCTCCTTTGTTCTCAACGACACTCTCAACTTGAACTATATTCTGAGCGCCCGGAAAATCATCCCTGCTGCTGATTGACCATCGCCCGCGCCATCTGGGAAAGGCGCTCGCTCAACGCCTGCGCCAGCTCGGCATTCATGCCCTTCTGATCCGCGATCGCGCGCTGCATCGCCTCCGCCCATTGCCCCCCGATCGCGCCGGAAATCGGAAAACCGCGGTGCAGCGACATCACGCATTTGCCCTGCGCAAACCAGTCCTTCGGCCCGCCCATCCATGCTTTAAGAAACTGGGTCAGCCCCTGCTGGACAGGCGCCAGATCCTCCGCATGGATCGCGCGCAGCTCCGCATAAGCCGGCTCGCTCGCCATCAACTCATAAAACCGCGCGACTATCGCCTCGATAACCTCTCCCCCTCCGGCGATTTCATATGGAGTTTTTGGGGGCGTTACCGGTTGATCCACAGCAATATCTCCTGAGATTTTCCAAAGATATCGCGCGAGGACGAGGCGTATTCCTTGACCTTGGTCAATGCAGGCTCAGTGCGCCGCACCCCAGTTCTTGCCCGCCCCGACCTCGACCACCAGCGGTACCGAAATATGCACCAGCGGCGCGGCGGCATTCTCCATCACGTCGCGGATCACGGCACTCGCCTGCTCCACATCCTTTTCCGGTGCCTCGAACACCAGTTCGTCATGGACCTGCAACAGCATCTTTACGCCGGGCAGCCCCGCAGCTTCGAGAGCCGGGCCCATGCGAACCATCGCGCGCTTGATGATGTCCGCCGAGGTTCCCTGGATCGGCGCGTTGATAGCCGCGCGCTCCGCTCCCTGCCGCTCGTGCATCACGGACGCCGTAATGCGCGGGAACCAAGTCTTGCGCCCAAACAACGTGCAGGTAAAGCCAGTGCTCCGCGCTCTTTCCAGTGTCTCGTTGATATAGGTCGCGATGCCGGGAAAGCGGTCATAATAGCGTGCGATCATATCCTGCGCCTCGTCCGGCGAAATCTCCAGCCGTGCCGCCAGTCCCCAGCGGGAAATACCGTAGAGGATCGAGAAGTTGATCGTCTTGGCCCGTCCGCGCGTTTCCCTGTTTACCTCGCCGAACAGCTCCTGCGCGGTGGCGGCGTGAATATCCTCGCCGCGCGCGAACGCTTCCTTCAGGGCAGGGACATTCGCCATATGCGCGGCGAGACGCAGCTCGATCTGGCTATAGTCAGCGGAGAGCAGCAGCTTGCCCTCCTCCGCCACGAACGCCTCCCGAATCTGCCGCCCGGTCTCGGTGCGGATGGGAATATTCTGGAGATTGGGTTCGGTTGACGAAAGACGGCCGGTCTGCGCGCCTGTCAGGCTATAGCTAGTATGGACGCGGCCCGTCGCGGGGTTAATCTGCGCCTGCAACGCATCCGTATAGGTCGACTTCAATTTGGCGAGCTGGCGCCAGTCCAGCACCTTGCGGGCGATTTCCGCGCCTTCTGCCGCCAGCTTCTCCAGCACCGAGACATCGGTGGAATAAGCGCCGGTTTTGCCCTTCTTGCCGCCCTTGTAGCCGAGCTTGTCGAACAGGATCGCGCCGAGTTGCTGCGTGCTTGCAATGGAGAAGGGTTGCCCCGCAAGCGTATGGATCTCGCTCTCCAGCCCCGCCAGACCTTCCGCGAATTCTCGCGATAATCGGGAGAGATACTCGCGATCGACCTTGATGCCTTCCCGCTCCATCCGTGCCACGACCGGCACCAGAGGGCGGTCAACCAGCTCATAGACGCGGGTCACGCTCTCGCTATGCAGCCGGGGTTTGAGCACCTGCCATAGACGATAGGTCACTTCCGCGTCCTCGGCGGCATATTCCGTTGCCCGATCGAGCGGCACCTCGGCAAAGCTAATCGCCTTCTTGCCGGTGCCGGTCACATCCTTGAAGCTGATGCACTGGTGATCGAGGTGAGTGCGAGCCAGCTCATCCATTCCCGCGCCGCCCAATCCTTTGCCCGCCTCCAGATCGAAAGCGAGAAGAATGGTGTCGTCGTAGGGCCGGATGGCGATCCCCTTCAGCCCGGCACGATGTGCCGCCCGTTCAAGCACATTCATGTCGTATTTGAGGTTGTGGCCGATTTTCAGCACGCCGTCGTCCTCGAGCAGCGGCTTCAGTGCGGCGAGCGCCACTGCGGCCTCGATCTGCGCCGGCCGCTCGGCGAACATATCGGTTCCCCCATGCACCAACGGGACGTAGCAGGCCTTGCCCGGCCCGGTCGAAAGACTGATTCCGACGAGATTGGCGACAATCGCATCCAGCGCATCGGTCTCTGTGTCGACGGCCATCACACCCTCGGCGCGCGCCTCGGCGATCCATCGATCCAGCGCGCCGATATCGGTGACAGTTTCATAAAGGCCGCGATCGATGGCGGGCAAATCAAGGGTGAGTGGCTTATCCTGCG
This sequence comes from Sphingobium sp., assembly GCA_022652485.1. GTDB lineage: Bacteria > Pseudomonadota > Alphaproteobacteria > Sphingomonadales > Sphingomonadaceae > Sphingobium. The sequence goes on from JALCRK010000022.1 coordinate 15,396, forward strand.
GCATCGGTGCCGTACGGACTGCAGGCATCATGTTCGGCGCACGGCCGCTTGGGGCAGAACCATTGTTCAACCGGGCCAGCAGCGAATTGAAACCCTGATCCTCCAGAAATGCGCGCAGCGGAACGGGCGGGATCTCGCCCAGCTTCAAATCCTCCAGCGGATCCGGCAGGGGCACATGCGCATGGAGTTCGACCAGCTGGCGGGAAAGCCGCGCCATGTCTTCATGCTCAATCAGATTGTCGCGCATCTTCGAGGGTTTCATGCCCGGCACGGCGGCGAATACGCCGTCAAGCGTGCCATATTCATTGATGAGCTTTGAGGCGGTCTTGGGGCCAATACCGGGCACGCCGGGCACGTTGTCCACATTGTCGCCCATCAACGCCAGAACATCGCCGAGCTTGTCCGGCGTGACGCCGAACTTCTCCATCACATAATTGTCCGCCCGGCGCTCATTCTTCATTGTATCGAGCATATCTACGCCCGGCTGGATCAGCTGAGCGAGATCCTTGTCAGACGATACGATGGTCACATGCCAGCCACGCGCCAGCGCTTCGCGCGTGTAGCTCGCGATGATATCGTCAGCCTCGAAGCCCTGCTCCTCGATGCACGGAAGGGAGAAGGCGCGCGTCGCGTCACGGATCAGGGGGAATTGCGGAACAAGGTCTTCCGGCGGTGGTGGCCGGTTCGCCTTGTAATGTTCGTACAGCGCGTTGCGGAAGGTAACGCTCGATTTATCGAGGATCACCGCCATGTGTGTGGGCCCTTCCGCCTCGTGCAGATCCTTAGCCAGCTTCCACAGCATCGTCGTATAGCCATAAACCGCACCGGCAGGCACGCCGTGTCGGTTGGTCAGCGGTGGTAGCTGATGATAGGCACGAAAGATGTAGCTGCTACCGTCGATAAGGTAGAGGTGACACTGTTGCCTGTCCGGCTGAGTCTGATTCTGGTCTGACATTGCGGATGGATAGCGGACCGAACCCGCTCTGCCAAATGCTCAGAACAGACGCTTACTTGGCAGCGATAGACATTCCGTTGGGTTGGCCCAGCGTACCGTCGTGATAGGCTGCGACAGCCCGCGCCACGCCCTGCATGACAACCCATCGTTCCGGAATGGAGACCGTGGTGCTGGCAATCATCACCGCGACGGCATAGCTGGTGCCATCGGGTGCCGTCATGATGCCGACATCGTTGAAGCCGGTCGCGCGGGGATAAAGCTCCTGCCCTGTGCCGGTCTTGTGGGCATAGCTCCAGCCCACCGGTACACCGCCCTTGATCCGCTGCGGCCCGGTTTTCGCTTCGTGCATCACTTCAAGCAAATAGGCGGTGGATGCGGGCGAGAGCATTTCTCCGCGCTTCAGCTTGGCCAGTGCATAGGTGATGCTGGTGGGCGCGGCACCATCCATCGGGTTGGCGAGATAATCATCGAGCGCCTTTTCACGCACCGCCCGGGGCAGCGCATTGCGTGCAACTTCAAAGCCGCGCCCAAAGGCCATTCTCTGGTTCCATTCGAGGCCAGAAGTCGTGCTCTGCATGACGCGCTCGCCAGGGCCGAAGCGGATATTGGGGATGAACCGCCGCGCGAGAAAGCCGCGTATCGCATCCGGTCCGCCAACCCGGCGCAATACCGCATCATTGGCGGTATTGTCGCTCTGGGTCATCGCACGGGTCATCAGATTGGCGACATCGGTAGTGTAGCCCGCCTTGGTCACCATTGCGGCAAGGGGCTGGTGAAACAATGTCAGGTCGTCGGGCCGGAGCGTCACGGCATCCATCAGCGTAAGGCGCCCACGATCGACCGCATCCAGCGCCGTCATCGCCACCCACAGCTTCGATACGCTCTGCTGCGGCATAAGGCTGTCGGCATTATAGGAGGCCTCCCAATCGCCATCGACCGGACGGACGGAGATGCCCACCGTGCCGTTGAACTGGCTGCCCAGTGCCTCGATCACAGACCGCAATGGTGCCGGAGCCTTGGCGCGGCTTTGCGCTACCGAAATATCGCTGAACCGGACTGGTGAGGTAAACGGAGCTGGAGGCACTGCCTTGCTGGAGGAAAAGGAAGCAGCGGCGAGTACGCCAGAAGCCAAGAGAACAGCGAGAGCCGCTTTCGCCCCATGCCCGAGGCGCTTTGATTTCTCATATCGATAATTGGCTTTGCTGCCTCGCTTAACTTTCATTGCGCCCGCTGACCCATGCCTCGACATATAATACGGTTACTTATTGAAATAAGATCCGAATCCCCGAAGGCAATCTAACGCGATTATTGCCTGCCGAAAAAGCCCTAATACGACGAACGATTCAAATATTCGGTTAACCTGCGCCGCAGACGCTTCCTCTGGTGAGGGAATCTGGCATGAAGCGCATATATCAGGAATATTCAGTCTCCCTCATGCATCGCAGAACATTTCTCCAGCAGGCCGCAGCCCTTCTCCTTGCCACTAATGCGATTGCGTTGCCGGACCTTGCCAGGGCCAGTGTCGCCCGCTTTGTTTCACAGCGGCTTGCTATTGGCACGCGTGGCAATCGCCGCACCAAAGGGCGGGACATAATCTTCATTCCCGGCCTTGCGAGCGGTCCCGCGATCTGGAACCCACTGCTCGCGGGGCTTGAGGGGAATCGCTTTCATCTTGTCCACATCGACGGGTTCGCCGGTCGCCCAGCTGGCAGGAATGCCTACGGCCCCTTGCTGTCTCCTCTGGCCGATGAGCTTGCGCGCTATATCGCCACCCAGGATCTGCGCCGACCCGTCATCGTCGGCCACAGCATGGGCGGCACGCTGGCGTTGATGCTAGGCTTGCGCGCCAACATAAGAGCAGAGCATATCATTGTGGTGGATATGCTGCCCGATGGATCGGCCATGCTTGGCGGTACGGCGCAGGGCTATGGATATCTGGCGGGTCAGTTGAATGGATATCTGACCGGCACCAAGGCGGGCCGTCAGATATTGACGGACATGGTGCGACAGACTCCCGAGGGACGAAATTGCGATCCGCAGGTGATCGCACAGGCTCTGACGGAGTTGGCCCAGATGGACCTGACGCCGCAACTGCCCCGCCTTCGCGCCCCTCTTACCGTCGTACCGGCACTACCCGGCAGCGCGCAACTCGATGCGCCCCAAATCCGGCGTTACAGATCGGCCTATGGATCGACGCCGCGCCTGACAATAAGACCGGTCGGCCCGAGCGGGCATATGGTCATGCAGGACCAGCCGCAAAAGCTCATGGACATCATTCGAAGCTGTCTGCAATAAAATTGGATTTGTTGACGCAGGTCAACGAGGCTGCGTCCGGGCTGGGCTAATCCCTTTTTTGACCTGGAAGCAACTTGTTGCATTTAGGTTAGAGGCGTCTTCCCGCGCCTCCTCCTCGGCACTTAATGGGGTGCGTGTCTTCAGACCGCACCCCTTTTTTTATTCTATAGCGCTAGCGCTATCCCCGTAAAGGAGAAAGCATGCTTAGTGTGCCAGCGCCTTGACGATATCCTCGACCATTTTTTTGGCGTCGGCGAGGAGCATCATGGTATTGTCCATGTAGAAGACGTCGTTGTCGACACCGGCGTAGCCGACACCGCCCATCGAACGTTTGACGAACAGAACGGACTTGGCGTTGGCAACCTCGAGGATCGGCATACCATAGATCGGCGAGGTCTTATCGGTCTTTGCGGCCGGGTTGGTGACATCGTTCGCACCGATGACGAAGGCGACGTCCGCCTGAGAGAACTCGCTGTTGATATCCTCCAGCTCGAACACTTCGTCATAAGGCACGTTGGCCTCGGCGAGCAGCACGTTCATGTGGCCCGGCATACGGCCCGCCACCGGGTGGATCGCATATTTGACGCTGACGCCTTCCTTCTTGAGGAGGTCGCCCATCTCCCGTAGCGCGTGCTGCGCCTGAGAGACGGCCATACCATAGCCGGGCACGATGATAACGCTCTCGGCCTGGCTCATCAGGAACGCGGCGTCGTCTGCCGAGCCACGCTTCCAAGGACGCTGCTCCTTCGCCTCGCCCCCGGACGCTACCGCCTCGGCACCGAAGCCACCCGCGATCACCGAGAGGAACCCGCGGTTCATCGCCTTGCACATGATATAGCTAAGGATCGCACCCGAGCTGCCTACCAGTGCACCGGTGATGATCATCGCGCTGTTATGCAGCGTGAAACCCATCGCGGCCGCCGCCCAGCCCGAATAGCTGTTCAGCATCGACACGACCACCGGCATGTCCGCGCCGCCGATCGGGATGATGAGCAGGAAGCCGATCAGGAACGAAAGCGCCGTCACCGTCCAGAACACCCAGGGTGCCTGATCCTGCGTAAAATAGGCCACGAGACCAAGGATACCCAGCAGCGTCCCGAGGTTGATCACATGGCGCAGCGGCAGCAGGATCGGCTTGCCCGACATGTTGCCATTGAGCTTCAGAAACGCAATGACCGAGCCGGAGAAGGTGATCGCGCCGATCGCGACGCCAAGCCCCATCTCGATGCGGCTCGCGGTGAAAATCTGGCCCGCTTCGTCGGCAATGCCGAACGCGGCAGGGCTCAGATAAGCCGCTGCACCGACAACCACCGCCGCCATACCGACCAGCGAGTGGAACGCGGCCACAAGCTGTGGCATGTCCGTCATCGCGATCTTGCGGGCGATGATGAAGCCCAGAATACCGCCGACGGCTATCGCGCCGAGGATCTCCGGTATCGCGACGACATCATGGGTATAAAGCGTGGTGGCGACGGCAATCGCCATGCCGGCCATGCCATATCGGTTGCCCGCGCGGCTGGTCGCCGGGCTCGACAGCCCGCGCAGCGCCAGAATGAACAAAACGCCCGCGACCAGATAGGCCAGCGCCACTCCCCAGGGAAGCTGAGCTACTTCGTGCATCACTTGCGCTCCTTCTTCTTGTACATCGCAAGCATACGCTCAGTGACGGCAAAGCCGCCGAAGATGTTGACGCTGGCAAAAACCACGCCGGCAAGACCCAGCCACTTGGCAAGGCCCACGCCGCCCTCCGCCGAGGCAATCAGCGCACCAACGATGATCACCGACGAAATCGCGTTCGTCACCGCCATCAGCGGCGTGTGCAGCGCCGGTGTAACCGACCAGACGACATAATAGCCGACGAAGCACGCCAGCACGAAAATCGAAAGAATGGAAATGAAGTCCATATTATCCCCCTAGTCCTTGGCCCTCCCGAGAGCCGGGGTTGAATCAGTTGGCGAGGAGCCGCTCGTTCACGACCTTGCCGTCCTTGGTGAGGCGGATGGCGTTTCCGATCTCCTCATCGAGCACCGGGGCATTCTTCTCCTTGTCCCAGAAGGCGGAGAGGAAGTTGAACAGGTTGCGCGAAAACAGAGCCGAGGCGTCAGTCGCGAGGCGCGAAGGCACGTTCTTGTGGCCGACGATCTTGACGCCATGCTTCTCGACGATCTCGCCCGCAACAGCACCCTCAACATTGCCGCCTTGCTCGACCGCAAGGTCGACGATCACGCTGCCGGGCTTCATGCTGGCAATCTGCGCGTCGCTGATGAGGCGCGGCGCCGGACGACCGGGAATGAGCGCGGTCGTGATGACGATGTCCTGCTTGGCGATGTGCGACGACACAAGCGCCGCCTGTGCGGCCTTGTATTCGTCCGACATCTCCGTGGCATAGCCGCCAGAACCTTCGCCCTCAATGCCCTTGACGTCCTCGACGAAGATCGCCTTGGCGCCGAGTGATTCGATCTGTTCCTTGGTGGCGGAACGCACGTCGGTCGCTGACACCTGGGCGCCAAGCCGCCGCGCGGTCGCGATCGCCTGCAGGCCGGCAACGCCGACGCCCATGACGAACGCCTTGGCGGCCGACACCGTTCCGGCAGCTGTCATCATCATCGGGAAGGCCTTGCCATATTCGGCGGCGGCATCAAGCACCGCCTTGTAGCCGGACAGGTTCGACTGGCTGGAGAGGATATCCATCGACTGCGCGCGTGTGATGCGCGGCATGAACTCCATCGCCAGCGCCTCGATCCCGGCCGCGGCGTAGGCATCCACGCGCCCCCGCTCGCCGAACGGATTGAGACCCGCCACCAGCAGCGCACCGGGCTTCTGTCCGCCGAGCGACTCAACCGCTGGCCCCTGAACGCCCAGAATGATGTCGGCATCCTTCAGCGTCGCCTCGCGGTCGCCCACGCTCGCCCCCGCAGCCGCATAGTCCGCATCCGCTATCGACGCCCCCGCGCCAGCGCCCGCTTCCACCGCCACGCTCGCGCCAAGACCGATGAACTTCTTCACCGTCTCAGGCGTCGCTCCAACCCTGCGCTCGCCAGAAGCAAGCTCTCTCAATACGGCTATCTTCACTTATTCTTACCCCCTGCAGCAGTTTCTCAGGAGATGATCAGGATGACGATAGCCGCCACGATCGCGGACGAAATTGTCCCCCATTTCACCAGGCCGACAAAGCCCGCATAGGTTTCTTCGGCCATTTTCATATCATTCTGAGACGCCATAACGACTCTCCTCCAGCACTTATTCGATCACTCAAGACCGGTTCACTTAGGGCCAACTTGCCCCCTGAACAAGGACAGATTTGCATCGCCGCTGGTCTGATTAACACCGTTTTTACCTGGGCAGTTTAAACAAGTCGCTCATCTTGTCAGATTATGGGTGCGTTCGGCTGCATGCCTCTGTTGCTATTGATAGACGACGAGCCGGCGCAAAAGCGGCTGGTATCGGCCTTGGCCGCGCGAGCGGGCTGGCGTACCATTTATGCGAGTGAGCTCAACACGGCGCTGGCGACACTGGGCACGCGAGACGGGATGCAGCTCGATGCCGTTCTCGTCGACCACTGGAATCCGCAGATCAAGCCGGTCGACACCATAAGGCAGATCCGCGAGCGCAGGCCCAAGCTGCCGATACTGGTCCTCACCTCGCAAAACGACGTGCTGGACGCTGTTGACGCGATGCGCGCCGGCGCGAACGACTATCTGGCGAAGCCGATCGCACCCGACCGCTTCCTCGCCGCACTCAACGCAGTTCTGGATCGCAGCGAAGAGCATTCCGGCGAGCTGCGCCCCTTATCCGAGAAACTCTCCGCGCCCCTCGCCTTTAACGAGATCGTCGGCGGCGCACCGCAATTTCTGGCGGCCCTCGCGATTGCCGCCAAGGCGGCGCGCACGCGCGTTCCCGTCCTCATCGAGGGTGAGAGCGGCGTCGGCAAGGAGGTGATCGCCCAGGCGATTCACGCCGCCTCCCCACGCCACCGCAACCGTCTGATCGCCGTAAACTGCGGCGCGATCCCGACCAATCTCGTCGAATCGGAGCTGTTTGGGCATGAGCGCGGCGCCTTCACTGGCGCGTTCGAGCGGCAGATCGGCAAGTTCATCGATGCCGACATGGGCACCATCTTTCTCGACGAGGTAAGCGAGCTACCGCTTGAGGCACAGGTCAAGCTGCTGCGGGTGCTGCAGGATGGCGAGGTTCAGCCGCTCGGCGCGCGGATGCCGGTGCGGATCGACGCACGGATTATCGCCGCGACGAACAAGGTGCTGGAGCAGGAGGTTGCGGCTGGCCGCTTCCGGGAAGATCTCTATTACCGCCTGAATGTGATGCACGTCGCTGTACCGCCCCTGCGCGAGCGCGCGGGCGACATCCCTGCCCTCGCCCGCCATCTGCTCGCCCGCCTTTCCAGCCAGCACGGCCTCAAGAGCCTCAGCATCACGAACGAGGCGCTCGGCCTTCTGATGCAGCATGACTGGCCGGGGAATGTCCGCCAGCTTCAGAACGTGTTGTTCCGCGCGGCGGTGCTGTGCGAGGGGGATTTCCTGACTCCGGCCGATTTCCCGCAGATCGCGGCGCAGGCGCGCACCCATTCGCCGGAAATGCCGACCATGCAGGAAGGCGGCGATCATGCCGAGGGCGGCGCGATCACTCTCTATGAGCAGACCGGCCATATCCGCCAGCTCGCGGAGATCGAGGCGGATGTCATCCGGCTGGCGATCGGGCATTATCGGGGGCGGATGACCGAGGTGGCGCGCAGGCTGGGGATCGGGCGCTCGACGCTGTATCGGAAGCTGACCGAGCTGGGGATCGACAACGTCGCCTGACCGTTTCGTTGGGAATGTTGTTGAGAACCCATAACGAGTTCCGGGAAGATCCTATTTTCCCTATTTATCCGCTAATTCAGTAGCTTATCCGGACATCAGCGCGGCATCGCGCAGGCCGCGCCACACATGGACCGCCTGGATCGTTTCCGGCACGTCATGCACGCGCAGCAGCTGCGCTCCCTGCTCCACCCCGCGCATCGCCAGCGCGAGCGACCCGCCGAGCCTCTGGTCCGCCGAAGCCTCGTTCGAGAGCGCCCCGATCATCCGCTTGCGGCTCGCGCCCAGCAGCACGGCAACGCCCAATCCCTGATACAGCGCCAGCCGGTTCAGGATCGCGAGATTGTCCGCCAGCGTCTTGCCGAAGCCCAGCCCCGGATCGACCACGATCCGCTCCCGCGCGATGCCCGCCGCTTGCGCCGCCGCGATCCGTGCTTCCAGTGTATCGTAGACATCAAGCACAACATCCTGATACTGGCCGCCTTCATGCGGATCATCGCCCGAGGACGGACTGTGCATCAGCACCACCGGGCAGCCGGCATTCGCCACCACCTCAAGACTGCGCGGATCGTGCGCCAGCGCGGACACATCGTTGACCAGCGCCGCGCCAGCGCTGAGCGCCGCCTCCATCACGCCCGCCTTCCGCGTGTCGATGCTGACCGGCACGCCAGCCGCCGCGAGTCGCTCGATCACCGGGACCACGCGCGCGATCTCGTCGCCTTCCCAGATCTTGTCGGCGCGCGGACGGGTCGATTCGCCCCCGACATCGACCATCGCCGCCCCCGCCGCCATCATCGCGAAACCGGCATCGGCGGCGGCCTGCGGATCGTCGAGAAAGCGTCCGCCATCGGAAAAACTGTCCGGCGTCATGTTCATGATGCCCATCACCTGCGGCACATCGAAGCGGATCATCCGATCCTTCAGCGCCAGCGGTGGACGGATCGCGCCGATGTTCGCGGCCAGCTCCGCCGCGCGGGCGGCGAGCGGCGCGATCAGATGCGCGCACCAGTCTTCGAAATCGGGCACTGACACGCGATAACGCTGAATCGTCGAGCCAAGCCGCGCGCTGATCTCATAGCCCTGAAACCAGAGCAGCCCGCCCCCCATGCGCGCCGTCTGCCCATCGAGCCCCACGGGGCTTTCGGCAAACCAGATCGGGCGGAGATAGAGCCGAGTGTCGGCGGTGAGGAGGGAGGGATCGATCATGGAGAGGGGTTATGCGGAGGCGAGGCGCTGGGTGCAAGCGGAAGGTGGAAGTGATGTTTCCTGAGCGTCACCCCGGGCTTGACCCGGGGTCCCACTGCCCTTTTACAAGAGCAACTCGATCATATCCCGCCATTCCGGATTGCCACGCTCGATCAGATCGAACTTCCAGGCGCGTCGCCAGCGCTTGAGGCGCTTTTCGTGCGCTATACAGGTCGTTATGTCTTCACTGGCCTCTGCCCAGACCAGACGACCGAGGCCATATTTGACGCAGAATTCGGAGCCGATGCCCGTTCTGTGCTGATGGACGCGCGACGCCAGATCCGACGTTACGCCGACATACATGGTGCCGCGATATCGATCTGCCATGATATAGACCCAGCCGCCCCGCTTTATATCGGTCATGGCAAAGATATCGGAAAAGCGGGACCCCGGGTCAAACCCGGGGTGACGGATATAAATATGGGTGGCGGAGATCAGGGCGGCTATTCAGTCGCCGCCTTGCCGCAGGCTGATGGCAATAGCCTCAAGGCTCCGTCGCGAGCAGATAGGTCTGGCGCAGGCTGTCTATGGGTTTCAGCCCTTCCGCCGTTTCGACCTGCCAGAAGGTCCAGCCATTGCAGGAGGGCGCGCCTTGCAGTTTGGCGCCGAGGCCGTGGATCGAGCCGCTCTGCCCTTCAACTTCGAGCGAGCCATCGACGCGGACGGTCGCTTTCCAGCGGCGCTTGGTGTCAGTGAGGATTGCGCCGGGGGCGAGATAGCCGGTCTCGATCAATGTGCCGAACGCGACCTTGGGCGCCTGACGCGGGGTCTGCATGATCGCGACCGCGCTTTCATCGAGCGGCAGCGCCGCCTCGATCCGCTCCAGCGCGGCCTCGATATAGCTATCCTCGCGCTCGATGCCGATCCATTTGCGACCCAAGCGCTTCGCGACCGCGCCGGTGGTGCCGGTGCCGAAGAAGGGATCGAGCACCACATCGCCGGGCTTGGTGCAGGCGAGCATGACGCGATAGAGCAGCGCCTCGGGCTTCTGCGTCGGGTGGACCTTGGTGCCGCCCTTCTTGAGGCGCTCCTGCCCGCCGCAGATCGGCAGCACCCAGTCCGAGCGCATTTGCAGCTCGTCATTGAGGGTTTTCATCGCGCGGTAGTTAAAGGTGTATTTCGCCTTCTCGCTCTGGCTCGCCCAGATGAGCGTCTCGTGCGCGTTGGTGAAGCGGGTGCCCTTGAAATTGGGCATCGGGTTCGCCTTGCGCCAGATGATGTCGTTCAAGATCCAGAAGCCCTGATCCTGCAGCGTCGCGCCGACGCGGAAGATGTTGTGATAGCTGCCGATCACCCAGATGGTGCCGGAGGGCTTCAATATGCGGCGGGCCTCTTTGAGCCAGTCGCGCGTGAAGGCGTCATAGGCGGCGAAGCTGTCGAACTTGTCCCAGTCGTCGGTCACGGCATCGACATGGCTGCCGTCCGGGCGATTGAGATCGCCGCCGAGCTGGAGATTATAGGGCGGATCGGCGAAGATCATGTCGATGCACGCATCCGGCAGCGCGCGCATCGAGGCGATGCAGTCGCCCCGGATCAGCCGGTCGGTCTCGACCTCGACGGCAGGCGCGAGCGCTTTCGCCACCTTGCGCGTTTTCGTGCCGATCCGTTCCATCACACCCATTTGCATTCCCCCGTAACCTGATGCGCCACGCATGAGTCCTCGGATTCCTGCCGTCAAGGTCGGTAAACTTGGTTAATTTTTCGTATATTGGCCCGCGTGACGAGTCCGTATCGTGAACGGACCCAGATATGGAGTCATGCCGATTCGCGCGGACTCAACATGTGGTGGTGTGGCGCAAAAGACTCACACCACCTCAAGCGAGAAAAAATTTTGCCACCGGGGCAAAGCTGCGCCGGTGATGCGGGCTGGGGCCATGTTCGGCGAGAGCCGCCATGTGCGCCGCGCTGCCATAGCCCATGTTCCGCTCCCATCCATAATGGGGGTGGACGAGCGCGGCTTCCTTCATGATCCGGTCCCGCACCTCCTTGGCGATGATCGACGCGGCGGAGATACAGGGGTGGAGCGCATCGCCGCCGACCACGGCCTCCGCGCTATGACGCCATTTGGGCAGGCGGTTACCATCGACGAGGATATGCGCGGGATCGACACCCAGCGCCTCGACCGCGCGGATCATGGCGAGGAAGGTCGCCTGCAGGATGTTGATCGCGTCGATCTCCGCGACGCTCGCTTGCCCTACGCCGACATGGAGCGCGCGGGCACGGATTTCGCCCTCCAGCGCGGCGCGGCGGGCGGGACTGAGCTTCTTGCTGTCATCGAGGCCGACGATCGGGTCATCCGGGTTGAGGATGACGGCGGCGGCGACCACCGGCCCGGCGAGTGGCCCCCTGCCCGCTTCGTCGACACCGGCGATCATTATTTGTCTCCTTCGGTGGGACGGCCCCCACCCAACCTCCCATAGGATACCCTGTCGGGTGGTTGGGTGGGGGAGCGGGCTGGCACCGTAATCTCTCCGTGAGGAGAGTAAATCTCCACCGGAAAGCCCATCGGGCCGTGGCCCTGCCCCAGGCCCGGCGCGCGCATGAGGGCGGCGCGGACGTAGTGCCGGGCGCGGGTGATGACGTCGGGCAATGTCATGTTCTGGGCGAGGCCCGTGGCGATGGCGGATGCGAGGGTGCAGCCGGTGCCGTGGGTGTGCGGGGTATCGATACGGGTGTCGTGCCAGAGGGTTTCGGCACCGTCGGCTTCGATCAGGCGGTCGGTGAGTGTGTCCCCTTCCCCGTGACCGCCCTTTACGAGGAGCGCTTGAGCCTGCGCGCGCACGGCCTCCTCTCCGCCGAGCGCCGCCAGCTCCGGCAGATTGGGCGTGGTGAGCGTGGCGAGGCGCATGAGGCGGGTGAAGGCGGCGATGGTGTCCGCGTCGGCGAGCGCGGAGCCGCTGGTCGCGACCATGACAGGATCGAAGATGATCGGCACGCCGGAGAGCTGCTCCAGCCGGTCCGCGACGGCGTGCGCGGTATGGGCGGAGCCGATCATGCCGATCTTGACCGCATCGACGCCGATGTCGCAGATGACGGCGTCCATCTGCGCGAGCACCATGTCGGCGGGAACGGGATGCACGGCAGTGACGCCAAGCGTGTTCTGGGCAGTGATCGCGGTGATCGCCGTCATCGCGTGGCCACCGAGCGCGGAAACGGCCTTGATGTCCGCCTGTATCCCGGCGCCGCCGCCAGAGTCCGACCCGGCGATGATAAGGATGCGGGGTATCATGCCTTGTAATGGCGGACGGTCGAGGCCGGATGCTCCTTCAGCGCCTTGCCGGTGCGCGCGGGGCGATCCATCAGCTCGCCACCGCAATTGGGGCAACGGTCGTCCACTGATTCCGCGCACTCCGCACAGAAGGTGCACTCGAACGAGCAGATGAACGCGCCGCCCTCGTCGGCGGGCAGATCGACGCCGCAGCGTTCGCAATCGGGGCGCATTTCCAGCATCAGGCGGCGACCCGGGCGACTTCGGCGCAGATGCGCTCCACCACGTCGCGCACCTGATCGGCGCTGTCGCCCTCGGCCATCACGCGGATGACAGGCTCGGTGCCGGAGGGGCGGATGACGAGGCGCCCGGAGCCGTTCAGCTCGGCCTCGGCCTGCGCGATGACGCGCTGCACATCGGCATGATCGAGCGGCTTGCCGCCGGAGAAACGCACGTTCTTCAAAAGCTGCGGCACGGTGTCGAACAAATGGAGCAGCTCGCTCGCCGGTTTCTGCGCGCGGACCAGCGCGGCGAGAACCTGCAGCGCGGCGATGGTGCCGTCTCCTGTGGTCGCATAATCGGTGAGGATCATGTGGCCGGACTGCTCGCCGCCGACATTGTAACCACCTGCGCGCATCGCTTCGAGGACATAGCGGTCGCCCACCTTGGTGCGCAGCAGGTTGATCCCGCGGCTGGCCAAAAACCGCTCCAGCCCGAGGTTCGACATCACGGTGGCGACAAGGCCGCCGCCCGACAGCCTTCCTTCCTCCGCCCAGCGCGAGGCAATCAGCGCCATAATCTGGTCGCCGTCCACGATCGCGCCCTTTTCATCCACGACGATCAAACGGTCCGCGTCGCCATCCAATGCGATGCCGATATCCGCGCCGGAGGCCACCACGGTCTCCTGCAACAGGGCGGGCGCGGTGGATCCGCATTTGTCGTTGATGTTGATGCCATCGGGCGAGACGCCGATGGCGATGACTTCCGCGCCCAGCTCCCACAGAGCGGAAGGCGCGACCTGATAGGCGGCGCCATTGGCGCAATCGACGACGATGCGCAGGCCATCGAGGCGCAGATCGGCGGGGAAGCTCGATTTTACCGCATGGATATAGCGGCCGCGCGCATCCTCGACGCGGCGGGCACGGCCGATGTCCTTCGGCGCGGCGAGCGGGATATCCTCGCCCAGCAGTGCCTCGATCCTTGCCTCGTCCTCATCGGAAAGCTTGTAGCCATCGGGACCGAACAGCTTGATGCCGTTGTCGTGAAACGGGTTGTGGCTGGCGGAGATCATCACGCCAAGGTCCGCGCGCATCGAGTGCGCGAGGAGGGCAACGGCGGGCGTCGGGATCGGCCCGAACTGCACCACATCCATGCCGACCGAGGTGAACCCCGCCACCAGCGCGTTCTCGACCATATAGCCCGAAAGCCGCGTATCCTTGCCGATCACCACGCGATGGCGATGCGATCCGCGCAGAAAATGCTGCCCCGCCGCCATGCCGACCTTCATCGCCAGCTCTGCGGTCATCGGCCACTGGTTGGTGCGCCCGCGAATGCCGTCCGTCCCGAAATATTTCCGTCCGCTCAAAATAGCCTCGCGCTGGTTCGTGTCCGCCCACGGCCATAGCGAAAAGCACTCTCCAAGAAAAGCGTTGCGCTTGGCTGCTCGGGCGGCATAACGCGGAAAAGCGCGCGAGGATCTCGGATGGCCCGGACATTGCTCATTCTTGCCAGCCTGGTCCTTGGCCTCCTGCTCGGCATGGCTGCGGGGGACGGCCTTCCTGTGGCCCGTCTGGTGGCCGATATCGTCGGCACCTGCTGGCTCAACGCGCTGCGCATGACCGTGCTGCCACTCGTGGTGGCGCTGCTCGTCACCGGCATCGTACAGACGGCGCAGACGGCAAGCTCGGGCCGGCTGGCGGGCCGGAGCATCGCCTGGATGCTGGGGCTGCTGGTTCTCTCGACCACACTCGGCGCGCTGCTGATCCCGGCGCTGCTGGGGCTATTCCCGGTGCCGGAGCAGGCGCGCGTCGCGTTGCAGGCGGGCGTGGCGCAGGGAACGCATATCTCCGCACCACATCTCGGCGATTTCTTTCGTGCGCTCGTGCCAACGAATATCCTCGCCGCGGCGGCAGATGACGCAATGCTGCCGGTGATCCTGTTCGCGCTGCTGTTCGCGTTCGCGCTGCTGCGTCTCTCCGAAGATCAACGCGCGCCCGTCACGGGCTTTTTCGAAGGGCTGGCCGCCGCGATGATCGTCATCATCGGCTGGGTGCTGTGGCTGGCGCCGCTGGGCGTGCTGGCGCTTGCCTACACGCTGGGCGCACGGAGCGGTGCGGCGGCGTTCGGCGGCCTCGCGCATTATGTGCTGATCCTCATCGCGACAGGCGCGGCGATATGGCTCTGCGCCCTCGTGCTGGCGGCGGTGGGTGGCGGGATTGCGCCGCTGCAGTTCCTGCGCGCGTCGATCCCGGCGCAAGCGGTGGCGCTGTCGACCCAATCCTCGCTCGCGTCGCTGCCCGCGATGCTGAAAGGCGTCGACGCGCTGGGCATCCGGCGCGAGACGGCGGACGTGGTGCTGCCCATTGCAGTCACGATCTTCCGCGTCACCAGCCCGGCATTCAACCTCGGTGTTGCGCTTTATATCGCGGCGTGGGCGGGCATCGATCTCGCGCCGTGGCAGATTGGCGTCGGCGTCGGGGTGGCGACGCTCACCACATTGGGGTCCGTCAGCCTGCCCGGATCGGTGAGCTTCATCGGCTCGATCGCGCCGATCTGCCTCGCGATGGGCGTGCCGATCGAGCCGCTCGGGCTGCTCGTGGCGATCGAAACCTTCCCGGACCTGATGCGCACGCTCGGCAATGTGACGATGGACATGGCGCTCACCGCCACCATTGACCGGCGCTCTGAAGGCTAGAGCGCGCTGCGTTAAATCTGACGCAGGACGCGCGCTCTATATTTTTGGTGTCGCATCGTTTTTTGCGCAAAACCGGTTCCCACTTTTGCGCACGATGCTCTATGCGTCCTTGAGCCTGTCGAGATGCATCAGGCGCTTCACGAACGGCGCGAGCAGCAGAACAACCACGCCGACGCCGATGCCGAACCAGCCGATCGCGCTATAGACTTCGAGCGTCGCCAGCACGGGGTCCGCGCTTTTCGCGCTCACCGCGCCGATATTGGCGGCGATGAGGCCCGCGATGAAGTCTCCCGCCGCGGTGGCGAGGAACCATACGCCCATCATGATGCTGATCATGCGCGGCAGCGCGAGCTTCGACATCGCCGAGAGGCCAACGGGCGAGAGGCACAGCTCGCCGGTGGTGTGCAGCGCATAGATGAGGAAGATGAACACTACCGGCGTCGCATTCTCCAGCCCCGCCCACTGCGCGCCCCATACCAAAGCAAGGAAGCCCAGCCCCACCTGCACCAGCGCGAGGCCGAACTTGGCGGGGGTCGAAGGCTCCGCCCCGCGCTTGCCGAGCCAGACCCACAATGCGGCGAACATCGGCGCGAACAGGATGATGAACATCGAGTTGACCGACTGGAACATCGAGGCGGGGACTTCCCAGCCCAATATATGCCGGTCGACATGCCGGTCCGTGAACAGGTTGATCGAGGAACCGACCTGCTCGAACAGGCCCCAGAATACGGGATTGAGGGCGAGCAGGAACAGGGCCGCCAGCATCCGGTCCCGGTCGATCTTCTCCATCCGCCCGAACGCCTCCCAGAGGAAATAGGCGGTCGCCACCGCGCCGCACGCCAGCAGCAGCACGCCCACCGCGTCATGATGGCTCACCAGCCAGGCGATACCGAGGACCGAGAGCACGGACAGGATATAGATCAGCCATTCCTGCGAGATGGGACCAAAGAGCGGCGCGGAGAGCTTCTCGGGCTCGGCGGGTTCGCCCTTGCCGAGCAGCAGAGGCTTGCCGATCACGAACACGATGATGCCGAGCAGCATCCCAACCGCCGCCGCCCCGAAGCCATAGGACCAGCCCACCGTCTCGCCAAGCAAGCCGCACGCGATCGGTCCCAGAAATCCGCCAAGATTGATACCCATATAGAAGACCGTGTAGGCGGGATCGCGGCGCACATCGTCGCGGGGGTAGAGCTGGCCCACGATGGCGGAGATATTGGCCTTCAGGAAGCCGGTGCCGACGATGATGAAGGCGAGCGCCGTCCAGAAGGCATTGAGCGCAACCGCATCCTGCCCGCCGCCGCCCTCGAACCCGAGCAGCAGATGGCCGATCGCGATCAATATGCCGCCGAACAGCACCGCCTTGCGCTGGCCGAGATAATGATCCGCAAGATAGCCGCCCACTACCGGCGTGATATAGACCAGCGAGGTATAGGCGCCGTAGATCATCCCTGAGCTTTCGTCCGACATCAGGAAATGCTTGGTGAGGTAGAGCACCAAGAGCGCGCGCATCCCGTAAAAGGAGAAACGCTCCCACATCTCGGCGAAGAACAGGATGAACAGACCCTTGGGATGGCCCAGAAGCGTTCCCCTGGTTGCTTCCGGCAACGCGGCACTCGCCATTTCATTCTCCTCCTGCACCCGACCTTGGATAGTCTAGGGATTGTCAAGCGGCGTTGCAACGTCGTCATCCCGGATCGAGTCCGGGATGACGGAAGGATGCTTGTGGAGCCGGGGCGCAGCTTCTAGATAGGCGGCCATGTTCAACGACACCTCCTCTCCGCTCGCGCTTCTGAAAACCCGCCGCTCCGGCAAGCCGCGCGATCTGGTCGCGCCCGGCCCCGATGACGCGCAACTGCGCGCAATGATCGAAATTGCCACGCGCACGCCCGATCATGGCAAGCTGTTCCCCTGGCGTTTCGTGATCGTGACGACGGAGCAGCGCCCTGCCCTCAGCGCATTGCTGGAAGACGCCTATCGCGCGGAAAAGCCGGACGCAGGCAAGGCGGAGATCGCCGCGATGCATGAGTTCGCCACACAGGCGCCCGCGCTGGTGGTGGTGCTCTCCAGCCCGAAGCGCGAGAGCCATATCCCGCTGTGGGAACAGGAGCTTTCCGCAGGCGCGGCGGCGATGAACCTGCTCCACGCCGTTCACGCCAGCGGCTTTGCGGGCGGCTGGCTCACCGCATGGCCCGCCTATTCCGAGCGGGTGCGCGATGCCTTTGGCGAAGCGCATGAAAAGATCGCCGGATTCGTGTTTATCGGTACGCCGAAGAAGGCGCAGGAGGAACGCCCGCGCCCGGAATATGACGCTGTGGTGAGCGTGTGGAAGCCCAAAGCGCACGGGGATTAAGGCTATGACCAATCCTCACGGATTGGGAAAAATCGGCTTCCGGGATGACGGCATTTATATTTACAGCGCCCTGAGCGTTTTCAGCGCCAGTTCCGCGCGGGGGAAGCCGGGGGCGGAGAGTGCGGCGCGCAATTCCCGCTCGGCGCGCGTCTTGTCTCCTCTAGCGGCATAGGCCTCGCCCAGATGCCAGCGCACCAGCGGCTCGCGCGGCGAGAGCTGCGCCGCCTTTTCCAACAATGCGAGGCCGCGCGGGTCTTCCGGCGCGGCGTTGTAGAGCGCCCAGCCCAGCGCATCGCTCGTGACAGCGCTCGCCGGGAGAAGGCGATAGGCGTGCGCGGCATAAGGCAGCGCGCGTTCGGCCGTGCCATCATCGGTGTAGGCATAGGCGATGCCCGCCATCGTCAGCGCGTCTGTCGCACCCAGCCGGGCGGCCAGCCCTTCCAGCACCGCCGACGCGCGAACCGGATCGCCCGCCGCCAGCCAGTAGGATGCCGCGAGCCGCTGCGCCGAGACATTCATCGGGTTTTGCCACAGCAACAGCCGCAGCGCATATTCGGCGCGGTCGCGCTTGCCCGCGCGCGTCCAGGCGTCCACCAGCCTCAGCGCGGTGTTTTCGTCGTAGCGGAGATTGCCTGCCGCCTCATAGGCGCGCGCGGCGTTTGCCGGTTGCCCTGCCGCCATCCAGCAGTCTCCGAGCGCGATCGCGGCAGCCGGTGCGCCGGGGTTGGCGGCCTGCAACGCCTTGGCGCGGGCAAGCGCCATCTGCGTCTGTCCCGCCTCCAGCAGTGCGCGGATATGGCGCAGATTGGGCGCGGCGGCGCTGGGGGACGCGTTGGCGGCGGGCGCGGTTTCGGCGGGTGTGCCCGCCCCCCGATAGACCAGCGAACGCCCCGGCGTCATGGCGGCAGCGCGGGCGCGGAAGCGGGCGGCGATGTCCGGGTGCCCCAGCGCGTCGTGGATCGTGGCTGCGAGGCTGAGCGCATAGGTGGAGGCATCCGTCCGCTCCACCAGTGGAAACAGCGTGGCCTCGGCATCCTCATACTGGCTGTCGGCGACATAGGCCCGGGCGAGGAGCAGACGGGCGCGGATGTTCAGGGGCTGCGCATCGAGCAGCGGTTTCAGCTCCCCCACGGCAAGCGTCGCATTGCCGGTCTCCATATGCAGCACGCCGCTCAGCAGCCGGGTCGCCGCCTGCCCGTCGAGCGCGCCGTGGGTGCGGGCGAGCAGGCTGCGCGCGAGGGTGTAGTTCTCCGCCCGAGCGGCGATCAGCGCCTGAAGGAAGAAGGCGCGCGGCAGGCCCGGCGCAAGGGTGAGCGCACGGCGGGTGAGCGCCAGCCCTTTCCCTGCGCGGCCCAGATCGATGAGGGTCGCGGCATATTCCGTGAGCGCGGGGACATAGTCCGGGTTGCGCTTCAGGGCGGCATCGAACCAGCGGGTGGACTCCGTGAGGCCATAGCGATCCCGCGCCAGCACGCCTTTCAGGGTCAGCGCGTCGACGCTTCCGGGCGCGAGGGAGAGCGCGCGGTCGGCGGCCTGCTGCGCCACGGCCATGTTGCCGGTCGCGACGTTGAAGCGGGCGATGTCGGCCCAGAGTGCGCTCTCCTGTGGCGCGAGGGCGAGCGCGCGGTCGAATGCGTGCGCGGCCTCGGGGAAACGCTCCAGCTTTTGCAGCGCCTGTCCCGTGATGCGGGTGCGAAACAGACGCTCCTTCGGATCGGCATCGGGCGCGGCGGCTTCGCGCAGGGCTGCCTCGGGATCGCCGTTGAGCAATGCGGCGTGGGCGCGGAGGTGGCGCATCGGTCCAAGAGGCGCGCCGAGCTGCGCCGCACGATCCAGCTCGTCCTGCGCGCCGCGTCCGTTGCCGAGCATCAGCAGCACGCGCGCCTGCACGATGCGCGCCTCCGCCAGCGACGGATCGGCCTTGATCGCGTTCATCAGCTCGACCCGCGCGGTGCGGGGATCGTCCTTCTTCAGCGCTACGAGCGCCCGCGCGAGGCCTGCGCGCGCATCCTGGCGCGGCCCCGCCGCCGCTGGCGCCCCCGCCAGAGCGAGCAGCGCCGCCAGTATGAGAAACCTACGCGCCGATGTCATAATTGCGCATCAGGTCGTATAGCGTGGGGCGGCTGATGCCGAGCATCTTGGCCGCGCCGGAGATATTGCCCTGCGTGCGGGCGATCGCGCGGGAGATGGCCGCGCGATCCGCCGCCTCGCGGATGCTCTTGAGGTTGAGCGCCATATCCGCCTTGTCTTCCACCATATCGAGATCGAGATCGGCGGCGGTGACGAGCTTGCCATCCGCCATGATGACCGCACGCTTTACCCGGTTTTCCAACTCGCGCACATTGCCGGGCCAGTGCCACGCATCGAGCGCGGCGTAGGCATCGGGCGCAAAGCCGGTGACGGGCCGTTTCATGCTCTCCGCGAAAGCCCCTAGGAAATGGCGCGCCAGCAGGATCGCGTCGCCCGCACGCTCGGCAAGTGAGGGAATGCGCACCACGATCTCGGCGAGGCGATAGTAGAGATCCTCGCGGAACGACCCGGCAGCGATCATCCCTTCCAGATTCTGGTGCGTGGCGCACACGATGCGCGTATCGACCGGGATCGGCTGACGCCCGCCGATGCGCTCGATCACGCGTTCCTGAAGGAAGCGCAGCAGCTTCACCTGGAGGGGAAGCGGAATATCGCCCACTTCGTCAAGGAAGAGCGTGCCGCCCTCAGCCAGCTCGATCTTGCCGGGGGTAGTCTTCACCGCACCGGTGAACGCGCCCTTCTCATGGCCGAAGAGTTCGGACTCCAGCAGCGTCTCGGGGATCGCGGCGCAATTGATCGCGATGAACGCGCCGCCCTTGCGCGCGCTTTCGTCATGCAGGCCGCGCGCGAGCAGTTCCTTGCCGGTGCCGCTCGCGCCCAGCAGCATCACCGCGACATCGGCGGGCGCGACGCGCTCGATGGTGCGGGTCACTTTGAGCATTTCCGGCGAGGCGGTGAGGATGCGGCCCAGCACGGGCGTTTCGCCGCCGGTCTGCCGCGCGAGGCGGGCATTTTCCCGCTCCAGCGCGTGGACATGAAAGGCGCGGCGCACGATCATGCCGAGCGCGTCGATATCGATCGGCTTCTGGTAGAAATCCCACGCGCCTTCGGCAATGGCGCGCAGTGCGCTCTCCTTCGCGCCGTGACCGGAGGCGACGATGACCTTGGTGTCGGGCTTGAGGCTGAGGATTTCGGCGAGTGTGGCGAAGCCTTCGGTGGTGCCGTCAGGATCGGGCGGCAGGCCGAGGTCGAGCGTCACCACATCCGGCTCCTCGGCACGAAGCAGGTCTATCGCCTCCGAACGGGTAGAAGCGCAGACAACCTCGACATCCTCATAAGCCCAGCGCAATTGCCTCTGAAGTCCGGGATCATCCTCGACGATGAGGAGTCTCGGCCGCGCGGTGTCAATCGTCATGCGGCCCTCCCGTGGCCGGTGGATAATGGGGTTTCGGCATGAGGCTGGGCCAATGGCAGGCGGATCGTGAAGATGCTGCCCTTGGCAAGCGCGCTCTCGACCGTGAGGCTGCCGCCCATCGCGCGGACAAGTTCCCGCGCCTCATAGGCGCCGATGCCGAAGCCGCCCTGCTTGGTGGAGGCGAAGGGCCGGAACAGCTCGTCGCGGAGGAAGTCCGCACTCATGCCACAGCCATGATCGATGACTTGGAGCACGGCTTCGTCGCTGGTGGGTTCGATGCGCAGCAGCACCGGCGCGCCCGCCTCCGAGGCTTCGACCGCATTCTGCACCAGATGACCGAGCACCTGCGCCAGCGCGGCGCGATCCGCCCGCACGAGAAGGCTGCGGTCGCCCTCGACCAGCAGCGATTGCGTGGCGAGGCCATGCAGCGCGTCGCCGAGCGCGAACGGAGCGACCGCCTGCTCCGCACGGCCGCTCTGCTGCGACAGGCGCGCGAGCAGCGTGTTCATCCGCTCGGCGCAGTCCTTGAGGGTGAGGATCATGTCGGCACGGAAATCGGGATTGTCGGCGTGGCGCTCGGCATTGCGGGCGGTCAGGGCGATCTGGCTGACGAGGTTCTTGATGTCGTGCATTATGAAGGCGAAGCGGCGGTTGAATTCCTCGAACCGGCGCGCCTCGGCCAGCGCCGCCTGTCCGCGCGCTTCGGCGAGATAGCTCGCCACCTGACGCGCGGCGGCGCGGAGCATGTCGAAATCCTCCCAGTCGAGCGCGCGGGTGATGGGCGGATGGCCGAGCAGCACCAGCCCGATCTGCTCGCCGAAATGCACCAGCGGGACGAGCGCCCAGGCAGATCTTTCCTGCGCCAGCCACAGGGGGAGCGGCTCGTTGCCGACGCGCGCTTCATTGATGTCGGTGATCCAGCCCTTCGCGCGCATCCGGGCATATTGCGCGCCCGCGAATTGCAGCGCCTCGGGGTGCTCGCCCTTCCAGTTCCACTCCGCGAGCCAGACGAAGCGGCCATCCTCCGCGCTATCCGCCAGCAGCAGCGCGCCGCAGGAGGACTGGGTGATGTCGGCCATCGCTTTGAGGGCGCGGTTGTGGATGCTGGTGTGGGCGTCGCCGCCCAGCGTATCGGCAAACGCCATCCACTGCTCGCGATAATCATAGCGGTGGCGGAACAGATGCTTGGCGGCGAGCACCTTCGCCGTGCGATGCAGGCGGGTCGCGGGGACGAACAGCAATGTTCCCGCGACGGCGAGAAAGAGCACCGCCGCCGCCAGCGTGCGCGCCACCGGGCTTGCGCCGTTGCCGAGCGCCATCAGGGCCGAAAGGATCAGCAGCGCGAGGATGATGCCGACCGCCACGCCCAGCCCCCGCCACGCCAGCACGCGCGAAGGCTGTAACGCGGCGTTGCGCACGGTGCGGGACGACAGCGCGATGACCGGCGCCAGCGCCGCCATATTGAGGCCGCGCAGGGCATAGAGCATCTTGACCATGCCCCCCGCGTTGAAGAACGCCGCGCCATACAGCACGAGATCATAACCCCACATCGCCGTCATGGCGGCGGCGAGCGGCGCTATGCCCGCGCGCACCCTGGCGGGGCAGGCAATGAAAATCCGTTGGGTGAGCAGCAGCGCGCCGATCGCCCACAATATGCGCAGCACGATCGCGCTGTCGGCCAGGCCGATGATGTGCGCGCCCTCCGATGCCGCCAGATTGGCGAGCAGATCCACACCGGATTGCGCGACCAGCAACAGCGCCAGCGCGAGATAGAGCGGGCGCGCCCCCCGCGCCTGCCGCGAGGCCTGCCCGCCGAAGCGGTTCGGCAACACGAACAGGCACACCAGCCAGCCGCAGTTGCGCAAACTCTCCATCACGCCGCTTTCGAGCCGATCGACGCCGCCGAACGCGATGGACAGCAGCCATGCGGAAGTGAGCGCCAGCGCCGCGACCAGCAGCTTGCCCGCGCGCTCCGTCACGAACCGGCGGCCGGTCCATATGCTCAGCGCCGCGAACAATGCCGCCGCGAGGATATGGCCCCAGTCGCCGATATATTGGACGGTGGTGTTCATCAGTTTGCTCCGCTCACGCGGAGATGCGGTGCCTGCCCGCTCCCCCTCCCAACCTCCCATAGCATACCCTGTCGGGAGGTTGGGAGGGGGAGCGGGCCGGTGCCGTCCCGTATCAGTGCAGCTGAAACCGCCATCATCTTGCGCCGTCATGCCAGAGGATCACGCGCATCGTCTGGAGCAGGATCAGGAGATCGAGGAACGGCGTGTAGTTCTTGGCGTAGTAGAGATCATATTCGAGCTTGTGCCGCGCATCCTCAAGCGAAGCGCCATAGGGATAGTTGATCTGCGCCCAGCCGGTGATGCCGGGCTTCACCATGTGCCGCTCGGCGTAGAAGCGCAGGTCTTTCTCCAGCTCCTTCACGAACTGCATCCGCTCCGGCCGGGGGCCGACGAAGCTCATGTCGCCCTTCAGCACCACCCAGCATTGGGGCAGCTCGTCGATGCGCAGCTTGCGCAGCCAGTAACCGAGGCGGGTGATGCGGGGGTCGTCCTTTTCGGCCCACACCGCCTGCCCATCGACCTCGGCATCGGTGCGCATGGTGCGCAGCTTGGTGATCCAGAACTCCTCGCCATAGAGGCCAACACGCTGTTGCCGGTATAAGGCCGGACCTTTGCTGTCGAGCTTCACGGCGAGTGCGGCGATCGCGATCAAGGGTGCGGTCAGCACCAGCAGCAGCGCGCTCACCACCACGTCGAACAGGCGCTTGGCGAAGCTGGACAGGCGGCGGCCGGAGGAAAATCCGTCCGAGAAGATGAGCCAGCTCGGGTTCACGCTGTCAAGGTCGATCCGCCCGGTTTCGCGCTCAAGGAAGGTCGAAAGGTCGTTCACATGGACGCCGGTGGTCTTGATGCGGAGGAGATCCTCCATCGGCACCGCGTTGCGCCGCTCCTGCAACGCCAGGATCACCTCGCTCGCGCCGAGGCGCACGACATAATCGGCGAGGTTGTGGATGGCGTTGCGCGGGATGGCCTCCGCCACCACCGGCTCGGCGTCGCTCATCTTGATATAGCTGACGACGAAAAAGCTCGCGCCTGGGCGCTTTTCGAGCTGGCGAATGCGGTCCGCGCGCTCGCCAGCGCCGAGGATGATGATGCGACGCCGGAACACCTCGCCGCCGAACATCGTGCCGAGCAGCAGCCGCGCGCCGATCAGCGCCGCAGTCGCGATCACCATCGCGTAGAGCGTGTTGGAGCGCCAGAGCGTGATCGTGGGCAACAGGAAATAGAGCACGCTGTAGAGGATGATGCCGAGCGACACCGCGACCATCACCCGCGCGATCGAAAAGCGCGGCGATTGGAGCGATTCCGTGCTGTAAACGCCAACGCCGACCATCGCCGCCTGTAGCGAGATCGCGAAGGTGAGCAGCGGGCCGGCGCGGTTGAGGACATAATCCACATCCATGCCGATCTGGTGGGCGCGGATCACCCAGGCGGCCTCGGCCGAGCAGATCAGCAGGATGAAATCCAGCAAGCCCAGCAGCAGCACCGCATGTGGCACATAATGTTTGAAAATCCGAACCATGCCTCACCCACATTCGAGCAGCGCTTACGGTCGGCCAGATTCCGGCTGTAAGATTTCCCGACAGGGCTACAGCCTATCGCGCAAATTCACGAACAATTGTTGAACGGTGACGGAATTTTTTACAGGTGGAGAAGCCAGCCCGGCCCAAATAAAAAACAGGGGAGCCCGGAACGAGCTCCCCTGTAGAGATGGTCACCAAAGACCTTGGGGGTTAGTGCCTGTTTTAAGGCGAGGAAGTAAACATTTCCTCAGCTTTACCTCCATAATGGTTCAGGTTTATTGCGGTCAGTCCTCCACAAACTCAAACGGCGTCAGTCCCCGCTCGCGCTCGTTGAAGCGCAGCATGCGTCCGCGGGGCGGAGCGCTGCGCTGGGTGCAGGCGGCGCGGGTGCAGGAGACGCAGCCGAGGCCCACGGGCTGCGCGTCGCCTTTCTCAAGATCCAGTCCGCGCGCGTGGAGCAGGGGCTTTGCGAATTCGGCCTTCACCCCCAGCGCGATCGAGAAGATCGCCTGCCCCTGCCGCAGCCCCGCGCTCTGGCCCGCGACGGTGCGATTGAGGGTGAACCAGCGCTCGCCATCCTCCAGCTCGATCAGCTGCGGCACGATCTCTGACGCGCGATCGAACGCGCTGTGGATCGCCCAGAGCGGGCAGCGGCTGTCCGCCTCCACCATCGGCGCAGCGGACGCGCCCGCATAGCGCTTCGACGACTGCCCGGCGCGGTCGATCCGTACCATGAAGAAGGGCAACCCGCGCGCGCCGACGCGCTGCAGCGTGGTCAAACGGTGCGCGACCTGCTCATAGCCCGCGCCAAAGCGCCGCTGGAGCAGCAGCGGATCATAGCCGCTCGCCTCGCACGCGCGCAGGAAACGGCCATAGGGCATCATCACGGCGGCGGCGAAATAGCTGGTGAGGTGGCGGCGGAACAGCCGCTCCGCATGGCGGTCGGCGAAGCCCGCGCCGTTTACCAGCGCATCGATCTCCGCCTTGGCCTCCATCTCGGCGATGAGGAAGGCGGCGTGAAAGGTGCGCGAGGCAGCGTCCAGCATCTCCGAAAGCTGCAACTGGCGCGCATGCAGATCGAGCCGGCGGACATGATCCGGCATCACGTCGCCCGGAAGCAGGCGGATGGCGAGCTGGTGCTTCTGGCGGAGGCGCTCGGCGAGCGCACTATAGAGGTCGCCCGTCGCGATGCGCAGTTCGTCGGCCAGCGCTTCCGCCTGCGCATCCAGATCGGGGAAATGGTTGCGCCAGCGCTCGATCTCGCGGCGGACCTTCATCACCGGCTGCGCCTCGACCGGCGAGGCCTGCGCCCCGCCCTCGCCCATCCGGTCGAACGCGCGGGCGAACGCCTCCACCCCGGCAGGCGCGGCGGCGAGCCATTCCTCGATCTCGCTGCGGTCGATATTGAGGTCCGCGAACAGGGGATCGGCAAGCCTGCGCCGCATTCCCTGCAGGCCGCCGCCTGGCGCATCGCTCCCCAGCTTGCGCGGGTCGAAATCGAACCGCTCGGCAAGACGCAGCATCAGCGCGGCGGAGAGCGGGCGCTGGTTTTTCTCGATCAGGTTGAGGTAGCTCGGCGAAATTTCCAGCGCATCCGCCATCGCCAGCTGGGTGAGGCCCGAGGTGCGCCTCAGCCGCCGTACCGCATGTCCCGCCAGGATTTTCCGTTCGGCCATCATCACGCCTTGTAAATAAATTTACAACATTACAAATTTTACTACGTTATTTACGACCATATTGCCATCGTTTTTTACAAATTCGGTGGCACAGCCCCATGTTGCAGCGCATCATCAGCCTCAAGGAACACGAGTCGTTCCACCCCACATCAACAAGGAGGCAGTCATGTCCTACCAGGATACCATCGCGAAGGCCGGAAGCCTGATCACCAGCAACGGCGCGCCGTGGGACGGCATCAGCGCCGAGTCCACTGCACGCATGAAGCTGCAGAACCGCTTCAACACCGGCCTCGACATCGCGAAGTACACCGCGAAGATCATGCGCGCGGACATGGCCGCCTATGACGCCGACCCCGCCAACTACACCCAGTCGCTGGGCTGCTGGCACGGCTTCATCGGTCAGCAGAAGCTGATCTCGATCAAGAAGCATTTCGGCACCACCAAGGGCCGCTACCTCTACCTCTCCGGCTGGATGGTTGCTGCATTGCGGAGCGAGTTCGGCCCCCTGCCCGACCAGTCGATGCATGAGAAGACCTCCGTCTCCGACCTGATCGAGGAGCTGTATACCTTCCTCAAGCAGGCCGATGCCCGCGAGCTTGGCATGATGTTCCGTGATCTCGACGCCGCGCGCGAAGCGGGCGATCAGGTGAAGGCCAAGCAGATCGAGCACGCGATCGACAATTACGAGACGCACGTCGTTCCGATCATCGCCGACATCGACGCCGGTTTCGGCAATGCCGAGGCGACCTACCTGCTCGCGAAGAAGTTCATCGAGGCAGGCGCATGCTGCATCCAGATCGAGAACCAGGTTTCGGACGAGAAGCAGTGCGGCCACCAGGATGGCAAGGTCACGGTGCCGCATGAGGATTTCCTCGCGAAGATCCGCGCCGTCCGTTATGCCTTCCTTGAGCTGGGCGTGGATGATGGCGTCATCGTCGCCCGCACCGACAGCCTCGGCGCAGGCCTCACCAAGCAGATCGCCTACGTCAAGGAAAAGGGCGACATTGGCGACCAGTATAACAGCTTCCTCGATTGCGAAGAGGTTTCGGCCTCCGATGTCAGCCACGGCGACGTGCTTATCACCCGCGACGGCAAGCTGATGCGCCCGAAGCGCCTGCCCTCCAACCTGTTCCAGTTCCGCGCTAGCTCGGGCGAGGACCGCTGCGTGCTCGATTGCATCACCTCGCTGCAGAATGGCGCTGACCTGCTGTGGATCGAGACCGAGAAGCCGCATATCGGCCAGATCGGCGGCATGGTGAACCGCATCCGCGAAGTCATCCCCAACGCGAAGCTGGTCTATAACAACAGCCCCAGCTTCAACTGGACGCTGAACTTCCGCCAGCAGGTCTATGATGCATGGGCCGCCGAAGGAAAGGACGTGTCGGCCTATGACCGCGCCAAGCTGATGAGCGTCGACTATGACAACAGCGAGCTGTCGGCCGAGGCGGACGAGCGCATCCGCACCTTCCAGAAGGACGCGGCGGCACAGGCGGGCATCTTCCACCACCTCATCACGCTGCCGACCTATCACACGGCCGCTCTGAGCACCGACAACCTCGCCAAGGAGTATTTTGGCGACGCCGGTATGCTGGGCTACGTCCTCAATGTGCAGCGCCAGGAAATCCGCCAGGGTATCGCCTGCGTGAAGCACCAGAACATGTCCGGCTCGGACATCGGCGACGATCACAAGGAGTATTTCGCCGGTGAAGCGGCCCTCAAGGCTGCTGGCAAGGACAATACTATGAACCAGTTCGCCGCGGCCTAAAAGGCCACGGTGGGAACCAGTTCGCCGCGGCCTGAAGGCCTCGGTGGGAACCGGGTCCGCTACGGTCTAAAAACCACAGCGGAACCAGTTCGCAGCTGCGCAATTTGGTGTTAAGTGGGGCGAGGAATCCCCTTTCTCTCGTCCCACACCTCAAGGAGACATCATGATGGATGAACAACCGACCCCCGCACGCTCCCGCGCCGTCTTCTCCACGGAAGATTTCGAGCTGATGAAGGAAGCGGTGGCGGACTACGTCAAGAAGATCCAGGACGATCCGCGCTCCTCCAAATTCGTGAACCTCTATCATCGTCTTGGTCGCTTGAGCTGATCCGGACGGACCCGAGCTTTCCTGGGGAGGAAAGTCTTGACCCGTCGTAGCCGTCAAACCGGTTGCGGCGGGTCATTTTACTAAATTTGAATATGGCGCAGATGCGCCCAAGCTGCTGGAGACCAATATGACCGTCATGACGCCTCGCGCGGGATTGAAGATTGCGGACGAGTTGGTCCGTTTTATCGAGGAGCGGGCGCTGCCGGGGACGGGCGTGGGGGTTGATGCGTTCTGGTCTGGGATGGCGGACATATTGGCGCGCTTTGCGCCGGAGAATGCGGCGCTTTTGCAGAAGCGCGAGGATTTGCAGGCGAAGATCGACGCGTGGCATGTGGCGCGCGCTGGCAAGCCGCTGGAGCAGGCGGAGTATCAAGCGTTCCTGCGCGAAATCGGCTATCTGGTGCCGGAGCCTGCGCCGTTCGAGGTGGATAGCGCGAACATCGACGCGGAGCTGGCCAGCATGGCGGGGCCGCAGCTGGTGGTGCCGATCCTGAACGCGCGCTTCCTGCTCAACGCCGCCAATGCGCGCTGGGGCAGCCTCTATGACGCGCTTTACGGCACCGACGCCATTCCGGGCGCAGCCTCGGGCAAGGGCTATGACGCCGAGCGCGGCGCGAAAGTGATCGCCTGGGCGCGGGGCTTCCTCGACACCGCCGTTCCCGGCTGGGAGAAGGCCTTGAAGGGCGAGGAAGGCGCACCGCCGTTCTGCACGTTCGATGGCGGCTATATGTTCAAGCATAACGGCCTCCACATCGAGGTGGTGGTGGATCGCGATCATCCGATCGGCAAGACCGATCCGCTGGGCGTCGCCGACGTGATCCTCGAATCCGCATTGACCACCATCTGCGACCTTGAGGACTCGGTCGCGGCCGTGGATGGCGCAGACAAGGTGCTGGCCTATTCCAACTGGCTCGGCCTGATGAAGGGCGACCTTGAGGATAGCTTTGAAAAGAACGGCGCGATGATGACCCGCCGGTTGAATGCGGACCGCGAATATACCGCGCCGTCCGGCTCCACGTTCACGGTTCCGGGCCGCTCGCTCCTGTTCGTGCGCAATGTCGGCCATCTGATGACCACGCCCGCCGTGCTGCTGGCGGATGGCAGCGAAGCGCCGGAAGGCATCATCGACGGCATCGTCACGACGCTGATCGCGCTGCATGACCTGAAGGGGCTGGGCAAGTTCCAGAACAGCCGCACCGGCAGCATGTATATCGTCAAGCCCAAGATGCACGGGCCGGAGGAATGTGCGTTCGCCAACCGGCTGTTCGATGCGATCGAGGATATGCTCAGGCTGCCGCGCCACACCTTGAAGATCGGCGTGATGGACGAGGAACGCCGCACGTCGGCCAACCTCGCCGCCTGCATCGAGGCGGTGAAGCACCGCATCATGTTCATCAACACCGGCTTTTTGGATCGCACCGGCGACGAGATGCATACATCGATGCGCGCCGGGCCGATGATCCGCAAGGGCGACATGAAGACGTCGGCGTGGATCGCCGCCTATGAGGACCGCAACGTGCAGATCGGTTTGGCGTGCGGCCTTTCCGGCAAGGCGCAGATCGGCAAGGGCATGTGGGCCGCGCCGGACCGGATGGCGGACATGCTCGATCAGAAGATCGGCCACCCCAAGACCGGCGCGAACACCGCATGGGTGCCTTCGCCCACCGCCGCCGTGCTGCACGCGACGCATTATCACAGCGTCGATGTGTTCGCACGCCAGGCCGAGCGCAAGGCGGAGGGCGTCACCGGCCTCGATCCGCTGCTGTCGATCCCGGTGGCAGCGGGCGTCAACTGGTCCGAAGACGAGATCCGCGCCGAGCTCGACAACAACGCGCAAGGGATCCTTGGCTATGTGGTGCGCTGGGTCGATCAGGGCGTCGGATGCTCCAAGGTGCCGGACATCAACGACATCGGCCTGATGGAAGACCGCGCCACGCTGCGCATCAGCTCGCAGCATATGGCGAACTGGCTGCTGCATGGCGTGGTGAGCGAAGCCGACATCGACGCCGCCTTCGCCCGCATGGCGAAGAAGGTCGACGCGCAGAATGCAGGCGATCCGCTCTACCGCCCCATGTCCAGCAACGAGGCCACCTCGCTCGCCTACCAGGCCGCGCGCGACCTCGTGTTCAAGGGCATCTCACAACCCTCCGGCTATACCGAACCCCTCCTCCACGCCTATCGCTTGCGGTTGAAGGCAGAGGACGCGAAGATCAGCGAACCGGCCTGAAGGCGACGTACAGACACAAAGCAAAGGGCGGGAGAATTCTCCCGCCCTTTTCGTTCGTATCACATCGTCGTCATTCCCGCGAACGCGGGAAACCAGCATTTCGAGCACAGCCTCCCAGTCTGGATCCCCGCGTTTGCGGGGATGACGGGGTGTCCTACCCTACTCCGCAGCCTCAACTTCCGCCCGGTCGCTTAAGGGATGCGCGAGGCGGGAGATCATCTCCTTGGGGCAGACCTGCCAGAACTGGCCGACGCGGCGCTCCCAATCCTCAAGCAGCGCGGCGGACCATTTGCTGCCCGTCGCCTCGACATGGCTTTCGATCAGGCCATAGAGCACCTGCTCCCAATGCGCGCTGTCGAGGCGCTGCCAGACGATGCTCTCCGGGTTGGCGTGAGCGGCAAAGCTGCCGTCCTCATCCAGTACGAAAGCCATGCCCCCGGTCATGCCCGCGCCGAAATTCGCGCCGACCTTGCCCAAAATGACCGCCGTGCCGCCGGTCATATACTCGCAGCCATTGGCGCCGCAGCCTTCGACCACCACCTGCGCGCCGGAGTTGCGCACGGCGAAGCGCTCGCCCGCCTGCCCCGCCGCGAACAGCCTGCCTGCCGTCGCGCCATAGAGCACGGTGTTGCCGATGATCGTGTTGTTCTGGCTTTCGAGCGGCGAGCTGACCATCGGCCGCACCGCGATGATGCCGCCGGAAAGCCCCTTGCCGACATAGTCGTTGGCATCGCCGAATACTTCGAGCGTCACACCCTTGCACAGGAACGCGCCCAGAGACTGGCCCGCAGACCCCCGCAGGCGGATATGGACATGGCCGTCCGCAAGGCTCGACATGCCGAACTTCTCGGTGATGCGCGCCGAGAAGCGGGTGCCGACCGCGCGATGCGTGTTGCGCACCGTGTAGGTGAGCTGCATCTTCTCGCCCCGCTCGAACACCGCATTCGCGTCCGAGATGATCTGCGCGTCGAGGCTGTCCGGCACATCATTGCGATGGGTCGGGATGTTGAAGCGGCGCTTGTCGTCCGGCGCGTCGACCTTGGCGAGGATCGGGTTCAAATCGAGATCGTCGAGATGGTCCGCACCGCGATTGACCTGACGGAGCAGCTCAGTGCGGCCGATCACCTCATCGAGGCTGCGGACGCCGAGGCGCGCCAGTATCTCGCGCACTTCCTCCGCGATGAAGGTCATGAGGTTGATGACCTTCTCCGGCGTGCCGGTGAACTTGGCGCGCAGGCGCTCGTCCTGCACGCAGACGCCGACCGGGCAGGTGTTGGAGTGGCACTGGCGCACCATGATGCAGCCCATCGCGACGAGCGCGAGCGTGCCGACGCCGAACTCCTCCGCGCCGAGGATCGCGGCGATGACGATGTCGCGCCCGGTCTTGAGGCCGCCGTCGGTGCGGAGCTTCACGCGGTGGCGCAGGCCATTGAGGGTGAGCACCTGATTGGCTTCGGAAAGCCCCATTTCCCAAGGCAGACCCGCGAACTTGATGCTGGTCTGCGGGGACGCGCCGGTGCCGCCGACATTGCCGGAGACGAGGATCACGTCCGCATGGGCCTTGGCGACGCCCGCCGCGACCGTGCCGATGCCCGACTGGCTGACGAGCTTGACGCAGACGCGCGCCTTCGGGTTGATCTGCTTCAGGTCGTAGATGAGCTGCGCCAGATCCTCGATCGAGTAAATATCATGATGCGGCGGCGGCGAGATCAAAGTCACGCCCGGCGTCGAATGGCGCAGGCGGGCGATGAACTCGGTCACCTTGAAACCGGGGAGCTGACCGCCCTCGCCGGGCTTGGCACCCTGCGCGACCTTGATCTCGATCTCCTCGCACGCACCGAGATACTCCGCGGTCACGCCAAAGCGCCCGGAGGCGATCTGCTTGATGTTCGAGTTGGCATTGTCGCCATTGGCATAGGGCTTGAAGCGCGCGCTATCCTCGCCACCCTCGCCCGACACCGCCTTGGCGCCGATGCGGTTCATCGCGATGGCGAGCGTCTCATGCGCCTCTGGTGAGAGCGCGCCTAGCGACATGCCCGGCGTCACGAAGCGCTTGCGGATCTCGGTGATCGCCTCAACCTCGTCGATCGGCACCGCCTCCCGCGCATAGTTGAACTCCAGCAGATCGCGCAGGTACACGGCGGGGAGATCCTTCACCCCGCGCGAGAACTGGAGATAGGTGGAGTAGCTGTCCGTCGCCACCGCCGTCTGGAGCAGGTGCATCAGCTGCGCGGAATAGGCGTGCGCCTCGCCACCGTTGCGCTGGCGATAGAAGCCGCCGACCGGCAGGCGCGCGACGGCGCTGTCATAGGCCGCCTCGTGCTTCAGCGTGGCGCTGAAATGCAGCGAGGCATAGCCCTCGCCAGAGATCTTGGACGGCATACCGGGGAACAGATCGTTCACCAGCGCGCGCGACAGGCCGACCGCCTCGAAATTATAGCCGCCGCGATAGCTGCTGATGACCGCGATGCCCATCTTGGACATGATCTTCAGCAAACCCTCGTCCACCGCCGTGCGATAGCGCGCGACGCAGCTGTCGATATCCATATCGCCAAACAGGCCACGCGCATGGCGATCCGCGATCGAGGCCTCGGCGAGATAGGCGTTCACCGTGGTGGCGCCGACGCCGATCAGCACCGCGAAATAATGCGTGTCGAGGCATTCGGCGGAACGCACGTTGACGGACGCGTAGGAGCGCAGCCCCTTGCGGACGAGATGCGTGTGCACGGCGGCGGCGGCAAGCACCATCGCGATCGCCATGCGATCCGGGCCCATATTCTCGTCGGTCAGGAACAGCTCGCTCTGCCCGGCGCGCACCGCCTGCTCCGCTTCGTCGCGGATACGGGCGATGGCGGCGCGCAGCCCATCGGCCCCGCTGTCGACGGGATAGGTGCAATCGATCTCCGCCACGGCCTTGCCGAACGCGCTCTTGAGGCGGCTCCAGTCCGCGCAGGAGAGCACGGGGCTATCCAGCACCAGCACATGCGCGTTCTGAGAGCCTTCCTCCAATATGTTGGCAAGATTGGAGAAACGCGTCTTGAGGCTCATCACATGCCGTTCGCGCAGAGAGTCGATCGGCGGGTTCGTCACCTGGCTGAAATTCTGGCGGAAGAAATGGCTGATCGTGCGCGGCTTGTCCGAAATGACGGCGAGCGGCGTGTCGTCGCCCATCGAGCCGACCGCTTCCTTCGCGTCCTCCACCATCGGCGAAAGGATCAGCTCCATGTCCTCCAGCGTCATGTTGGCGGCAATCTGGCGGCGCGTGAGGTCCGCGCGGTCATAAACCGGGCGGGCCTCCGCAGCGGCGGCGGGCAGATCGCTGAGCTTGCGGAAGCCCTTGACCATCGCGCCATAGGGACGATCCGCCGCGATGCGATCCTTGATCGCGCGGTCGTGATAGACGACGCCCTCGGCGAGATCGACGGCGAGCATCTCGCCCGGACCCATGCGGCCCTTCTGCACCACGCTCGATTCCGGCACCACGACCATGCCGGTTTCCGAACCGACGATGAGGAGATTGTCGGACGTGAGCGTATAGCGCAGCGGACGCAGCGCGTTGCGGTCCACACCCGCGACCGCCCAGCGGCCATCGGTCATCGCCAGGGCGGCGGGGCCGTCCCACGGCTCCATCACCGAGGCGAGATAGTTGTACATGTCCTTGTGCGCCTGGGGCAGATCGTCGCCATCCTGCCATGCCTCGGGCACCAGCATCAGCTTGGTGGTGGGGGCATCGCGGCCCGCGCGGCACAGTGCCTCGAACACGGCATCTAGCGCGGCAGTGTCCGATGCGCCCGCAGGGATAACGGGCTTTATATCTTCAGACTGATCGCCAAAAGCGAGCGATGCCATCTTGATTTCGTGGCTTTTCATCCAGTTCTTGTTGCCCCGGATGGTGTTGATCTCGCCGTTATGCGCCAGCGTGCGGAACGGCTGCGCCAGCCACCATTGCGGGAAGGTGTTGGTCGAATAGCGCTGGTGGAAGATCGCGACCCGGCTCTCGAAGCGGTCGTCCGTCAGGTCCGGATAGAACACCGACAGGCTCTCCGCGAGGAACAGACCCTTGTAGATGATCGAGCGGCACGACAGCGAACAGACGTAGAAGTCGTTGATCTGCGCGGCGACGACCTTCTTCTCGATCCGGCGACGGATGAGATAGAGCTCCTTCTCGAACTCGGCCATGTCCTGCGCCTCGGGCATCGGCCCGGCGATCATGATCTGCTCGATCTCGGGGCGGGTGCGCTGCGCCTTCTCGCCGATCACCGAGACATCGACCGGCACCTGGCGCCAGCCATAGATGGTGTAGCCCGCCTCGATGATCTCGGCCTCGACGATGGTGCGGCACATTTCCTGCGCGCCCAGATCCGTGCGCGGCAGGAACACCATGCCGACGGCGAGACGATTGGGCAGCGGCTTGTGGCCGGACGCGGCGATGGCGTCGTCGAAGAAGCGCACGGGCAGATCGACATGGATACCGGCGCCGTCGCCCGTCTTGCCATCGGCATCGACCGCGCCACGGTGCCACACGGCCTTCAGCGCATCGATCGCCGAGACGACGACCCGGCGGCTGGGCTTGCCATCCGTCGCGGCGACAAGGCCGACGCCACAGGCATCGGACTCAAGCTCCGGGCGGTACATGCCGACTTCGGCGATACGGAGGCGTTCGGATTCGAGCGTTTCTTGGTATGTCATATCACTCATCTCGCGGTTGATTGGTCTTTTCCGAGACGCGAAAGCACCTCGATCATGAAGTCTAATTGCAGATCGAGATTCTTTTCAGCAAACTCGCGATCCATGACAGGAAAACTAGCGGCTAGCTTCATACCCACCGGTGTTCGATAAAATTTGGAAATCTGCTTCAATTCCTCGGCAGAAAATCGCTTTGCATAAATTTCAGCAACGACTTCAGCTAACTTCCGACGATAGGCAGGCGCTAGAGCATCGCGAACAGGAGCCACTTTCTCTTGAAAGGTTTCCATATCCTGTATGCAGTCCTTCTTCTCGCTGGCTGGCGTTTTAGGATCCTCATTTCTACTAGCGCAGGCTGAAACTCGGCGATCATTCTCACCAGCCACTGAACGATTGGCAAACTCGCCAAACCGCGACTCATAGCGCATTGCCTCTACAAGTTCCCTTGCAGCTTCCAATGTTGCGGGGGCAGCAAGGTGCGATGTGGACACATCATTTGTTGGTGATGACGATGTCCCAACCAATTGGTCTGCCCCGACCGCCCGCACCGGGCTGGCAATAAGTGTGAGCGCAATAAGAAGCGCAAGCCTCCTCACGCCAACTCCCTTTCCCGCACCTGCGCGCCGCTCCTGGCCTTCGCCTTCAGATAACGATGCATATGCTCGGTGACGTCGCGGCCGTCGCGGATGGCCCAGACGACGAGGGATGCGCCGCGCACGATGTCTCCTGCCGCGAACACGCCGTCAACTGACGTCATCATGCTCTTGTGATCGACGCGGAGCGTGCCCCAGCGGGTGACGCTCAAATCCTCCGCGCCGAAGAGCTTGGGCAGGTCTTCGGGGTCATAGCCGAGCGCCTTGATGACGAGATCGGCCTCCAGCGTGAACTCGCTGCCCGGCTCCGGCTCGGGCGCGCGGCGACCGGATGCGTCGGGCTGGCCGAGGCGCATCTTCACCACCTTGACGCCGCTGACTTGGCTAACGCCCTCAAACGCCACGGGGGCGGAGAGCCAGACGAACTCGACGCCCTCCTCCTCGGCATTCTGCACCTCGCGTTGCGAGCCGGGCATATTCTCCCGGTCGCGGCGATAGAGGCACTTCACCGACTTCGCGCCCTGGCGGATGGCGGTGCGGACGCAGTCCATCGCGGTGTCGCCGCCGCCGATGACGACGACATGCTTGTCCTTCGCGAGCAGGCTGCCGTCCGCATGGGCGGGCACATCGTCACCAAAGCTCGCGCGGTTGGACGCGGTGAGATAATCGAGCGCAGCCACCACGCCGCTCGCGCCGACACCGGGCGCCTTGATGTCGCGCGCCTTGTAGACGCCGGTGGCGATGAGGATCGCGTCGTGGCGTTCGCGCAGCTGCTCCAGCGTGGCGTCCCTGCCGACCTCGAAGCTCTCGTGGAAGACGATGCCGCCGTCTTTCAGGCGCTGGACGCGGCGCATCACAACGTCCTTCTCCAGCTTGAAGCCGGGAATGCCATAGGTAAGCAGGCCGCCCGCGCGGTCATGCCGGTCATAGACATGGACCTCATGGCCCGCCGCGCGCAGATATTCCGCCGTCGTCAGGCCCGCCGGACCCGCGCCGATGATGCCGACCGACTGGCCGGTGGGCGCGCCGGGGACGAGCGGCTCGACCCAGCCTTCCTTCCACGCGGTATCGGTGATGAATTTCTCGACGCTGCCGATGGTGACGGAGCCGTGGCCGGAAAACTCGATGACGCAATTGCCCTCGCACAGCCGATCCTGCGGGCAGATGCGGCCGCAGATCTCGGGCATGGTCGAGGTGGCGTTGGACAGCTCATAGGCCTCGCGCAGGCGGCCTTCGGCGGTGAGGCGCAGCCAGTCCGGGATGTGGTTGTGCAGCGGGCAGTGGGTCGAGCAATAGGGCACGCCGCATTGCGAGCAGCGCGAGGCCTGCTCTTCCGCCTTTTCCAGCAGAAAGCTCTTGCTGATCTCGGCGAAATCATGGGCGCGCTCATCGGCGGCGCGTTTGGCGGGATAATCCTGCCCGGTGCCCACGAATTTCAGCATAGGATTGTCGCCCATGAACCTTGCTCCTGCTTCCTCTGATAGAGAGAGCGGCGGCCATAGACTCGTTTTTCGCGGAAGTCACGGGAAAAATGCGAATTAGGTAATTCATGCTTACCTATTTATCGGACCACCCTTCCCGCACCTTCCTTTCGACGCAAAACCTCGTCTCGATATAAGTCCGAACCGGACCTTATCGCATTCCCAGCCATAGCAGCGCAGCCGCGCCCGCCACGATGCGATACCAGGCGAACGGCGCAAAGCCCATCCGGCTGACGATGGCGACAAAACCCTTCACCACCACCAGCGCGACCAGGAACGACACCACGAAACCGATCGCGATCGTCTGCATATCCGCCCCGGTCAACGCCGCGCCATGCTTGTAGAGCTGGAGCGCGGTGGCGCCCGCGAGCGTCGGCACGGCAAGAAAGAAGCTGAACTCCGCCGCCGTGCGCCGCTCCACACCAAATGCCATCGCCCCCAATATCGTCGCGCCGGAGCGGCTGACGCCGGGGATCATGGCGATGCACTGCACCAGGCCGATGAGCAGCGAATTCTTCGCGCCGACATCCGCGATGCCGCCCGCATGTTTCGGCT
This sequence comes from Sphingobium sp., assembly GCA_022652485.1. GTDB lineage: Bacteria > Pseudomonadota > Alphaproteobacteria > Sphingomonadales > Sphingomonadaceae > Sphingobium. The sequence continues at coordinate 53,528 of JALCRK010000022.1, forward strand.
TCGCGAACCGCTCGACAATGAGAATCGCAACGCCGCCGATGATGAGCGCCCACGCCACCACCGCCGCATTTTCCAGCAGCGCCTCGATCGCGTCGTTGAAGGCGAGGCCGATCACCACCGCCGGAATGAACGCCAGCAGCAGGTTGACGACGAACGCGATCGCGCCGCGCTCCGCCTTGACGAGGCCGAGCAGCACCGCCCAGAAGGTGCGCCAGTAGAGCACGAGAATCGCGAGGATCGCGCCCGGCTGGATCGCGACATTGAACAGCGCCCATTTCTCCGCATCGAACCCCATCAGCTCGGTCGCGAGGATGAGGTGGCCGGTCGAGGAGACGGGGAGATACTCCGTCACCCCCTCGACAATGCCCAGCACAATGGGCGTCACTATGTCTGACATGCGCGCTTAAGCCTTGGCGCGCGCGGTGAAGCGGCCATGCTTGCGATATTGCACCAGCCATTGGTCCGCGACGGCGGCAAGCGGCGTCGGCGACAGCCCAAGATCCGCCAGCCCTTTCGCTTGCGGGCCAACGACATTGTCCGACTGGAGCATCCGCCACTGATCGAGCGTGATCGGCGCCGCGGGCAGCCAGCCGGTGAGGCGCGCGAGCCACTCCGATGCCGCGTCGGGTACAGGCAGCATCGCGGGATCATGGCCGATCTGCGCGGCCAGCCAGCTATTGATTTCCGCCATGCTCAGCACCTGCGGACCGCCCAGCTCGTAGGTCTTGCCCGCATGGGCGGCTGCATCCGCCACCGCCGTCGCGATGGCGCGGGCGACATCGACCACATAGACCGGCTGGAATTTCGTGCCCCCGGCGATGACAGGGAGCACCGGCGCCATGCGGATGAGGTTGGCGAAGCGGTTGGTGAACTGGTCCTCCCGCCCGAAGAGTATGGAAGGCCGGATCAGCGTCGCACCGGGGAAGGCTGCGCGCACAGCCTCCTCCCCCTGCCCTTTCGAGCGGCCATAGGCGGATTTGCTCGCCGCGTCGGAGCCGATGGCGGAGACATGCACCAGCGTCCCGACGCCTGCCTGCGCCGCCGCCTGCGCCACGTTCGCCGCACCCTTGTGGTTGATCCCGTCGAGATCTCCCTTCAGCACCGCGACGAGGTTCACCACCGCGTCCGCCCCGGCGACCGCGCGTGCAACGCTTGATCCATCGCGCACATCGGCGTGAACCAGCTGCGTCTGTCCCAGCGTGCCCAGCGGCTTCACCCGCAGCGCATGGGTCGGCTCGCGCTCCGCCACCCGCACCCGCATACCCCTGGACAGCAGCTCCTGCGCGACATAACGCCCCAGAAACCCGCCCCCACCGAAAATCGTCACCAGCATCGTCTTCATCCTGCCTGGAAATCTTGTCCTGCGTCCAAATGCACTATGGCTCCGCAAGAGACAATGCCGTTTCCACGGCGCGCACCACTCCCCCCGCGAATTTTTTAGCGCATTCCGATTGACAATGCCGAACCCAAAAGGCTAAGCGCGCCGCCTACCCCGTGCCCAGATGGCGGAATTGGTAGACGCACCAGCTTCAGGTGCTGGCGCTCGCAAGGGCGTGGAGGTTCGAGTCCTCTTCTGGGCACCAGTCAACCACTTTATCGTGTTGTTTTTACACGATAAAGTGGAGCTTCTGAAAAAGCGATCCCACATTGATTCCCACATTTTGTGTGGGTCGTGGTGAGCCCTGTTAGCCCTCGCTGGGATGCCAACTCAACTTGGCTGATCCCATTATCTGCCCTTTGGCTGTTGCGCCGCACGAATCCTGACGGTGCATCGAACCGGCTGTCGCGAGCTTGCAGCGGACTTCCGGCAAGCGTCAATGGCATCACGGTTCTCGCGCTGGATCTCAGCGGCCTGCGCCAGCGCGCTCCATGCCTCGTCGCTGTCGCTTTGCATCAGAC
>JALCRK010000023.1 GCA_022652485.1 Sphingobium sp.
CACTTGGCGAGTCCTTGGCGCCCGTCGGCCAATTGCGCTTTACCCAAGCAGGTCCGCGTCAATTTTCAGCCTTCATGTATGACAAATCATGGGTCGACGATCCACGAGCTTTTGAAATCCAACCCGGCTACTCGCTTGATAGCGGACCATTCCACACTTCCGGGCAGGCGGGTTTGTCCCGCGACGCCCTTGCTGGCGTTTTTGCGGATGCTGCACCCGATAGTTGGGGGCGACGCCTTCTTGAATTGGCCTATGGCAAGGGCTTGTCCGAGTTTGAGTATCTGACACTAACCGATGATCACTGCCGCCAGGGCGCGCTTCGTTTTCTGGATGACAATGGTGCCATCATTCGCGGAGCCGCTGTTGATGCCGTGCCCAGGGTCATCGATCTTGAAACGATCACCACCATTGCCCGTGCTTATGAGCAAGGCCATGATATCAGCCACGAGGAAATGCGGGCGCTGGCCGGAGCTGTCGGGTCAGGGGGAGCGAGGCCCAAGGCCAATGTGAGGGATGGAGAAGATCTCTGGCTGGCGAAATTCACCTCAGTCCACGACCAGCAGCCGATCGAACGGGTAGAGGTGGCAACAATCAAACTGGCGAAGGCCTGCGGTATCAGAACGCCTGATGTGCGGCTGGAACTAGGAGACACCCCTTTTCCGGTCGCCTTGGTCCAGCGCTTCGATCGCCGAGGCACAGCCCGTATACCGTACATCTCGGCGCGCACTGCTTTGGGCAAGACTGGAACCGAACTTGGGTCATACACTGAAATCATAGACTTCATGCGAGCCAACTCGGCGGATCCTGCCGCTGATTTCCGCGAACTTTTCCTCCGCTTGGTATTCACGATCCTCGTATCCAACAAAGATGACCACCTAAAAAATCATGGGTTTCTGTATGTGGGCAACAACCGTTGGCGCCTGTCGCCAATGTTTGACGTGAACCCAGCGCCGGACCGGAACCCGCATCTTGAAACTTCCATCCTGGAAGGCGGTACGCACGAGCGCTCAATCGCAATGGCGCTCGAAGCCTGCGCATTTTTCGAAATCGAAGAACCTGTTGCTCGAACGATTATTCGGCAAACAGCAGAGCAGATATCGCAAAGTTGGCGCGTTGCCTTACGAGAGGAAGGTGTTTCTGGGGCTCTTGCACGGGCGTATGAACCAGCCTTTGCAAACGATCAGATGGCAATAGCACTCACACTATAACGCCATATTTGAAAGATAAAATGCCACTATAATTCACATATGATGGACAAATAGCTTTGCGGACCTGTCGTGGTCATGCGGTCCCATATGGGTGACGGCGGCGCAGCATTGGTTACAAGATCATCACGCCAGCGCCGCGGGCATATCCGCTAGCTTTCGCTATGGATTAGGCTTGAGGCAGCTTTTCCAATCGCTTTGCACCCATTTCGAGCAACCGGGCGATTTCATCGGATGTCCGCTGGACGGCAAGCTTGAGTGCGTCGTCAATGTGGATGTAATCCTGCGTCACATTCTGCGAGGCATGGCCCAACATGGCACGGATCGTCAGTTCGGAGAACCCGAGTTCGCCGGCCATACTGCCGAATGTGTGCCGCAATGTATGAGGCGTAACGCCTTTCAATTCGACGAGCTGACAAACACGCTGGAGCACCGAGCCGACGGCGGTAAACGGTCCGTCTGATGACATGGACGGGAACACATAAGGGCTGCCCGCCACCTCTGGCTGCGTCATAACGACTTTGGCGGCTTCGGGTCCTAGCGCGCGGATCTGCGCATCGCTTTTCGTGTCAGGGAAGGCCACATAAAGGCCATGTGCATTGACCCAGGCGCGCTGCATCGCCTGCGCCTCCTCTCGCCGGTAGCCGGTAAGAATAAGGGTGCGGATGACCGCAAGGCCTGTCGGACTGTCTCCTCTGCGTTCGGCGTAGGCTAAGCCCTTGCCAAGCATTTCGATCTCTTTCGAGCTCAGGCGCCGGGTCCGCTTCTGGGTCGCAAGCTTTTTAGCGCCCTTGGTAGGATGCTGATCAATCAGGCCCTTGTGCTTGGCGTGGCCAAGGATCGCCTGCAATGTGCCGACGCAGCGGCCTGCTACGCCGGGGCCACCGGTGGCTTTCCCACCGCGGCCGCCAGATCGCAGCTTCGCGGTTTTGCCGTGCAGAACGTCGGTCTGCATCTTCTCGACATCGGCAATCGTCAGGTGCCGCGCTTTGCGGTTACCGAGCAGCGGCTTGATGTGCGTCTCAATGCGGCTCTCATCCATGTTCAGGGAAGACGTCTTGATCGGACGGTTCCGGCGGCCAAGCAGATTTCCGGCGCGAGCCTCCTTCAGATACCAGTCGCACATCGCCGTGACCGTCATCTCTGCGCGCGCCGCGATCACCTCTTCTGCAGGGTCCAGGCCCGCCGCAACTTCACCCAGTTTGATCTTGGCCAGATCGCGGGCCTGCTCGACGGTGATCAAACCAAAACGCCCGATCTTGACCCGGCGAATACGCCCTTCCTGGTTCACATATTGGATGACGAACGACTTCACGCCGCTCGCTCCAACCCTAATTCCGAACCCTTTGATCTCGGTGTCCCAAAGGAAGCTCTGTCCGGATGCCGGAATCGATAAAGCGTCGATATTCCGCTTGTTTAGCTTCGCCAGTGCCATTCAGACCTCCAAATCATATTACGCGGACCCTGCCGGAGGGCAAAAGTAACAGTAACGTAATAGGATTTTATCGTTTCGAGGCCAAGAGACGGAAATGCGCTTCGGCGTAAAAACTCATAAACCGTTGTTTTATAGTAATATCTACAACCGCCGGATACTGCGGAAAAGGCTGACCCTAACGTTGCCAAGGTTGGGGTCGAGGGTTCGAATCCCTTCGCCCGCTCCATCGACAAATCTACGATATTTGTGCCTTACGTGCGCCATTGTGCTCCGGGTTCGCGCCTTATCGCCAAATTGTAACCAACACGCTCGGTTAACGAAGGTTCGGATCGAAGGTTTGATTCCGCACCTTGGCGCAAAAGTGAGCCAATAAATTGGCTAAGAAAATGAGAATATGATAGCGACTACGCGCTACCGGTCGGCTCAGAGCGACACAAGCGGGCGCACAGTGTGACACAGGGCACAAAACCGCTCAATTGCTTCGCGCAAGAAGTTACGATCACTTTCCTGCCGCAATCTGAGTTCAGGCGTAAAGTGATCCGCGGCATAGGGAAGCGCCACCTCGCGGCCCGGCTGAACGATCGCCCCCATGGCGGACAGCACCTGCCGCACCTGATACTGCGCGAGGGCGCCGCCCATGCCGCCCGTTGCCGTGCCGATCAGCAACACGCATTTGCCATAGAGCGGCGGATCGGGCGGACGTGAAAGCCAGTCGAGCGCGTTTTTCAGTACGCCCGGCATGCCGCGATTATATTCGGGACACGCGATCACCACTGCATCGGCCGCAGCAAAGAAGGCGCGCATGTCCGCAACCGGAGCAGGATCAGCTTCCCCGCGCAGATCCTCGTTATAATGCGGCAGTTCGGCCAAATCGCCATAGAGGACGAAGTGCGCATGGGGAGGAGCCAGCATTGCCGCCTCGCGCAGCAGCGCACTGTTGAACGACGCGCAACGCAAGCTGCCCGACAGCCCTGCAAGACGCAGCGCCGGCTCCCCCCTCCCCCGCCCTTCCGCTACCTCCTCGTACATCAATAACGGGCGGAGAAGCGCACGCCATATGTGCGGGGCGGGGCGTAGGATGTGCGATCCGCGTTGGCGGAAGGCACGACATAATTGGCATAGCGTGTGTCGGTGAGGTTGCGACCGAACGCCTCGATCGAAAAGACATCGCCGGGAAGGGCATAGCCCAATGTGCCGTTGAGCACGCCATAACCGCCCGTTTTCACCCGCGCGCCCGGCGCCCAGAATATAGCATCCGTGACGTAAAGATTAGCACTGGCGAACAGACGGCTCTCATCCGCCATACGATGATCGAAGGACAGACCGACATTGCCGCTGAACTCCGGCGTCCGCGGCAGAGGATTACCCGACGCATCGCCAATGGTGAGCTGGTTACCCCCTGTCGCGCGCGGGATATAGATTTCGGCGCGCGGGAAGCTCGTATAGCGGCTATGAATCCAGGACAGCCCCGCCTGTAGCTGAAAATCGCTGCCCAGCGCAGCATAGATATCGGCGTCTGCGCCATAGATACGTGCCGATGCCGCATTTTGCAGGCTCACCGCGCTGTTGCCCGGTACCTGCGAGCGAACCTGAATGTCGCGGAAGCGAGTATGGAAGGCGGCAATGTTGATGCGCAGCTTCCGGTCCGCCAGATCATTCTTGAGGCCGATCTCGAGGCTGTCGACCGTCTCCGGCTTCACTGAAACCGGCGGGCCGAACAGCGTGTTGTAGACGCCGCTCTTGTAGCCGCGATTGTAGCTCGCATAGGCCAACGTCGCGCCGTTCAGCCGCTGATCGTAGGCGATACGCCATGTGGGGCGCTTCCAGCTATCCGAAACCGGGCTGGCGGGCGCGAACGAGCGGCGGTAATCCTTCTTGTCGTAGGAATAGCGCGCGCCGACCGTCAGCCTGCCGCCACCACCTATATGCAGGCTTGTCTGGCCGAAGATCGCCGCCGAGACGGACTTGGAAAACAGGCGCGAGCTGCTCTGGCGCACGCCATTGGCGTAAACATCAATCGGGTTCCAGCCCGCATCCGCGTTCATATAAAAGGCGCCGACGATCCACTCCAGCGGCGCGCCATCGGGCGAAAGAAGCTGCACCTCCTGCGTGAGCTGGCGGTAATTCTGGTGCGTGATCGTGTCGGACAGGGGGGCGCTGCTGTCGTCACCGTCGAGATACTGATCTCCGGCGGTACGGCGATAGGCGGTGATCGAGACGAGCTTCGCCGCGCCCATATCCACCGCCGCCGTGGCGCTCAGCCCCCAGTCCTTCACCCGGCCGAGATCATCGCGACTGTTATAATAGAGCCCCGGCGTCGTGCTGTAGGTTCCGGGCAGGATCGTCGCAGCGGGAATGGTGCCTTGGGCGGGCTGGCGCGCATTGGCGAGCGTGTTGCGAAAATCGGCATAGTCCCCCGCCAGCGTGAGCCGCAGCGCGGAGGACAGATCGGCCACCAGCTTCGAGCGCAGATAGGTGCCATCCTCGAACACGATCCGGTGGCCAGTGCCGAGATTGCGGTAATAGCCGTTGCCCTGATCGGAGACGCTCACCGCCAGATCGGCAGCTATCCCCGACGCAATGCCGCCCGCGATATAGGCCTGCCCCGCAATGCGCTGGTAATTGCCATACGAGATATTACCGCGCATATGCAGCCCTTCGTCCGGCGTCTCGGTGATGACATTGATGAGGCCACCGGTAGAATTTCGTCCGTAAAGCGTGCCCTGCGGGCCTTTCAACACCTCGATCCGCGCGATATTGTTGAGCGCGAAGGTGCCCGCGTTCATGCTGGCGATATAGACGCCATCGACATAAGTCGCGACGCTGGCCTCGTTGCCGGGGGAGAAGCTGTCCGTCCCCACGCCGCGAATATAAGGCTGGGCGAACACGGCCGTCTGCGAAAAATTGAGCGAGGGGGTTGCCAGCGTCAGATCCGACACGGACTGGATATTGGCGCGGACAAGCTGGTTCGCGGTCAGCGCGGTAATCGCGATCGGCACGTTCTGGAGCTTCTCGCCCCGCTTTTGCGCGGTGACGACAATCTCCTCCAGCCCGCCTTCGGTCGTAGCGGCATCCTCCTGCGCCTGCGCAGCACACGCCCAGACCAGCACCGCCCCTGCGGCACCGATCAGCCACTTCGTCGCGTCTGTTTTTCTCATGGTGCTTCCCTCCTTATAGATGGGCCGCGTTCCTGTGCGCGGCCTCTGTCATTCAATCGGCGAGTGCTGGCCCGCGCGCTGCCTCCGGCACCCGGAAATCCCGCGCGCGCAGCCACTCCCGCACCTCCTCCACCGCCTGCACGAGCAGATGAGGCTGCTGCTGATAATAATGCGTGGCGTGCTCGATACGGCGGAACGTCTTGTCGCGGCTGCCCAGCGCTTCGAATATCAGGCGCGGATGGGCGGCGGGCGTCGCGTCGTCGGCGCCGTTCTCGATCACCAACGCGGGCACGCTGATCCGGGGCGCGTTCATCATGGTGCGCGCATTGGAGCGGTCATAGGACCATTGTGACAGCCATGCCCGCAGCGTGGTATAGCGCGCCAGCCCGACCGGGCCGACATTGGCGGTGCGCGGATCGCCGAGATAGCACCAGTCTGCCCGGCGACCATTGGGATCGACAGCGGGATCGATCCAGCGCGGATCGCACATCGTGCGGTGGACCATGAAGCCGCGCTCCAGCTCGGCGCCGCCGCGCGTTTTCAGGCGATCGAGCATTTCCTCCGCCCAGACAGTGATACGCTCGTTGCGCGCGACCTGCGCCGCTCGAAAATGCGCCAGAAAATCCGCGCTGAAGGGTGATCGATGGCGTGGATCGGGCGCGTAAATATCCAGATCCGGGTCGCGCAGATCGGGGTTGCTTTCATCCAGCACCGAAGGATCAATCCACTCGGTCAATGTCTCCGCCCGGCTCAGATGCGCGGCGATGCTGAGCACCGCATCCGCTGGCGGGAGCGCCGCCGCCCTAAGATCGAGCGGATCCCCTGCGGGTGTCATGGTGACGGTCGGCCGTTCCGCCTGCGCCTGATAGAAGAGCGAGAGCGAGCCGCCCCCGCTCCACCCGGCCAGCACCACCTTGCGATAACCGAGATTGTCCCGCGCATGGCGGACGTAGGCGCCCATATCGAGCGCGACCTTCTCCATGATGAGCGCGGTATCGTTGCGCAGATAGCGCGAGCCGCCGCACATCACATGAAAGCCCGCCGCCGCCATCGCCGTGGGCAACGGCAGCAGGCCGAGCGAAGATGCGGGATGCATGAAGAGGATGAGGGTGTCGCGTTCCTCACCCTCCCCAGCACCCCGCGGCGTGAGCAGATGCCCCTCCAGGAACACCCGCCCGCTGCGCCCGACAAAACCGTAAACCTCCGTGAAAGCCGCCGACTCATCGAACGAGATAGTGAACGCCTCGCGCCGGAAGGCTTCGCGGAGCAACTCCACTTTCATGGCCGTACGCGCTCCTTGAGGGCGCTCCATTTATCCATCTGCACGGGGGCAAGATCGGCGAAGCCCCGCCACATCTCCGTGCTGTCCGTCCGCACTGCCATTTCGAGGCGGTGGCCGTTGGGATCATAGAAATACCAGCTATCGCACATGCCGTGGCTCACCGGGCCGATCACCTCGACCCCGGCGGCACGGAGCCGCGCGCTCAGGGCTTCCGCCGCCTCATGGCTCTCCATTTCCAGTGCCAGATGCTGCGCCCAGTCCGGCGAAGGTGGCCCCGCCGGTCCATGATCGTGCAATATATCGAAGAAGGCGATGAACGAGCCATCGGCCATCTCGAAGAAGATATGGTTGTGCGGCTCTGCCTGCGCGAGCGACGGCACATAATCCTGCACCAGTGCCGCGGCGAATTTGAGACCCAGCAGATCGGCATAGAAAGCGCGCGTCTGCTCCGCATCGAGGCAGCGATAGGCGACATGGTGAAGGCGTTTGAACATGGCAGCGCAAAGTCCGTCTGTTGCGGGGATTGACAACAAACTGACAGCGGCAGATCATTCCGTCTAATAATGGATTTTAATTATTTCATGTTCTTGATGCATGAGTAAGACGGAGAGGCCATCATGCTCACGCAGTACCGCTATTTCGCCGCGATCATCGACCACGGGGGCGTTACAGCGGCGGCCCATGCGCTCGCCATCTCTCAACCCGCCATATCGCGGAGCCTGCAATCGCTGGAGTTTCAGTTCGACGCAAAGCTGATCGACCGCGCGACATGGCAGCTCACCCCCATCGGCGCAATGGTGCTGCAACGCGCGCGCCTGCTGCTTGCCGAGCAAGGCTCGCTGATGGAGGATGTGAAAGCGCTGGCACAGCATGGCGAAGCGCAGGTCTTCGTCAATGGTGCGCCGATGACCGCCGTGGTGCTGATGCGGCGGATCATCACCCGGCTGGCCGCGACGCATACCAATATCCGTGTGTCCGTGCGCGGCGACAACGGCGCGAATTACGCATGGAAGCACGAGGCATTGCTGAAGGGCGACCTCGATGTGGCGCTCACCATTATCGATCCGGCCCATCAGACCAAGGGACTGGTCCAACTGCCGTTGTTCGAGCCGGAATTGCGCGTGATTGTGAGGCGTACTGAGGAAGGCGCATCACGCATATCCAGACTGGAGGAACTGATCGACCGGCGCTGGATCATGCCGCCTATGGGCAGCAGCCCGCGCGCGGTGGTGGAAAACGAGTTCCGGCTGTGCGGGCTGGAGCCGCCGCGCGACACAATCGAGATTTCCGACTGGCGCATCGCACTCGATCTGGTGCGGGAGACCAACTGGGTTACGGCTATTCCCTATCACCCCGCCTGTTTCGAGGATCAGTTCGACCGCCTGGAAGTGTTGACGATTCCGTTCAAGGCCCGGCCGCTCGGCATCGGCATCTATGTCCGTCCATTTGCGCTGCGTCGCCCGGCAACCGCCGCTTTCATCGAGGCGGCGACGGAAACGGTGAGCGCCTATGGGTCGGCTCCTTCGTCCATGCATCTTCCGCATCGATAGATACCATAATTCGATTGGTAGCGCATAGGGCTGCGGCGTTACTTTCTTCCGCAAACAACTCCAGCGGAGGAGCACGGAAAAATGTCCACGGCATATGCTGTCGCTCGGGGGGAAAGCGTGCTGTTCGCCGATCTTCCTTCCGGCCTTTATATCGGCGGAGAATGGGTCAAACCGGCTGACGGCGGCCAGATCGACATCATCGACCCGCGCACCGGCGAAACGGTGGGCACAGCGCCTGCCGCCGGGACTGCCGACATAGACCGCGCCGTCGCGGCGGGGAGCCAAGCGTTCCGCACATGGAGCCGCACCGCACCGGCGGAGCGCGCGCGCATATTATGGCGCATCGCCGACTTGCTGGAGCAACATGGCGAGACATTGGCCCGGCTGGAGGCGCTCGATGTCGGCATGCCGATGGATCTCGCGCGGGAGCTGACCGCCCCGCGTGCCGCCGATACCTTCCGCTATTATGCGGGCTGGTGCGGCAAGATCGAGGGCAACACCACACAGACCAGCCTGCCCGATGTCCATGCCTATACGCGGCGGGAGCCTTATGGCGTCTGCGCGCAGATCGTGCCGTGGAACGCGCCGCTCAAGATGGCGGCGTGGAAGATCGCGCCCTGCCTCGCCACCGGCAATGTCTCGGTGCTGAAACCCGCCGAGGACACCAACCTCACCGCTTTGTTCCTCTCGCGCATCATGGCGGAGGCGGGCGTGCCGCCCGGCGTCGTCAACATCGTGCCCGGCTATGGCGCGGTGGCGGGAGCTGCCCTTGCCGCGCATCCCGGCGTTGCGAAGATCGCCTTCACCGGATCGGTCGGCACCGGCAAGACGATCGCGCAGGCGGCGCTCGGCAATCTGAAGAAGGTGACGCTGGAGCTGGGCGGAAAATCCGCCAATGTGGTCTTTGCCGATGCCGATCTCGATCGCGCCGTCGCAGGGTCCGCCTCCGCCATCTTCCTGCACGGCGGGCAGGTCTGCGTCGCCGCCTCGCGCCTTTATGTCGAGCGCAGCATCTACCCGGAATTCATGGCGCGCCTGGTGGAACTTGCGAAAAAGATCGTGATCGGCAGGGAAGCGAAGGGCTTCGCCGATCTAGGGCCGATGGTGTCGGAGCGCCACATGCGCCGCGTGATCGGGATGATCGAGACGGGCGTGAGCGAAGGTGCGACGGTGCTCACCGGCGGTGAGCGCCACGGCGACGAGGGCTTTTATGTACGCCCCACAATCCTTGCCGATGCGGCACAGGATTCCACCGTTGTGCGCGAGGAGATTTTCGGCCCTGTCGTCGTCGCCACGCCGTTCGATGGCTTCGAGGACGCGCTGCGCATGGCGAACGACAGCATCTATGGCCTCGGCGCGAGCGTATGGACCCGCGATCTCTCCAAGGCGCACCATTTCGCGGCCGAGGTGCAATCCGGCATGGTGTGGATCAATAGCCATGGCATCCTCGATCCGCATCTGCCCTTCGGCGGCTATCGACAATCTGGCTGGGGGCGCGAGTTCGGCAAGGAATCGATCGACGCCTATACTCAGATGAAAACCGTCGTCACCCAGCTCGATCCCTGCCCGATTGCGTCATGACCGCCTATTTCATGCTGCACGACGTGCCGGTGGCCGATGAGGGGACACACCTTCACTGCACCCTGATTGCCGCGGCGACGCAAGATGCACCGCGCCCCGGCGTGATGATCTTTCCCGACCTCTGGGGCGTGGGGCGGCAGAGCTTCGAATGGGGCCGCCGCCTTGTCGAGGAGGGATATGTCGCGCTCTGTGTCGATATGTTCGGCAATGCCACGCAAGCGGAAAGCCTGGAGCATGGGCTGCGCCTGTTCGGCGAGGTGACGCAAGACCGGGAACTCTGGCAGAGGCGCGCGCGCAGGCTGTTCGATGCCTTTCGGGCGCGACCCGAGACACAGGGTTGCGAGATCGCGGCAATAGGCTTCTGCTTCGGAGGATCGAGCGCGCTGCACCTCGCCTGCACCGGCGCGCAGTTGGCCGGAGCGGTCTGCCTGCATGGCGACATCCCGCGCATATCCGGGGAGGAAGCAAAGGCCATTTCCGCCAGCCTGCTTGTCTGCAACGGCGCTGCCGATCCGGTCGTCCCCAATGAGCAGGCATTGACCCTAGCGCAGGATCTCAAGGGCAGCGGCGTCGACTGGCAAATGCTGCTGCTTGGCGAAACCGGCCACAGCTTCACTAACCCGGATGCCGCCCGCGCCGATATGCCCGGCGTCGCGTTCGACCCGCGCGCCGAACAGCGCGCATGGGAGGCAAGCCGCGCTTTCCTGAAGGAGATATTCGCAGAATCTGCGGATGGCGCAGTGATCGCGCGCGCGCTCACCGAAGAGGTGCAGGCATGACGTCCTCCCCGGCCCAAGGATGCCTTTCCGGCCTGCGCGTTATTGAGATGGGCCAGCTCATCGCCGGGCCGTTCTGCGGCCAGCTCATGGGCGATATGGGCGCGGACGTCATCAAGGTGGAGCCGCCGGGCGTCGGCGACCCGATGCGCCAGTGGGGGCGTGGCCCGCAAAAGCTGTGGTGGGAGGTGATCGCGCGCAACAAGCACTCCGTCTCCGCCAATCTGCGCGTTGCCGAAGGACAGGCGCTGGTCCGTCGCCTCGCTGCCAGCGCAGACATCCTGATCGAGAATTTCAAGCCCGGCACGCTGGAGCGCTGGGGGCTTGGCCCCGATGTAATGCTGAAGGACAATCCACGCCTCATCGTCGTGCGCATTTCGGGCTATGGCCAGACCGGACCCTATGCCCATAAGGCAGGCTTTGGCGGTATCGCGGAGGCTTTGGGAGGCTGGCGCCATATCGTTGGCGAGCCGGATCGTCCCCCTGCGCGCATGGGCATCTCGATCGGCGACACGCTCGCCGCCAGTTTTGCCTGCATGGGGGCGCTGGGGGCGCTCCACAGCCGCTCGATAAGCGGCAGGGGCCAAGTGGTAGACATGGCGCTCTACGAGGCGGTGTTGCAGGTGATGGAAAGCCTGATCCCGGAATATGACATCAGCGGCGAGGTGCGCGAGCGGTCCGGTTCGATCCTGCCGGGCATCGCGCCCTCCAACGTCTATCCCTGCCGCGATGGAGAACTGATGATCGCCGCCAACAAGGACGAGCTGTTCGTGCGCCTTGCGGAGGCGATAGGCCAGCCCGAATTGGCGACCGACCCGTATTATACCACCCATATCGCGCGCGGAACCCATCAGGCGGAGCTGGATGCGATCATCGCGGCATGGACCCGGCAACAGAGCGTTACCGATGTAGCGGCAATGATGGACGCCGCAGGCATCCCCGCCGGGCCGATCTACCGCGCGCCAGACATGCTTGAGGATGCCCACTTCGCCGCGCGCGAGGCGATAGCGGAGGTCATGACGCCCCGCTTTGGCCCGGTACGGATGCAGGGCTGCTTCCCGTTCCTTTCCGCCACGCCATCCACGATCCGCAAGGCCGCGCCGGTGCAGGTGGGCGAGGATAATGATGCGGTCTATGGCGGCGAGCTGGGGCTGGCGCCATCCGAACTTGCGGACCTCAAGGCGCGCGGCGCGATCTGACTCCGGCCTTATCGCCTATTGATGCGCCGCATCGACCCACGCCTGATGGAGCACATAGGCGCGGATCGCCTCGACCTCGGCGCGAGAATAGACGGTCGAAAAGCCGATCATCCCGCGCTGCACCAGCACGCCCTGCGAGACTACCGCCTGCCACGCCGAAGCATCGCGCGATACCGGAGACAGGCGCAGATCGGGCACCGGCCCGCCACTGCTGGCGCTGAGGCCGTGGCAGGCGAAGCAGGTGCGATGATAAAGCGTCTTGCCGAGCGAGATAGTGGCCGCATCCGCCGCCTCTGTCGGCAAAGGCAATGGCGAGGCGATCACTTCAGCCCTGCGGGGAAGCACTGCCCTGCCGCCCAGCGCAAAGGTGAGGACGCGGCTCCGGTTCAAACGCGCGCGACCCGCCGCATCCTTCACCGCATCGCCCAGCATCAGGGCGAGGGAGCCGCCCCAGCCCGCGACGACCGTGACATATTGCCGCCCGTCCGCCTGCCATGTCACCGGCGGCGCCATAATCGCGCTCTGCGCGTCAAAGCGCCACAGCCGCCTGCCGGTCGCGGCATCATAGGCATTGAGATAGCCCTCGCAATCTCCCTCAAAGACAAGGCCGCCATCGGTCGAAAGCACGCCGCCATTGGGCAGGCAAGATTTCTGAACCCGCCATGCCGCTCGGCCCCGAGCCGGGTCCCACGCCAGCAGCTCCCCCGTCACGCCCGCGCGGATCACCCGGCGCGCCGCCGGATCATCAGGCAGCGCCAGCGTGGCAGGCCGGAGCGGCACATTGACGCCCAGCGCATTGGCGCGAAAGCCGGGGTCTGACGTGTAAAGCCCCGCCGTATGCTGCACGGGTATATAGGCGAGGCCCGTTCGCGCGCTCCATGCCATCGGGTGCCAGTTGTGCGCGCCGCTTGGCCCCGGCTTGCCAAGAAACGGCTTACCCGTCTCGCTATAGCGCGCCTCGGCCCGGATGCGCGGGCGGCCACTCGCCGGATCGATGCCGTCCGCCCAGTTGACATCGGCATAGGGAGTTGCTGACAAAAGTTTGCCCGACTCACGGTCGAGCATATAGAAAAAGCCGTTCTTGGGCGCCTGCATCAACACCGGGCGAACGCGCCCCTTCACCTTGAGATCGGCGAGGATGATCGATTGGGTCGCGGTATAGTCCCATTCGTCGCCTGGCACTTGCTGATAATGCCACACATAGCGACCGGTATCAGGGCGCAGCGCAATGATAGACGAGAGGAAGAGATTATCGCCCGTCCCGTTGCTGCGTATCTTGCGGGACCAGTAAGAGCCGTTTCCGGTGCCAATATAGAGCAGATCGCGCTTCGCATCATAGGCCATCGCGTCCCACACCGTGCCGCCACCGAAGCCACCCTTGCTATTCCAGTAGTCGCCCTTCCATGTGGGAGCCGCCAGCCGCGCCAGCACTGCGTCCGATGCCGCGCCATCGCGCACGCCCGGTTTTCCCGGCACCGTATAGAAGCGCCAGACAAGCCCGCCAGTCATGGCGTCATAGGCGCTGACATAGCCCCGCGCGCCCATCTCCGCCCCGCCATTGCCGATGATGACCTTGCCTTTGACCACCCTCGGCGCGCCGGTGATGGTGTTCTTGGCGCCCGGCGCAACGGTGGCGACCTGCCATATCCGCTTTCCGGTCTTGGCATCGACCGCGATCAACCGGCCATCGAGCGTGCCCCAATACAGCCGGCCTTTCCAATATGCCGCGCCACGGTTGACGACATCGCAGCAGCTATTGGCCGCCGCGCTGCCGGGAACCTTCGGGTCATAGCGCCACAACACCCTCCCGCTGCCTCCATCCAGCGCAATCAGCTTCGACCACGCCGTCGTGTTGTAGATCACGCCGTTGATGACCAGCGGCGTTGCTTCCTGTCCGCGATCCGTATCGAGATCATGGCTCCAGACCAGACCCAGCCCACCAACCGTGTTCCGGTTGATCGATGTCAGCGGGCTGTTGCGGGTCTCGGCATCGTCAAGACCATAGCGGGTCCAGTTCCCCGACGCGGGATCGTCGGCGGTCGGCCTCTGCCCACATGTCACCAGCAGCAGCGCCGAAACGCCTGTCGCCCATCCGCCCCGCGCCATCCTCAATAGCGGACGCTCGCCGAAATGCCCCATGTGCGCGGGCGTCCTGCCTGCCTATAGCTGAACTCACCGAGATAATTGGCGTTGGTCCAGTAATAGGCATCGGTAAGGTTCCGCACCCACAATTGCACGCGCCAGCGGTCCTCCCCATCCCTCACCCCGACCCGCGCATCGACCAGCGTATAGGGATCGATAGTGAACTCGCGGATGCCGCCATAGCCGCCATGCGTGCGGCTCTGATAGGAGAGATCGATGCCGATATAGCCGTTGATCCGCTCGTTCATCGGCTGGTCCAGCGTCACCCCGGTCTGAAACGCCCATTTGGGGGTCAGCTCGAAACTTTGCCCCTGAAGATTCGTCGGGGTGGCGAGCGGTGTAAGGCTGGGGAAGAACGACCGGATGCGCGAGTCCGTATAAGTGATGTTCCCATTGAGGCTCAGCCCGCGCATCGGCACGGCGTTGGCCTGAAGCTCGAAGCCCTTCACCCGCGATTTGGGCACATTGTAGAGCTTCTCGATCGATCCGAAAATGGGATCGAGTATCTTCCCGCGAAACTGCTTGTCCGAATAGTCATAATAGAACAGCGCGCCATTGAGTTGCAGCGCGCGGTGCAGCAGCGTGAGTTTCGTTCCCAGCTCATAGGCCATCAGCGATTCCTGCCGCGCAGGGGCATATTGCGGGGTGATCGCGCCGCCCACGGTCGAGAAGCTGCCCGATTTATAGCCGCGCCCGACACTTAGATAGACCAGCATGTCCGGCACCGGCTTGTAGTTGAGGCTAGTACGCCAGGAGATATTGTCCTCGTTGAGCCCATCGCTGAACAGGCCGATAAAGCCCGTCGCCGGGTTGATGGTGGTGCAGCCGCCCAGCGGGATCGTGGTGCCATAGAGGAAGCTGAACAACCGCGCCCACAGGCCGTTGCCTATCGGCCCCGGATCGCCGAGGCATCCCCGAAAATCGCGATCCTGCTTCGTATACCGGATGCCCGCCTGCGCCGTCAGCCGCTCCGACAGCGCCAGCGACAGATCGGTGAAGGCGGCGTAGGTGTCGGACGATTGATAGGAATAGGTCTGGCCGATGCGGAAATTATAACCGGGGATGCCATTGGCCTGCGACCCTTCGCCCACGACATAATAAGTGTTGTCGTATATCCTGTCGTGCGCAAAGTTCGCGCCGACCACATAGCGCAGGCGGCCCGCGGCCCCCTGGAGCCGCCATTCCTGCGAGAACGCCCAAATGGTGCCGTTCTGCGTGGTGTCGCCCGCTTCGGCGCTGGTGCCATCCGGGTCCATATATTGATCGCCGGAATAGCGGTTATAGGCAGTGACGGAGATGAAGCTCGCTCTGTCGGAAAGCTCCAGCATCCCCTTGAGCGCCATCTGATAGAACCAGTTGTTCCGGCGAAACGGCTTGCCCGGCGTCCAGTCGGCCAGCCGCGCATTGCCGGGAGGGGTAAGAAGCGCGGCCAACTCGGCAGGCTGCACAGCAAGCGGGTTATTGGGATAGAAATGCGTCGCCTGAAACGCCTGCACATCGGATTTGTCGCGAAAGCCATTGGCGCTGAGCTGGAATTTTAGCCTGTCCGAAGCATCCCAGTCCGCCAGCAGGCGCGCGGCGAGGAAGCGCGCGGAACCGAGCGTATCCTTGCGCGAGACGCTCTGCTGCCAGTCGCCGCTCTGATGCGAGCGCAGCGCGAGGCGCAGCTTCACCCCGCCGCCGACCGGGCCGCTGACGAAGCCCTGCATATCATTGTCCATGAACCGGCCAAGCGAGACATCCAGCCCCGCTTCCAGATGATCGGTTGGGCGGTTGGCGATGAAGTTGATCGCGCCGCCAGTCGACTTCTGGCCATAGAGCGTGCCCTGCGGCCCTTTCAGCACCTCGACCCGCTGCACATCCATCAGCGACCCCGCCGTCATGCGCGTATAAGGCAGCGGGATCTCGTCGACATAGGCGGCGATGGGCGAACTGCCCGCGAGGCTCGATTCATAGAAACCCACGCCGCGCATCGTCAGCACCAAGGTGCCATAAGGCGTTTCCGCCGCCGTAAGACCGGGAACGATCGCCGTCAGGCCGCTGACATCGCCGATATTGCGGCTGGCCAGCGCATCGCCCGAACTGACGACGGCGGAAATCGCCACGTCCTTCAGGCGCTCGGAGCGGCGCTGCGCGGTAACCACGATATCCTGAACGCCCTGTGCCCGCTCCTCTGGCAGTGGCGTGGTATCCGCATGGACTGGCGTAGCGAGCGCAACGCAACAGCCGGTGATCCAGATCGCCCTCTTCATGACCCTCTCCTCATTTTGTTGTTATTTGCGGTATCGGGCGGGCGGGGCGCACCGCCCCTCCCCGCTCAAAAATCGAAGCGCGCGCCCAGAGTCACCGTGCGCGGGCGGTTCCAGTAGCCCATCGTCGTGGTCGGGTCGGTCGGCGTCAGGAACGAGAAGGCGCGATATTTCTCGCCGGTGATGTTCTCGACCCGCAGCGAAAATTCCGGCCCGGACCGCAGTTTGAGCGCCACCCGGCCATCCATCAGGCCATAAGCGCCGGAGAATATGTCTCCGCCCGATCCCGGCGGCTGGTGATAGAAGCCGCTGCTATGCTGATATTGCACGGTGCCACTGAGGCTCAGCGCCTCGGTGATATCGGTGGACACCCGCGCACCCAGTACGCCGGTGAAGCGCGCCGCGCGTTGCAGCCGCTCCTCCACCCCATTGGGCAGACGCAGCTTCGCGGTGGGGTTCCAGCCGATATTGCCATAGATATTGAGCCAGCCATTCGCCTGCACCTGACCCTCCAGCTCCAGCCCCGATGATTTCGCGGGCAGCGAGCGCACGAGGAAGCCGACCAGATTGCCGTCGAAATAGCTGTCCTGATAGCCCTTGATATCGAGATGATAGGCCGCGAGGCTCAGCAGCGCCCTGCCGCCCCAGAAGCGGCTCTTGGCGCCAAACTCATAGGTGGTGGCGATCTCGTCCGGCACGATGAACGGCGCGGGCACCACGCCCAGCAGCGGGCTGGTGTTGTTGAAGGAGGACGCCTTGGTTCCCCGCCCTACCGACACATAGAGGGTCGAGCGCGGATCGGGCGCATAACTCAATGTGGCGGTCGCATCGACGTTGGTGCGGTTGATCTTGCCGCTCACCTTGCCGGTCTGGATGATGAACGGCAGGATCGAGGCAGGGTCGCCCAAGGTGGAAGGAATGGTCTTGATATAGGTGCCGGTCTTGCGCGTGTTGCTGAGCCGTGCTCCGGCTGCGACTTTCCACTGGTCGCTGATCGCCCAGTTGACCTGCCCGAACAGCGCGACATCGCGCTCGTGCTGGCGGGTGAGCTGCTCTTCGTAACCTGTGAAATGGGGGAACATGAAGTTGCGATAGAGCGAGTCGAAATTGAAACGGTCGCGCTGATCGAGGAAGAACAGCCCGGCGATATATTCGATCGCGCCGCCGGTGGGCGAGGCATAGCGCAGCTCCTGAGTGACCTGTTTGAAGGTCTCCCGGAAGAAATTGTAATAAGCGGGCTGCGGCGTGCCATCGAGATCGAAGCCGTTGCGATAGCGGAAATTGGAATAGCCCGTGGTCGAGGTGATCGTGCCGCCGCCCGCCGTGTCGATCGTCACGGTGAGGCTGGGATCATACGTCACCTGATGATCGCCCTCGTCCCCACTGGGAGAAGAGTCGGCATGTTTCACGAAATCCCGCGCGCCGCCGTCTGCGACGCCCAGAGACTGGAGATAGGCCGGGTTGCCCGAAGCCAGCACCTCGAAATTGCTTCCGGTGATGTCGAGATCGCTCGCCTGCATCTTGAGCACCACGCCGACGCTGTCGGACGCGCGCCAATCGAATGTACCGCGCACCAGCCAGCGCTTTGCGCGCTCCTCGTCGCGGCTCTTGCTGGCGTTGAACACATAGCCATGCGTGTCGGTATAGAGGCCGGCCACACGCAGCGCGGCATCCTCGCCGGTCGGAATATCGAGCGCGCCTTCCAGCCCCCGGCTGCCGTAGCGCGTCTCGTAATCGGCGGCGACATAACCCCCGAAATCCCGCCCCGGCCTGCGCGAGATGATGCTGAGCGCGCCGACGCTGGTGTTCTTGCCGAAGAGCACGCCCTGGCTGCCCTTGATGACCTCGATCCGCTGCACATCGAACAGACCGTCACGATATTGCCGCTGGCGCGGGTGATAGATGCCGTCGATGAACAGGCCGACGGACTGCTCGAAAAGCTGGTTGGCGGCCGAGGTGCTGACGCCGCGAATGCCGATCTCGGTGAGGCCGCCGGGAGACTCGTTCATCGTCATGCCCGGCACGATGGCGTTGATGCCCTTGATCTCGCGTATGCCCTGATCGGCGATCAGCGCGCCATCCAGCACGGTGAGCGCAACGGAGGTTTTCTCGATCTTGCTCTCGCGCTTTTGCGCGGTGACGATAATCTCTCCCAGCGCGCCGTCAGGAGCCTCCTGTGCGGCAGACTGCGTGGCGTCGCTTTGCGCCATCGCGGCACCGCTACTCATCAAGGCCGTGCAACTTAGGCACGCTGTCAGGAATTTCCGCATCTGTGTCCCCTCCCTGGAACTTTTGTATTGATGCGGCGGAGCTTGACGCCTGATAGCCATGCACTTCCAATATCATAATGCTATATTTCTATGATGAAATGTAATCCATATGGACTTGTGCGCAGATTTAGTGTCCTATGCATGCGTGTCGCAGCGTAACCCATAAGGAAGCGACACCAATGCCCGACATAGAAATAGTCGAAGTCAGCCCGCGCGACGGGTTCCAGTCCATCAGCGCATTCATCCCCACAGCGGACAAGATAGCGCATATCCGCGCGCTCCACGCCGCCGGACTTCGCCGGATCGAAGCCACCGCCTTCGTCAGCCCGTCTGCCGTCCCACAAATGGCGGACGCGCACGAAGTGCTGGCCACCATCCGCGCCGATCTGCCCAATCTCGACGCACAGGTGCTGGTGCCGACCGCGCGGCAGACGGAACGCGCGCTTGATGCCGGGGCGGCCCATCTCGTGTTCGTGCTGTCGGTGAGCGAGCGGCACAACTGGGGCAATGTGCGCCGCAGCCCGCAGGAAAGCGCGCAGGAATATGCCGGCGTCCTTGCGCTGGCCGGGGCGCAAACGAAGATGCGCCTCAATGTCGCTACGGCTTTCGATTGCCCCTATGACGGCCTCATTGACCGTCATCAGGTCTTTGCACTGCTCGATCTGATGATACCGATGGCCCCGGCGGTGGAGGTCGCGCTGTGCGACACGACCGGGCGCGCGACGCCGCTGCATGTCCGCACACTGTTCACAGAGGCTATGGCACGTTATCCAGCTTCGGTGCGCTGGGCGTTTCACGGCCATGATACCTATGGCCTAGGCGCGGCCAATATCCTCGCGGCCTGGGATGCGGGCGTGCGAATCTTCGACGCCTCGGTCGCCGGACTGGGCGGCTGCCCTTTCGCGCCGGGTGCGACCGGCAATGTCGCCACCGAGGATGCCGTCTGGATGTTCGAGGGCATGGGCATCAAAACCGGGATCAACCTCGCTGCGCTCATCGAGACCGGTCAGCGAACCGAAGCCACCCCCGGCGCGCAAACCGGCGGGCGGGTGCGCCGCGCCCTCATGGCGCGAAAGGCAAGCGACAGGAGGATAGATGCTTGAGCGGAGTAATGTGGCGCTGCGACAGTTTTAGCGGATCAATAGGCAGAATCGCCCTCTATGGCACCATTGTCGGACGACGCGTCATCAGCGCCATCGCCCTCTTCCCGCGCATGTGTCTGAACTTCACGGATACGCTCTTCCATGGCTTGGGCAAAATTGTCGAGCAAGAACCCCGGTCCCGCGGGCATGGCCGCAACTTCCTCCATTGCGGCAGGCAATTCCTGCAACAGGCGCTGCGTCACGCTCTCAACTCGGCGGACTGTAGCCTTCGCCGCCAGACCCGAGGCTTGCGCCATACGCTGCCAATGACGTCCATAGACATGACGCCCCCGGCGCTGACCGCCCACGGCTTGGGCATGATTTTGCGTGATCCCATCCCAGCACAGCCCGGACATCAAGTCGTAAAGCGGTGCTAAACGTGGGCCTTCGGGTCGCAAAAGGATGGAATAATTTTTGGCATGCGAATCCACGTTGCCGATGGCGATATTGAAGATCACCGCATCGAGCAGCCAGGTGATATCACGGGCGGTCATATGCTGCCTGACCAGTGCGAACATCTCCGCCAGCGACGGTCCGCGTCGCCCCGTCCGGTTAAACTCATATTTGGCGGAAGGCACGCGGCCCAATGCCTGACAGAAATCCTCCTGGTGGATACGGCGTGTACCTCCCTCGCCACTTTCGCGATCATAGCGCGTTACGAGCAGGTAGCTGCGTCCACCTGCCTTGCCCGTCGTCACTGGCGCTGTCGGCAAACCAACGCGCCGTGCCAGCATCATGCACAACGCCTCATTCTGGACGCTGTCCGGCAATCGGGAATTGTCCGGCTTCAATATATGCGTGGAAGGGGCGCCGTTGATCGGGACGGCAAGGTGATTATCGCGTACCGCAACCGGCAACTTGTCCTGCGCTCCAGCAAGACTCATCGAAACGCCGTCCTCGCCGACGAGAAATGGTCGCGCCGGGAGATCGGCAATGATACGCTCCAAGGCGGCGTCATCCGGGATGGTGCGAAGGTCAGGCGGCCCGCCCGGAGCTGCGGTGCCTATGGAAAGGGCGCCGGCAAGATCGCTACCGGTCTCTATGATAAGGCCGAGTACATCTTCGGGAGAAGCGCCCAGCGCACGGGTCATAGCCCGCAATGGCTCTCCTTCTGGCAACAGATTCATCACCCAGGGCAGAATAGCACCCGCATCATAGGGAGCATCGCCCAGCGGCATGATGAGCGAGATCGGGAAACGGTCGGGCGAGCCAAGCCAGTCCGCATCATAGCGCAAGTGCACATCACTGGCATCCGCGAGGATCGTCGCAACGGGCCGATTGTCATAGTGGATGGGCAGCAGCATCGTCAGCCCAGCGTCAGACGCAGACCAACGGCGCGGGCAGCAGCCAGAGCCTTGCCGAGTTGGGCCGTGGGCTTGCCCGCTTCGAGATCAACGATGAAGCGTTCGCCGCTATTGATGGCAAGCGCCAGCTCGCGCTGGGTCAACCCCAGTGCCTTGCGTGCTTGCGCAACCGCGGCGCCAAATTCTTCTGCCGTGCGAACCATATCTTACCGAACGGGAAGATTGCACAGAGTCCGCCGCTTTGCAAGCACCATTCTTCCCGTTCGGTAAGATTGCACAATAGCGGCTAATATTATGGAGAATTCTTACCGAACGGGAAGAATTCATAACTAGTTGTCTTTCTCTAGTCAGGCGCAGCCAGTCATGACCTCGATAGCCTTCGAGACCTGATTTGCTGCGAGTTTGGTTGCATCGTCGATATGGATATAGCGCTGGGTAACGCCGCGAGGAGCGTGCCCAAGCAACGCGCAAATCGTCAACTCAGAAAAACCAAGCTCACCGGCCATGCTCGCAAAGGTATGACGCAGGGTATGAGGTGTGACACCTTCGATACCGGCTGTGACGCAGATGCGCTGGAGGACACGGGGCATGCCGACAAAATGGCCATCCGAGAAGTCGCCTGGAAAAACGTATGCGCATCCTTTCCTCTTGGGCTGTGCCGCGATGAGGGTAAGCGCCGCAGAACCAATCGGCCGGACCTGCGGTCCTGTCTTGGTATCGGGGAAACGAACGCAGCTTCCTCCCCTATCGACCCAATCCCATTTCAGTCCCAGCGCTTCCATCCTGCGAAAGCCCGACAGCAGAATCAGATTTATGGCGGCAACGGCAACAGGGCTGGTTGCCTTATGCTCCTCCAAAGCGGTGGTAAAGCGTTTGAGCTCATCAACCGACAGTCGCCGGTCACGCTTTACATCAACCGAGATCTTGCGCACACCGCGTGCCGGGTTCCCCTCAATGATACGCCAGCGAGCTGCCTGCTCGAAAATCGTATGGAGCATGCCTATCGTTCGGCCAGCAACGCCAGCCCCTCCGGTCGCCACACCGCCCCTGCCCTTGCGATCCTTGGAAGTCTTTCCCTCCTTCACATCAGCCTGAAATCGCTCAAGGTCAGCAATCGTCAGCTTCTGGATTGAGCGATTACCAAGCAGCGGCCTGACATGCTGTTCTATCCGGCTGCGATCCAAGGCCAGTGTCGATTTGGCGATCGGCTTATGCCTCCGCCCCAAAAGCCGTTCGGCCTCTGCTTCTTCAAGATACCAGTCGCAAACCTGTCCCACCGTCATACCGTTACGGTCACGGTGCAATGCTTCGGCCGGGTCATCGCCAGCCGCCACAGCACCCAGTTTGATCCTCGCAAGATCACGAGCCTGTTCGACAGTCATGAGACCGTAGCGGCCAAGATTGATACGGTGTTTGGCGCCTGAAGCATTGCGGTACTGGATGATGAATGTCTTGAGCCCAGATGGCAGAGCGCGCACGCCAAATCCCCGAATCTCGGTATCCCAGAGGAAGATTTGCCTGTCCAACGCAGGCTCAAATGCCTCTACGGAGCGCCTTGTCAGTTTGCTGGTCGGCATGATAGGCCTCCTGCTTTGGAGACAAAATTAGAGAAACCTTCAAGTCTCCAAAATGTCTCCACAATAAATCGTTTGGTGGAGGATTGGAGGTTACGCAAGCGCAGTTATAAATCAAGGAAAATAGCGATATTCCAACGATATCGCACAAAAAGAAATCGTGGCGTAGCCTACACAGGCTCTTGCCAAGGTTGGGGTCGAGGGTTCGAATCCCTTCGCCCGCTCCAGATTTCTGCGGCCAGCTGGCTTCATTGCCATGACACCGCTTCCGATGGCGAACTCTTCGATCTTTGCAGGCGCATCGTAAGCGGCTTCGTGCGCGGCGGTTTGTGATGAGCGGCATCTGGAAATCGCGGTAAAACAAAATCCTGGAGCATCGTGCCGAAACTCAATTCACCGAAGGAAAAAGCGGAAACCGGCTTTCGGCAAAAACGATGCGACATCAAAAACAGGGGGCGCGCATTCTGCCCCAGATATTCAGATATAGCGCAGCGCGCGCCAGAGCGCCCGATCTGATCCAGTCGGATCGCCGCTCCAACGCCTTTGGGCAAGTCGCCGCCGATGGCAATGCGTGAACATTATGGCTCTTGGCCAGCCTCTTCGAATGCGGTGTCCTCGGCCAGCGCCTTCCATGCGCCGATGTCGGCCGTGAGCGTGGCCAGCTTTCGCTCGATCCGTTGCAGGGCATCCCTGCCGAGAGGAAGGCGAAGGGGAGGATTGTCGGCGAGGATCGCTGTCATGAGAACCTGCATACCGCGCACAGGATCACCCGCCTGCGTACCGTTGTTCGCCTCGGTGAAGTTCCGGGTGGCCCCACTGGTGAGCTCATATTCCGGCAGACGGACAGCTCCGGTCGCAATGGACCGGCCCAGAAACTCGGTGCGGAAGGCGCCCGGCTCGACGATGATCACCTTGACCCCGAACGGCGCGACCTCTTCAGCCAGCGCCTCAGACAGCCCCTCCACCGCGAACTTGCTCGCGTTATAGAGACCGAACCCCTGACGGCCCGTAATGCCGCCAACAGAGGAGAAGTTGACGATCCGCCCGCCGCCCTTGCGGCGCAGCAGTGGCAAGGCCGCCCGGGTCGTCTCGATGAGACCGAACAGATTGGTCTCGAACATCGGCCGATATTCGTTAGGCTGAAGCTCCTCAACGGCACCCACGAGGCCGAAGCCGGCATTGTTCACCAGAATATCGAGATGACCGAAGCGGGCTTCGGCTCCGGCGATTGCGGCATGGATGCTCGATGGGTCGGTCACGTCCAGCTGAAGGGTGAGGGCTCTCTCGGGAAAGCGCTGGCGCAGACCGTCGAGCGCCTCGCTCGACCGGGCGGTGGCGACGACATTGTCGCCGCGCTCAAGCGCCATTTCGGCAAGCAGGCGGCCAAAGCCGGACGAGCAGCCTGTGATCAGCCAGACCTTCGGATCTCCAGGGTGATTGGTCAATTTGGTTCAGTCCTTTTTGGGAGTTGCTGGATGCTGCGGAGCTTCTCTCGATGGTGATCGCGATCTCGCCCTTCTGGCGCGGCGCGGCATTCGCCCCGAGGGCCGCTCATGGGCCTCGACCGCCGTGAAGGTGCGTTACCACAGAGGCCCATAAGTGGGAAGCCCACGCCCTCCCGGAAATCAGATCCGCCGCAGGAACCCGTCGATCGAGGCGGTGATGACGATCTTGTGCTCGATGGTCTTGTCCCGTTCGAACTTCAGCGCCTCCCCGTCCGCCGCGGTGCGCCCTTCTTCGGCGAGTAGCCGTTCATATTCCCACACAGCCGTGCGCGGATTATTGCCCTTGCCCCAGGGGCGGTTGGCGCACATCTCGTCCGGCAGATCCTCCACGCCCGTATCCCACACCACGCAATAGGAGCCTTTCGAGGTCAGCGGCGCATACAGCTCCAGCTCGGCGAGCACATGGTCGTGCGTGTGGTTGGAATCGAGGAATATCATGATGCGCTCATGCCCTTGGGCCAGCGCCTTCACCTGCGCGAATACAGCCTCGTCCACAGAGGAGCCCTGAATGAGCGAAATCTTATGGGCAAGCGGGTGCGCCTCGATCGCGGCGCGGTTATGGGCGCGGATGTCGATATCCACGCCGGCGACCTTGCGGCGGCTCGCTTTGGGATCGAGGACCGCGCCCGCCGCAACCGCATCGCAATAATCGAGCATCGCCAGCAGGGACGCGGAAAGGATCAGCGACCCGCCATGCGCCACGCCGGTCTCGATCACCAGATCCGGTCGGCAGGCCCAGATCAGTTCCTGGATCGCATACTGATCCTGCGGCACCTGAATGACCGGCCGCCCCAGCCAGGTGAAATTCTGGGCATATTCGTGCCGGATGGATTCGCGTATCCAGATATTCGACATGCCGAGAAAGTCGGCGTCGGCGCCGATGTTCCGGATGTTTCTGGCGACACGAGCGCGGAAATTTTCTATTTCATCCATAGGTTTACCTGTCGGAAAAGGCCATCATTCCACCCAGCCGTACAAAACGGTTTCCATCTGCTGGGACGAATGGTGGCGTAGGGCGAACTGATATTCCGGCACATAGGACCGGATGCGCGCGGCTATGTCGGGAATATCGCAGGGATAGTGATAGACGCAGATCGCCAGCCTCGGCCTGCATCGCTTCAGGGTGTTGGCGGCGCCTTCCAGCAGGGCCATTTCCATGCCTTCGACATCTGCCTTGAGCAAGGTGACGGGGGCACCCTCCAGATGGTCGTCCAGCGCGATCACCCGCACGTCGCCATCCCCGGAAGGTGCCAGCGCGGCGCTCTGCATCTGGCCGCTTCCTGTCTCGGCGGCGCCAGCCCCGCTGGCAGCGCCAAGGGCGGCCTGAACCGGCACGATATCGCCTTCCTCCAGCGCCCATTCGGCGATCAGCCTGCGAGTCCGCACCCGCAGCGCCTGAAAGGGGCGCTCGAACGGCTCGAACGCCCAGATCTTTTTGAACGCGCCGCCGTTCGCCCAGATGAAGCGCTCGACGCTGTCGCCCACGAACGCCCCGGCATCGACATAATGCTCCCGGCCGGGGTTGGTGAACTGCGGCAGGCAGAAATAGGGGTCGCGCTCCACCACCGCGTGCAGCGCTTCCCGCCTCCCCGTCAGCATCGCATGGAGCACCGCGCGCAAGCTGCGGCGGGAATAGTCGTCCGCCAGCAGGGCATCGTGCACCGCCTCGAATGCCGCGAAACGATGCGCGACGTACCAGCCATCGAACGGACAGGCGGCAATGCCCTGCCGCTCCAGCATGGGCGCGATCGCCTGCACAGCATGGCGGGCGGTAATGAGCACAGCATCGGGCGGTTCGCGGGATGCATCGGGAAAGGCCGAGACGGGAATGCCCCGGAAGGTGCCACCCTGTTTCTGCGGATCGCTATCGAAACAGACCACCGGCTCCATCCCCAGGCTGCGCAGATGATCGACCGCCCATCGCCCGAGAAAGCCCGTGCCATAGAGGCCGATGCGCTGGCGCAGCGCGGGATCGCCCAGAGGAATTCGTTCCCGCAATAGCGCCGCCTCCCGCGCCAGATGGCCCATCGTCGGCACGCCGCTCATGCCTTCTCCTCCGGCAGGGCATAGATCACCGCGCCCGTACCGCACCAGCTGTGCGCGCGGAAGAGAAAGCGATAGCCGGGCAGCGTCTCCATCAGCCATGCGGGTGTTTTCCAGATACCGTCCGCATTGTGATAGACGGTCACGGCAAGGACCGGCCGGTGGCGGATCAGGGTTTCGCGTCCGCCCGCCAGCGCCGCCAGCTCCGCGCCTTCGAGGTGCAGCTTCACGAAATCGGGCGCAAGCCCAAGACTGTCCAGCGTGACGACAGGCGCCATGCCTTGTCCGGTGGCGGAGAGCTGCGAGGCATAGCCGAGGCCTGCATGAAAAGGCCGCTCTCCTGCTGCATCGCCCAGCGCCAGCGGCAGCACCGTCACCCTGTGCGCGAGGTCGGCGAGCGCTGGTTCAAGGATCGCCCGGTTATCGGCATCCGGCTCTATGGCGATGACACAAGCAGCCGCGTTCAGCGCAGCAAGTTTGCGGGTCACCGCGCCATGATGGGCACCGGCATCGACGAGGGTCGCCATTCCTCCCGCGCGCGCGACGACCTCGGGAATGAAGAAGCGGTCATGGCCTGTCACCGGCGCGCCCTCGAAGCTCCATTCCTCCCGCAGCAACCGCCAGCCGAGAAACTGGAGATGATGCGCGCGGGAGAGGTCGTCATCCCACCGGGCGAGCACATTGGCCGTGCGCGCGGTGCCCTCGGCATCGAGCGGGGGCGCGAACCAGCCGTTCGACAGCGGATGCCGATCCCGCTGGCTTTCCGCCACGTCGTAAAAGGGGACGATGTCGGCCCACCCCTCGGCTCTCAGCGCCGCATCCAGCGGCGTGAACGGGGCG
Organism: Sphingobium sp.; assembly: GCA_022652485.1. Lineage (GTDB taxonomy): Bacteria > Pseudomonadota > Alphaproteobacteria > Sphingomonadales > Sphingomonadaceae > Sphingobium. The sequence goes on from JALCRK010000023.1 coordinate 27,256, forward strand.
GTGGCCACGCACAGGATCAGTTGCGCCTCGCGCCTCACCTGCGCGGACACCTCATCGGGATGCAGCACGGAAACCCCGGCCCAGAACGGATCGGCGCGCACGGCCTCGGCATTGCGGTCCATCACATGGGCCACCTCGTGGCCGAGCATATCGAAATAGCTGCGCGCCATGCGGCCCATGTCGCCGCCGCCATAAAGCATGAGCGGAGAGCGGGGCGAAACCGGAGATACGGAACAGGCGCGCCCCCCCATTTCGCAGAGCAGCGCAAGCGCCTCCTCCCGTCCGGGCAGGGCGGCGACGTGGCGCTGGCCATAGCGGCCCTTGCTTGCCACATCCGCTTGTGCCAGTTCGGTCATCATGTCTCCGGCTCGTCGCTAAGGAGCGACCCTTATCATATCGGAAGAGTAAGGGAATCGTTAACCATGTTTGGCCTAGTCTTCCCATTGCTGAAAACGGTGCGAACAGGGTTGAAACCATGAGCGTGGTAGTGTTGACCGGGGCAACAGGCTTTGTCGGCCGGTCGATCCATCGCTATCTCGCCCGGCGCGGCCATGAGGTGCGCGCGATTGTGCGGCCGGACGCCGCAGCGCGGCTCACCATGCCCGCCGACAGGATCGTCGAGACCCCTGACATCTTCGCCCGCGATGCCGACTGGTGGGCGCAGGCCTGCGACGGCGCGGACGCCGTCATCCATGCCGCGTGGTATGTCGAACATGGGCGTTACCTTAATGCGCCGGAAAACGCCGCCTGTGTGCAAGGCAGCTTTGCGCTGGCGCAGGGCGCGGTGCGCGCTGGTGTGCGTCATGTCATCGGGGTAGGCACCTGCATGGAATACCGCCTGCCGGGGGAGAGCCTCTCGGTGGAAGCGCCACTCCAGCCGGCGAATTTCTATGCGGCCTGCAAGCTCGCCACCTTTCACATGATGCGCCAGTGGTTCGCCCTGCACGAGACGCGCTTTTCCTGGTGCCGCCTGTTCTACCTCCACGGCGAGGGCGAGCATCCGGACCGGATCGGCGCCTATCTGCATCGCCAGCTCCGGGCAGGCGAGCGCGCCGCATTGTCTGCGGGAACGCAACTGCGCGATTTCCTCGATGTGCGGGCGGCGGGCGCGATGATCGCCCATGTGGTGGACAGCGGTCAGCCGGGCGTGATAAACATCTGTTCCGGCATCCCGCTCACCATCCGCGCCTTTGCCGAGCAGATTGCCGACGGCTATGGTCGGCGCGATCTTTTGCAATTCGGCAGCAGGCCGCCCACCCCGGGCGATCCTGCGGCAGTGGTGGGTGTCTGCAATCTGGAGATGCCCGCCTCCTTGTTGGAGCATTTATGAAAGCGCAGCTGAAACCCCGGATCAACCTCGAAGGGCGCACCGCGCTGGAGACGGTGATCCCCCTCGAAACGCCATTCGTCGTCTTCGTCGATCCTGCCAGCGCCTGCAATTTCCAGTGCAAATTCTGCCCCACCGGCCATCGCGACATGATCGCGGAGACGGGGCGCTATCAGGGCGCGATGAAGTATGACGTCTTCACCAAGATTGTGGACGACCTCGGCGCATTTCCGCAGCCGATCAAGGTTCTGCGCATGTACAAGGATGGCGAGCCGTTCCTCAACAAGCGCCTCGCGGACATGATCGCCTATGCCAAGAAGGCCGATCACATCCTTTATATCGACACCACCACCAACGGCACGCTGATGACGCCGGAGCGCGCCGGGCCGGTGATCGAGGCCGGGCTCGACCGGATCAACATCTCCGTCGATGGCATGTCGAACGAGCAATATAAACAATTCACCGGCTTCGATTTCGATTTCCCCGGCTTCGTGCGCAACGTGAAGTGGCTCTATGAAAACAAGGGCGAGATGGAGATCGCGATCAAGATCCCCGGCGAGCTGATCAGCGCGGAGCAGCGCACCGAATTTTTCGACACGTTCGGCAATTATTGCGACCGGATTTTCGTCGAGAATTTCGCCCCCTGCTGGCCGGAGTTCGATATCGAGGCGCACACCGGCGTCACCATCGAGAAGGGCATCTACCAGCAGGATGTCACGCCGACCGACACCTGCCCCTATATCTTCTACGGCTATTCGGTGAACGCGGACGGCCTCGTCAGCTCCTGCTTCCTCGACTGGGGCCGCAAGCTGGTGATCGGCGATGTGCGTACAGAGTCGATGAAGGACATCTGGAACTCGCCCAAGATGAACGCCCTGCGCCTCCAGCATCTCGAAGGGCGCCGCTGCGAAAACGGCGTCTGTGGCGCCTGCGGCCAGCTTACCCACTGCCTGCCTGACAATGTCGACGCCTTCCGCCCCATGTTGCTGGAGAAATTCACCCAACTGGTGCCGGTCGACCGGGCTGTGGCCGCTCCCGGCGGATCGATGCCCCTCGCGGCGGAATGAAAATTCTCCACATCGCGGCCCATCTGGGAGGCGGCGTGGGGAAGGCGCACAGCGCAGTGTGCGCGGCGGACGACAGGGACATCTCCCGGCACTATCTGCTGCTGGAGGAGCCGCGCGACACGCGTTTCGCCGATGCCATCCGGGCGGCGGGCGCGGAAATAACCATCCTCAATGATCGCACGGTCGCGCAGCGCCTGCTCGAACAGGCGGATATCGTGCAGATCGAATACTGGAACCACCCCCGCCTCTATGCCTTCCTGTGCGGCGTCACCCTCCCGGCCGCGCGGACACTGATCTGGTGCCATATATCCGGCCTGTTCGCGCCGCTGATCCCGCCAGGGCTGATGTCGGCGGCGCACAGGTTTCTGTTCACCTCCGCCTGCTCATGGGAAGCGGCGGCGGTGCGGGAGCTGGAGGCCGACAGACGCGCCGCCCTCTCGGTCGTGAACAGCGGCTTCGGCTTCGCGGACACGGCCGCACCGACGCGGGCACGCGCAGGCCGGATCGGCACTCTCGGCACGATCGATTTCACCAAGCTAAGCCCCGATTTTTTCGCGGTGATCGATCATGCCGCGCCGGATTGCCCGGTGTCGGTCTGGGGCAGCGTCGAGCCGGATGGCGAGGTGCGCCGCCGCGCCGCCGCCATGCACCGCCCCGAGGCCGTGCATTTTCACGGCCATTGCGACGATCCGCAGGCCGCCCTGCGCGAAATCGGCATTTTCCTCTATCTCCTCCAGCCGCGCCATTTCGGCACCGCCGAAAATGCGCTGATCGAGGCGATGTCGCTGGGCTGCGTGCCGCTGGTTTTCGATAATCCGGCCGAGCGCGCGATCGTTACGCACGGCGAGACCGGGTTCATCGAAACGACCGTCGAGAGCGCCGCCGCGCGCCTCCGGTGGATGCTCGCCCATCCCGATGCGTTGATGGCGATGGGACAGGAGGCCGCGCGCCATGTCGCCCGGACCCACAGCGCGCGAAAAACAGCCGCGGATTTCGCCGCCATCTACCGGGCCATGCAGGGCGAAACCCGCCGCACGATCGACTTTCGCGCCATCCTGGGGGCCACCCCCGCAGACTGGTTCCTCGCGACGCAGGACGGCGCGGCGCCCTCCGCCGATCAGCCCGGCGCGGCGCGCAAGGGCACGCTCCACCACTTCCTGCACTGCTTCCCCGAAGACGCCTCGCTCCGCGCGCTGTTGCAGGGCTGATCCCTATCCCTTGATGACATATCCTCCGGGCGCATTGGCCCACGGGAACCGCTTGACCGCACCCAGTCCGCCCCGTTCGCGGGAGAACTGATCCCACGCCCGTGTTTCGCCCGGCCATTTGCTGGTCGCATATTCGTCGAGAATGAGGACACCGCCGCTCACCAGACGATCCCAGCAGGACTCGAGAATGGCCAGCGTGGGATCGAAGATATCGACATCGATATTGATGAGGCAAAAGCGCGATTCCGGGTTTTGCTCCAGCCAGGCCGGCAGCGTGGCGGCGATGTCGCCCACCACGATATGGCCGCGCTTGGCGGGGATCACCGCATCGTCGTTATGCAGTTCGAGCAGGAGCCGGAACTCATCGAGAAAGCTCTCGGAATTGAAGCCGCCCACCTTCTTCTGCACCGACAGGTCTTCCCCGCCATCCTCCTCCGCGAGCGAGGGAAAGCCGCTGAACGTATCGAAGCCGATCACCTTCTTGTGCGTGGCGGTGGGGATCAGAACCTCGATGAGCTTGTGCCAGTAAAAGAAGGAATTGCCGAAATACACGCCGAAATCGAGATAATGGCCCGGCAGATCGATCGTCTGCTTGAACAATTCATAATGCGCGATCTGGCGTATGAGGCTGCGTCTGCTGGCATAGACCGGATAGAGCGTCAGATAGTGCCGCAGCTCATGCGGATATTTTTCATAGATCGCGCCGAGCCTCTTGAAGAAGATGTCTTCTCCGGCGGAGGGGTAGTAGAAGATTTCGTCAGTCATATCGGTTGCCCCTTTGGAACCACGCCTCCGCGATCAGACCACCACGGCCTGAACCACGTCCTTTTCCTCGAAAATGAAATGCGGGTCATAGCCGCGCGCGGCATATTCCGCCGCCTTATCGGCTGTCGTGGCGAGCACGGCGGTGGTGCTGGCCCAAGCCGGATCGTCCACGGCGGGATCGCCCATCACCTGAATTCTCGCCGCCAGCCCCAGATCGCGCAAGGTCGCCTCCAGCCCGGCCACATCCGGCGCGTTGCTGAAGATGAGGCGTTCCATCTCGGGCATGGCGTTCACCTTATCGGCCAGGGTCTGCAACCCCACCAGCCCCGGAAACTGCGCCCGCAAGTCTCTCACTTCGGGATGATCGTCAAACCCCGCGATCGCCATGCGCGTGTAGAGTTCATAGGCGCGGATATAATCGTTGCGCGCGACCCAGAAGCGCACCGCGACCGCCATGCGCAGCGCGGTGAAGATCTGGCACGTCCGGCTGTAGAGCGCCATCGCCTCTTCCGTGCGCAGCATCAGTCCGCGCCGGGTGGCGAAGTGGAGGAAATATTCGAGGCCGCCGCGATAGCTGTCCCAGGCCGTCATCGCGTCGTTGAAGCCCGCCTGCTCCCGGCTGGGCGCGATGCGGGACACCGCGACGGAGCGATAGAAGGGCTCGCGCAGAAACGCCACCGCGCTCTGGTCGAGAAAATGGGCGAGATAGGAAAAGGGCCAGAAGCAGAAATGCCTCGGCACGAAGCAGGAGCGCACGTGCGACATGCGATAGATCGCGATTTCGGGGAAGATGTGGCGGTTGACGATGAACTCGAACATGCCCGCATAGTCCTGCCGATCGAACTTGAGATCAGCATCGATGCTGTAGAACTTGCTCATGTCATAGTCCGCCACCTCGTCGTAGAGATACCACGGCGCATGGCAGGCGCCGACATCCGGGTTGGCGTCGAGATAGGCGATGACCTCCGGGATGCGCGGCAGGATCAGCAGATCGTCATCGCCCTGATAGACCATATATTCGCCCGAGGCGTGCTGGATGGCGTTGGTGAGATTGGGCCCGGCGCCCATGTTTTCGGGCATCCGCAGATAGAGGAGCGGCAATCCCCTCGCGATAAAGCTCTCCACCACCTCGGCGGTATTATCCGAAGACGCGTTGTCCGAAATGACGATCTCGTGGGCAAAGCCGAAGTCCGCCTGCGCGAGGGTTTCCAGCGCGGTGCGGAGATACTCGGCGCGGTTGTAGGTGGGAATGCAGATGCTGAGCTTTATGCCGGTCATCGAAGATCCTCTGTGCTGAAATCGGGGCAGGCGGCGTCCCGCGCGCTGATGATCGCGGGGGCAAACGGCCAGTCGATGCCGAAGGCGGGGTCATCCCAGCGGACCGCTCGGGCGGACGCGGGATCATGGGGCGCGGACATCTGGTAGAACAGCGCGCTGTCGTCCTCCAGGGTCAGGAAGCCGTGCGCGCAGCCTTGCGGAATGTATAAGGCGTTGTGCCGCGCCGCGTCCAGCACCACCGCCGCCCATTGGAGATAGCTCGGCGAGGCGGGGCGCAGATCGAGCGCGACATCATACACCCGGCCCTGCGTGGCGCGGATCAACTTGGCCTCGCCATGCGGATCGGCCTGGAGATGCAGCCCCCGCAGCGTGCCGCGCCTGGCATTGGTGGAGACATTGCACTGCGGATACTGGCTGGCGAGGCCTTGCGCGGCAAAACGCTGGGCGCAGAAGGTGCGGGCAAACGCGCCGCGCGCGTCCGCAAGCATGTCCGGCTCCACCACATAGGCGCCCGCGACTTTTGTGGGCAGGAACCTCATGGCAGGATCGCCAGTTCCGGCACGGCGACGACGAAGCGCCCGCCCCATTGCCGTATCCCGGCCATGCCCGCCATCACTTCCTCCCGGATGTTCCACGGCAGGATCAGCAGATAATCGGGCCGGGTCTCCATGATATGCTCGGGCGGACGGATCGGCACATGGCTGCCGGGCAGATAATGCCCCTGCTTGGCGGGGTTGCGATCCACCACGCAGGCGATCCGGTCGGCGCCGACGCCGCAGAAGTTGAGCAGCGTGTTGCCCTTCGCCGCCGCGCCATAGGCCGCGACGCTTTTGCCTTCCCCGGCCGCCTGATCGAGAAAGCGCAGCAGCCCGGTCCTGACCGGGGCGATACGGCTCTGGAACAGGGCATAGCCTTCCGGCCGGTCCAGACCCGCCGCCCGTTCCTCCGCACGCACCGCGCCAAGGCCCGCGCCGGTCTGGTGCACGGGCGAGGTCGCGCGACATGCGAGCACGCGCAGGCTGCCGCCATGCGTCGGCAGCGCCTCGACATCGAACACCGCAAGACCATGCGCGGCGAAGACATTCTCCACCGCCAGCAGCGACAGATAATAGAAATGCTCGTGATAGATGGTGTCGAACTGCACGCCCTCGATCAGGCGCAGCAGGTGGGGGAATTCGATGCTGACGACACCGTCCGGCTTGAGGGCGGCGGCCAGCCCGGCGACGAAATCGTTGATGTCCGGCACATGCGCCAGCACGTTGTTCGCCACGATCAGGTCCGCCGCGAGCCCGCGCGTCACAAGATCGCGCGCTGTTGCCCGGCCGAAAAAACGCGCTTCCGTGGGGACACCAATGCGCCGCGCGGCCTCGGCCACATTGGCGGCGGGTTCGATCCCCAGCACCGGCACGCCTGCCGCGACGAAATGCTGGAGGAGATAGCCGTCATTGCTGGCGACCTCGATCACCTGGCTTGTGGCATTGAGGCCGAAACGCTCCCGCGCCATCACCGTGAAGCGCCGCGCGTGCTCCACCCAGCTGTCGCTGTAGGACGAGAAATAGGCATAATGGCTGAAGATGTCCTCGGGCGGGACGAAGCTGTCCGCCTGCACCAGCCAGCACTGCCCGCAGACAAAAGCCCGCAGCGGATAGCGCGGCTCCGGCTCCGCGAGCTGCCTTTCGGTGAGATAGGCATTGGCGAGCGGCGTGGAGCCAAGATCCACGAACGGCTGCGTCACCGGCGCACCGCAAGCCCGGCACAGGCGCGCGCTCATGCCACCCTCTCCTCATAGGCGGCGATCTGCCGCAGGGTGAAGGCGCGCATGTCCGCGCCGTCGCGGTGCGCGCGATACCAGTCCACCGTCCAGTCGACCGTCTGCTGCCGGTCGAGCCGCGCGCGCCAGCCGAGGGTATCGGCGGCGAGGGCGGACTCCAGCATCAGCACAGGCGCCTCGCTTTCCCAATTGCCCGGCGCCTGCTCCCAGGCGCGTTCCAGCCCGAAGCAGCGCCCCAGCGCCTCCGCCATCTCCGCCACGGTCATGAAATCATGGCTGCGTGGCCCAAAGTTGAGCGCGGTCGGCAGCGACACCGCGCCGCCGCTTTCCGTCAAAGCCTGCGCATAGGCGAGATAGCCCCCCAGCGGCTCCAGCACATGCTGCCACGGTCGCACCGCCTGCGGATAGCGCAGCCGCACCGGCGCGCCGCACTCGAGCGCGCGGATGAAGTCCGGCACCAGCCGGTCCTCGGCCCAGTCGCCCCCGCCGATCACATTGCCGGCCCGGGCGGTGGCCAGCACCACGCCGCGCTCGCCGAGGAAGCTATGGGCATAGCTCTCGCAGACCAGCTCCGTGCAGGCCTTGGAGGCGCTGTACGGATCCTTGCCGCCCAGCGGCTCGCCTTCCGCAAAGGCGTGGCCCGCGCCGTCATTGGCGTAGACCTTGTCCGAAGTGACGACGAGCACGGTCCTCACCGAATCCGCCCCCCGCACGGCGTCCAGCAGGTTCACCGTGCCCATGATATTGGTCGCGAAGGTATCGGCCGGGGCGGCGTAGGAGGGCCGCACCAGCGCCTGCGCCGCCATGTGGATCACAATCTCCGCCTCCGCCTGGCGGAGATGCGCGGCAAGCGCCTGCGCATCCCGGATGTCCGCGACATGGTGGCTCTCCGGCCACGGCCCCGCCAGCGCGTAGAGCGACGGATCGGTCTGCGGCGGCAGCGCCACCGCCGTCACCCGCGCGCCCAGCCGCTCCAGCCACAGGCTGAGCCACGCGCCCTTGAAACCGCTCTGGCCGGTGAGAAAAACCCGCCGCCCGCGCCAGAAGCCGTTCAGTCCCATATCTTCCACGGCGCCTCGCCGGAATGCCACATTTCCTCCAGCACCAGCCTTTCGCGCAACGTGTCCATCGGTTGCCAGAAGCCGTCATGCTCATAGGCGGCGAGCTGCTTCGCGGCGCACAGCTTTTGCAGCGGCCCACCTTCCCAATTGGTGCTGTCGTCATCGATGAGACCGAGAACCGAGGGATTGAGGACGAAAAAGCCGCCGTTGATGCGCTGGTTCCTGACACTCGGCTTCTCGGCGAAGGAGGTAACGCGCCCCTCCTTGATGTTGGCGAGGCCAAAGCGGCCGGGCGGCACCACCGCGCACATGGTCGCCTGTAGCCCGTGCTGGCGATGAAACGCGATTTCCGCCGTGATGTCGATGTCGCCCAGCCCGTCGCCATAGGTCATACAGAAGGGCTCGTCCGGGTCGAGATAGCGCGCGACCCGGCGCAGGCGCCCACCCGTCATGGAATTGATGCCGGTATCGACGATCGTTACCCGCCAGTTCACCTGCTCGGCGCTGTGATATTCGATCTGCCCGGTGGAAAGATCGACCGTGATGTCATTGTGATGGACGAACAGGTTGGTGAAATATTCCTTGATCATATAGCCCTTGTAACCGGCGCATATGACAAAGTCCGTCACGCCGTGGTGGGCGTATATGTTCATGATATGCCACAATATCGGCTTCTCGCCGATTTCGACCAGCGGCTTGGGGCGGACGACCGTTTCCTCGGAAAGGCGGGATCCGAGGCCGCCCGCCAGTATCACGGCTTTCAAGGCAACGGGCTCCTGCAAAGGGTCCGCGCCGATCTTCCCCCGTTCCGCATCACCGCCTCCCGCACGCACGTCCTGTCGCCCCTGTGGCGGGCCACCCAGGTCCGCACCACCGACTTGCCCCGCAAGCTATAGGCGCATGACCCGGCCGCGCAAGCCTTCAATGGGAGGCGCGCTTCCGTGGCGACATCGATCCGCCGTCCCCCTGAAAAGGAAACATCCTTCCGGCCATCGCATATTCTGCTTTATGGCCTCGCCAGAGCGTTTCCGATCCTCTATCCCCCTGCCGATGAACAACGATCCCGGCACAGCGGACGCTCGGCGACGGTCGCTCTGGCTGATCGTTTCGGCTGCGCTCGTGCCGCTGGTACTGTTCGTGATTTTCCAGGCCGGCTTCACCGCGCAGGAGCAGCGCCGCACCACCGAGGCGCAGGCATCGGCAAAGGCCGAGCAGCTGATTGCCGCCGCCGACGGGGAAGTGGCGCGCATCGCGACCATCCTTCAGGTGCTGGCCACCACGAGGGCCGTGAGGGAAGGCGACTGGCCCCGCCTCTCCGCCCGCTTCGGCGAGCTTGCGAGCTTCAATACCGACATGAAGGGTCTTGAGGTTCGACGACGGAACGAGACCGGGCCTTTCCTGAGGGCCGGGATCAGGGCCGACCGGGTCACGCGGATCGCGGACGGCTCGGCGTCGTCACGCCCCCTGTTCGTGGGCTATGCGCGGGGAGCCGGATGCCTGTGCCTCATGTTCGAACAGACGACGAGCGACCGGAACGGCACCCCCTATGTCATCACGCTGCTGACGGACTCGACCGTGTTTCTCCGGCTGCTGCCGCCGACGGGTAAACAATTCGAGGTGTCGGCGTTCAACGGGCCGCGCGCCCGCTTCATCGCCCGTACCCTCGACAACGGGCGGCGCTTCGGCACGATCGGATCGCGCTATCTGCAACAGGCCGTGTTCTCGGGCCGGATGACCGGGATCTATCGCGGCGTCACACTCGAAGGGTTCGATAATTATACCGCCTTCGCCCGTTCCTCCCGGACGGGATGGACCGCGCACGTCGCGATGAACTCAAACTATATCGACGAACCTTCCCGGAAGTTTATCGGGTCCCTCGGGGCCGCCGGGCTGCTCTCGCTATTGCTCGCCGGGCTGCTGATCCGTTTCGCGATCCGCCAGCTCAATGCCTCGCGCCGCATGGCCGAGCACCTGCAACAGGCGCAGAAGCTGGAGGCTCTCGGCCAGCTCACCGGCGGCATCGCGCATGATTTCAACAACCTCCTGACACCCATCGTCGGCGCGCTCGATCTGCTCAGCAGGCGCGAAACGGTGGACGAGCGCGGACGCAGGCTTGCCGCTGGCGCGCTCGCCTCCGCCGAGCGCGCGGCCAAGCTCACCGGGCAGCTGCTCACCTTTTCGCGCCGCCAGCAACTGCAGATCGCGCCCGTCGATGTCGCCGCGCTGGCGGGCGATCTTGCCGCGCTGGTGGAGCGGGCATTCGGGAACGACCATCATTTCAAGGTGATCCTCGATCCCCGCGTGCAATGCGTCAGCAGCGACGTCAACCAGCTCGAACTCGCGCTGCTCAACCTCGCGCTCAACGCGCGGGACGCCTCGCCGCCGGGTGCGACCATATCGCTCTCCATCGCGCCGGATGAAGACGACACGGGCAGCGCCTCGCCGGACGTGCTGTTCCGCATGACGGATCCCGGCGTCGGCATGGACGAAGAGACGAAGCGTCGCGCGCTCGAACCCTTTTTCACCACCAAGCCGGTGGGGCGCGGAACCGGGCTGGGGCTGGCGCAGGTGCTGGGCGTCGCCGAGCAATCCGGCGGGGCCATATCGATCGACAGCAGCCCCGGCAGCGGCACGGTGGTTTCCCTGCGCCTGCCCGGATGCGCTGCGCCCCTTTCCGAGGCCGCGAAGCCTGTGCCGTCCGGGCTCAGCGACGAATCCCGCTCCTTGCGCCTGCTCGTGATCGACGACGATGCTGCGGTCCGCGCGACAACGGCGCGTATGCTGGAGGCTGCCGGGCATTCGGTCGATTCCGTGACCCAGGGCACGACGGCCCTCGCCGCGCTCGAAGCGGAAGCGTTCGATCTGCTGATCGTCGATTTCGCGATGCCGGGGATGAACGGGGCCGAGCTTCTGCGCCGCGCCCGCGACATCAGGCCGGATGTGAAGGCGCTGGTGATTTCCGGCTTCTCGGACACCGAGGCGCTGGCCGCATCGGGAGTCGCGGCGCCGATCCTGGCGAAGCCGTTCAGCTCGGAAAAGCTTCTCGACGCCGTCGCAAGGGCCGCGAATGGCCCGTCGGAGCCCCCGGCTTAGAACGAATAGGTGATCGTGCCGACCACCGTCGCATTGGCGAGCGGGTCATGCCCGTGATGGGCGGCGTCGATATAATGCGCGCCCAGCTCCAGCTTCCCCAGCTCGGCCGAGAGGCCCAGCGACCAGTCCAGCTTGCGGTCGGCGAAGGCGCCGTCCTCGATGCCGAAGCTGCCATCCACCGAAATGGGCGTGCCGCCGAGCGGCATCGCGGCTTTCAGCGCGGCGTAGCTGTTGTCGGTGCCGCCGATATGATCCTGTGCGGGCGCATAGCCCAGTTCGAGGCCGATCGTCCCCGCGCCGAGGGCGAGCGATGCCTCCGCGCCCAGTTCGGCATAATTGTTCGCACTCGCGCCGGGGTAGAGATACCACATCGCCCACAGGTCGACATCCACCGGCCCGAGCGAACCGGAATAGCCCACAGCGGGGTCGAATTCGATGTCGTCGCCGCCCAGACCGGAGACATTGGAGCCCCAGAACCCGGCATATAGCCCGCTGTCGTGCCGCACCCACAGTTCCGGCTGGACCGCGGGCTTCTTGTCGGTGAGGGAATAGCCGCGGAAGCGGTAGTCGCTCGCGAGCGTGACGGTGCCGTCGATTGACCAGGCGCCGCCGCTCTCTTCTTCGGCGCGCGCACTCGCCGGCACGGACAAGGCCGTGATGCAGGCGGCCGCCGCCAACAGGCTGAATATCTTCATGGGTCTCTCCTAAAATGATCAGGCGGCGTCGCGGGCCGGAATGTCGGGGTCCTGCCACAGGGGCAGATGAAGGAACGCGCGCGCGCCTGTGCCTTTGCCGTCGCTTTCGAGCCGGAATTCCCCGCTCATCGCGCGCACCGTGTTGGCGCACCAGTGGAGGCCAAGGCCGCCCGATTTCGATGTGCGGGTCGAGAAGCCGCGCTCGAACAGCCGCTCGGAGATGTCGGGCGCAAATCCCGCGCCATTGTCGCGCACCGTGATGGTGCAGGTGCCGGAGACGGGATCCTGGCTCGCCTGCAGGCTGATCGCGCCGTCTTCGCGCCCGCTTTCCCGGATCGCCTCCAGCGCGTTGGTCACGATATTCTCCAGCACCTGGCTCAGGAGAACGCGGTTGCCGGTAGCGGCGACATAGCCATCGCACCGCACATCGACCGCGACGGTCATGTTCTCGGCATAGCGCGCGATGTTGCCCGAGTGGCTGAGAAGCCCGGCCAGATCGCACCGCTCGTCGAACCGCGTTTCGCGCTGATCCTTCCCCGCGAGGTCGATGGCGTCGAGGGCGTTGGTCAGGTTGCGGGCGGCCTCGCGAATCTGCTGGTGCCGCATCGCGTGCAGCGCGCCGACATGCTCGTGCGCGGCGGCGAGAAACTCCTTCAGCTTCGCGCGGCGCTCCGGCGGGGTCGTCTCGTTCGCCAGCTCCTGCAGCGCGCGGGGCGCATGGGAGGGCAGCGGATCGGCGCTACCCTGATCGAGCGTTTCGAGGATCACGCGCACCGGGCTGAGGCAGTTGCGGAGATTGTGCATCAGCCCCACGGCGCTCTGCGATTTTCCGAGCGTGAAGGAGCGCGATTCGAGCTGCGCGCGCAACCCCTGCAGCTCCTTCGTCATATGGTTGAATTCATCCTGCAGGCCGCCCAGCTCGTTGGCGGGCGCTGGCGCATCCATCTCCCGCAGCTCGCCCGTCTCGCGAATATGGCTGACATGCAGGTGGAGGCGCTCCACAGGCTCCAGCACCAGCGTCCGCACGCGCCTGCCGAGCGCCACCAGCAGCAGCAGGATCACCGCCATGACGCCGCCGAACGTGATGGAAAGCAGCTCGTTCGCCGCCGCCGTGAGCGGCCGCTTGAGATGGAGATGCAGCGCGGCGACCGTATGTCCATCCAGCCCCTTGAACGGCGCGATGACCTCGATGGTGTCGGCGCGCTTGTCGATACTGGTGGCGGCGACGCGCGCTGCCGGATCGAGTTCGGTCGCCACCTGAAGCGCCTGCGTCGCCTTGTCGTTGCCGATCTTGTCGATGAACACCAGAAAGCCGGGCGTGGCGCCTCCGCCGTCGCTCCTGCGCAGCTGCACCGCCGCCAGCCCGTAAAGCTCGCCGCCGAAGGTGACGAAGGTCTGGGCGCCGTTGCGGGCGCGAACCTGCTGGACGAATGCCGGTCGGGTCACCCAGCCCTTGAGCGTAGCCGCCAGCCCCGGCAAGGCCTCGCCCGACCCCCTATCGAACGCGAACGCCCGCGCGGCGCCACCGTCATAGCGATAAATGGCCAGTCCATCGACCAGCGCGTTGTGAAAGGATTCCGCATTGACGTTGCTCGCTTCATAGGCGGCATTGAAATCCTGCGCATAATGATAGCTGTCATCCCAGACTGCCCAGTCCTTCGAACGGGACGTGAGCGAACGGAGGCTGGATTTCTGGAAATCCGCAACCCGCCCCAGATGCGCCTGCAGCTCCCGTCCCTCAAGCGTGTCGAAGGTCCGGTCGATCATCGCGCTGAGCAACAGGAACAGCGCGCTGACCGCGACAACGCCGATCACCGCCAGATTGAACAGCAGCGTGTTGCCTATCCGGCCGCCGCCCCTCCGGCGGTCGCTCCGGGTTGATGCCGGACTCCGGCTCAACTCATTCACCGATCGCCGCCGGATGCCATACCGCATCCCTCTCGCCCCAGGCGCTTTCGACGTGCCGAGTCGCCTCGTCCATCGAAACCGGCCGGCCGAACAGATAGCCCTGCATGTGCGAGCATCCGGTCACACGGAGCATCTGGCACTGCTCTTCCGTTTCCACGCCTTCCGCGACGATGTGCAGGCCGAGCGCGCGGGCGAGATGCACCACGGAGCTGACGATGGCGGCACTGTGCCGGTCATGGCCCAGCCCCTCGATGAAGCTCTTGTCGATCTTGATGCAGTTCAGCGAGAAACTCTTGATGTTGAACAGGCTGGAATAGCCGGTGCCGAAATCGTCGAGCGCGACGCGATATCCCTGGTCTTGCAGTTGCTGCAGCACTTTGGCCGCCCAGTCGACATCCTCGAATATCGTGGTTTCGGTAATCTCGATCTGGACATTGCGGGGCGCGATCCCCGCCCGCTCCACCCGCGCGTTCAGCCACTCGACGAAATTGGCGCGCTTGAACTGGCGGGGCGAAAAATTGATCGATACGAACAGCCCCGGCCAGCTGCGGCAATCCTCCAGCGCGCGGTCCACCACCCATTCGCCCAGCTCGTCGATCAGGTCGCTTTCCTCGGCGATCGGAATGAAGACCGCCGGAGAGACAAAGCCGTGCTCCGGGCTGGCCCAGCGCAGCAGCGCCTCGAACCCCACGGGCTTGAGGTCGTCCCGCTCCACGATGGGCTGATAGTGCAGCGTAAACTCCTCGTTGACGATCGCCTTGCGCAAGCCTGTCTCGATCAGCTGGCGGAACCGCTGGCTCTCGTCCATCGCCACGTCGAACACGCATACCCGCCCGCGCCCGCTTCTCTTGGCCTCGAACAGCGCGAGGTCGGCAAAGCGCATCAGCTCGCTCGCGTCGCGGTGCGGCTGGCTCTTGGGCAGCATCAGCCCGCACGACGCGCCGATGCGCACCGAATTGCCGAAGATGGAGAAGCTGCGCGTGCAGGCCTCGACCAGCCCTTTGCAGATGGCTTCGGCGTCATGCGATGCATCTGTGGGCAACAGCAAGCCGAATTCGTCTCCCCCAAGGCGGGCGACGAGCGCCTTGTCGGGAACCCCGTCCCGCAACAGCTCGTAAACGGCGATGAGCAGATCGTCCCCCGCGCCGTGGCCGAACGTGTCGTTGACATGCTTGAACCGATCCAGATCGATCAGCGCGAGGGCATAGTCGGCGTCCTCGCGGACAATGCGGCAGGCCAGCTCCTGCAGGAAGGCCTGGCGGTTCGGTGCTCCGGTGAGCGAATCATGCAGCGCGGCATGGCGCGCGCGCGCCTCGCTCGTCGCCAGCTCGGCCACTTTCTGCTGCAACAATTCGAGCTGCCCGGTGTCATGATCCCACCGCTGGCACAGCGCGACGGCCATCTGCCGGATCTCCTCGTTCGAGAACGGCTTGCTGATGTAGAATATCTTGTCGGCTGGCCCGGCGACCGCGGCGATATCGGTCGCGGAATGATCCGAATAGGCCGTGACGATCACCAGATTGATGTCGCTATCGATCGCGCGGATGCGGCGCGCGGTCTCGCGCCCGTCGATCCCCGGCGGCATCCGCACGTCGATGAACGCGACCTTGAACGGATCGTGCTGCGCGCAGGCCTGCTGCACCATCGCCACGGCGTCCAGACCCTGGGCGGCGAAATGCACATCGAACACGATGTTCCCGCGCGAGGCGCTCTGATCGGAAGCCGGGGCGTCGCCAAACAGCTCCTCCGCGAGAGCACTCATATGATCGGGCGGGGAAACGGCTGCCGCTTCAGCCAAAACATGCTGGTAGGCCTCGCGGACCGACCTTTCATCATCAACTACCAATATCTTCACGGCGCTTCCTCACCCCACTTGGGCCGACAGGAAAAGGTAAAGCGGAGGTGCTAAAATATTCTTATCCCGTCCTCCGGGGCGCGCCCTCGCGCGGGCAAGGCAGCGCGGAGCCGCCTCTTTTCCACCTGCCGCATTCGGCGCGTTCCGTGGAACCGGCCACCCGCTTCGGCGTTGACCGGGTTCCATCAGGGAGGTTCACATGGCTATGTTTCTCGATCCCGATTATATCCGGGTCAGGCTTGAGCGTTGCCGGGATCTGGCGAACCGGGCCAAAAACCCGGAGCTGAGGACGATCCATCTCGCGCATGTCCAGCATTATCAGAGAATGCTCGAATGCTCCGTGATCACGACCCGGCCCTCGGCGCCCTGACTTTTATGATTAAATCTTCCCGTGTTTTGAAATGCGACGAGTTGAGGAACCCGCCCCGCTTCCGTCTGTTTTACCGCTGCGACCGGACGGAGGAAACTCTGTCAGATATGAGGCCCGGCCATTGTGTCGGGCCTCTTTTTGTCACCGCGCCCCATCATTCTCCGTCGCGATCAGGATGACGCATTCCACGCCATCGGGCGGGAACAGGTGCTTCACGCCGGAGAGACCCTTCTGCGCGCGCAGCAGGGCGCTGCCCATGCCGCGCCGTGCGGGCTCCACGACCGGCGGGCCGCCCTCCTCCTTCCAGTGCAGCATCACGCCGCCATCGCCTTCCACCGCCCAGCGGATGTTCACCGCACCCCCCGCAACGGATAGCGCGCCATATTTGACAGCGTTGGTGCACAGCTCATGGAGAATGAGCGCCAGGGGGATACAGCTCGCGTTCGGCAGCTGCGCTTTTGGCCCGGACAGGCGGATATTCGCGCCGTCGCGAAACGGGGCCACCGCGGTTTCGACCAGCGCTCCGACCTCGCGCGCGGATGCCTCGCGGGCATGGGCCACATCGGTCGCGCGGGCCAGCGCGCCGATCCGCGCGGAAAAATCGTCCAGAAATTCTGCCGGACCTGAACTGCGGTGGGTAAGCGACGCCATCGACTGCACGACCGCCAGCAGGTTCTTGACGCGATGGCCCAGCTCCGCGCTGAGCATCGCTTCGCGTTCGCGCGCGGCCTCCAGATCCTGCAACAGCCGCCGCATAATCTCGCCGATGTTGATGAGGATGAAGCAGGACAGCACGAACAGCCCCGCCATGATGAAATCGGCCCGCCCGAAATCGAGCACGGTAAAGCCGGGCCGGAACAGGCGGTTGCCGACGATGGCCGAGAACAGGGCTGTCGCGGCGGCCCATCGCCAGCCGAGGAATAGCGCCGCCAGCACCACGGCGGGAAAATAGGTGACGAACGGCACCCCGGCCGCGCCTCGGTCGATCAGCCAGCGGAGAGCCGTCGGCACCAGCACCGAAACGATCGTCCAGAACAGATTGACCGGAAAGGGCCTCTTGGCGAGGATCGCCGTTCTGACCGCCGGAAACCGAGTCACAGCCGGATGCTCCCTTCTCCCCGGCGGGAGGTGTGTCATGGCAGCCGTCCCGCCGCAATGACTTTTTGACCCGATTCCCCTTACGTCTTGCGCGCGGGCGCTTTATGGAGGGACCGCATCAGGCGGGAAGCCGTCTCCCGCTCACGCCATCGGAGATCCGTTCCATGCACGAGGCAGTCGAGCCATCCCTGCTGGGCGAAGGCGTCCTTCTGCTCGGGTTCGCGCTCGGCTTCGTGCTGCTGTTCCGCAGGCTCGGCTTGGGAGCAACGCTGGGCTACCTCCTCGCGGGGATCGTCGTCGGGCCGCAGGTGCTGGGCCTCGCCGGCGATGCCCCCGCCAAGATGGGCATCGCGGAGCTGGGCATCACCCTGCTGCTGTTCATCGTCGGGCTTGAGCTTAATCCGTCGCGGCTGTGGCGGATGAAGCAGGAAATTCTCGGCATCGGCCTGTTGCAGGTGGTCGCCTGCGGGCTGGCGGTGGCCGGGGTGATCACGTTTGCGGGTTTCTCGCCCGGCGCGGCGCTCGCGCTCGGCCTGCCGCTCGCGCTGTCTTCCACCGCGCAGGTGCTGCCGATGCTGCGCAGCTCCGGGCGGCTGCACACGCCGTTCGGCGAGCGGGCCTTCGCGATCCTGCTGTTTCAGGATCTCTCGATCATTCCGCTCATCACGATCATCGCCGCCATGAGCCGCAATCCCGCCCAGGCCGGAGACACGCCGGGCTGGCAGCTCGCGCTCTATACCGTGATCGCGATTGGCGGGCTGGTCGCGGCGGGACGCTTCGCCATCCGCCCGCTGTTCCGCCTGATCGGCAATCTCGGCGAGCGCGAGATGTTCGTCGTCGCGGCGCTGTTCACCGTGATCGGTTCCGCCGCGCTGATGGAATATCTCGGCCTCTCGACCGCGCTTGGCGCGTTCATCGCGGGCGTGATGCTGGCCGACTCGCCCTACCGGCACGAGCTGGAGGCCGATGTCGAGCCGTTCCGCTCGATCCTGCTGGGCCTGTTCTTCCTCGCCGTTGGCATGATGCTCGATCTGGGGGCCATCGCCGCCCGGCCCCTGTTCATCATCGGCATGGCGCTGCTGCTCATCGCGGTGAAGGCGGCGGTGATCTTCGTCATCGCGCGTCTGGTACGGATGCCGTGGCGCAGCGCGCTGGCGCTGGGTCTGCTGCTGAGCCAGGGCGGCGAATTCGGCTTCGTGCTGTTCACGCAGGCCCAGTCCGCGCTCCTCATCGCGCCGGAGACGGTGAGCCTGTTCGGCGCGGTCGTCACCCTGTCGATGGCGACGACGCCGTTCCTGATGGCCGCCACCCGCCGCCTGCGCCAGGCGCCCGCGGCACCGGAGGACGCCTCCCGCGAGGAACCCAGCGCGGACGGCGCAAACGCCATCGTGGTGGGCTATGGCCGCTTCGGCCAGACGGTCGCGCAGATGCTGATCGCGAGTGAGGTGCCCGTCACCCTGATCGACAACGATACCGAGATGATCGACGTCGCGGGGACATTCGGCGCCAAGGTCTATTTCGGTGACGGCACCCGGGTCGAGCTGCTGCGTCAGGCGGGCGCGGAGGACGCCGCGCTGATCCTGTTCTGCATCGATGGCGACCAGATTTCGGCGGACTTCCTGGAGAATGTCCATCAGGCCTTCCCCAATGCCGCGATCTATGTGCGCGCCTATGACCGCCGGGCGGTGATCAAGCTGGGCGGCTCGCCCGCCAGCTACATCGTCCGCGAGGTGATGGAGTCCGCGATCCGGATGGCGCGCATGGCACTGGAGGCGACGGACGTCGGCATCGAGGCGATCGACCGCGCCGAGGACATGTATCGCGCCCGCGACCGGGAACGCCTCCACAAGCAGTTCGAGACCGGAGACGTGCGTGACGCGCGCGACCGGATTCTCGTGCAGAAGGAACGGGGTCGCTAGAGCATCGTGCGCAAAAATGGGAACCGGTTTTGCGCAAGAAACGATGCGACACCAAAAATATAGAGCGCGCGTCCTGCGTCAGATTTAACGCAGCGCGCTATAGAACGGGTTGGCCCGCGTCCTATATCTTGTCGACATAGATCAGGCTGCCGGGGCCGAGCCGGTCCAGCACGCTGGCAAGATCATTCCCTGCCACCGCGAGGCATCCCTGGCTGCGGCCCAGCTTGCCCTTGTCCTGCGCCATTTGCGAGCTGACATACCATGCGCCGTGGATCACCAGCGCGCGCGCCTCGGCGTTGCAGTTGCTCGGATCGAGGCCGATCAGGCGGCGCGAGCGCCCATGCTTGCCTTCATAGAGATCGCCGGTGAGATAGGCTCCCGCCGAGGACGCCTCCGACCCCGGCTCGTTGGAAAAGCGCTCAAGCCAGCCGCTATGATCCGGGTCGGAGCCCTTGCCGTGCGCCACGAGCACCGTCTGCCGCGCGCCGCTCGCGATATCGAGGATATGGAAGCGCGGCTGGCGCGAAGGGAGCGCAAAATCGACCATGCCGATGCGGTCTCCGGCCGTGATCCGGGAGCCGAGTCGCGCCCGCGCGGCTAACGCCCGCTGCTGCAACCCGTCAAAGCCCTCTATCCTCGCGACGCGGGCAGGGGCCATCGCCACCGGCATCAGCGCCGCCACCGCGCCGCTCAGGCAGAATTGTCGTCGCGAAATCATGATTCGATACTACACCAGTCGCGTAAAAACTTCTAAACGGAAATGCCATGCCATCCGCATCTGACACCGCCCGGATCATCCTGCGCCCCGCGCGCCACTGGGCACGATGTAGGGTCGCCCCCCTCGTTCGTCTAGGGTTGCTCTGTTGCGCCCTGCTGATGGGCGCGTCCGTCCATGCACAGCTACCCGCTCCCGCCCCCGTGCCGCACTGGACCCCGGCGCAGGTCGAGCGGCTGATCCAGTGGCTGGATTTCGCGCGCGACGACGCGCTGTCGGTGGCGGTCAGCGAGGGGCTGGGCCTGCGCGCCGCGCAAGCGTCGGGCGACAGCGCACGGATCGACGCGGCGGCGACGCATGCGGCTGCAAAACTGCTCGATGGCTTTTACCGGGGCTGCTGCGATGCGTCGCTGCGGGACGGCTGGCATATCGCGGGGGACCGTCCTGCCGCCGATCCGCGCGCGCTCATCGCCGATGCCCTCGCGCGCAACCAGCTCGACCGGCTCTTTATCGATGCCGAGCCGCATCATCCCTTCTACCGCGCATTGCGTCGCGCCTACGCGAAGGAGGCCGATCCCGCCCGCCGCGCCGCGCTCGCCGCCAACATGGATCGCTGGCGCTGGATGCCGCGCGATCTCGGTCGGCGCTATCTGCTGGTCAACGCGGCCTCGTTCGAGGCGATGCTGTGGCAGGATGGCAAGCTCGCCGGGCGATGGGAGGTGATCGTCGGCAAGACCAAATCGCCGACACCCATCTTCGCCGCGAAAGTCACCGGCGTGGTCATCAACCCGTGGTGGGAAATCCCGTCCTCGATCGCGGCGGAAGGCATCTCCGCGATGGTACGGCGCAATCCGGCGGCGGCGGCGAAGCGCGGCTATGTCTATCAGAACGGGCGCTATCGCCAGAAGCCCGGCCCCGCCAATGCGCTGGGGCGGATGAAGCTCGTCATGCCCAATCCTTATGACGTCTATCTGCATGATACGCCGTCCCAGGGTCTGTTCGACCGCGACGTGCGCGCCTTCAGCCACGGCTGCGTGCGCGTCGGCGCGGCGCTCGATCTCGCGGCGGCGCTGCTGGGCTCAAGCGGCTGGGACCGCGCCCGGATCGATGCCGCCGTTGCTGCGGGCGAAACGCAGACCGTCCCGCTCGCCGAACCGATTCCCGTCTATATCGCCTATTTCACCGCCGAGCCGGACGAAGACGGCGCGATGCGCTATTTCCCCGACATCTACGGGCGCGACACGGCGGCGGTTTCGCCGGACAGCGGCAAGCCGTGCGGGGTGTGATCAGGATTCCTTACCCCTGTCTGTAACCGTCATTCCCGCGAAAGCGGGAATCTGGCGATTTGCAAGCGAACCTAGGGCTGATCGACATTCAGATGATGACGTGACGAAAATGGTGGTTTTGCGTGACCCGGAGCGCAGCGTACTACAGGTACGTGAGCACCGGAAGCACGGAAAATCGCCATTTGCAGGCCGCCAGGGCTGAATGTCGATCGGCCCTAGAGCATCGTGCGCAAAAGTGGGAACCGGTTTTGCGCAAGAAACGATGCGACACCAAAAATATAGAGCGCGCGTCATGCGTCAGATTTAACGCAGCGCGCTCTATATCTGGATCCCCGCTTTCGCGGGGATGACGATAGGCTGGTTGTTGTGCCTCGGAGACCGTCAGGAACGAAGTGGCAGGCGCGGGCGTTTCCCCTTTCCTCCCTGAGGGAGCGGAAAAAGGAACCACCCCCATGCTTTACACCGTCGCCGTCATCCTGCTCATTTTATGGGCGCTCGGTTTTCTCGTCGTCCATGTCGGCGGCGGCCTCATCCACCTGCTATTGGTCTTGGCCGTCATTGCCGTGATCTACCAGCTGGTCACCGGCCGCCGCGCCCTATAGCGCTGAGGCCGCATTCCGCGCGCGCGCGTCTAATATTAAAATCCTTTGTTATCAATAGAATAGATCCGAAACAGAAGGGTTGCATTTTGCTTCGTGAGGCTCAACAACACACCCAACGAACAACGATTGGGCAGGGGCATGAATCACATCATCCGGGAGGCTGGCGTCGCGGACATCGAGGCGCTGGCGGAGCTTAAGCTCACCACCTTCCGCCAGACATTTCTCGAAGGGTTCGCCATACCCTATCCGCCCGCCGATCTCGCCCTGTTCGAGGCAGAAAGCTATGGCCGCCCCCGCATCGAAGCCGAGCTGGCCGACCCCTCGCACCGGACATGGGTGGCGGAAGCGGACGGGCGGCTCCTCGCTTATGCGCATGTCGGCCCCTGCAAGCTGCCACACGAGGATGTGCGCCCCGGAGACGCGGAGCTGTATCAGCTTTATCTTCGCGAGGAAGCGCAGGGCGTGGGGCTGGGGAAACGCCTGCTCGATCTTGCGCTGCTGCCCCACGGCGACCTCGCCGCCCCCGTCTGGCTCGGCGTCTGGTCCGGCAACACCAAGGCGCAGGCGCTCTACCAGAGGCGGGGGTTCCGGCAGGTCAGCACCTACGGGTTCCGCGTCGGCACCTGGTTCGACGAGGAATATATCTATAAGCGGATTTAATCCGGCAGCAGCGCCTTCCGGTTCTTGCGCACCGCCTCGATGATCCACTCCTTGCCCGCCTTGATCCGCGCGAGCTGGTGCGTGTCCTTGTGCGTCACCAGCCAGAACGAGCGGGTGATGCGCTGGTCCGGCAATACCGGCCTGAGCGCCGGGTCGGAATCGCCGATGAAGCAGGGCAGCACGCCCACGCCCGCCCCGGAGGCGATCAGATGATGCTGCGCGTTGATGCTGGAGGAGCGCAGACGAGGCGAGAGACCCGGATGCAACTCGTCCAGATAGCGCAGCTCGGGCGCATAAAGCAGATCCGGGATATAGCCGATCAGGCGGTGTCCGGTCGCCAGGTCCGCGGCGCGCTTTGGCGTGCCGTGCCGCCGCAGATAATCCGTGGTCGCATAGAGCCGCAGCGCATAATCGGCAAGCTTGCGCGCCATCACCGGCCCCGCCTTGGGCCGGGACAGCATCACCGCGATATCGGTTTCCCGTTTCGATAGGCTGAGGAAACCGCTGCTGGCCACGAGGTCGAACGTCAGCTCCGGATGCGGATCGATAAAGTCGGAGATGTGCTTTGCCAGAAACCAGCTGCCGAATCCCTCCGAGGCACTGATCCGCAACGTGCCCGAAAGGACAGGGTTGCTGCCGCCCTTGCCGCCCTCGCCGATCTGCGCGGCCGATTGCGCCATCGCCTCCACCCGGAGCAGCAGCGCCTCGCCCGCCTCCGTGAGCACCTGCCCCTCGCGCGTCTGCTCGAACAGATTGGCGCCAACCCGCGTCTCGAGGCGGCGGAGACGGCGGCCCATAGTCGTCGGATCGAGGTTGAGGCGGGCGCCCGCGCGGCTAAGCTGCCCCGCTCTCGCGATGGCGAGGAAGATCTGTAGGTCGCTCCAATCCAATCCCTGCATAAATGCAGCCAGTACCAGCAAATTTGCGCATTGTCTGCATGGATATAAATGCGCATGAGGAACGGATGATTGAGAGGAGCTTGTCTGTACCATGCGCACGATTGACCATTTCATAGCCGGCGGCACGGCTGGCCTGGCCTCTGGCCGCAGCAGCGATGTGTTCGATCCCAATAGCGGCGCCGTACAGGCGCAGCTGATGCTCGGCGATGCGGCAGTGCTGGATCGCGCGGTAGCGGCGGCGCAGGCGGCGCAACCGGGCTGGGCGGCGACTAATCCCCAGCGCCGTGCGCGGGTGATGTTCAATTTCAAGGCGCTGGTCGAAAAACATATGGACGAGCTGGCGTATATGCTCAGCTCCGAGCACGGCAAGGTGATCGCTGACAGCAAGGGCGACATCCAGCGCGGGCTTGAGGTGGTCGAATTCTGCTGCGGCATCCCGCATGTGCTGAAGGGCGAATATACGCAGGGCGCCGGGCCGGGCATCGATATCCAGTCCGTCCGCCAGCCCCTTGGCATCGGAGCCGGGATCACACCCTTCAACTTTCCGGCGATGATCCCGCTGTGGATGGGTTCGGTCGCGATGGCGGTGGGCAACGCCTTCATCCTGAAGCCCTCGGAGCGCGATCCTTCCCTGCCCAACCGCCTCGCCGAGCTGTGGCTGGAGGCCGGGCTGCCGGAGGGCATCTTCCAGGTGGTGCATGGCGACAAGGAAATGGTCGACGCGATCCTCGATCATCCCGCCATCGGTGCGGTCAGCTTCGTTGGCTCGTCAGACATCGCGCATTATGTCTATCAGCGCGGCGTCGCGGCAGGCAAGCGGGTGCAGGCGATGGGCGGCGCGAAGAACCACGGCATCGTCATGCCCGACGCCGATCTCGATCAGGTGGTGAACGACCTGACCGGCGCGGCCTTCGGTTCGGCAGGCGAACGCTGCATGGCCCTTCCCGTGGTGGTGCCGGTGGGCGATGACACAGCCGAGAAACTGAAGGCTAAGCTGATCCCGGCGATTGAAAAGCTGAAGGTCGGCGTCTCGACCGACCCCGACGCCCATTACGGCCCTGTCGTCACCGCCGCGCACAAGGCGAAGGTGGAGGGCTGGATCCAGACCTGCATCGACGAGGGCGCGGAACTGGTCGTCGACGGTCGCGGCTTCACGCT
>JALCRK010000024.1 GCA_022652485.1 Sphingobium sp.
CAACGAGAAACCCAAGCCCTACAAGTGGGTTAAATCCGCTGATGATATCCTTGCCTCGGTAAGACGCTTCTGCCAGAAAACAATGAACCGAACTTCAGATTCAGGTGACTAGGCCTATGGTCCAGATGCTCGACAAGATCGTCATTCCCGAAGCTGTCAAAGATCATCTCGGCATCCTGAAGCGCAGGAGCAACCCACGACAGCCCCCCTTCCGCGAAGACAATTTGCAGATCAGGATGACGGTCAAAGACGCCGCCGAACACCAGCTCACCAAATGGCCTGCGGAACGGCGCCATCATGTGTAGCACGGTGGCACCCAGTCCCCCGCGGTGCTCCGTATCGATGCCCTCGCCCACATGAAAGCTGACCGGCAAGCCAGCCTCGTCAACGACATCCCAAAAACGATCCAGTATGACATCGCCATAGGCAATGTTCTTGCCGTCCACGATATTCTTCCCCGGCGTTACCGGCACCATGAAGGTTTTGAGACCAAGATCAACGATCTGCTGCATGGCCCGCTCTGCGGCAGCAGGATCCCACCAGTTGCTGAATATGCCGACGCCATATGACCGGCCTCCGCTATCGCGACTGCGCTTCGCCATATATTCGTTATAGGCCCGGTAGAGATACTCCTGCACCTCAAGTTCAGGGAAGCGGGCAAACCCTAATAGGCTGTGCGGAAAGCAGAGCTCCTTATCCACCCCTTCCACGGCCATATCACGATACCGGACCTCCATATCCCACACACCCTGGCCAACACTGCGAACCAGACCCATCTCGGCCTTCTCGCCTGCAGGATAAGCCTCCTTCTCGTTTCGATAGCCAATGCGCCAATATTTGTCGAACCAGACCCGCGGCGCCTTCTCCTTGAGATGTTGCGGAAAATATTCGTAGAAAATATCTTCCGTGATCTCCCAGTGGCTGTCGGCAGACACAATCTGGGAACCGGCGGGAAGCGCCCGACCACCATTATTCTGCGGTCCGCGAACCCCAGCGGGGCCGATTTCCCTCATCACCGGATTGGCAAGGGTTTCCATAACCATGACATCTCTCCCGATTAATTTTTTTCAATCACTTCGCAGGATCGCACGCTCGCCCTGGCTAACCTTACAGGGTCGATCAGACTTCGCCGTCCACCCAAGGGGCGGGCCGATACATATCGTAATAATTCCATATTATGATTTATATGTCAACAGGATGAAGTTTTTCGACCGCGCAGCCTCAAAACCTTTTGTCCGGTTGAGGACGCATCAAAACGCCCCGCTAACGGGCCAGATACCCACCGTCGACCGGCAACTCTATCCCCGTGACATAAGCCGATTCGTCCGATGCGAGAAAAGTCGCGGCATATCCGATCCCTTCAGGGCTACCGATGCGATTCAGCGGAGCCATTCCGGCAAGCGCCTTCAGCCCGGCCTCCACGGTTCCCTCGGCAGTGAAGTCACGCGCCCATATCTCCGCCGCCTGCTCCAGCATCGGCGTCCGCGTCGTGCCTGGATGGATCGAATTGACGCGGATATTATAACCCGCTTCGGCCCATTCCACGGCGAGCAGCTTGGAAAGATGCCTGACTCCGGCCTTTGACGTGCCATAGGCGGACTGATTCGGCAGGGCGGAAATGCCCATAGTCGAAGACACATTGATGACCGATGCCCCGCTGGGATTGGCTTGCCCTGCCACGCGCAGCAAAGGCAGCATAGCCTTGCACCCCATGAACACGGCATCCAGGTTCACGCGCATCACGCGCCGCCAGTCTTCCAGAGTCGTATCCTCGACCGAGGTGTTGGCAACTATCCCCGCGTTGTTCACCAGGATATCCAACCGACCGAATTGATCCCTGATCCGCTCAGCGCACACCTCCCATTGCTCCGCGCTTGTTACGTCCAGAACAACGCTCTGCACGTCGCCAACCGCACCATCCTTAGTGAGGTCCGCGGCCAACACGGTCGCGCCTTCCCCTGCCATTACTCGAACAATGCCCGCCCCGATACCGCGGGAGGCTCCTGTCACAAGCGCCGTTTTCCCCTCGAGTCGTCTCTTCATGATCATCCTCTTCTTGCCGCCCTGCGAGCTGGAATCGGCCAATCAGACCCCTTCCAGAATTCAGGTTTCGTCCAGTCCGGAGGGTAGGATAGCCGCTGATTTTCGTCAACTATTCGAATTTTGTTTCGACATTTTGAATTTTTTTGCAGCCAGCGCATTGACGCAGCGATGATATCCATCGTAATAAATTGCCAGGCACCCGCCTTGGCCGGGTGCGGGGGCGCCATGCCCGAGCGGTATCGGCGCGGGTGCACTGCGGCCCAAAACCATAAGATTAACATGCAACTTGGAGGGGAATATGACGACCAACACCACGGGAAGTACGACAATCGCATCGATCCGCAGCGGGCGGGTAGCAGCGCTGCTTTCGACCGCAGCCCTGCTGTGCTTCCTTCCGACAACAGCGTTTGCCGCCGAGGCTTCCGCCAACGATAGCGCACCTCAGGAAGCGACATCTGGCGCGACAGATAGTGTCGCCGACATTGTGGTAACTGCTCAGCGCCGGTCCGAATCCCTTCAGAAGGTACCGATCTCGATCACGGCGGTGAACGCCGAGCAACTCTCGAGTCTGGCACTTCAAAACGTCAAAGATATTGCAATGATCTCACCGCAGCTTCGGGTCGGAGAGCAGGCAAGCTACTCGTTGATCCACATCCGCGGCGTGGGCACCACCTTCGCAAATCCCGGGCTAGAAGCATCGGTTGCGACATATATCGACGGCGTACCGCTACAGTCGTCGCTCGGCGGCATTTTCGACATGATGGATGTCGACACGATACAGGTTATCGAGGGGCCGCAAGGCTCGCTATATGGTCGTAATGCCACGGGCGGTGCAATTCTGGTCAACACCGCCAATCCGACCGGGCGAGAAGAAGGCCGGCTTTTCGTCGAATATGGCAGCCTGAATCACAAGCAGTTCGAAGCCATGCTCAACCAGCCGATCACGGATACCCTGAACGCACGCTTCGCGGGGCGCGTCGTTGATGACGGAGGGTACGTCCGGAACATCTTCAACGGCAACAAGCTTGGCGGCAAGACCGAATATAATGTGCGCGGCAAGCTGGACTGGGCCGCCGCAAACAACCTCCACTTCCTGCTGTCCTCAGAATATATGCGTCGTGTTGACCGAAACGGAAACAACTTTCAGCTTCTGGACGATGATCCATTCTGTGCGGTTTGCAGCGCGAACAATGTCCATCCCGCTCCCGGTTTCTATGAAACCAACATCAACAGGGATGGCGCGTTCATCAGCAAATATTCCTTTACATTTCTGAAGACTACCCTGGACCTCGATAGTCTGACGGTTATCAATACAACGTCGTATCGAGACCAGAGATTGGATTCCGCCCTGGCGGACGTGGATCTCAGCTCGGCGGACATCTTCAATTTCCAGACCAGGCTGCGGAACAGAACTTTCACGGATGAGCTGCAGATCTCGTCCGATCTGGACGGCCCGTTGAATTTCATCCTGGGGGCCTTCTACCTTCACGACAAACTTAATTATCAGAATAATCTGGGTGGCCTCCAGTTCGGAGGACTGGCTATTCGAAACGATTCAACGATCATTACGAACTCGGCTTCAGCTTTCGGTGAAGCCAGTTTCGACTTGACCCAGGCTCTGAAGATCACCCTCGGCGCCCGGTATAATTACGACAAGAAGGCCATTGAAGGTATTAACAATGCCGACGCCATTCTGGCTTTCGGTGTTCCGGGTTTCAAGCAAACCGTACATTTCAATTCGTTTACGCCGCGGGCCGTTATCTCTTACCAGACCGACATCGGCAACTTCTACGCAAGCTATAACAAAGGCTTCAAGAGCGGCGGTCTGGTCACGCCCGCATTCTCCGTCATTCCCCCAGTGAAGCCGGAAAAAATCTGGAGCGCGGAAATCGGCGCAAAGCTCAACTTTGTTGACGGCAGAGTAAAGCTCAACCTGGCCGCGTTCCACTACAAATCGACAGATCTACAGGTTCAAACCGTTGTGTTCCCGACCGGTTCAATCACGACCAACGCCGGCGCGGCCAAGGGGGACGGGGTGAACGTGGAACTTCAGCTGGCTCCAGCCAAGGGCTTCCGCGTGGGTAGCGGCTTGGGCTACCTTCATGCGCGCTATTCCGACTATATCAACGCGCCTCTCTATGAGCTGACGCCAGGTGGCACGGGCTTTTCGATCATTCCCATTGTACCGGGATCGAACGCTCCCGATCTGACAGGCTTCCCGCTGGAATCCGCACCCAAATGGTCTGGCTTCCTGAGCGCAAGCTACGAAACGGAATTCGAGTCCGGCTGGAAGGCGAACATCAGTTCCATCGCGCGTTACAATAGCAGCTTCGATTTCCGTGCGGGCGGCCAGTCGCTGGACCGTCGCGCTCGGCAGACCGGCTATACGACCATCAATCTGACCGGTTTCCTGGCGACGCCGGATGACAAGTATAAAATTGGCTTTTACGTGCGGAACCTTACCGACAAGAAGTATGACCTTTTGAGGCAGGTGACGAACTTCGGCACCTTCCACGCCGCCGCACAGCCCAGAACCTACGGCATCAACGTACAGTACAAGTTCGGGAACTAGGCAACTGGGAGCAGGCCCGCACTTTGCGTGCGGGCCTGCTCCCAAGCCCATAGGGTTTATCCGGATGGTGATGACATCCCGTCTCGAAGCACTGCTGGCTCCTGTGGGCATCAGTAGTTTTTTTGCCGAATACTGGATGCAGCGTCCCTTGCATGTCACCCGCGAGGCAGATATTTCGGCAATGCCGATCAGCCTGACGGACATTGAATATCTGACACTTTCGCTGATCTCGCCCCCTCAAGGCTGGTTGACAGTCGTCCGGGATGGAACAGAAGTCAATCCAGCCGGGCTACGGGGAAAGGCGGGGTTTATTGATGCCCAGCGGCTCCGGGAAGTGTGGGCAGCGGGATGCACCATCCTGCTTACCAACCTGCAAAGGCGGGTTCCGGCGGTCTCCGCGCTGACCCGCCAGCTTGAAATCGATCTTCTCCAGCACGGCGTCGCACTATCCCAGCCTATAGTGGCAAACGCCTATGCCACCCCTTCGAAAAGCCAGGGATTTAAGCCGCACTTCGACATGCATGACGTGCTGATACTGCAAATCGAGGGTCGAAAGCGCTGGCGCCTATACCCCCCACGGGAACCGTATCCGCTGGAATTACGGCGGCTGTCTCCCGACGAACTGGGTGATCCCGGAATGGAAGTGGAACTGTCGCCGGGCGACCTCCTCTATATACCGCGCGGCCATCCGCACGATGCAAACAGCCTGCAGGGTGCCAGTCTCCATCTCACCTTCTCGATCCATGTTCACACCTGGCTGGATCTGGCCTTGGCCCTTCTGAAGGCCAGCCCGGATTTTCGCCAGGGTCTGTCACCAATTCCGGGAGCCGCGCAGCAGGGAACCGCCTGGGCCAAGGAGTTGCGGCGTCGTCTAGCCCGGCTGGAGATTCGCGAAGGCACGGCCCACACTGCGGCAAAGCTGTTTCGTGACGCTCGCCTGCTTGCATCGGACCCCGTGCTCCCCTCGTCCTCGGAGCTGGAATCAAGATCAGAACTTGCCCTGCATTCACGCATTCGGCGCAGGTACGATCAGCATTTATATCTGGACACGGACGGACCGATGCCCACGCTTTCGGGTTTTGGCGGTCGCTATGAGGGGCAGCCGGCCGAGGCAGCCATCCTTGCACATATTGCCGCCCATCCCGAGTTCATCCTCAATGATCTTCCCGGAACCCTGCCAGCAACCAAGCTTCGCATCATCGATGCATTGATCGCGAGATCGCTTCTGATCGCGGACGATCCGTGAACGACGCCCTGGCGCCCTGTTAATAACAAGAACTTTGGAGAGGTAAGTGATGGCGGATGCGGCCAATTATGACGTTATCATCGTTGGCGCGGGCAGCGCGGGCTGTGCACTTGCCGCCCGATTATCGGAAGATTCGTCCCGGCGCGTCCTGCTGATCGAATGCGGCCCGGACGATACAGGATTCAATCCCGGCTGGCTCTCCCGAATGCCAAAGGGTCTGGCAAGGCTCGTCACCAACCCTGCACATATTCATAGCTACGTAATCGATCCCACGGCCAGACCGGACAATTCCGGGCCAGACCTCCTGATCAGGGGCAAAATGATGGGAGGGTCGAGCGCCATAAACGGCATGGTCTATCATCGCGGGCAGCCAGAGGATTATGATTTGTGGGCCGGTCTCGGGAATCCTGGATGGGGTTGGTCCGACATGCTCCCCTATTTGCTGGTAATGGAGAATCATCTCGATCTCCCCGCGACGCAATGGCGCGGCAGCGGTGGCCCCATCTCTTTGACGGTAAGCTCCCTGCCCGCCCGCTTGGCAAAAGGCATTTTCGAGGCGGGCGATGCCCTCGGCCTGCCGCGCAAGGAGGAAGCAAACCTTCTCGAGCAACAGGGTCTCAGTCCAATTGTGGCGAATATTGATGCACAGGGTCGCCGCGTAAGTGCTGCGCGCGCTTTTCTCACCCCGTCGGTAAGGGCGAGACCGAATCTGGACATTGCTACGAATGTCAGCGTCAACCGCATCCTGTTCAACGGAAGGCGGGTGGGCGGCGTTCAGTGCACGCGCGATGGCGAACCGACACGCTATATGGCGACCCGAGAGGTGATCCTATCAGCCGGCGCACTGCAGTCCCCAGCCTTACTGCAACTATCAGGGGTGGGAGACAGCTCGCGACTCTCGGCGATGGGAATCGACGTCGTCCATCATAATCCCAATGTGGGCCGCAACATGCTCGATCACTGGAACTGCTATTCGGGCTTCGATCTGTTCCATCATCAAGACAGCCACAATCGCGAATTCCGCGGCTGGCGCCTCATATGGAATGTGCTGCGCTATCAATTCGGCTTTAGGGGGGCGCTGGCTGCGAGCACCCATATTCTGGCCGGGTTCGATAAGGTTGATCCCGCAGCATCCCGGCCAGATGTGGGAATAATTATGGCGCCCTACTCGTTCGCCGTTGATGGCAAGGGCCGCATCGTGCCTGCAAAGCAGCCGACGATGCATTTCTATTCCCTTGGTCTTCGCCCGACAAGTGAAGGCGAAGTGCACATCTCATCAGGCGATCCCGCACTTCCTCCCATGATCGTCCAAAATCAGCTGACGACGGAATATGATCAACGAATAGCGGCAGGTGGAATGCGTCTGGTCCGTCGCCTGATGTCGCATCCGGCACTAGCGGAGCTGGTCAAGGGCGAGCAGGAGCAGACCCGAGATGCACAAACCGACGAGGAGCTTGTCGAGGCGGCCCGGCGCTATGGCACATTCGGGCTTCATGCTTGCGGAACTTGCCGCATGGGACCGGAAACGGATGCGAAGGCGGTGGTAGACTCTCGTCTACGGGTGCGCGGCGTCTCGGGGCTTCGGGTGATCGACGCATCCGTCATGCCGACCATCCCTTCGGCAAACATCAACGCTCCGGTCATGGCAACGGCGCTACGCGCCGCCGACCTGGTTATCGAGGACCTCAGATAAGCACGAAAGTACCCGTCAGGGTCGAGCGACATGGAATTCACAGAAGCCAGGATGGAAGGATCTATCATGCCCCTGCAGCCCAAACTCGTCGCCAGCTATTTCACCGTCGCCGGAGATGTCGCGGCAATGTCTGAATCCATGGTCAGCCCATTCCCGTTTCGCGATCGGGCAGAAGCCGCGGCCAAGGTCGGCTATATCGGGATAGGACTGATGCAGGACGATCTGCGCCACAGCATCGATCAATATGGCTATGACGGTATGCGATCGATCCTCGCCGATAACGGCCTCGTCCACCTGGAGCTGGAGATCCTGCTGGATTGGTTCGCCGATGGCGAGCGCCGTGTCGCCTCGGACAAGAACCGGAAGTTCTTGCTGGAAGCAGCGGCGCGGCTAGGCGCAAAGCAAATCAAGGTGGCTGGCGACGTCACCGGGACCGAATGGCCCATCGAGCACATGATGGAGAGCTTCAGCGATCTCTGCCGGGATGCGGCGCACGCAAACACCCAGATCGCTATAGAGGTCGTTCCTGTATCCAATATCCGCGATCTGCCAGGCTCCCTGGCGATAGTCGACGGCGCCGGCGCTGCGAATGGCGGGCTGGTCGTGGACATACTTCACATGCACAGGGGAGGCATCTCGCTGGAAGATTTGGCGAAATTTCCTGCACACTATATCAAGCATGTCGAAATTGGTGATGCCGCATGGGAACCAGTCGGAACGATCATGGAGGACGCGCTCAACCACCGGACGCTTCCGGGTTCGGGAGAGCTTGATATTCAGGGCTTTTTACGATGCATTGCAAGCACCGGATATGATGGCCCCTACGGCATCGAAATTTTGTCGAGAGACCATCGAAAGCTCCCGCTCGCAGAGGCGGCGGCCATTTCCTTTGAGGCGGGACAACGCCAGTTTGATTTGCTTGCCGGATCGGCCCGCTGACGAACATGGGCTATTATGTGAGACAGGGTGAACGCCGTGCACCCTGTTCTTTCACGCGCTTCGTAAATGCCTGAATGTCGACCGGATATCATCGATCACAGCCTCGGGATTTTCCCAGGCCAGAAAATGCCCACCCTTTTCATGCGCTTTCATATAGACCGGGTTGTACCAGTGCTTTGTCGGCCCATACTCAAATGCCTGAATCCGTGTTTCCACCGTGACGCCGGGGGGATAGACATCTCCACACAGGAAAGTGAAACCGGCTGGGGCTTCTATTGCGGGCTGCCGGTCGTGCGAAGGGCGCCAGGGATAGCGGTTGGCATTGGCATAAGAACGGATTGACGATCCGATCGACTGGGTCACCCAAAATATGGTCGCATTGGTCAGGATATGATCTCTGGGATAGTTCGCTTCGAAATCGGCGTTCTTGTCACTCCACTTGGCCCAGCGCTGCAATATCCAGGCAAGCATCCCCACCGGCGAGTCGTTAAGGCCGTGGGTCAATGTCTGGCTATCCAGCATGTGGACGGCGACATGCGACGCATAGGTGCGGTGAAAACGCAGAATCTCAGCACGCAACGGGTCCGGCGCATCCTCGGGGATCATCTGCCCCCCGGTGAGATCCCACGGCCGCTCCCCCTGAAACAGATTCAGCGGAATGTCGTGACCGAGATGTATTCCATAGAGCGCATCCGCATATTTATGACCGAGTTGACCGGTGACAAGCGCGCCATAGTCCGCACCGGCAGCGGCATATTTTGAGTGCCCCAGAATTTTCGTCATCAGCGTGTGGAACAGTTCGGCAATTTTCCAGAAGTTCATGTCGCCTTTTCCGACCGGCGTCGAAAAGCCAAAACCGGGCAGGGATGGGACAATCACGTCGAACGCATCCTCCGGGTCACCGCCCCATCTGGTGGGATCCGCAAGGGGAAGGATGATCTTGCTCATATCCCAGAATGTCCAGGGCCATCCATGAGAAATGATGATCGGAATGGGTTTGGGGCCGTTACCCTGCTGCCTGATGAAATGAACCGGGACATCGTCGATCAGTACACGATGTTGCGGGAATATGTTGATCTTGCGTTCGGCGGCACGCCAGTCGAATTCATTTAGCCAATAGTCAACAAGCCCCCGGAGATAGTGCGTGCTGATGCCATAATAGCAATCGTCATTATCAAGATCTGTGGACCATCTCGTCGCGCGCAGACGCGCCTTCAAATCGACAAGAACATCGTCAGCGACATCGATGACAAATGGATCAAGCGGATAGCCGGGCGTCTGCATCACGATGAAGGCCTTCTCTTCCTGTGGTTTCCACCAGTTGCACATGCTAGGCGGAAACAAAGTCTGCTAAGGACAGGCGCTGGGCTGACGCCTTCCGGCCATGCGTGACCGCGGATCAGCTGTACGCTTCCTCCACCGAGAGGGGCTCTGCGGCACCCAAGAGCCGCCGGGCCTCGTTGCTGTCGGTATAATCCCGCCACGCCGCGATGAGACCATCCTTTATTTCATAGGCCGCCATATTGCGGATGGGCGCCGGGGTTTTGCCAGCTTGGCCCAGAAAATGGATCTGCTCGCTCAATATGACGGATTGTTCCGTGGCCTGGTGCAGTATTTCGAAGCGCACATAAGCAAACATTGAAAAAACTGCTTCCCACAGCTTCAGAACCGCCGCCTTGCCGTGCACCGGCGGGTCACCGTAATTCACGAAAACGATATCGTCGTGAAGAAAGGGCGCAATTTTCTCGGCGCTCCTCTGCTCAAACGCCTCCACGAATTCGCGGACAATGTTCTGATTATCTGTCATACATTTTCACCAACGTCGTGAGAGAACCGCAGCTTCGGTTGGAATCCAAACGATCCGCGACTTTTCCCTGCGGGGAACCCGGCGATCATCCCTGCCCCATTGGCAGATCAAGTTGTCGCCTCCACTCCCGAAGCATGACCCGATTTTGGAGTTCGTCGTCAGGCAGGCACACCTCCTGTTTCATCCCGCGCGAACTATCGAGATACGCATCCGCCGGGAGTTCGCGACAGTTTCTTTGGCACTGTTCCAATACCTCGATGTCGTCGGGCGTGCCGAAGCCTCCTGGCCCCTGAAAAGATGTAAATCCCTGCAATCGTCCCGCCCTGATGGCCGGATCTTCCTGCTCTGGAACGAGTGTCCAAGAAGTAGATTCAGTGACATCCGCGGATAGAGGGAAACAAGTCCGGATCATGGGAAATTGCTCCGCGATTATCGTATTGGGAAAGAGGAGCAGATTGCGATTGTAATTGATCAGGCGATCCGTCCGCTCCTTGCCATATTTTTCCTCCCACATGGAGCGCTTGGTGGCATCCATATTTTTCGCAAAGCGACGGATTTCGCCCACTGAATGCCCATTCCCCAGATCCCTAACGCCCACATGTTCCGATGTGCGGCCAAAAAGATCGTTCCGAGACATCTTAACGCCCATGACGTTGGGCATATAGTCATTGAAGAAGCGCGTATGGACCGAGATCGCATGATAGGCATCCATCGAATTTTCCATCAGCATTTTCCAGTTCGCTGACATGGTATATTCATAGGCGCCGGGCAGTATCGTCATGTCGATCCCCTCATATTGGTCGAGGATCATGTCCAATACTTCTACAGCGCCGCTTAAAAACTGCTTCAGCCCATCAGCCGTTTCGTCATAACAGATGAATATCAAGCCCCGATAGGATTCCAGCCGGACGGGATAGAGACTGAACCGGTCTTTATCGAAGCCGGAAGCATAGGATTCTTTCAGAGCCACACCCGCGAGTTTCCCCTGTGTGGTGTAGGTCCAGGAGTGATAGAGGCATCGGAATGTCGATGCATTGCCGCTACGCTCCCGACAGACCGTCCCCCCCTTGTGCCGACAAATATTGAGAAAGGCGCGGAGCTCGCCATCCTTGCCCCGAACCATGAGCAGTTCGCGGGCGCCTACGCGCCGCGTCAGGAAATCGCCCGGCTTGGCGATTTCACTCTCATGCGCCGCATACAGCCAGCACCGGTCGAATATATCCTTCTGCTCGGCCACATAGATGTCCGGATCACAATAGGCCTTGGCCCTGACGGAAAAAACCCCGTCTTCGCTGTCGTCAATGATCCACTGGTTGGCGAATGCATGTGCGGTAGTCATGTCCATTTCTCCAAACTCCTAAAGAATAAAGCCGAGATGGCCCTGACTGAGGTTGTCCTGATCCAGCTGAACTACTCTTTCGGTAATACGGAAACTGTCACCCTTCCGCAGGAGCCTGTATCGACATTGTCCGACATACTGAGTGATTTTCCCGCGACGTGAGCGGTGGACCATAAAATTGCACCGTGCCCGAACAACCATCGGACTCTCAGCGACAGCCCTGACATTGCTGACCAGCCTGCGAAGTTTGGAGAAAGGATTTTCGGAGTAGGTGGTCCCATTCAACAGCTGCTGAACGCGCGATTTGAGGCGAACATAATCATCATCGATGAGATAAAGGCTGTCATCGGTTCCCAATGTCGGATCACGGAGAGGCAAGACCTGGCTTATCGCGCCTTCCTCAAACAGCTCTAGCCACTCATCGAGCCGCCATTCGTCCAGCAGCTCGGCTTCCATATAGAGAAATTCTTCGATTTCGGCTCGCAGATGAATCGTCAACGCCGCGTCTTGTGACACTACTCAACACTCCCCTAAAGGCACAGTCCCCGTGATTCAGGAATCATATTTTCATAGCTATGAATAATTCTATTGTATATAGAATTATTTGAGCCGGACATAAGGCACCCCATATAGAGATCAACCTTTATCCAGTGGAAACCCGGTATGCGGTGCGGATCTGGGCATGGCGAACAGGTGCCGGGCCATGTTCTGCTCTCGCGGGGGGAGAAAGATGACCGAATGTTCGCCAGCCGCGGACATGCTCATTTTTGTTCCATCTCTTTTTTCTTCTCCTCCCATTTCTGGAAAGCCGCCGAAGTGCCAGCATGACGCTGGGCCATCAACTCAGTCGAATTATTCACAAGCTGCTCGTAGGATGTGATCCTAATCTCATTCGTGCGATTGAAATGCGGCATGACATAGCGTGCATAAAGCTCGTAGGATGCCTTTGTATTGTCCCAGTTGGCCCAATCATGTGCAAGATGAAGGAAGGTGCCAAATTCACCCTGAGCGCCATAAAGACGCTCGATCTGTGCTATGGCGTCTTGTGGATCGCCGATAACGGCATAACCGCTTTCGATAAGACTATCGACCGCGTCCGCGCCTTCAGGAATGATCGGCTTGGCACCCGGCGGCCGAACATAATCCATATAGGTCAGCCACTTCTGCAAGCCGAAGCGCACATTGTCGCGTGCCTTTTCGCGGGTCTCCGCAATATGCATCGGGCCCGCGAGGCGCAGCATCGATGGGTGGAGAATATGGCCGCTGTTTTCCGCAACCTGATTGGCGATCTGCCAGTTCTCCCCGAGCTTGAGGAAACTGCCGCCCTGCGTCGCGGCCACGCAGAGCATTCCGATCCCGTATTTCCCTGCTAACATGCCACCAGATGGCGTCACGACACTGGCCACAGCCAGTTCGGGCGAGGGGCTGGTATAAGGCATGAGATGAACCTGGGCTTCGTTCAGCTCGAACCAGTCGGTTTTGGCGGTCACAACCTCGCCACGCACCAGCCGAACGATCGCATCAAGCGATTCGCCCATCATGTCACGCTGCTTCAGGGTATCGATCCCCATCATCGAAGCATCGGTGGGGAGCATTCCAGGCCCAAAGCCGAACATGACCCGGCCCAGCGACATATGGTCAAGTTGAACGATCCGGTTCGCGACCATCAGCGGATTATGATAGGAGAGAGAGATGACGCCGCTGCCGATTTTGATGCGCTTCGTCATCTCGATCGCCGCAGCAATCATGAGTTCCGGCGATGAGATGATCTCCCAGCCCAAAGAGTGATGTTCGCCATACCATATCTCCTGGAAGCCGAGCTGATCCAGCCATGCTGCCAGTTCCAGATCCCGGCGCAACGCCAGAGTCGGGCTTTCGCGAATGTCATGGAAGGGCGCAACAAATGCGCCATGTTTAAGCAAGGTGGTCATTGCATCCTTCTTTCTGTTGATCCGACTTTCAGGCAATCATAATCCCATCCGCCGCGAGGGTAGAGCATCATCCCGGGCTTCCAACGCACAATCGGGCGATCCCCCTATCTGTCGTAGGGAGTGCCCCCCAGTCGGCCCAGCATCCTTAACATCGCGGGCCAGACGAACAGTTCGGCATGGCCGTTACCGTCGGCGTCCTTCTGATTGGCCCCGTCCGAAAACTTCTGAGCGAGGTCGGAATCGGGATAGACAAGCGTGCGATTGGTAGACAATGCCTGGACTTGCGCCCGGCACGCCTGGTCGAGGAAAAACGCCTTAGTGAACGCGTCGGCGACCGTGCTTCCCACCACCAGAAGCCCGTGATTGCGCAAGATCATGATAGTATTTTCGCCCAGCAAACGCCCTATCCGCTCGCGCTCTGCGCGATCATACCGCATACCGCCATTTTCGAGATAAGCCGTTCGCCCATAAAACATCATGGCATGCTGAGAAAGCGGAAGAAGCCCCTCCTCCATGGCTGCGACAGCCATCCCCGCCGGGGTATGACAATGGAAAACACAATTGGCATCGGGCCGCGCCTCATGGATAGCTGCGTGCAAAGCGAAGCCTGCCGAGAGGATGGGCCGGTCGGCAGGATAGACCGGCTGCCCCTCAATATCGATCACGACGAAATCGGAGGCGCATATCTCGTCAAAGCAAAGCCCCAGGGGATTTAGCAGAAAATGCTGTTTCTCCCCTGGTATCTTGAGCGAGATATGCGTGAACACCAGCTCGCTCCAGCCGAAATGGGCGGACAGGCGATAAAAGGCTGCCAGATCGACGCGCGCCTGCCATTCGTCGTCGCTCATAGGCGAAGGGCGGGTGCCGTTGACGGGGGGGCGATCATAATAGAGTTTAACGCTCATCTCTCTTACCTCTCAGCTGTCTGCTTAACATGGGCCTCATGGTCAGAATTGGGCCGTCAGCTCGAGCGCGATCTGCCTGCCACGCGCGACAACGCTTGTGACGTCCCCGCCCAGGCCGCCCGTCGCATCGAGTGAGAAGACCTTATAGCGCTTATTGGTGACGTTCCTGCCGATCAGAGCCACTTGCCAGCGCCCGTCGATTTCCGAGAGCCGGCCGGTCAAATCGAGCGTTGCAAAGGACTTCTGGAGCGTGAACGGGCTATGGTTGTCCGAAGTGAAATAGGATGAGGCATACCGGAACGCCCCGCTCAGCCCCATTTTCAGAGTATCGGAAAGCGGCGTCCCATAATCGATGCTGGCAGTGGCGCTCCAGTCGGGTGCCCGAGCAAGCTGCGCGCCAGAGAGATCCTGCAACCCCGAAGCCTTGCACCCTTGCGCCGCAGACTGCCCGCCATAACAGGATATCGCATCGTCGAACGAGATATACCGCGCATGTGAGTAGGAAATGCCCGATGCTATCGTCAGTTGCCCGGTCGCCCTAAGCGCCATCTCCATTTCAAAGCCCTTGGTTCGGCTCGACCCGGCATTGACGGTTTGTTGCGAGGGCGGGCTGGCAATGAAGTTCGACACCTGCAGATTGGTCAGCTTATAGGAATATATGGCGCCGGTGAGTCTGACCCTGTTATCGAGCAGGCCGAGTTTGACCCCGATCTCTCCGCCCCGCGCCTTTTCAGGCTGATAGCGGTCATCATCGGCGGTGAGATAGTTGGGTGAGACCACGGACGGCGCCCCGAACCCGCCTGATTTGTAGCCGGTCTTATAGGCCGCATAGAGGGTGGAGTTCCGCATCGGATGCCAGGACAGCGTCACTTCCGGTGAAATATTGCTGTCGCTGAGCTTGCCGCCCAGCATTCCCACCGGGCGGAAAATGCCCGATCCGGCCAGCAAGGGATGGACATAGCTGTTCCCGATATCCACCTTTCGGGTTTCGCGGGTCCAGCGCGCTCCGCCAGCCAGCTCGACATCTTCCAGAATATTCCAGCGCAACTGGCCGAATGCCGAATAGGCGACACCGCTGCCGAAATATTCCCGGGCAAAGCCGATCAGGCGGCCCGTCGCGGGATCGGTCGGCAACGGAGCGATGATGGCCATCAGGGGCGATCTGGAACTCGTATCTTCGTAATAGAGGCCAGCGCTGAAGTTCAATGCCCCGCTGAAGTCCGACACCACCCGAAGCTCCTGACTGAACTGCCGGAACTTGTCTTCCTGGAAGGAATATCCGCCATAGGGATATACCGACTGCGTGGCGTTGCTGGACGATTTCCAGCCATAGCGGAGATAGCCCGTGACGGAGGTGAAATTCAGACCGGGCGCCGCATAATCCGCGGTGAGCGAGGCCAGGCCGCTCCGGAATTGGCCATATGCCCTTCCATCACGAAAACCGCGTTCGGTCGATGCCTCCAGGCTCGGCAGGTCGCCAGCCGACTGATGCGCGTTCGCACGACAATCGCCATTGGGATCCTGAAGAACGAAGCCGGGCGCCACGAAATAGGAGGTCGAACCGGGCGTCGCGCAGTTGGTAATCTCGGCGGCGCCATTATTGCCGCGGTTGTCCTTCTGCATACTGCCAAACAGACGGAGCGTTGCGGTGAATTGCGGGCTCGGCTGATATTTGAATGTCAGCCTGCCCAACAGTTCCCGGTTGTTATTATAATGATCGGCCGCCCCAGGCAGCGAGTCGGAAAGACCCGGCGTTCCGGCAAAGGGGTTGGGCATGGGCATGGCATCGTTGTGCATATATCCACGCATGGAAGTTCCGCGCACCGCCAGCCGTGCACTCAGCGTATCGGAAAGTGGCCCAGACACCACGCCTTCCGCGTAAGTCTCCTGAGCATAAAACTCATAGCCCGCCTTGAGGTGGGCCTCGAATTTGTCGGTCGGGCCTTTCGCGCGCAGCGATATAACACCGCCTGGGCTGTTCTTGCCAAAAAACAGGGCTTGCGGTCCTTTGAGGATCTCGACCTGTTCCAGATCAAAAGCGCTCTGCTGAGCGATTTGTCCCCGGCTGACCTGGATGCCATCGATGTTGACGGCAACTGTCTGCTCCTGACCGCTATCAACGCCACCTGACCCCAGGCCGCGTATGGTCAGGGCCGCACCCGAACTGCCGGAGGTCTTTTCAAATGACACGCCAGGCACCCGCGTCGCAAAGCCAGCGAGGCTTGTAAGATTATAGTTGGCCAGCGTTGCTGCAGTCACCGCAGACGCCGCGACCGGTACGCGGTTAAGCGTTTCGCTCTGCCTTCGCGCCGTGACAACTATCTCTTCGAGCGCCTTGCCGTTCTGACCGGATGAATCCGGCTGCGCCGACTCAGGGCTGGCGGACTGGGCGCAAGCGGCGAACGGCACACAGAGTGCAATCAGGCCAACTGTGCCCCGCAACGATCGAGCAACAGGGTGGTCAGGACTTTCAAGATTAGGGCAATTCGCAGATTGCATTGTTCCTCTCCTCCAACTTTTTTGATTTTCGCCGCACTCCCACGTCGTTCGTTTCAATCTATTGATTCATAATGTTGAAATCAACTTCATATAAATAAATTTTTTGATCGCCGAAAGCGACCTCCTCCAGGTCGTGCCGTGGCACGGGCATAGCGCGATGATTCCGGCAGGCGTGGCGGGGGAGCAGCATGGTCTCCATGTGCCTTTGGCGTTCTCTTCAGCGGGACCCTCAGGCCGAGTTTGCCTTACGCGCTTTCGACCTCGAACCGCACGGACTCCCGGAAAACGACTCGTCAACCCTCTCGGATTACGGAAGTCTACTTATCATAAGAACCATCTTCTTCCATTTTTTGGAAGCGCTTAAGTTCCTTCCTACCGGCTTGATCCCAAGTGCCAAGCCGCATCTGCCGACCACACCGGCATAGCTAAGGAACCATACGATGAAGCTCTATTACCACCCTCTTTCCGGCCACGCCCATCGCGCCAGACTGCTTCTGGATCTGCTGGGACTGAAGCACGAACTCGTCGAGGTCGACCTGATGGCCGGCGCGCACAAGACTCCTGAATTCCTTGCCCTCAACCCGTTCGGACAGGTACCGGTTCTGGTCGATGACGATGGCACCGCCATCGGCGATTCCAACGCCATTCTCGTCTACATCGCAAAGAAGTATGCCCGCACCGACTGGTTGCCGGAAGATGCAGCAGGCGCGGCGGCGGTCCAGCGCTGGCTGTCGGTTGCGGCGGGCGAGATTGCCTACGGCCCTGCGGCGGCGCGCCTCGTCACCATTTTCGGATCGAAGCACAACCCCGAGGAAGTCATCGGCCGGGCGCATGGCCTGCTGAAGACGATGGAGACGCACCTCAAGGACCGCGAATGGCTGGTCGGCGATCGTCCGACGATCGCGGATGTCGCGATCTACAGCTACGTGGCGCGCGCACCCGAAGGTAATGTCGACCTGGCCGACTACGCTTCCGTTCGGGCGCTTCTTCGCCGGATCGAGGCGCTCCCCGGCTTCACGCCCTTCGTTGAGACGCCCGTGGGCCTGTCGGCCGCGGCCTGACGTGATGACCGGGCGCACCCGGCAAGGTGCGCCCGGTCCTGGCAGGAGGTGCCGGTCGATGCACGAACAGACTAAAGAACCGGTATCGGCGGTGTGGCATCCGGGCGAGCTTGCCCTGCAAGCCTCGATCGGTGTCACCGATCGGCTGGAGGAGCTGGGTCGGCGCGTCGTCCGGACCTTCCTCCTCGACCAGCATCGCGAGTTCTACGCGCAGCTTCCCTTCGCTGTTCTAGGCGCGGTTGATCCGGACGGTGACCCCTGGGCCACACTGATCACGGGTCAGCCAGGGTTCCTCTCCGCCCCCACGCCGGATGCCCTGGAGAT
This sequence comes from Sphingobium sp., assembly GCA_022652485.1. Classification (GTDB taxonomy): domain Bacteria; phylum Pseudomonadota; class Alphaproteobacteria; order Sphingomonadales; family Sphingomonadaceae; genus Sphingobium. The sequence continues at coordinate 18,360 of JALCRK010000024.1, forward strand.
CAACATCTCACCCAACCCGGCGGATCCGGCCGCCGCCGGTATCGCCCCCGGGCTGTCGGTGGGCCTGCTCGGGATCGAGCTGCAGACCCGCCGACGCAACCGGATGAACGGAGTCCTTCGGTCTACCCCTAATGGCGGCCTGGAGATCGCGGTCGGACAGAGCTACGGCAACTGCCCGCAATACATCCAGCTGCGCAGCTTCCAGTTCGTCGACGATCCGAGAGCGACTCCTGCCTCGGTTACCGAAGAGGCAGCGACGCTCGATGCAGCTGCAAACGACATGATCCGGGCCGCCGACACCTTCTTCGTTGCCTCCTATGCGGACAGGGACACAAGGCAGGTCGATGCCTCGCATCGCGGTGGCAAACCCGGATTTGTGCACGTGGGTGAAGACGGTACGCTCACCATTCCCGATTTTGCGGGCAACCAGTTTTTCAACACGCTCGGCAACATTCTGCTCAACGGCAAGGCCGGGCTGACCTTCGTCGATTTCGAAAGGGGAGATCTTCTGCAACTCACGGGTGATGCAGAAATTATATTGGAGGGGCCGGAGGTTGCGGCGTTCGAAGGTGCCGAGAGACTATGGCGCTTCGTTCCACGGCGCGTGGTACGCCGCAAGGGCGCGCTGCCGCTGCGCTGGGCAACCGACCCGGAAGGCCAGTCACCCCGGTCAGCCCATACCGGCGACTGGCAAGCGGTGGCCGCCCAATTGGAAAGAAGCGCAGCGCAAGCCAGGTGGCGCACCTTCCGGGTCGCCCGGATTGTCGAGGAAAGTGCAACGATCCGGTCTTTCCACCTTGAGCCGGAAGATGGGCTTCCTATCGGGCCTTTCACGGCCGGGCAGCACCTGCCGATTAGGGTGACAATTCCCGGTCGGGGCCAGCCAGTCGTCCGGACCTATACCATCACCTCTGCGCCGGGCGGCAGAGGCTACCGCATCAGCGTGAAGCGCGACGGCCTGGTTTCGCAGCATCTTCATGACCGGATGCATGTTGGCGCCCGGATCGAAGTCGGTCGGCCAGCAGGCGCCTTCGCTTTCGATCCGCAGGCAAAACGTCCGGCAGTTCTGCTGGCGGCGGGCGTCGGGATAACCCCGCTCCTGGCAATGCTCGATCAGGCGGTGCATGAAGGAGGACGAGCAGGTGAGGTGCGGCCCGTCACGCTGTTCTATTCCGCAAGACACCTGAAGGAGCGCGCCTTCGACCGCGAACTGGCGAACCTTGCCAGCCAAGCGCCCGACGCAATCAGGATCGTGCGTATCCTAAGCAATGTGACAGATGCCCGTGCCGGCCGGGATTATGATGTGGCCGGCCGCATCGACATGGCGGTGCTGGCGCGGCACCTGCCGTTCGGCAGTCACGATTTTTATATCTGCGGCCCGGCGGCCTACACACAGTCGGTCTACGATAGCTTGCGGGCTGCCGATGTCCCCGATGAGCGGATATTTGCCGAGACTTTCTGTCCCTCGGCACTTTTCCGTTCCGTTGCTGCAAGCGACCAACCCCAGCCCGCATCCGCCACCGAGGCCGTCGCTGTCGAATTCAGCCGGTCGGGCAAGCGAACGCTGTGGACGCCCGAGGCCGGGACACTGCTCGATCTGGCAGAGAAGGCCGGACTCCAGCCCGAATTCAGCTGCCGATCCGGAAGCTGCGGAACGTGCCGCACCGCAGTCCTAGCGGGTAGCGTGGTCCACCCGCAAGGCCTGCCTGCCCAGTTGGCGCCGGATGAGGCGCTGATCTGTTGTGCAATCCCTGCACAGCCGAGCGACGACACCCCGCCATTGCTCAAGCTCGCTCTTTGATCAGGTTCCTTAAGCCATGATATTCGAACATGATGGTGTATCCATCCATTACGTATCCGCCGGAGAGGGCCAGCCACTGGTGTTCCTGCATGGCCTCGGCGGGCAGCTGGAGAACTGGATCAACCAGATCGCACATTTCGCCAAGACGCATCACGTTATCGCGCTCGATCTGCCCGGCCACGGGCGGTCGGACGGCGGCGAGATCGGCTTCCTCGACCATTGGCGCTCGCTCGACGCGCTTCTCGATCATCTTGGGCTGACCAATGCGGTGATCTGCGGTCTCTCGAAGGGCGCGCGCGTGGCGCTGATGCTTGCCGCGCGCCGACCGGAGCGGGTATTGGGCCTCGTCGCTGTCAATGCCTGGGTCCACCTGACCCCCGGAGACCGAGCGCGCCGCTGCGCGCTCTACGACCTGCTTCAGACTGCCGATGGCCGTCAAATTTGGGCCAAGGCGCTTTTGGAGATGATGGGAGTTGCGTCCTTCCCGGCCATCAGCCGGGGGTTTCATCGCTCTCTCGACCGGATCGATCCCTTGCGCCTGCGGGAGCTGTTCTACGAGATGGCGGGCTTCGACCAGCGCCAAGAGCTGATGGAGGTATCCTGCCCCGTGCTGGTTGTTCGCGGTGCCAAGGATGCCTTTGTCCCAGGATACAGCGCCGACGACCTGAGCCGGCTGTTGCCGCGAGCCCAACAGGTAACTCTGCCGCACCGTGGACATCTGCCATATCTTGAAGACCCTGCGGAGTTTCAGGCAACGGTCGAGACCTTTCTCGGTTCTCTCTCGCCGTTTCACGACACCAAGCTTGCGGTTTTAGCAAAGTCTTGAGGCTGCGGCGTAATGTCGCGAATTTCAGATCCACCACATTAGCGGATGATGTCCGAGATCGCAGCCAGACGGGTAGTCAGTCTCGGCGCAACATAATCGAGGAAAGCGCGAAGCTTGAGTGGCTGGTGTCGCTGGGCGCCGAACACCATGTGGACAGGCATGGCGGATGGCCAGAATGGCTGAAGGACGGGAGTCAGCTCCCCTGCGCCAAGCGCAGAGGCGGCCTGGTAGCTGACCACACGGCATAACCCAACCCCAGCTCTAGCGGCATCGACCACGGCGTCCGCCGCGTTGATGGTCAGCCGGGGCGCGATCACTACTTCGAAATGCTTCCGACCGACTTCGAACATCCAGCTGCGCGAGTTGGGCAACCCGTCAAGCGCGATACAGGCATGACGCTGGAGCTCGTCCGGATGCTGCGGAACACCGCGCCGCTGGAGATAGCCTGGGCTACCGCAGACCAGCCAGCGAACCTCGCCCAAACGCCGCGCCACGAGATCACTGTCGGGCAGATGGCCGACGCGTATGCCGAGATCGATGTGCGCCTCCGCGAGAATCATAGGCTGATCAGAGAGGATCAGCCTGACATTCACGTCCGGATAAGCCGCAAGGAAATCGTGAACGATCGGCGCAACATGCAGCCGCCCAAAGCCGAGCGGCGCGGTTACGACCAGCTCTCCCCGCGGCGCACGATATTCTCCGGAAGCAGCGCGCTCGGCATCATCGAGATCGTCAAGCAGCCGTCGGGCCGTGCTTACGAACTGCTCGCCCGATTCGGTGAGCACGAGACCCCGGCTTGTTCGGATGAGCAGCTGCGCCCCCAAATGCTCCTCAAGGTCGGCTATGCGCCGGCTGACGGTCGGCAACGGTACGCCCGAGCGCTTGGCCGCACGCGAAAAGCTGCCCTCGTCCACAGCGATGACAAGACTACGCAGGGCTTCAAATCGATCCATACAGCCTCTCGCTTTATGAAAATGAGCCTATCAAAAATAGCCGCTTATTTCATTTTTCGGAAGTGCCTATTTAACCTCCAAGCCGGTTAGCTCCGGTTCACCTCAAGGAGACTGACAATGCCCCGTATCCCGACCCATGATCTGGAAAGCGCGCCCGAAAAGGCGAAACCACTGCTCGAAGCCGTCAACAAGCAGATCGGCCGGGTGCCGAACATCTTTGGTACCATCGCCAACAGCCCTGTCGCGCTCGAAGGCTATCTTGCCATGTCCGGCGCGCTTGCGAAGGGTGCGTTGCCGGCAACCACCCGCGAGCGGATCGCGCTCGCCATCGCCCAGGTGAACGGCTGCGGCTATTGCTTGTCCGCGCATACGTTCTTCGGTCGCAATGTGGCGAAGCTCGACGATGCCGAAATCACCGCCAACCGCAACGGCGCCTCCAACGATGCCACTGCTGATGTCGCCGTCCGCTTCGCGGTAAAGGTCGCCCAGAACCGCGGTGCCGTCAGCGAAGCCGATGTAGCGGCACTGAAGGCGGCCGGCTATAGCGAGGCGCAAATGGTCGAGATCGTCCAGCACGTCGCGCTGAACAGCTTCACCAACTACTTCAACGAAGTATTCCAGACGGAAATCGATTTCCCTGAAGTGGCTGTGTTCGAACCGGCCTGAGGTTTCCCCGCCCCTGAAACCCCACCCCTGAACACAGCCTGCCGGCGTCGCCTTCCTCCCCCTCCCCAGGCGACGCCGGCCCCCTTCTTCGGAGATGTGCGATGAGCAGCGCTTGCTTGACCGCGAATGTTGATGGCATCGGTATCCTCTTCAACCCCAAGGATATCAGGCACGTTTCGACCAAGCCATTCTCTTCACGGACGACGTCGGCTAAATCCTCCACCCTCAGCATATTACTCTGAAGATCATCCTAGACGAAATGACTGGCACCCTCGCGCATCTCCAAATCCTCGAAGCCGAGAACGCTTCTCAGAAAACCACCCTCAACAGAAAGGACAAGACCTATGAGCCGCCCACCCCTGCCGCCCTTCACCGACGAGACCGCCGCCCAAAAGGCGCGCATGGCGGAGGATGCGTGGAACAGCCGCGATCCGGCACGTGTAGCGCTGGCTTACACGCCTGACAGCCGCTGGCGGAACCGCGCGGAATTCGTTACCGGACGAGCCGACATCGAGGCCTTTCTCACCCGCAAGTGGAACCGCGAACTCGACTACCGCCTGATCAAGGAAGTATGGGCCCATGCCGGCAACCGGATCGCCGTACGCTTCGTATACGAATATCGCGACGACAGCGGAAACTGGTTCCGTGCCCACGGCAACGAGAACTGGCAGTTCGACGAGGAGGGTCTGATGGCTTTCCGTCACGCTTCGATCAACGAACATCCGATCACGGCGGAGGAGCGGCTGTTTCACTGGCCGCTGGGCCGCCGCCCCGACGATCACCCGGGCCTAACCCAGCTCGGCCTCTAACGCCACTGGTCCGGGTTGTGCGAGCAACCCGGATAGTGCTGTTGCCTGCCCCCTTTCGGCAGCTCCGCCAAGGTGGCGACATCGCCTTCGCGCAGGAATACCCGCGCGCCTTTGCCGTCCTGCTCCACAACCACCGTGCAGCGCAGAATGCGCCCAACCAGCGCATTGGACCGTTGCATCCTGTACTGGCCGGCACCAACACCGCGCAAACGCACCCATGCCCCGCCACCCGGCTGAGGCAGCGGGGTATTGATCCGCTTATGCACCTTTTGCAGCAGCTTCATCACCGGCCCGAGTTCGGCCTTGATCGAGACGGCGAGGTGCCCGTCCGGATTACGGAAAGCGACCGCTTCCGCCCACGGCTGGTCCGAACGCGTGCCGATCCGTACCGCGCCGGGGTCCACCGCACGAAACAGAGCGGCGAGCGCGGTTGATTCCGGCAAGGTCTCGACCTCGGGTATGGCGCGGTCGAGATGCGAAACGCGCAGCATATTGCCCTGCGGGTTCATGGCATTTCCCAGGTCGAGGGTCGCGATGGAATATTTCTGCCAGCTGCTGACATTGGCTTCGATCAGGTCGTCGAACAGGTCGTCGGCATCGCCGCGCGTGTACTCCAGCATCGCAGTCTGCGCGCCGATACGCTTCGCGCGCGCGCGAATGGCCTCGGCCACCTCCGGCGCAGGCGGCTTGCCATAACGGTGATAGGACAGCACCGCGATCTTCTGCGCTGCGCCGGGAATGCTGCTCAGCTGATCGAAATAGCGCGGCATCTTGCGGGCGACCGAGGTTGAAGGCGCGATGATACGAGGCCTGATGCCCTGCGCTTCCAGCCGCTTCGACACGGCGACGATCGCGCCGCCAATGCGCTTGCCATCCCACCCGTCACCATTGTCCGGCTCCAGGATAATCTCCAGCGCCGCTGGTTCAAGCGCGTATTTCTGCCTGAGGTGGGAATAGGCTGCGGCGATCAGTTCGGCATATTCTTCCGGGTTCGCCGCGTGGGAGAGACTTCCCTTTCTCGTCGTCCAACCGAAATCGACATAGCACAGCGTGAAGGTCATGGGACGCCCCATCTGCTTCGCGATCCGCAGCGCGGGCAGGATGAAGTTCTCGACACGGAAATCCAGCTCGGAAAACTGGACGCCGCGCGGGTTCAGAGCCCGGGAGTCGGCATTGTCGTTGATCTTCTCGTAATAATGATTTCTGAAATCCGTATAGGAAAGCTTTCCCGCCCGGAATTGGGACCAGTAATCAACCGGATTTTCCGCGCCGCTGCGCAACTCGAGCCGCAGGCGGTTAATCCCCCCCTCCTCGATCATGGTGGCCAGAATCCGGTCGCGCGCGGGCATCCAGCTGCTATCGAAGCGATTTCCGCGCTTGTCGAACTCCCACATCTTCGCGGTGGCCTCCCACGCATCCATCGTCTGGAAGGTTTCCGAGGGGACAACCGTTATGGTAGCCGGCTTGTCGGCACTGCAGGCACCAAGGGCAAGCATCGCTGCGAAACCGGTGCAGAGGCGTGAAATGCGAGAGCCCATGCCACACTTCCTAATCATGTGCGGGCGCTTCGTCAAAAGGACACGCGACGGATTGGTTCGCCGCGGACATATTTCACTTTCCCTGCTTGCGGAAACCCAGCCTGGTCTGAAGGGCGATCAACACGAACGTCACGGGCGCGTAGATATGGTAGCACAGATGCATCGCCATCGCGCCCAATGACCTGACAAAGCCCAGCTTCCGGACGAGAAAGCCGAAAAAGTCACGGTTGAGCCAGATATAGAGCAGCGCCATCAGTGCGGTCAGTGCGCCCATCGGAGCCACCGCGCGCGGCAGCGCCACGCCAGCCAGACCCATGCCCAGCAGCCCGGTCACCACCAGTAGCGCGAGCAGCGACTTCACCCGCTCAACCTGGGCAATATTGAGGTCCGCCTCGCCTGTCTTGCCATCGACGATCAGTCGCGACCAAGGCGCCGCACGGCGCACGACATCGGTGTGCCACACCCGCCACAGGCTCCAGTCCTTCCAGTGCTTGCAGAGTGCCTCGGGCACCATGCGGATGCGATGCCCGGCGGTGATGACGCGGGCACCCAACTCGATATCCTCGATGCTCGGATGCCTGAACATTTCAACATCGAACCCGCCCAGCGAGAGGAACAGCTCCCGGTCGATCAGCCCCAGGCCGGACCAGAAGGTCTTGGCCTCGCGCTTCGCGTGCTGGTGGACATAATGGTGACGCAGGTTGGCATAGAGGCTTGTCACGCGCTGGGACCAGGGCGCATCGTCGTACGAGCCGAAGGCCGCCTTCGCGCCATGCGTATGCATATCGGCAACCAGCAATTCGAGCGCGGTCGGGGAGATCACCACATCGGCGTCGACGAACAGCAGCAGGTCCGATCGTGCGGCCTTCGCCGCCTCGTTGCGGCCGTGGCCCGGCCCTTTCGGCTTGCCGTCATTGCGGATCACGGTCGCACCGGCGGTGCGAGCCAGATCGTCGGTCGCGTCGGTCGAGCCGTCGCTGAACAGGATAAGCTCATCCGGCCGCCACTGCATCGCCCCGATCGCATCGAGACAGCCGGGCAGCGTGGCTATGGCGTTATATGCCGGAATGATGACGGCAACGGTCGGACGCGCGGGGGTCGTCATGGGCTTACCGATCAGGCTGGTTCGCGCATGGGGCTAGGTCTGGCCTCCGGTTCGGACGAAGCCTCGCTCCCGATGCCGGCCGAGGATTCGACGTCCTCATTATGGCCCTGATCGACATCGACCGCCCACAGGTCGTTCGCGCCGCCGAGGATGTTGTCGACCGCGAGTGTCGCGGTGAGCATCGAGTGATCCATGTTGTTGTAGCTGTGCATCCCGCCCCGGCCGACAACCTGCAGGTTGCGGAAATCGGACAGCCAGCCGCGGATCATGTTCAGCGCTTCGCGATATTCATCGTCATAGACCGGATAGGCCTTGGCCTGGCGGATGACGGTGCCGTCCTTAACAGAGGCCGCCTTGCCCAGCCCGAGCATCTCAAACTCCCGCGCCGCCATCTTGATGAGGTCCGCGTCGTCTGCGGTCCACATCTCGTCGCCTTCCTCGCAGAAATACTCCATGCCGATGCAGGACTTGTCGGCCTCGGGCACCATGTCCTCGGACCAGGACCGGAAATTCTGGATGCGCGCGGCTTTCACCTCGGGATCATGGATATAGACCCAGTTGTCCGGGAACGGATCGGCACCCTCAATGATCAGCGCCACGACCACGAAGGCACGATAGCGCAGCTTCTTGGCGGCGGACTGGATCGCGGGCGGCGCAGGCGGCATCATGTTCAGCACCATCGTCGAAATCGGCATCGACGAGATGAAATGATCCGCTTCGAGGCGGGTCGTCACCGTTTCGCCATTCTGCACAGACTCGACGTCGATGGCGGTTACCATATTTCCTTCGCGGTGGATCTGGGTTGCGACGGAGTTCATCCACACCTCGCCGCCCTTGGCCTCGATCCGGTCACGGAAGGCTTCCCACATCATGCCGGGGCCAAGGCGCGGATAATCGAACGTCTCGACGATACTGTCGGTATCGTGCGTGCCGGAAAGCGCGCGCATCACTGCCTTGCGCAGCGACATGTTGCGGATGCGCTGGATCGCCCAGTCCGCGCGGATCGCCTTGAACGACTTGCCCCACACCTTCTGCGTATAGGGGCGGAAGAAATACCAGAAGAGGCGGCCACCAAAGCGGTTGGTGATCCACTGCTGGAAATTCTCCTCCTCCTTGTGCGGCATGAAGTTCCACTTCACGTAGCTGGCGAGGATGAGCGCGGATTCATACAGGCCCATGTTCTTGAGCGCGTTGAACAGGCGCAGCGGATAATCGAAGAACTTGCCGCGATAGTAGATGCGCGTCTGCCGCTTCCGCCGGAGGAAGGCTTCGGGCAGCACCTCGTTCCACAGCGCCTCGGCGCGGGCCGAGCGGGTGGTGAATCGGTGGCCGCCGATGTCGAAGCGATAGCCCTTGTAGCTCTCGGTGCGCGAGATGCCGCCCACCTTGTCGCCTGCCTCGACCACGAGCACATGATAGAGGTTGCTGTGCGTCTGCATCCAATAGGCTGCGGAAAGCCCGGCCGGGCCGCCGCCGATGATGGCGAGCGTCTGCCGCCCATCGGCGCTGTCCTTGGCCCTGACCTTGGAGGTGGCGGCAAGCCGGGTCTGATACCAGGCGATGGTCGGCGCGAGGCCTTCACGCAGCTTGAGTGTCGGCGCCCATTTGAGAATCTCGCGCGCGCGGCTGATGTCCGGGCGGCGGATATGCGGATCGTCCTGCGGCAAATCCTTGTAGACCACGGGCGACTTGGAGTTCGTCAACGTGGTGACGATCTCGGCCAGCTCGCGCACCGAAAATTCCTCATCGTTGCCGATGTTGACCGGCCCGACCACCGAGCCTTCCGAGTTCATCAGGCGGATAAGGCCATCGACCGTGTCATCGACATAGCAGAAGGAGCGGGTCTGGGAACCCGAGCCATAGACGGTGAGACCTTTGCCGGTCATCGCCTGGGTCACGAAATTGGGCACCACGCGGCCATCGCCCACGCTCATGCGCGGACCATAAGTGTTGAAGATACGCGCGACGCGAATCTCGACGCCATATTGGCGGTTGAAATCGAAGCAGGCGGTTTCAGCGGCGCGCTTGCCCTCGTCATAGCAGGCACGCGGGCCGGTGCAGCTCACCGCGCCGACATATTTTTCGGGCTGGGGGTGCACTGTGGGGTCGCCATAGACCTCGCTGGTCGAGGCCTGAAGCATTCGCGCGCCCTTGGCCTGGCAGAACTCCAGCACATTGAGCGTACCGATAACGCAGGTGCGGAGCGTGCCGATCGGATCGGCCTGATAATGGATCGGCGCTGCCGGGCAGGCGAGGTTATAGAATAGCTCGCATTCAATATCCGGCAATTCGTCGCGGATGTCGCCCTGAATGAAATGGAAATTCGGATGCGCGCTCAGCTCCGCAAGGTTGGAGACCGAGCCGGTTTGCAGATTGTCGATACACCAGACCTGATGGCCTTCACCGATCAACCGGTCGCACAGATGCGAACCGATAAATCCCGCGCCGCCCGCGACAATGATTTTCACGCTTTCATCCCTGTTAAGCCCTGCCCCGCAGCCTTGTTCCCTTCGATGGAACCCGCTTCCTCTCTATCGTTGAAAGGTTAACGCTTGACCTCACGACGCCGGCCATCCGCCATGAAGAATCACTTCATCCTCCGGAACTATCGAGGAAAAGTGAATTGAAGCAAGTTCGTTTATCATGATTTGCGGCGCCCGGCACTATTACTGCCGGGCGCCGGTTTCATTTCCAGAACCATGTGCCTGCTGCATTGCGCCGCACACGCTCGCGGCGCATCGTCCACCAGACCCACAGGCCGCTGCCGGAAAGGCCGACCAGCACCACGCCCACAAGGCCGCCAGCGACATGCCCTGCTGTACCCGCGATGCCGAAAGTGTGGAGCATCAGCACCAGCAAGCGTATCTTCGCCAGCGTGCCGCCGGCCGACTTCGGCGTTTCGCTTCCGGGCTTTTGCTTGCCGGTCGCGAGATCGATCTCAACGACCTTCTTGTCGCCGGCGAAACGCACCACCGCCGAAGGCGCCTTGCTATGCGCCTCCAGCCGAAGCATTTCGATCCTGCGACCGCCAGACAGCGCCTCGACCCGCGCCGCCAGGGCCACGGCATCGAGCGGAGGCAGCGGGACGGAAGCGCGCGCAGACGCCCGCTCACTCACATGCCCCACCTCGTCGATCTGGAGCAGAACGCCAGTGCCGCCGATCAGCACCAACAGGACCGCAGCTATCGTTCCCAGCCACCGATGCCATTTGCGCCAGAAATTCATCCCTTTTCTTTCCTTCCAATCCGAACCATGCCGAGCCCGCCGCGCGCAAAACCGATCGCCAGTGCCAGCCAAGGGACCAGCCATACAAGCCGGGCCTGATACCGCGGCGCGACCCCGGAGAATATGGCGCACACCGCCGCATTCGCCAGCAGGCCGATGACGACGATGACCACCATCCAGCGCTGGGACGGGCTCATGCCCCGCCACCACAACAGCAGCGCGAGTGTCCCTGCAATGACCGTGATCAAAGTCAGCCGGTCCAGAACATATAAAAGGGCCGGGTCTTCGCCCGATCCGGGATTGCGCAGGATGATGTCGCCCTTGGCGCTGCGGACGATGGTGCTGCCGTAGCGGAAATAATTCAGGCTGAAGCGGATGAACTGTTCCGGCACGTCATGCACCACGACAATCAGCTGCTGGACAGGATAGCGCTTGGTGGTCTCCAAAAGGATCGCGTTTTCCTCGGCACGGATGCGGTCAAGCTGCCGGGGCGTCGCGCGAACGATGAGGTTGTCCTTGCTCCATAACAGCTCCTGAACAGTATTCGGGATATGGGTGCCGTAGATTTCGCAGATCGCGTAGCGATGCGGATTCCGGCATTCTTCCACCAGATACCAGCGCGCCGGGCCATTATCGATCGCGCGGGCGAGCGCCAGCGGGTGATGCTTGGGCGCAACGCTGGCGTGGCCGAAGCCCACCAGACCGGTGAGCAGCACCAGCAGCGTGCCCAATATGGGCGGCGCCCAAAGGACGCCCAGCGCCTTCGGCAGAGCGACCGGCAATCGCCGCCGGATCAGTAGCAACAGCGGGCTCACGGCAAGCGCGGTGCCAAGCGCGATGGGGGGATGGCTGGTATGCACCGCAACGCCAAAAATCGCGAAGCCCATAATCAGCGCACGCATCGCCCAGCTGAACCTGTCCCAGTTAAAGGGCAGGATCGCCATCGCGCCGAGCATAACCGGCGCATAGCAATCGGGCATGATGAACGTGACGGTGGGCGCCAGCGGGCTGGCGAAGGCGGCGAATCCCGCCATCGCCGCGAAGGGCCGCCAGCCTGGCCCGGCGATGCTTTCAAATAGGGCGACCAGCACCAGCGCGACCGTGACGGCATGAAACACCGCCATGTAGACCATGCTCATGCCCGGCCCGCCGAACACATAGCCCAGCACACTGTAGAGGATCGAGCGAGCAACCTTGGTATCCCTGCCGTCTTCCTTGGCAGGAGCCGCCGCGCTCACGGTCTTATCGCCCTCCGCCACAGCGGGCACCTTGCGCGGATGGGGTTTGGCAAGATGAAGCTTGCGCAGCACGAACGTTACGGCGCGCTCGCCGCCGTTCTGATAGGCCGCGCTGTCCACCATATAGGCGGGGCGGCCGAAGATGAGGAGGGGCCAAAGCAGCAGAAGCGCAAGCAGGAGGCTCCGCATCATCATGACGCGCGTGAGTGAAACCTTGTGCATAGATGAATTGCCCTGTTGCCCCCGGGGTCGAACCCGACCGCTCTCTTTTATACAGCAAAGATTTGCTGAACAGATAAAATCGGGCACGGTTTAGCGCCTTTTAAGAAAACATCCTTTACGCGATTGCCATCGGGCACGGCGGGCGCAATACATGTTGCAGCGCAACCATGACCGATTGCAGTCTCCAGACGGGTTAAGGCAGGGCATGAACGAGGAGCATAAGGCCACGAGACGGGAATGGGGCGCGCTGGCGCTGATCCTCCTGCTGGCGCTGGCCTTGCGCCTGTTCAAGGCGGACGCCTCGCTGTGGTATGACGAGATCTTCACCGTCGTAAACTTCGTGCGCCTGCCGACGCTGGATCTGGTCAAGACATTCGATTCGCTCAACAATCATATGCTGTACAGCCTGCTGGCGCAGATCTGCGTCGGTCTGTTCGGGGAAACCCCGACAGCGCTGCGCCTTCCCGCCATCCTCTTCGGCGTGGGCAGCATTGCCGTCCAGTGGCGCATTGCGCGGCGGGTGATGGGTGGCCCCGGCGCGCTGATAGTGGCGCTGTTGCTGACGCTCTCCTATCATCATGTCTGGTTCTCTCAGAACGCGCGCGGATATACCGGCCTGCTCTTCTTCACTTCGGCAGCGACACTTCTGTTCCTCAAGGGGCTGGAGAAGCCGCATTGGAAGACCTGGGCAGGCTATGGGCTTGCCGTAGCGGCTGCGATGTACACCCACATGTCCGCCGGGTTCTTCTTCGTGGCGCATGGTGTCGTCTATGCGGCGATGGCGGGATATGGGCTGGTCAAGAAGCAGTCAGGAAAGCGCCTGCCCGGCATTTTGAGCGGGGGGCCGATCTTCGGCATAGGCCTCAGCATTGTCGTGACGCTGGCGCTCTATGCGCCGATCATCAGCCAGGCGTTCTCGACGATTCACGAGGTATCGCAAGCCTCCGCAGCCCCCGGCGGCGCGGCGCTGGCTGAATGGCGCAATCCGGTGCGCGCGGTCAAGGAAATCGGCCAGTCCATCTCTTCCGCCGGGCCGCTGGTGCCGCTGATCCTGCTGGGCGCGGTGCTGGTGCTGGCAGCGGGGATCGCGGCGCTGTATCGCCGTGCGCCCGTGCTCACCGCCATCTATGTGGTGCATGTACCGCTCGCGATGCTGCTGCTCTACTGTGTGGGCGTGCGCATCTGGCCGCGCTATTTCTTCGTCGATATCGGCTTCATCTTCATGACGCTGGTGGAAGGCGTATTCGCCTGGAGCAGCATCATCGCGCCGCGATTCCAGTTTCAGGGGCGCCCCGTTTTCGACGCCGCATGGATTTCCCGACTGGGTATCGTGGCGATGGTGCTGGTGTCGATCGGCTTGCTGGTGCCCAATTACCTGCACCCCAAACAGGACTTCATCGGCGCACGCGATTTCGTTCGCGCCTATGCAAAGCCGGGAGACAGCATCGCGGCCGTGGGCCTCGCGGGCTATGCCTACAGCCACTATTACGCCCCAGAATTCAAGGTGATCGAAACGGGCGCGGAGCTGGCGAAGCTGCGCCAGACCACCAAGGGCCGTACCTGGGTCATCCTCGCCTTCCCGCACCAGACGCTCGCCGCTAGGCCAGACGTGAAGGCGGAGCTGTCGCGGCACTATAACGACATGGACACGTTCAAGGGCACATTGGGCGACGGCGAAGTCTGGACGGTAATTTCCGCAAGCGGGCCGGACCAGAAGGGCACCTTCCTGCTATGACGCGCGCCATCTCCCGATTTGGCCGGTTCGTGATGCGCCCACAGTTCAAGCTGGCGCGCGACCTCGGCCTGCTTTGGGTCGGACAGATTGGCACCAAGGGAGTGGCATTTCTGGCGTTCGCGATCCTCGCGCGCCGCCTGCTGCCGCACGAATATGGCGCGGTCGAGTATGCGATGGGTCTCGCCACACTCGCCACGCTGGCGATCGATGGCGGCCTGGGTTCGGTAGGCGTACGCCGCCTGACACAAGGGCACCAGAGCGCCGAGGAGCTGGTGGCGCTCATTCCTGCGGCGCAGCTCTGCATCGCGGCGGTAATGGCCCCGGCGATGGTACTCTTCACCTGGTTCTACGCCCATGACGCGGATGCGCTCAAGCTGACCAGCCTCGTCGCGCTGAGCCTGCTGATCCCGCCGTGGAAGCAGGATTGGCTGTTTCAGGCCAAGGGCATGATGACCGACGTGGTGCTGGCGCAGTGCGTGCGCGTACTGTCCTTCATGCTGGGCTGCGTGCTGCTGGTACATGGCGATGCGGACGTGGTACGCGTCGGCTTTGCCGAAATCGGTTCTGTCGCGCTCGCCACGGGCTATCTGATGTGGCGGCAGCACAGCAGAGTAGCGCCGCTGCGCCTCCGCTTCGCGCTCCACAAGCTCGCCGACCTGCTGCGCGAGGGGGCGGCAATCGGCGCGGGCGCGATCTGCTGGGCGCTGTTCCAATATGCGCCGCTCTTGATCCTCGCCGCGATGGCGGGAATGACCGACACCGCCTACTTCGGCGCAGCGCATCGCCTTGGCGTCTCGCTCGTCACGTTCAGCTGGCTCTATCATTTCAACCTGTATCCGGTGATCTCGCGCCGGGTGCAGGGCGAGCCTGCCGCGCTGGTACGCCTTACCCGCATGTCGATCCGCGCGACTGCCTGGGGCGGCATCGGCCTCGCGCTGGCCTTGACGCTCGCAGCCGAACCGCTGCTGCGCCTGCTGTTCGGCTCCGGCTTCGAGCGTGCGGCGGCGCCTTTCTCGATTCTCGTCTGGACTTTCCCGCTCACCCTGCTCTCCGGCCATGCGCGCTGGATTTTGATCGCGGCGAAACGCGGCAACGATATGCTGATCTCGCAGATCGCCGGCGTTGCGGTGGCGATCCCGGCGGCATGGTTACTGATCGGCCCGGCGGGGCTTGGCCCGATGGGCGCGGCAGCGGCGATGAGCCTCGCCTGCCTCGTCGTCTGGGCGGTGTCGCAGGTCTTTACCCATATCCGCGGTCATGATGTGCCGGTACTCCCCGCGCTGCCTGCCATCGCGACCGCAGGTCTGATCGTATTCGCCGCCCATGCGCTTGCGCTCGGTCCGTGGGTCGCGCTCGGCGCGGGAATGGCCGTTTTCCTCGCCGTCGCCTTTGCCTTCGATCATCATCTTATTGACGAACTGAGCCATCTGGCGAGGGGCGAACCGCCCAGCGCACTCACCACACCCACCAGCCAACCCGCGCCCGAAGGCGCGCGCATCTAGGGAACCGGACACGCACATGCCCTCACCCCATTACGAACAGACGCTCTCCCGTCTTGAGGACGGCACCGCCACCATCGGCATCATCGGCCTGGGCTATGTCGGCCTGCCGCTGGCGCTCGCGGGGGTAAAGGCGGGCTACAAGGTCATCGGCTTTGACGTCAGCCAACCGCGCGTCGACGCCATCAATCGCGGCGAACAGGTCATCTCCTATATGGACCCGACCGAAATGCGCGAAGCGATCGCCGCGGGCAAGTTCGAGGCAACGAGCGATTTCTCGCGCCTCGGCGAGCCCGACGCGCTCGCCATCTGCGTCCCCACTCCGCTCACCCGCAATCGCGACCCCGATCTCTCCTATGTCGTCAACACGGCGGAGATGATCGCGAAGACGCTGCGTCCCGGCCAGCTCGTTGTGCTCGAATCGACCACCTGGCCCGGCACCACGCGCGAAGTGGTGCAGCCCGTCCTCGAAGGCGCAGGCGGTGTGCTGGGCGAAACCTTCTTCCTTGGTTTCTCGCCTGAGCGCGAAGACCCCGGCAACAAGAGCTTCAACACCAAGACCATCCCCAAGCTGGTCGGCGCGGATGACCCGCAGTCGCGCAAGCTGGCAGAGACTTTCTACGGCAAGACGGTGGCCAAGGTGGTGCCCGTGAACAGCGCGGCAGTCGCGGAGGCCGCAAAGCTCACCGAAAACATCTTCCGCGCGGTCAACATCGCGCTCGTGAACGAGCTGAAGCTCGTTTACGCCGAGATGGGTATCGACGTGTGGGAGGTGATCGCCGCCGCCGCGACCAAGCCGTTCGGCTATCAGGCCTTTTATCCCGGCCCCGGCCTTGGCGGTCACTGCATCCCGATCGATCCATTCTACCTCACCTGGAAGGCGCGCGAGTTCGGCATCGAGAGCCGCTTCATCGAGCTTGCAGGCCAGATCAACACCGCCATGCCACGCCATGTGGTGAGCGAATTGTCGCGCGCGCTCAATGCCCAATCCGGCAAGGGTCTCAAAGGATCGAAGGTGCTGATCCTCGGCCTGGCCTACAAATCCGATGTCGATGATCTGCGCGAAAGCCCCTCACTCACGCTGATCGACCTCATAGAGGCGCAGGGCGCGCAGGTGGATTTCCACGATCCGCACATCCCGGTCGTGCCGATGACGCGCGAACATGCGGAACTGGCGGGCCGTGTGTCCGCCCCGCTCGATGCGGCGACGGTAGCGGGCTATGACGCGGTACTGATCTCCACCGATCATGCGGCGGTCGATTATGGCCTAGTCGCCGCGCACGCAAAGCTGATCGTCGACACGCGCAACGCCCTCGCCAAGCGAGGGATCGACGCGGCACAGGCCGTGAAGGCGTAAGGGCGCGCCTATGCGCCTCTTGCAGCTCTGCACACGCTTCCCGCCGGGCGGCATTCAGCGCCACGTCATCGACCTGACGCTGGGCCTGCGCGCGCGGGGCAACGACGTGTGGATCGCGGGCACGCGGGGCGCGTGGATGAGCGAGGAGATCGACCCGCGCTTCCACCATATCGATGTGCACAATGTCGCAGGCGAAGGCGGCTCCACCCCGCGCCGCCTGTGGACCGCATTCAGAAGCGGGCTGGCGCTGCGCAAGGTGCTGAAGGCAGAGCGTATCCAATTGGTCCACGCCCATGAGAGCGCCCCCGCGCTGGTGGCGTGGGTAGCAACGCGAGGGCTAAGAGTGATTTCGAGCCAGATGAATCCATCTGGCGGCTCGGAGATCACGCACAAAAAACGCATTCCGGTGTTCGTCACCTTTCACGGCGCGGAGCCGGAACGCATCTCCGAGTTCGGCAAGATCGCGCGGCTGTGCGCCGATCTCATCATCACGCCGAGCCACAACAGCGCGCGCGATCTCATGACCCAGGGGGGCGTGCCGGAAAGCATGGTCAAGGTGATGGGTCTTGGCGTACAGCAGAAGCCGCGCCCGCCGGCTGAAGATGTGAAAAAGCTGCGCGCAGAGCTGCTGGACACCGAGGGCAAGGCGCTGATCGTCACCGTCGCCCGCCTCGCGCACCAGAAGGCGATCGACCATCTGATCCTCGCAGCCAAACAGGCGCTCAAGGTCAACCCCGCCTTGCGCTTCGTCGTGGTCGGCGACGGCCCGCAGCGCGAGCAGGCGCAGCATTGGCTGGCAGAGGCTGGCGTGAGCGATGCCGTCCGCTTCATCGGCCATAGCGACAACGCCCCGCTCTATATGGCGGCGGCAGACCTTTTCTTCCTGCCCTCGCGCTGGGAATCTCTTCCCATCACCATCGTCGAGGCGTTTCAGCAAGCGACGCCGGTGCTCGCCACCGATACGGCAGGCGTGACGGAACTGGTGGACGAGAGCGTCGGCGCCGTTGTCCCAATCGGCGACATCGAGGCGATGGCGGCACACCTCATCGCGCTGACATCGGACCGGGAACGCCTTGCAGCCTTGTCCGAGGCGGCGCTCGCCCGTGCGGGGCATGAGCGCTTCTCCCCGCCACATGTGCAGGCAGCGTTCGAAGGGCTTTATGCTGAATGGCTGGGCCGGAAATGAACTGGCAGGGGCGCGCGGCGCTCGTGACCGGAGGGACCGGATTTATCGGTGGGGCGCTGGTCGCGCGGCTGGCGGAACTGGGCGCGCAGGTGATCGTGCCGACGCGGAACCGGGCGCGGATCGGGGAATGCGGCCATCCCCATGTCCGTCATATTCACTCAGCAGATATGGTGGCCGCATTGGCCGAGGTAAGCGCGGTCTTCAACCTCGCTTATGATTTCCGCCGCTCGGCTGAGGAGAACATGGCGCTCTACGCCAAAACTGCCGATGCCTGCGCGGCGGCGAAGGTGCCGATGCTGGTGCAGGCAAGCTCCATCGCCGTCTATGACGACTGGCCGGTGCGGGATGTAACCGAAGCCTCGCCCTGCGACGGGCCTGGGCATGACTACAAGATCGCCAAGCGCGCGATCGAGCGGGACATCGCGGCGCGCGTCTCGGCGGGTCAGTTCGATGCGGTGATCCTGCAACCCACCATCGTCTATGGCCCCGGCTCCGCGCAATGGGTCGACGCGCTGGTGGAAAAGATGGCAGGCGGAAGCG
Source organism: Sphingobium sp. (assembly GCA_022652485.1). Lineage (GTDB taxonomy): Bacteria > Pseudomonadota > Alphaproteobacteria > Sphingomonadales > Sphingomonadaceae > Sphingobium. The sequence goes on from JALCRK010000024.1 coordinate 37,060, forward strand.
TCATCCTGCCCGAAAACGGAGACGGCCTGTGCAACGGCCTCTATATCGACGATCTGGTGAACGCGTTCATCGCGGCGGCAGGTCTGGAACGCGGCAATGCCGAGCGGTTCATCGTCTCCGGCCCTCAGCCTTTCCTTTGGAATACGCTGTTCACCTCCTATGCCGAGGCGTGCGGGGCCGAGATCCTGTACGAGAAGGTCGTGCCCTACGTGCCGTCAGCGCCCCGCCCCTCTTCACGGCTCTCCGCACTGGTGCGATATGCCAGCGCCACCGCCGCCGGGCTAATCGGCACTGCGCGGCTGGAGGCTCTGCGCGCCCGTCTGATGGCGCTGAAACCTGGCCCGCGCATATTCATGCCCGCATCGGAAAATCCCCGGCTGTATCTGTCGCGTGGCATTGCCAGCACCGAGAAGATGCGCGCCCAGCTCCATCAGCCGCAGATCGGCGCTGAGGAAGGACTCCGCCGCACGCAGGCCTATATCCGCGCGAAATACGCGTCCAAAGGCTGATCTTCAGGCTTCTGAGGCGATGCGGTGCGCGTTCGCCATCACGGAGAATGTGATCGTTGGCGCGGGGATCGTCGGGAAAACCGATGCATCAACAATATGCGTGCGCTTCAGACCCTTGGGCCGACCCAGCACATCGCACTCGCCCTTGATCGGGCTTTCGCGCATGGGAAGGGAACCGCCGCAATGGAAGCTGCTGCCCAAAGTGCCGGGGCGAAGCAGCGGCGTCAGCGGCACCAGCCCCGCTGCCCATGCTGCCTTGGCGATCCGGCGCCTGACGCGCGCTATGGCCTCCCCGGTGCGGGGGTTCTCGATCCGGTGATAGATCAGCCGCTCTCCCACCAGCCGCGCGCCGATTGCGGGTGACACGCTGCTGTGCAGGAAGGGCTGCGCGACGATCAGGCGGCGGCTCAGCGCTTCGATCAGCGGCTTTGCGACCCCCGCGAACGGCCCGAAGCGCTGGGCCATATCAGGAGCATATGTGTCGTTGTAAGTATAGAGTTGGGCATGGACGACATGGCGCTCCACCTCCGGAGCGTCGATAGCCCAGAAAGCCTGTGCTAGCGTATGACGCGGCTCCTGCGCCGGGTCGGGCGTGGACCAGCGGTGGAGCATCGGGAGATAGAAATGCTGGCTGTCCTGGATCACCACCTCGTGTCCGACCAGCCCCAGCGCGGAGAGCACCAGCCGCGTCGTCGGCAATACGCCCGCCGCGATGAACAGCCGCTCCGCCTCGAATGTGCCTGTGCTGGTGGCAAGCGTGACGCCGCCGCCATGCTCGGCGAAGCCCTGCACGATCACCCCGCCCTGATAGCGGAGTGTCCCTGCCGCAGCCATCTTCTCCACCGCATCACCCGCGTTGAAGATCAGGCCATAGGGACAGCCATAGAGGCACATTGCGCAAGCGCGGCAGCCGGGCGCGATCGCCTGACGCGAGGCGCCGAAGTGCACGCCCATATCGGAGAGCCTGCCGCGCTTAGCCTCCATCCGGGCGAGCAGTTCGCGCGCCTGTGCGCTTTGCGGCAGCGGACGATCTTCGCCGATGGTGACGCCGGTATAGAAATCCGCCAGCCCGTCCCGCGCCGCCGCCATGCCGACGAGCGGCGCGATCGCCTGATAATGCGGTGCAAGGTCCGCGAGGCCTATCGGCCAGCCCTCGAAATCTTGGCGATGATAAGGCAGCACTGACGCGCCCCAACCGTTCGACAGGCCACCCCTGGCAAAGGAAGGCTTAAGTCCGTGCACGCCCCCGTTGTCCGCGAAATTTTCCAGACCCGGGGGCAAGCGGAACAGGAAATCCGAACCGAACGGGCGGATGCTATCGCTCTTTTCGGAGCGCCGCACGGCTCCGATGGCGTCGCGGTCTGAACCGGGCCAACCCGCCGGTTCCACACTCCCCATGCGGTTGCGCAAATCCCGCGCGTCGGCCTCCATCTCGACCCCGGCATCGAGCACAAGGACATCGCGGCCCTGCGCGACCCGCGCATGTGCCGTTGCCAGCCCGCTCGGCCCGGAGCCGATGATAATATCCTGCGCTTTCAAATCGTCGCCCCGTGATTGTAACGGAATATTTAGGCTGTTAGGTCTTATGCCTTAAAGCATCGCGCGAAAAAGTGGGAACCGGTTTTTCGCAATCGCGATGCGAATGCAAATGCGGAGCGTGCAAAACACGCCTTAAGGGGGCACCGCAACCAATGGCTAAAACGCCGACATTCATGATCATCGGCGCGGCGCGCAGCGGCACGACCGCGCTCTATGATCTCGTCCGCCAGCATCCGGACGTGTTCATGAGCGCGATCAAGGAACCCAATTATTTCGCGTTCGAGGGCGAACCGCTCGACTGGCATGGGCCGGGGAACGAGTTTGTCAACAATTCGGTGGCGCGCTGGGAGGAGTATACCGCCCTGTTCGCCGATGCGCCGGATGGGATGGCGATGGGCGAGGCATCCCCGCTCTATCTCTGGGCTCCGCAAGCACCACAGCGGATCAGGGCGCGCCTGCCGGATGTGAAAATGATCGCGGTGCTGCGCAATCCGATAGAGCAGGCATTCTCGCATTATCTCTATGCCCGCGCGCAGATGATCGAGCCGCTGGATGATTTCGATGCCGCGCTCAAGGCCGAACCGGAGCGCCTTGCCGCCCACTGGCAACCCCTGTTCCAATATTCGACCTTCCCGCGCTATGCCGAACAGCTCGCGCGCTATAATGCGGAATTTCCAAAGGAGCAGCTCCAAATATTCCTCTATGAGGATTATCGCGGCGATCCCAAGACGATGCTGTCGCGCATCTACGACTTCATCGGCGTCGATCCCGCCTTCGTGCCTGACCTCAGCCACGAGACGAACATGGGCGGGCAACCCCGCCACCAATGGCTGCAAAATCTGGTGATGCGCCCCAACCCGATCGCAAGCCTTGCCGCATTGGTGGTGCCGGAAAGCGCACGCCGCACGATCCGCGACATGGTGTCGCGCCGCAACCTCGCGCGCGACACCATGTCTCCCGCAACAAAAGCGTGGTTAACCAACGCTTTGAAGGATGACATTTCGCAGTTGCAGGATATGATCGGCCGCGACCTGTCCCACTGGCTGGAGCAAGAGTGACCCCGCTGAACATCGCCATGCTGACCACTTTTTACCCCCCCTATAATTTTGGGGGGGACGGGATCGGCATCCGGCGTCTGGCAACCGCACTCGCGGATCGGGGCCACAATATCACCGTCATTCACGATATCGACGCCTATGTGACGCAAGCGGGGCGCGAGCCCGCGCCGATCGAGATGGATCCCCGCATCGGCGTGGTCGGCCTCAAGACGAAATTCGGCCTGCTCTCGAACCTGCTGGTGCATCAGTTGGGCCGCCCCGTGGCTCACGCCGCGCAGCTCAGGGACATGCTCGCGCCGGGCAAGTTCGACGTGATCTGGTATCACAACAGCTCGCTTGTAGGCGGACCGGGGCTGTTCGCGCTGGGCGACCCCTGTGCCGTCCGCATCTATGAGGCGCACGAGCACTGGCTTATCTGCCCCACCCATGTTTTATGGAAGGAAAACAGGGAGCTGTGCGAGGATCGTGCCTGCCTGCGTTGCCAGATCAGCTACAAACGCCCGCCACAGCTCTGGCGTGGGACGGATACGATCAACCGCGAGGCGGCCCGGGTCGATGCCTTTATCGCCAAGAGCCGGTTCAGCCGCGACAAGCACCGCGCCTTCGGCTTCAAGCGCGAGATGGAGGTGGTGCCCTATTTCCTGCCGGATATGCCACCGATCACCGGGCAAGCCGCGCCGCACCCCCGCCCCTATTTCCTGTTCGTCGGGCGGCTGGAGAAAATCAAGGGCGTGCAGGACATCATCCCGGCCTTTTCGGGCAGCGCGGCGGATGGCCCAGACCTCGTCATCGTCGGCGGCGGAGAATATGAGGCGGCGCTGCGCGCTCAGGCGGCGGGCATGGAGCGCGTCCACTTCACCGGGCGGCTCGCCCCCGAGGCACTCCCGGCCTGGTACAGCAACGCGCGCGCGCTCATCGTCCCCTCGCTCTGCTACGAGACCTTCGGCATCATCCTGATCGAGGCTTTTCGGGGCGGCACACCTGTGATCGCGAGGCGGCTTGGCCCCTTCCCGGAGATCGTCGCCAAGGGGGGCGGGCTGCTGTTTGAAGACGAAACCACCTTACGCGCCGCCATCGCGGAGCTGGGTACGGACCCGGCCCGGCGCGACGCACTGGCCAAGGAGGCGCGAACCGCCTACGAGGAAAACTGGAAAGAAGACATCGTCATAACCGAATATTTGGATGTTGTGCGTAACGCTGCGCGCGCGAAGGGCAATACACACGTAATTTCGGCATTGGAGAATTGAGCATGAGAATCCTCGTAACTGGTGGCGCCGGCTTCATCGGATCACACCTGACCGAGCGTCTGCTGGGCATGGGGCATGGCGTCGTCGTGCTCGATAACCTCTCGACCGGCGACTTGGCGAACCTCGCCAACTCGAAGGACCACCAGAATTTCGAGATGGTGATCGGCTCGGTGCGCGATCAGGCGTTGGTGCAGGAGCTGGTGGAGAAATGCGACGCGGTGATTCACCTCGCCGCCGCCGTTGGCGTCAAGCTCATCCTCGAAAAGCCGAGCCTTTCGATCCACACCAATGTCAACGGCACGGAAAACATCCTCCACGCCGCCGCCAACGGCAACAAGCTGGTCATCATCGCCTCCACCTCCGAGGTATATGGCAAAGCGGAGAAAGTGCCGTTCTCCGAGGATGACGACCTTGTGCTGGGCGCGACCGCGAACCTGCGCTGGTCCTACGCCGTCGCCAAGATGCTGGATGAATCGCTCGCCCTCTCCTACTCCTACGAGAAGCGGCTGCGCTGCATCATCGTACGCCTTTTCAACACCACCGGCCCGCGCCAGACCGGCTATTACGGCATGGTGCTGCCGAATTTCGTGAGCCAGGCACTGAAGGGCCAGCCGATCACGGTGCACGGCACCGGCGACCAGTCCCGCTGCTTCGGCCATGTCTATGATGCGGTGGAGTCGCTCACCCGGCTCCTGAACGCGCCCAACGCGATCGGCCATGTGTTCAACGTGGGCAATGATGAGGAAGTCTCAATCTACGGCCTCGCAGAGAAGATCAAGCAGAAGACCGGCTCCAAGTCCGAGATCGTCAAGAAGCCCTATAGCGAAGTCTATGGCTTCGGCTTCGAGGATATGCAGCGCCGCATCCCCGATGTGCGCAAGCTGGAGCAGTTCATCGGCTATCGCCCACGCACCTCGCTGGATCAGATCATTGACGACGTGATCGCCGAACAGCGCGCCGCGATGGGCATTGCACCAGTCGCAGACACGGGCAAGGACGAAGCCGCGGCCTGATCCGCCGTTGCAATTTTTTGCTTGCCGCGATTTCCGAATCGTCAAATGATCCATTTTGGCTGGAATCGCGTTGGGGGGCGCAGCTGGTGATAGTCGGCTTTCCGATCTGGTTTGCGCTGATGCTGGGCCTGGCGGGTGCGCTGGGCCTTGCCGCAGTGATGCGCCGGAAGGCGATATGGGCTATCTTGAGCGCCTTCGTCGCGGGCAACGCCGGGCAGCTGATGCTGACCGACCCGCTCTGGTTCGGATCGCTGCATCTGAAGCCTCATGGCCTTGCGCTGTTATATTATGCGCTGATCGCGTATGAGGCGGCGGTCGCGGGGGTGCTGTTGACGCGGCATCGCCGCCTACATCGTCTGATCGCCGGGATCGGGGCGGTGGGCACCGGGCGCGTCGCTGTGCTGTTCCTGCTGTTGCTCGGCTCCGCCGTCGCGCCGATGGGCTTCATTATCCGGCACGAATATGTCCCGTTCGCGAAACAGGTGGTAACAAATGCCGGGCTTCTGGTGATCCATGCGGCGGCGCTTTCGGTGCTGGCGATGGGACTGCCCTTCCGCATGTTCAGCCTGCTAGGCCGGCAGGTGGACGACATCTTGAACTGGCGCGCTCTGCCCCGCGCAGCGGCGCTCTGGGTTTTGGCCGTATCGCTCACGCTTGCCCTCACCGCGTTCGACCGGATGCCGCGCCTGCCAGACGAGGTGGCTTATCTTTTTCAGGCGAAGATGATCGCGGCGGGGCACCTGGTCCTGCCCGCACCCGGCGGCGCGATGAACGCGGCGCTCGCTTATGACTGGATCAGTATCGAGGGCGGCAAATGGTTTTCGATCTTCCCGCCAGGCTGGCCGACGGTGCTGGCGCTGGGCATGGCGACGGGCGTGCCGTTCATCGTCAATCCGCTGCTGGCAGCGCTGGGCATATTGCTGAGCCACCGCTTTGTGACGCGCATAGTTTCGCCACGCCTCGCCGCGCTGGTGACACTGCTCCTCTGCGTATCGCCCTGGTATCTGGCAATGGGCGCCTCGCTGATGAGCCATCCGCTGACGCTGGTGCTGGTGCTGGGCGCCTGGCTGTTGCTGCTCAAGGACAATGGCGCGAGGCTGCTCTGCTGGTTCGGCGCGGGGCTGCTGATGGGCGCACTGTTCCTCACCCGGCCGCTGGAGGGCGTGTTCGTCGGCGTCGCAACCGGCTTATGGGCCTTGCGGCGCGCCGACCTGAAATTCATGTCCGGCTGGATCGCGGTCGCGGCTTATGGCCTGGGCTGCATCGTGATCGGCGCGCTGGTGTTCCCCTATAACCAGATGCTGACTGGTAGCGCACTCAGCACCCCGATCGACCAGTATTTCGATCTGCTATGGCACAAGGGTGCGAACCGGCTCGGCTTCGGCGCGGACATCGGCTCGCCCGACAGCTGGGGCGGGGTCGATATCTGGCGCGGGCACAGCCCGCTGGAGGCACTGATCGCGGGACAGTTCAACCTGAAATCCCTCAACGTCGAGCTATTGGGCTGGGCGACGGGATCGCTGCTGCTGCTCTATGTTCATCTGCTCTGGGGCAAAAAGACGCGCATGGACTGGGCGATGACGGCGCTCATTGCTGTCACCATAGGCGCCTATGCGCTGTACTGGTTCAATGGCGGCTTCTACATCGGCCCGCGCTACTGGTTCATGACCTTGTGGCCAGCGATCTTTCTATCGGCACGCGGGTTGCAGACGGCGGCGGCGCTGCTGGGCAGCATCGACGCCGAGGAGGCGCGCGAGCGGGTCGGCATGGTGGCGCTGGTGGCGGGCGCACTCGCCCTGACCACCTTCCTGCCGTGGCGCGCCAGCGAGAAATATCAGGAATTTCGTGGCTTTCATGACGGCTATCGCACGCTTGCCGCCTCGGGATCAGTCGACAACGCGCTGGTGTTCGTAAAGGCCGGTGATGTGGGCGAATGGGGCAGCGCGTTCATGCTCAACAGCCCGGATCTGAAAGGCCCGATCTTCCTGCGCGACCTCGGCCCTGCCGCCAATGCCGCGATCGCCGCCCGCTATCCGGGCCGGGTCGTGCGTTATGTGAACGGCAGACGCCAGCCAGTAGGCATGGAGCGGCCATGACCACAGCGCCGCTCCCCCTGGTGGTCGACCTCGACGATACGCTGGTGCGTACGGACACGCTGGTGGAAAGCGCGGTGCTGCTCGCGACGCGCGCACCGCGGAAGTTCGCGGCGCAACTGCCCCACCTGTTTGACGGCCGGGCCGCCTTCAAGAGCGCGCTCGCCGATGCGGCGAAGCTCGATTGCACCACCCTGCCCTACAACAAGGACATCATCGCCTTCCTGGAGAAGCGCAAGGCAGCGGGCGGCGCGGTGTGGCTGGTGACGGCAGCGGACGCCCGCATCGCGCATGGCGTCGCCGATCATCTAAAGCTGTTCAACGGCGTGATCGCGAGCGATAGCGCGCATAATCTCAAGGGCAAGAACAAGGCGGCAGCGCTCGCCGAGCGCTTCCCCCAGGGCTTCGATTATATCGGCGATGCGCCTGCCGACATCGCTGTATGGGAGAAGGCCAGCAGCGCCTATGTCGCGGGCTGCTCCTCCGCCGCCAGCCGGGCGCTGAAAGCGCGGGGGATCACACCGGCACAGCGCTTCGCGCCGCTTCCTATGCGCGCACGGGACTGGGTGAAGGCGCTGCGCCTGCATCAATGGTCGAAAAACCTGATGCTGTTCGTGCCGCTGATTTTGGGACAGGCGTTCCGCGATCCCGCGACCGTGCTGGCAGTACTGGCCGGGTTCCTGTGCTTCGGGCTGGTTGCATCAGCGACCTATCTCTTTAACGACATGAACGATCTGGCGGCCGACCGCGGCCATTTCGGCAAGCGCCACCGCGCCATCGCATCGGGCAAGCTGCCTTTGATGAAGGGCGTTGCCATCGGCGCGGCAATGCTGATCGCGGGTGTGGCGGGGGCTGCCCTGCTCAACCCCGCGTTCCTGCTGGTGCTGCTCTGCTATCTGGCCCTTACCATCAGCTATTCCCTGTGGCTCAAGACACAGCCACTTCTGGACGTGATGGTGATCGGCGGTCTCTTTACGCTCCGCGTACAGGCCGGGGTGGCGCTGGCAAACCAGCCGCAATCGCTCTGGCTGACCTCGTTCGCGCTCATCCTGTTCAGCTCGCTCGCGCTGGCGAAGCGCCATGCAGAGCTGATCCGCGCCATCGCCGATAACCGCCCCGTGGTAGGGCGCGGCTATCTTGCCTCCGATACGCCGCTCACGGTATCACTCGGCATCGCGCTTGCCGCCATGTCGGTGATCGTCATGCTCTTTTACATGCAGTTCGACGTGGCGGGAAAAGCACTGTATTTCCACCCGCGGCGGTTGTTTTTCGTGCCGCTGGTGCTGGGCTCGTGGCTCATACGCATCTGGGTAAAGGCCCATCGCGGCGAATTGCATGACGACCCCGTGGTGTTCGCGTTGAAAGACGATGTAAGTATCCTGCATGGCGGGGCCGTGGCGCTATGCTGGCTGGCGGCAACATCATGAAATATAAAGGGAGTGCAGTATGCCGATAGCGGCCAAGATCAGCGAGAAGGTGCGTGACGTTGCGGTGGCGCTGCTACCTGTCTCGACGCGCGACTGGATTCGCGCGCAGCAGCGACGTCTGGGCTTGCAGGCCGTGCCCGTGGGCAGCGTCACCTTCGGCAGCCTCGACCGCCTCGATCCGATCAGCGCGATCTTCGGCAAGGACCGTGATCTCCTCACCATCGAGCGTTATTATATCGAGCAATTTCTGGGCGAACATGCGGCTGACGTCAAAGGCCGCACGCTGGAGATGGGCGACCCCGCCTACACCATCAAGTTCGGCGGCGATCGCGTGACCCAGCCCGATGTGCTGAATTATGTCGAGGGCAATCCCAAGGCGACGATCGTAGCGGACCTCACCGACGCGCCGCACATCCCGGACAACAGCTTCGACTGTATCATCATCACCCAGACGTTGCAGATGATCTACGAGATCGAGAAGTGCGTGCGCGAGTTGCGCCGTATTCTCAAGCCCGGCGGGGTGGTGCTTGCCACCTCGCACGGCATGTCACGCGTGGCCCGGCGCGAGGGCGTCGACGACTGGGGCGAATATTGGCACTTCACCTCGCAATCGAAGCGCCGCCTGTTCGGCGACGTGTTCGGCCGCGAGAATGTAAACGTGCAGACCTACGGCAATGTGCTCTCCTGCATTGCCAACCTGCATGGGCTGGGCGCGGGTGAAATCCGCCCTGAACAGATCGACTATAACGACCCCAATTATGAGCTGATTGTCTGCGCGCGGGCGGTGAAGAAGGGTTAAGCCCTCATACCAGAATGTTGCGGGTATAGACCTCGCTCACCTCGCACAGTGGGGCGCCGTCGCCAGCATGCACCAGCGCATGATGACGCAGCAGTGCGGCAGGCGGAGGTCCACCCACGCCATCCCACAGCCGCACCGCCCCCAGCGTCTCCCGCCTTGGCTCCAGCGGAGCAATGACGGCGCCAAACGGCGTCCTGCCATCCGCCAGCTGGCTCGCCATGCCGCTGTCCAGCCGCGCGGGAACATACCAGTTCTCGGCGACGGAAAGCACTCTGCCTCCGCTCGCCAGCCAGACGCGCCGATATCGCACCGCACGCCAGTCCTCCACGCCGAGCCGCCGCATGATGGCGGCATCGGCCTTAGAAGCGACCAGCGCCCGGACATGCGCGCCAAGCTGCACGCCTCCGCTGCCGTGATGCTCCGCCATCCAGGCTTCCAGCGTCCGGGTTGCGCTGCCGCTGGCGCGCAGGCGGGCGTCGAAACGGTCGAGCGCGGTCCTCAGAGGGGAAGGCAGGGGTGCATCCGGCATGGCGCCCGCCTTAGGGTTCAATCCGCGCGAGGACAAGGCACGCGATCATGGCACGCGCATGTTAACGGGAACACCCGCGCCATTTCTCGCTGGACAGGCCTGATAGGAACATAGTATGAACATCCGGGGAATATGTCCTGGATGCGAGCTGATAGAATCTTGTTATGATAGAACAAATTCCTCCAAAATGGAACGACTTGGCGCCGGACGCACGTAAAAACTCCGGTTATTTCCGTATTTTCGGCCTCTTATTGGCGGATATGGGGGCGAGTACCTTAAGGAAAGGCCGGATATTCGCTCCGTTTCGGACCACGCAATTCGCGCGGGCCATCGTCATTTCGTCATAAAGGGCACAGAATCGGACCACACGGCATCATCATTATCTGGGGGTTGACGATGAATATGGGGGGCGGATTTCTTCATGACGGGACGGGGTTGCAACTCAGGCCCGACCGTGCCGACATCCCTTCGGCGCGCGCTGCATCGGCCTCTTCGCGTGACGGCGAATGGGCGCAATCCTTCGCGCAGACAACGCAGGTCTCCGTATTGTTATGTTATGGGAATGCCTCCGCCCCTGAGTCTCTCGCGGCGCTGGTGCGCGCCGCAGGGCATCGGGTGCTGGATATGCTGCCGGTCGATGCGGCGGCGGACCATCTCTCCCGGCTGATCACGCTGGATGCCGCGATAGTGCGCTGCTCCGGCGAGGAGCCCGGGCTGGAGGCTTTGCTCGCCCGGCTGGATGCAATGGCGGCGGAGCAAGATATCGCCCTGCTGGTAATCACCGGCCTTGCCGGGCTGGACCGGGTCGACCGCCTGATCCAGAGCCGCACCACCCTGCTGTTGTGCGACCCGGAGCCGACGGACATAACGGCCGCGCTCGCCTCTCTTTCTTGGCCGCTACGCCGCGAAGGCCAGCTGCACGACATCGGCCGGGAGCAGGAGCTTTCCCCGTTCGATCGACTCAGCGACCAGCTGCTGCGCCTCAACCGAATGGTCGAGACCCTCGTGCAGGACAAAACAGCGGAACGTGACTCCGGACATCGGGTCGTCCCGATGGATGCTCCGGTGCGGTCTCCGGGACGCTCCTACACGCCGCCGCCCCGGGCATCCGAAACCGCGTCCCATCATGGCGTCCGCGCGCATCAAGTGCGGGCAGTTCTTAAGGCCAGGCGCCTGCGCGACACGATCCTCGCGCCCGATCTGTTCGCCGATCCGGCCTGGGATATTTTGCTCGATCTGCTGGCGGCGCGCCTGGAAAACAGCCGCGTTTCAGTTTCGAGCCTGTGCATAGCGGCCTCGGTGCCTCCGACAACCGCCCTGCGCTGGATCAGGCAACTCACCGACCGCGGCCTGCTCGACCGGCAGGCCGACCCCAAGGACGGGCGCCGCATCTACATCACGCTGTCGGAAGCGGGGATGGAGGCGATACTCCGCTGGTTCGAGGAAAGCCGCACGCATCTGCACACCGCATCGAAACCTTCCGAAAGCCCCGGCCCGGAGTGATTTACCCGCAGTGGCGCAAAACGACTTGACCGCCCGGCGCTTTGCCCTAGATAGCTGCGCCTCCACCTGCTTTGCGGGCAAGGGCGATTAGCTCAGTTGGTAGAGCGTCTCGTTTACACCGAGAATGTCGGCGGTTCGAGCCCGTCATCGCCCACCACAAAACCCGCGGAAAAACGCCATTTTTGGGATATGAAGTATGTCTGCGGGTCGGGCGCTGCTGATCTGTGTATACGCCGTATATACAGAGATGTCGTTGCAAGGTGAGTATGAAAGCAGGTCCACCAACATCGGATGAATACCTCTACAGTCGATGAAAATATGCCGCGACATTCAATTTTGGTCCAAATTGAGCGCGTTAACCGATGCTCGTATATTGGCAAAAAGATGCCACCCTGTCTCCGCGCCCAAGAACTCGTCAAAGTCGTCCTTGGTCAACAATGCATAAGGGAATCGGCTTCCCTCAGCGAGCCGCTCTGCCGCTTCCTTCTTTGCTGCCACCACTGGATCATCCGACTTCCATGCCGATTTCACTTCGACCAAATGAGTTGATCCATCCTCGCGCAGGATGAGGAAGTCGGGATAATAGTTGCATACGGCTTGAACCGCCCTGGGATTGCCGGAGGCTCCAACTCTTGAGTAGATGGAGCCGTTATGAGCAAGACAACGAACAAGTTTTCACCGGAGGTTCGGCAACGAGCAATCCGTATGGTGTTGGATCACGAGCGGGATTATCCGTCGCGGTGGGCAACGGTGGTATCGATTGCCGAGATGATTGGCTGTTCACCGCCAGCGCTACTGAGTGAGTAAAGAAGACCGAGGTCGATAGCGGCAAGCGTGCTGGTGTTTCGACCGAGATGGCAGACAGGCTCAAGGCGCTGGAACGGGAGAACCGGGAGCTGCGACAGGCCAATGAGATATTGCGCAAGGCGTCGGCATATTTTGCCCAGGCGGAGCTCGACCGCCCATTTCGCAAATGATCGCGTTTATCGATGATAACCGTGCTTCTCATGGGGTTGAGCCGATCTGCAGGGTTCTGCCAATCGCCCCATCCACGTATCATGAGCGTGTGGCACAGCGCCGCGATCCATCGCGGCTGTCCGCCCGCGCGCAGCGCGATCAGATGCTCACGCCGGAGATTGTGCGGGTCTTTGCCGAGAACTTTGCGGTGTACGGCATCCGCAAGGTGTGGCGGCAGATATGTCGCGAAGGCTATGACATCGCGCGTTGCACGGTGGAACGGTTGATGCGTGATCTGGACATGGTTGGCGTGATCCGGGGGAAGCCTGTGCGGACCACGATCAGCGACAAGGCTGCGCCGTGTCCGCTCGATCACGTCAACCGCTAGTTTTATGCGCCCGCGCCCAATAGCTATGGGTGTCAGACTTTACCTATGGTGCGCCTCGTCCCGGGTCGTCCGGGGGAGCGTATGACTGGAATGCTTAGGAGAAAGGAGTAGAAAGAAGAATGCCTTGCCCTCTGCTGTGAGGGGGCATGAGCCCAAGCGGCGGTGACC
>JALCRK010000025.1 GCA_022652485.1 Sphingobium sp.
CGTCGCCAGCGGCCTCGATGCCTCGCCCACCACGGAGGTTCTGATCGAGGAATCGCTGTTGGGGTGGAAAGAATATGAGATGGAGGTGGTGCGGGACCGCAACGACAACGCCATCATCATCTGCTCGATCGAGAATGTGGACCCGATGGGCGTGCATACGGGCGACTCGATCACGGTCGCGCCCGCGCTGACCCTGACGGACAAAGAATATCAGATCATGCGCAACGCTTCGCTCGCAGTGTTGCGGGAAATCGGCGTAGAAACAGGCGGTTCGAACGTGCAATTCGCAGTCAATCCGAAGGATGGCCGCCTGATCGTGATCGAGATGAACCCGCGCGTGTCGCGCAGCTCTGCTTTAGCATCCAAGGCCACCGGCTTCCCGATTGCGAAGGTCGCGGCGAAGCTCGCCGTGGGCTATACGCTCGATGAGATCATGAACGACATCACCGGCGCGACGCCCGCGAGCTTCGAGCCGACGATCGATTATGTGGTGACGAAGATCCCGCGCTTCGCGTTCGAGAAGTTCAAGGGCGCGGAGCCGCTGCTCGGCACGGCGATGAAGTCCGTCGGCGAGGTGATGGCGATTGGCCGCAACATCCATGAATCGATGCAGAAGGCGCTGCGCGGGCTGGAGACGGGGCTTTCGGGCTTCAACATCGTCGACCCTCTGGTGGGCGCGCCCAAGGACGAGATCATCGCCGCATTGGGCCAGCCGACGCCGGACCGGCTGCTGGTGGCGGCCCAAGCCCTTCGTGAAGGGCTGTCCGTCGCGGAGATCCATGCGGTAGCGAAGTTCGATCCGTGGTTCCTCGAACGCATCAAGGAAATTGTCGACGCGGAAGGCGAAGTGCTGGAAAACGGCCTGCCGCAGGATGCCACGGGTATGCGGCGGCTGAAGTCGATGGGCTTTTCCGACGCGCGCCTCTCCTACCTCGCGCTGCAATCGGCGCATCTCCTCGCGCCCCAGACGGCCAAGGGCCACGGCCTGCTGCACGATGCGGTGAAGGCAATGACCGGCGCGACCACCGAGTCCGAAGTGCGCGCGCTGCGCCACAAGCTCGGCGTGCGGCCGGTGTTCAAGCGGATCGACACCTGCGCGGCGGAGTTCGAGGCGAAAACGCCCTATATGTACTCCACCTACGAAGCGCCGAGCTTCGGTGAGCCGGAGTGCGAGAGTGCGCCGACCGACCGGAAAAAGGTCGTCATTCTCGGTGGCGGACCGAACCGGATCGGGCAGGGGATCGAGTTCGATTATTGCTGCTGCCACGCGTGCTTCGCGCTCGACGAGGTCGGCTACGAGACGATCATGGTCAACTGCAACCCGGAGACGGTGTCGACCGACTATGACACGTCCGACCGGCTCTATTTCGAGCCGCTGACGGTCGAGGATGTGCTGGAGATATTGCACACCGAGATGACCAACGGCACGCTCGCTGGCGTGATCGTGCAGTTCGGCGGGCAGACGCCGCTCAAGCTCGCGCAGGCGCTGGAGGATGCGGGCATCCCGATCCTCGGCACCTCGCCCGATGCCATCGATCTGGCCGAGGACCGAGAGCGCTTTGCCGCGCTGGTGACGAAGCTGAAGCTGAAACAGCCCGCGAACGGCATCGCCCGCTCGCGCGAAGAGGCCATCGCGGTCGCCAACCGGATCGGCTATCCGGTGCTGATGCGCCCCTCCTACGTGCTCGGCGGACGGGCGATGGAGATCGTCGACGGGCAGGCGCAATTGGAAGAATATATCACGACTGCGGTGCAGGTGTCCGGAGATTCGCCTGTTTTGATCGACCAGTATCTGCGTGACGCGATCGAGGTCGATGTCGATGCGATCTGCGATGGCGACGATGTCGTGGTGGCGGGCGTGCTCCAGCATATCGAGGAGGCAGGTGTCCATTCGGGCGACAGCGCCTGCTCATTGCCGCCCTATAGCCTGCCAGCGGACATCATAGCGGAGATCGAGCGGCAGACCGATGTGCTGGCGCGGGCCTTGAAGGTGCGCGGGCTGATGAACATCCAGTTCGCGGTGAAGGCCAGCGGCCGCGAGGACGGCACTGAAAAACTCGAAGTATACCTGATCGAGGTCAACCCGCGCGCGAGCCGCACGGTGCCGTTCGTCGCCAAGGCCATCGGCGCGCCGATCGCGAAGATCGCGGCGCGGGTGATGGCGGGCGAAAAGCTCAAGGATTTGCCGAAGATCGATCGCAACGCGATTTCGCACATCGCGGTGAAGGAAGCGGTGTTTCCGTTCTCGCGCTTCCCCGGCGTCGATCCGGTGCTGAGCCCGGAGATGAAATCGACCGGCGAGGTGATGGGCATCGATGCCGATTTCGCCACCGCCTTTGCCAAGTCCCAGCTCGGCGCGGGGACGATCCTGCCGCGCGAGGGCGCGATCTTCGTCTCGGTGAAGGATAGCGACAAACCGGTGATCCTGCCTGCGGTCAGGAAAGCGGCGGCGCTGGGCTTCCATATCGTCGCGACCGGCGGCACTGCGCTGTATCTTGAGCAACAGGGTATCGCGGTCGAAACGGTCAACAAGGTGGCGCAGGGGCGGCCGCATATCGTCGACCGCATTACCGATGGCGGCATCGCGATGATTTTCAACACCACCGAAGGGTGGCAATCGCTGAAGGACAGCCACTCGATCCGCGCCAGCGCGTTGAAGATGAAAATTCCGAGCTTCACCACGGCGGCGGCTAGCGTCGCCGCGATGGACGCGATCGAGGCTTTGAAAGCGCATCCTCTTGAAGTCAGGGCGCTGCAATCCTATTATCATTAGCCCTGAGTTATAACTTCCGATCAGGACGCAAAACATGATGTCGGCGATTTGTCCGCCGGTGTGGGGCTTTTATTGGGGATATTTTGATGGCGACCGTTGAAAAAATGCCGATGCTGGACATAGGCTATCAAAAGCTGAATAACCAGCTGCGCGCATTGAAGGCGGAGCGCCCGCAGATCGTGGACGCGATCGAGGAGGCGCGTGCGCACGGCGACCTCTCGGAAAATGCCGAATATCACGCCGCGAAGGAGCGTCAGGGTCAGGTCGAGGCATCGATCGCCGATCTGGAGGACAAGCTCTCCCGCGCGCAGGTGATCGATCCGAAGACGCTATCCGGTGACAAGATCGTGTTCGGCGCGACCGTGACGCTGCTCGACGAGGACGACAAGCCGGTGCGCTACCAGATCGTCGGCCAGGCGGAAGCGGACGCGAAGCTCGGCATGATCTCCTACAATAGCCCGCTGGGGCGTGCGCTGATCGGCAAGCAGGTGGGGGACGACATCGAGGTGATCGTGCCCGCCGGCGAAAAATATTACAGCGTCGATAAAATCGAATTCATCTGAGGGAACGCATCGGCCGGATCGAGCTTTGCCCATGCGGCCTGCAACGTCAACTTCTCCGTTTTCAAGCGCGATATCGTGGATCGCGGGGCTGACGGTGCTGGTCTTCGTGCTCGCGCGGTTCACTGGCGCGGAGGCGGCGCTGGATTATGCCGCGGGCTTCATTCCCGCGCGGGTGCATCATCCCGATCTGCTCGATCATGCCGGGTTGCCCTTTGGTGCGGTGCCGGTCATTCTCACACCGTTGACCTCCGCGCTTCTGCATGGCGGGTGGATCCATCTCGGCTTCAACATGCTGATGCTGCTGTTTTGCGGACGGCAGGTGGAGCAGGTGCTCGGCCCACGCCTCATCCTTCCGCTCTATCTCGTCGGCGCCTATGCGGCGGCGGCGGGGCAGTGGGCGCTGGGGCCGGATCTTGCCGTGCCGATGATCGGCGCCAGCGGCGCGATCTCGGCGGTGATCGGCGCCTATGCGCTGCTGTTCGGCAGCCGCGAGGTGAAGGCCTGGGGGCCGATACCGGCAAGCGTGGTGCGGATGCTGTGGCTGGGCGCGGCGTGGACTGTTCTGCAGTTCCTGATCGGCGTCGCGTCGAGCACCGGCAATCTGGGGCTGGGGACAGGCGATGCGAGCGTGGCAGTAGGCGCGCATATCGGCGGGTTCATCGCCGGGCTGCTCCTGACGCGGCCTTTACTGGCGATCCGCTTCCGCAGGAACGTCGTGCGCCATTAGAGCAAAAAACGATGCGACACCAAAAATAGAGAGCGCGCGTCCTGCGTCAGATTTAACGCAGCGCGCTCTAAATCAGCTCAATGGCTGTGGTCGTCGTCCTGCGAGGGATCGAGCAGGCGGTGCAGATGGACAATCACATATTTCATCTCGGCATCGTCGACCGTGCGCTGCGCCGCCGAACGCCACGCCTTTTCGGCGGCGGCGAAATCGGGGAATACGCCCACGAAATCGATGGCATCGAGATCCTCGAAGTCCAGCGTGCGGGGGTCTTTGACTCGCCCCCCCATGACGAGGTGCATCTTGCTCATGGCGCGTGCTTACGCCGCGCATGGTTGAAAATCAATAAATGCGGCGCATCCCAGACCAAGGTCGAAGATGGGTCAGGACGGATCGGGCTCGTCGCGTTTCCCGAACAGGCGCGGCAGCAGTCCCGCCGCGAGCGCACCGATCGCCGCCGCCGCCGCCACGGCGGCCAGCGGATGCTCGGTGATGATGCGCGTCGTCTCGATCGCGGCCCTGTCCGCCTGCAACTTTGCGGCGTCCAGCTTTTCCTGCGCCGCCTTGGTTGTGGCGCGGGCGCGCTTGGTCACGGTGCGGGCGCTCTTGCCGATCTCCTCGGTCGCCTGCTGCACCGTGGTGGCCGCAGCCTTGCGGGCGCGCTTCAGATTGCGTTCGATGATTTTATTCATGCGTTTCTTCTGGTCCCCTGGCCATGCGATATTCCTGATATTTCTCCAGCGCGATCCGCTTGCCCGCCCGGTAGGCCTTTGCAGCCAGCGTCAGGACGGGCCTGTGCGCCAGGACCGCACCCGCCAGCGCGGCGATGCCGAGCGCGCGGGCAGGGTGCATCGTTACCGCCGATCTGCCCCGTGACAGGGCATTGAGCATCCGGTCCAGCAGGCGGTTGCCGGCGTGCTCCTTGAGCCGGGCAGGGTGCGCCTGTTGGCGAAGCACATCCAGCGTGCCAAGGAAGCGCTCCCGTTGCGTGGCCGCTCGGGCGTTGAGAGCCTGCATCCGGGTTTCGAGGGTGTCCGCCTTATCGTTCATGCCTGGTCCTCCTCAGGAAAGGCGAGCCGCATCGCCTTGCGCATCCGCGCCCGCGCCGCGACGAGCAGCAGGACCACCACGATAAATGTCACGAGCAATGTAGCGACCAACGCGAATGCCACGCCGATCAGCGGCGCCAATATCCAGACGCAGCCGATCAGCAACGTGGTCAGCGCGCCGAAGAGGAGGAACAGCGCGGAGACGGCGAGCAGCAGCGTATCCCTGCCCGCCGCGCCGAGCACGCGCGCGCGCAGCTTCTGCCGCTCGATTTCGGTTTCGGCATAGAGGCGGCCTTCCGCCAGCGCATGTCCGACGAGCCCCAGAATGCCGGGAAATCCCTCCGGTGCGGACATGGTATCCGCCCCATCTTCTCCCGGATGGTCCTCCGCCTCGGGCGCCCAACCGGAACTGCTGCGCTGCTTCACTCTGTGCCCCCTCGAGCCAGTGCTCAATCTTCGCTCGAAGAGCCTCTGGCAAGGCGCATCAGCACATAGCCCGCAATGGCGGCGGCGCCGATCGCGACGGCAGGGCTCTTGCGCACGAAATCCCGCGCTTCGCCGAGCAATTGGTCCACATCCTTGCTGTCGAGCGATTTGGCCGCGCCCGCAACCGCATTGGCGGCCTGCCGGGCATAATCGCCATATTGCGGCCCCAGCTTGCTGTCGACGGTCTGGGCGGTATCGGTGATGAGCTTCGCAAGTCCATCCATCGCCGTGCTGGTCTTGGCTTTGGCGGTGGTCGCGGTGTCGCGCGCCATCTGGGTCGCCTGCGATTTCACCTGCTCGGCCTGACCCTTCCAGTCGAACGCGGATACGCTCTCCTTGGCGTCCTGCACCTTATCCTTCGCGCCCTGGACCTTGCTCTTGGCGGTGCTGGTCGCGCTGTCGATCTTGGCGCGCGCAGCCTTCTTGGCCGAGGCGACGGCGGCATTGGCCAGCTCGATCGATTCCGCAAAATCAGAGGCGGCCTTCTTGGGGCGACCACGGGGGCGCGGACTCTTGACCGATGCCTTCGCCTCGGAGGCGGGTTTGCGGCCAGCGCGCTTGGGCGTGGGGGCAATTTCCTGTGCTTCAGCCATAGTCCTTATCCTTCCAATGCATTGCGGCGCCAGCGGAATGCGCTCGCCACGATAACCAGCGGCATAGATAACAGTTCCCGCGCGGAATTTCACCCCGATCGCATCAAAAAAACTGCCTTAACCATCGCTGCGCCTTGCCTTGGCGGGCGGTGCTGGCTAAGCGGGCGCGCGTAAACGGGCGGCATCCGCCCGGCGCAGATCCGAAGGAAGCCCAGATGACCGCCATTCTCGACGTCCACGCCCGCCAGATCCTCGACAGCCGCGGCAATCCGACCGTGGAGGTCGATGTGTTGCTGGAAGACGGCAGCTTCGGGCGTGCGGCGGTTCCCTCCGGTGCATCGACCGGCGCCTATGAGGCGGTGGAAAAGCGCGATGGCGACAAGAGCAAATATCTCGGCAAGGGCGTTCTCGCCGCTGTCGAGGCGGTGAATGGCGACATTGCCGAAGCCGTCGTCGGCATGGATGCCGAGGATCAGGCCGAGATCGACGGCGCGATGATCGCGCTCGATGGCACCGACAACAAGGGCAAGCTCGGCGCCAACGCCATTCTGGGCGTCTCGCTCGCAGTGGCGAAGGCGGCGGCGGATGCGCGCGGCCTGCCGCTCTATCGCTATGTCGGCGGCGTGCAGGCGCATGTGCTGCCCGTGCCGATGATGAACATCATCAACGGTGGCGAACATGCCGACAACCCGATCGATTTCCAGGAATTCATGATCATGCCGGTCGGCGCGGAAAGCATCGCCGACGCGGTGCGCATCGGCGCGGAGATCTTCCATACGCTTAAAAAAGGCCTGCACGACAAGGGGCTGGCGACCTCCGTGGGCGATGAGGGCGGCTTCGCGCCCAACCTCTCCTCCACCACCGACGCGCTCGACTTCATCCTCGCCTCGATCGAGAAGGCGGGATACAAGCCCGGGGACGACGTGATGCTGGCGCTCGACTGCGCCTCGACCGAGTTCTTCAAGAACGGCAAATATGAGATGGTGGGCGAGGGCAAGAGCCTGACTCCCGCCGAGATGGCCGATTATCTGGCGGACCTTACCGCGCGCTATCCGATCAAATCGATCGAGGATGGCATGAGCGAGGATGATTTCGAGGGCTGGAAGCTTCTCACCGACAAAATCGGCGACAAGGTTCAGCTGGTGGGCGACGACCTGTTCGTCACCAACCCCAAGCGCCTCGCGATGGGGATCGAGAAGGGGCTGGCGAACTCGCTGCTGGTCAAGGTCAACCAGATCGGCTCGCTCACCGAGACGCTGGCCGCCGTCGATATGGCGCATCGCGCGCGCTACACTGCCGTGATGTCGCACCGTTCGGGCGAGACCGAGGACGCGACCATCGCCGATCTCGCCGTCGCCACCAACTGCGGCCAGATCAAGACCGGCTCGCTCGCGCGGTCCGACCGGCTTGCAAAGTACAACCAGCTCATCCGCATCGAGGAAGAGCTGGGCGATGTCGCGCACTACGCCGGACGCGCCATCTTCCGCTGATTTTCCGGACGGGCAGCAGGGTTGCTGCCCGCGTCCTTATCATGAGTCATTATTTTGTCGCAAATCGCGGCGCTTAACCATTTTTCGGTTGCGCCGTGGAATCGAGTGTGATTCAAAGTGCGCATGGCACATCTGCTGAGGCTTAAATCCCTGTTTTCGTCGGCCTTTGGTCCGGCGATCGCCGTGCTGCTGGTGATGTTGCTGATGGGCTATGCCATATTCGGCGGCAACGGCCTGCTCGCCTGGGGGGGCTACAGCCGGCAGCTGCATGACAGCAGGGCCGAGCTCAAGGTCGTGCAGGCGGAGCGCGCACGCATCGCCAACCGGGTGAACCGGCTGGATCCGCGCCATGTCGATCCCGATCTCGCGGACGAATTGATTCGCAAGGAGCTGAACGTCGGCCATCCCGACGAAGTGGTCGTGCCGCTACACTGAGCGCGATCCGCGGGCGCTTTAACGCCTCCGTCTAATGATTTTTGCCATTTTGTACCATATAGGATGCAGGTGCGCATTTTAATGGATTATCCAGACGTGCGGCCTATGGTCGGGCTTCACTCCCCAGTGAAAGAAAAAAGGATGTCTTCCCTTGGCTAAACCCTCCACGTCGCGACCGGCAAAAACGCCGGCGCCGAAACCTGCGGGTGCCTCCGCTCCCGCCAAGGCCGATCACAACATGGCCCGCCCGGAAATCCCCGAAAATTATCCCGCGACCAGGGAAGAGCTGCTGGAATTCTATCGCCAGATGGTGCTCATCCGCCGCTTCGAGGAAAAGGCGGGCCAGCTTTACGGCCTCGGCCTTATCGGCGGCTTCTGCCACCTGTATATCGGCCAGGAAGCGGTCGCGGTCGGCATCCAGTCCGCGCTGACGCCGGGCAAGGACAGCGTCATCACCGGATATCGCGACCACGGGCACATGCTGGCCTATGGTATCGATCCCAACGCCATCATGGCCGAGCTGACCGGCCGCGCGGCGGGCATCTCCAAAGGCAAGGGCGGCTCGATGCACATGTTCAGCGTCGAGCATAAGTTCTACGGCGGCCACGGCATCGTCGGTGCGCAGGTGTCACTCGGCACGGGCCTCGGCTTCGCGCACAAATATAGCGAGGATGGCGGCGTGTGCGTCGCCTATTTCGGCGATGGCGCGTCCAACCAGGGCCAGGTCTACGAGAGCTTCAACATGGCCGAGCTGTGGAAGCTGCCGATCATCTTCGTGATCGAGAACAACCAATATGCGATGGGCACCAGCGTCAACCGCTCCTCCGCCGAGGACCAGCTGTTCCGGCGCGGCGAGTCTTTCCGTATCCCCGGTCTTCAGGTGAATGGCATGGACGTGCTCGCGGTGCGCGGCGCGACGGAAGAGGCGCTGAAATGGGTGCAGGGCGGCAATGGCCCGATCCTGCTGGAGATGAAGACCTACCGCTATCGCGGCCACTCGATGTCCGACCCGGCGAAATATCGCTCGCGCGAGGAAGTGCAGGAGATGCGGGAGAAATCCGACCCCATTGAGGGCGTGAAGAAACATCTCGAAGCGGCGGGCGTCACCGCCGACGAGATCAGGGAGATCGATCAGAATATCCGCAAGATCGTCAACGACAGCGCGGACTTCGCCGAAACGGCCGCAGAGCCGGATCTGGGCGAGCTCTATACTGACGTTCTGGTGGAGACATACTGATGGCAATCGAGATTAAAATGCCCGCGCTCTCCCCGACGATGGAGGAAGGCACGCTGGCCAAATGGCTGGTGAAGGAAGGCGACGAAGTGAAATCCGGCGACATTCTCGCCGAAATCGAGACCGACAAGGCGACGATGGAGTTCGAAGCGGTCGATGAGGGGACGGTGGGGCAGATTCTCGTGCCCGCCGGAACCGAAGGCGTGAAGGTCGGCACCGTCATCGCGACGATGGCGGGCGAGGGCGGTGAAGCCGCTCCGTCCATGCCAGCCGCGGCGCCGGAACCAGCCCCGGCCCCGGCGCCCGCTCCGGTTGCGATCGCTAGCGCGCCAGCGCCTGCTCCCTCCGTGGCGACCGATCCCGCAATCCCGGCAGGCACGGAGTTCGTCAAGCTCACGGTGCGCGAGGCGCTGCGCGATGCGATGGCCGAGGAAATGCGCGCGGACGGGCGTGTGTTCGTGATGGGCGAGGAAGTCGCGGAATATCAGGGCGCATACAAGGTGACGCAGGGGCTGTTGCAGGAGTTTGGCCCCAAGCGCGTGATCGATACGCCGATCACCGAGCATGGCTTCGCGGGCGTCGGCGTGGGCGCGGCGATGGGCGGGTTGCGCCCCGTGATCGAGTTCATGACCTTCAACTTCGCGATGCAGGCGATCGACCAGATCATCAACTCCGCTGCGAAGACCAATTATATGTCCGGCGGGCAGATGCGCTGTCCGGTCGTGTTTCGTGGTCCCAACGGCGCGGCGAGCCGTGTCGCCGCGCAGCACAGCCAGAACTACGCGCCCTGGTATGCGGCGGTGCCGGGCCTCATCGTCATTGCCCCCTATGACGCGGCGGACGCGAAGGGCTTGCTCAAGGCCGCGATCCGTTCGCCCGATCCGGTCGTGTTCCTCGAAAACGAGCTGGTTTATGGCCGCAGCTTCGATGTGCCGGTGCTCGACGATCATGTGCTGCCCATCGGCAAGGCGCGGATCGTGCGCGCGGGCGCGGACGTGACTTTGGTGAGCTATTCGATCGGCGTCGGCATCGCGCTGGAGGCGGCGGAGACGCTGGCGGCAGAGGGCATCGATGCGGAAGTGATCGACCTGCGCACGCTGCGCCCGCTCGATACCGGCACGGTGCTCGCCAGCCTCAAAAAGACCAACCGCCTCGTGGTGGTGGAGGAAGGCTGGCCGGTCTGCTCGATCGCGAGCGAGATCATGGCCGTGTGCATGGAGCAGGGCTTCGACGACCTCGACGCCCCGGTCCAGCGCGTCACCAACGAGGATGTGCCACTGCCCTATGCGGCGAACCTTGAGAAAGCCGCGCTGATCGACGCGGCGCGCGTCGTCGCGGCGGCGAAGAAGGTGTGCTACAAGGGCTGAGCAGGTTGCGGTGCGGGCGTTTGCCCGCGCCGCCTTGTATCAGGTCGTCGTGAACTGATCGCAGCTGTGCACGGGGTCGCCGACGGTGTTATAGACGCCGGTGCCCCCGTTTCCGGTATAATCCCGGCTATCGCGCACGATCATCGCTGCCTTTTCCCTGATGGTGGTGTGCGGCACCAGCCCCGAGGCGAACAGCGGCTGGTAATCGTAAAATACCTCGACATACATCACACCGGTGTCGTCAGGCGTGGTGACGACCTGCCCGGTCGGCCCCATGCCGTTGAGTGCGGTAGCACCCTGCACGCCCCAGGTCGAAACCGAGGATTTGACGCCACGGCAACGCTGCCAGCGGATCGTGAAGGTTCCTGCGGTATTGGGGTTCGCGGTTGCCTCCAGGCTGGAGAGAATGACGCGGCCGTGGGTATAGATAGCGAGATTTTTCGCCTGCAGGTCCGCGCCGGTGAAGAGATCGTTGATGTCGGTTTCCGTCACCTGCGGGTTTCCGGTGCCGCCGGTGGGAATGCGTCCCATGCGCGAGGCGTTGTCGGCCACCTGCAGCGCCAGTTGACCTACGCGCATCCGAACGATGGTGAAGTTCGTCAACTCAGTGAGGCTCAGCATGGTGACCAGCAGGAAAGGAAGCGCTACCGCAAATTCGACGATGGCGATAGCGCTTCTGTCCCGTGCGATCTGATGCAGCAGGCATGAAAGGCGGCGCAGGGGGTTGAGGATGCGCACTAGCAATTCCTCGTCGTCGCGGCGGCATATTGGGTCTGCGCACCATAAGGCTGGTTCGCAAGAACGGTCGTTGCCTTCAGGGTTTGGGTGCCGGATGCGCCGATGAACTTCCACAGCGGGAACATGTGGGCATAATTGACAGTGACATTATAGACGGTGATGTCGCGCGCGCCGCCCTGGCCCGCATTGCCGCCGTCCCTGTCCCACGTGTTGTTGTTGTTGGCGTCGGTATAAGGCTCGCCATTGTCGCAGGTGCTGTTGCTGTTGGTGTCGGTCCAGGTCTCGGCCTGTGCGGCGGAGGCGGTGGAGAAAGTTTTGTAATAACGCCGCGTGATGGCGATGTCCGAATCTGCCAGCGCGGTATTGAGTTTTTTGACCTCCGCGCGGATACGTCCGTCGATGGTGGTCTGCGTCGCGGTGGCAGTGCCGGATTCCAGCGAGCTGTCGCGCGCGGCCTTCTGGATCGTGCCCTGAAGGACGGTCTGCATGTAGAGCGTGTGGGCGATATCGGCCGATCCCATCATCAACAGCGCGAAGATGGGTGCGATCAGCGCGAACTCGGTCGCGGCAATGCCGCGATCGTTGCCGAGGAGGGACAGCGCGCGCATCAGCTGATGAGCCTCAGGTCGGCGATCTCGGCCGCGATCTGCTGGAATTTGGCGATCAGCGTCGTGGTGTCGGTCGCGTTGAAATAATGCGTGTTGGCCACATTCGGCGCGTTGGGCGTGCTGGCGCAGTTCTGAAGGCGCGTCTCGGTGGTGGTGTTGGTGCCGCCGCCATAGGACACGACCCAGAGCGTGATGTTCTGGTTCTTGATCGCCGAGCACAGCGCGGTGAGGCGCGAGTTGACGATATTGTTGGTATTGGTGCTGCTGGGCGCATAGCTCGTCTGGCGGCGGTCCCACCAGGTCACGCCATAAGCCGAATAATTGTCGGTGGTTGTCATGGTGTCGCCGTCCGTCATGAAGACGATGTGGCGCTGGATCGGCTGGCCCGAAGGTGTGGCGGCGTTCTCGCTGGCGAAAATGCCGGTCGGAGAAATGAAGCGCGCGCCCCACACCATGCCGATATCATGGTAGGTATTGCCGATGGCGAACAGGCTACCGAGATATGTCTCCAGCGAGCTGGCCGTGGACCAGACCTGAAGCTTTCTCGCTTCGTATGGGCAGGAATAGCTGTAGTTGCGGCTGAGATCCGCTGTGGTGACGACATCGGCGATAGTGTCGGTGCTCGTTCCTGTATAGCGCGCCCAGACGGCGTTCGGCAGGATTGGTCCCCATTGCGTACCCGCGGTGCCGCTGCTTGGTACAGTGACGAAATCCGTGTCGAAAGCCGTTGCCGGAATGGGGTTCCAGTCGGTCGTGGTGATCGTGCTGCTGTTGGTGTTCTGATAGGTCTGCCGTTCCTCGATGCAGCCGCCCCAGGGCACGCTCACATCCTGCTCGACAACAATATTGGAGGAGCTCAGGGAACCCGACAGTTTAACCGAGAGGGTTGTGCCGACCGGCAGTGTTACCGCATTGTTCCATGTCGATCCACCAGCTTTCAGACTGGAGACATTGTAGGCGACCTGCTTGTAAACCATCTTGGGATATTGGGTCCAAGTGAGGGGTTTGGTCGAAGTACCTGTGCGCGTAATGGTGTAATTATAGGTATTCGAGCTTTGCAGACGACATGAACCGCCGCCGCTCGTCGTCCATCTGTAGCGATATCCAATTGCCTGCCGGTTGTCGCCCTGCGAGTAGTTAAGAGTTTGCACTGTATCAGCGGGATAGGTTGGCGTACTCGTACTCGTGGCGCTCGCGGTTTGAACACTGGTGGTGTATGTGTAAGCAAGCAGGGTATTGGGTTCCAACGTATTGAGCGCCGGGCAGGTGGTGCTGTTATAGCCGCTCGGCCTCTTCGTATAGGTTATGCTGTTGATAGTGACGGTGGTGCCGCCTGAGGTGGCGATGTTGCTCCATCCCGAATAGGTCGATGCATTGGACAGACCGGAGGGATTGGATGGCCAGCTTCCCCAGCTTACGCTGGTTTCGGTGCCCGCGGTCCACGCATAAACATAGGTCGTATCTGGCGTTCTCGACTGATAGCTCCATGTATCCGCGAGAAAGCTGTTCGGCAGCAGTTTGCCGACATTCACATTCACCGAATAAGGCATGAAGCCGAAGCGGATTTGCGCGGTCACCGTGCCGGAGGGCGTGGAGCCGCAATTCTCGGTGGTGTCGATCTTCGCCAGCGCCTCGTAGAAGCACTTGATGGCGGAGCGCAGGCCTTTCATCTTGGCTGCCGAGTCCTCGACGCCGTTATTGTCGCCGCCGGGGCAGCTATAGCCGCTATGCGCCACCTGGCAGTTCATCGAGCCGGTGTTGTCGATCACGAACATCACGTCGGTATTCGGGATTTCCATCTTCGAGGTGCAGGCAACGCTGATTGACTTGGTGGTGATGCCAAGCACCTTGATCACCATCATCGGCATGGTGATCTTGGCTTTGCCGGTTACGACGCCGCCGGACTCGGTGTAGGTGGGGAACGCGGTGATTCCGTTAGCCGTGTCGGTCACGCCCGTGGCGCCGAAATCGCCGTCCTTGAAATTGCCCTGGAATATGTTGATCGCGCGGGCCTCGGTATTGCCGGTTCCGGTAGTGGTCCAGCTCCCGTTGCCCATCGCCTTGCGTCCGGCGAGCGCGCCCGCGTCGCAGGCCTGTTGCAGGCGGGTTTTGGCGAGGTAGAGCCGGCTCATGTCGACGCCGCCGCCGACGAGGCCGAGCAGGGGAATCAGGAATGCCGCCGTCATGAACAGCACATTGCCCGCCTCGTTGTGCAGGAGGCGGGAGAGAAAGCCCTTTTGCCCGTCCATTTTCCGTGCCATGCGATTGTTCACCCACAATGTTATGTCTCGATTGCGCGCACGGCCGGGGATGGCGCACGGGCGCATTTCGAGCGATCATGACGGATAGCGGATCAGGTCTTAAGAATTGGTGATTTCGTGGAATTAAGAAGGCGTTAAGACATGGCCGCAAACCCCGAAATTTCGCCCTTTCAAAGGCTTGTCTGTGCCTCAGCCGGGCGCGCGCATGGGCGCGCGGTTCAGGTGATGGCGCTCGATAATGCCTGCGCGCACATCGCCCGACAGGCGCGGGAGCCGATCATGGCCCAGATTCGTCTGGCGTGGTGGCGGGATGGTCTTGCCGCGCAGGAGCCGGGGCCGGAGCATCGCGCCCCGGATTTGCTGGCCCTGCGCGCGATGGCGGGCTTTGCGGAGGCGCAGGCCGGGCTGATCGCGCTTGTCGATGGCTGGGAGGAGCTGATCGTTGGCGGCGACAGGGACGCGGCGGAGATGCTCACCGCCTATGCGGCGGGGAGGGGAGCAGGCCTGTTCGGCGCGCTGGCGGCGGAGCACGCGGATCGGTTCGCCACGGCGGGCGCTGTGTGGGCGCTGTGGGATCTTGCCGGGCATCTCGACGATGCGGCGCTGAAGGCCGGGGCGCTGACCCTGGCGCGTTCGAAGGGCGATGCGGTCGATCTCGCGCCGTTGCCGCGTCCGCTCGCGATGATGGCGGGGGTGGCGCTCGGCGATGTGCGCAACGGCAAGAGCGCGCCGCCGCACTTGACACCGGGGCTGTATATGAGACTGCTGAGGTTGCAGATTCTGGGGCGTTAAGGGGGCGGGATGACGCGATTTGTGGCGGGCGCGGTAGCTGGCCTGGTGCTGGTGGCGGCGGGGCTTTTCTGGTGGCAGGGGCGGGCGGAGCAGCGGCGCGCGGCGGCACCCGCGCCGGTTTCCGCGCCGTCGACCTATAGCGAGGAGCTGCCGGAAGGCGCGGACAATGCCGTTGGCGTCGCGCCGCCGATGCCTCCGGAAGCGCGCGCGGAAGACCGCGAGGCGAAGCGCTTCGGCCGTTATGACCATAACCGCGACGGCATCATCACCCGCACCGAGATGATGGCGAGCCGGACCAAGGATTTCAAAAAGCTCGATACGGACGGCAACAACCTGCTCTCGTTCGAGGAATGGGCGGTGAAGACCGCCGATCGCTTTGCCGGGGCGGACGCCAATGGCGACAAGAAGTTGACCCGCGCCGAGTTTGCGACCACTGCGCCCAAACCGGAAGAGAAACCGAAGTGCAAATGCTGATCCCTCGGGATCAGACGACAGGATAGCAAACCATGACCAGCGACGAGGATTATGTGTATGACGAGGCGAGCGGCGAGTGGCTGCCCGCGTCTGAAGTGGCGGCCCAGCAGGCGGGCGCCGATCAGGTCGAGGTGCGCGACGCGGTGGGCAATATCCTGGCCGATGGCGATCAGGTGACGCTGATCAAGGATCTGGACGTAAAGGGCGCAGGCCAGACGCTGAAGCGCGGCACGCTGATCAAGTCGATCCGCCTCACCGGCGACGCGCAGGAGATCGACTGCAAATATGACGGGATCAAGGGGCTGGTGCTGCGCGCGGAGTTCGTCAGGAAGCGGTAACGGCTCCGGTTTCTGACCGCCAACGGGCGAAATCGACCCGTGCGCGGGCCGTGTAGGCGAGCTTGCGGTCCTTCTTTTTCGTCGCCTCGTCTGGCGGCGGCATCAGGCCGAAATTGACGTTCATGGGCTGGAAATTTTGGGGCTGGAAGGTGTTCGCCTCCGCGCCTCCAGTTACATGGCTGAGCAGCGCGCCCAGCGCGGTCGTCACCGGCGGTGGCGTGAGCGCGCGCCCCGCCAGCTCCGCAATCGCGAAGCGCGCGGCGATGAGGCCGATCGCGGCGCTCTCGACATAGCCTTCGCACCCGGTCATCTGCCCG
Organism: Sphingobium sp.; assembly: GCA_022652485.1. Classification (GTDB taxonomy): domain Bacteria; phylum Pseudomonadota; class Alphaproteobacteria; order Sphingomonadales; family Sphingomonadaceae; genus Sphingobium. The sequence continues at coordinate 16,243 of JALCRK010000025.1, forward strand.
GCGAAGCGGATATGCGGCGCGCTCCGCAGGCGCAGCGTCTGGTCCAGCAGCTTGGGGCTCTGGATGAAGGTGTTGCGATGCAGGCCGCCGAGGCGCGCGAACTCCGCCTTTTCCAGCCCCGGAATGGTGCGGAACAGCTCCACCTGCGCGGCGTGTTTGAGCTTGGTCTGAAAGCCGACCATGTTGAAGAGCGTGCCAAGCGCATTGTCCTGCCGCAGCTGCACCACCGCATAGGGCCAGCGCCCGGTGCGCGGATTATCCAGCCCCATCGGCTTCATCGGGCCATGCCGGAGGGTCTCAGGCCCGCGCGAGGCCATCACCTCGATCGGCATACAGCCCTCGAAATAGGGTGTGTTCTGTTCCCATTCCTTGAACTCGGTCTTGGGGCCGTCGAGCAGCCCCTGCACGAAGGCCTGATATTGCGGCTTGTCCATCGGGCAGTTGATATAGTCCTTGCCCTCGCCGCCGCCGGGGCCGATCTTGTCCCAGCGGTTCGCCATCCAGCAGATGTCCATATCGATACTGTCGCGATAGACGATGGGGGCGATGGCGTCGAAAAAGGCGAGGCTGTCCGCGCCCGTCGCGGTGGCGATGCTCTCCGCGAGCGGCCCGGCGGTCAATGGCCCGGTGGCGACGATGGTCATGCCCGAGGCGGGCAGGGCATCGATCCGCTCGCGCACGATCTCGATGTTGGGATGATCGTTTAACGCACGGGTGACGCCTGCCGAAAAGACCTCCCGGTCCACCGCCAGCGCCGATCCCGCAGGCACTTTGGCGGGTTCGGCCTGCGCCATAATCAGCGAGCCGAGATCGCGCATCTCCTGATGGAGCAGGCCGACGGCGTTCTTGTCCGCGTCGTCCGAACGGAAGCTGTTGGAACAGACCAGCTCGGCGAACCCGTCCGTCTGGTGCGCAGGAGTCATGTGGCCCGCGCCGCGCATTTCCGAAAGGCGGACCGTGATGCCCGCCTCCGCAAGCTGCCACGCCGCTTCCGATCCGGCGAGGCCGCCGCCGATGATGTGCACCTGATGTGTCATGCGGCGCGCATAACGGCACGGCACACAAAAGGCGAGGGGCGCAAATGAAAAACGGCTGCCGCGCCTCGTGGTAAATGGGTGGTTAGGGATACTAAAAAGGGGGATGTTGAGGAGTCTCTGGTCAAAAATATCTTTAAGGGGCAATGACTTAAGGGAAAAAGCCATGCTAACCGAGGATGAAGAAAAGAGAGGTGCAGTCATTGTAACACGGGCAGATCGGGACGCCACGATCCTGCTTCTGCAAAAGGCCGCGCCGCTGAACTGGGTGATCCTTCACCGTGTCATCGGCGTGCTCAAGGAAGACAGGATGGACGAATATGGCTTGAGCCATATTCTGGCGCATCATCGGCTAGGGACCGAACGACAAGCGCGTATCGACGGAGCGCGATTGGGACTGGCAACAGCGGCGCGGCTGGTGCGGACAGCGGGGACGGCAGGGCACTATAGCTATCCAAGCCTGAACCTGCCGGATATCGAGGCGATGCTAAGCCGCATGTCACCGGAAGAGGTGGTGGCCGGAAAAGGCAATGCTGCCGCAATCCTTCATCGTCGTGACGGGAGCGCAGCGCGTTTCGCCTGAAGGACACTATCAACGGAAAAGCGCGCTGCTTTCTTTCGGGTCTCCGCGAGCAGCGCGCTTTTCTGTATGTTTCTCGCAAAATTCAGTCGGCCACAGTACCGATCACGCCGCCGGCGACTGCGCCCACGGCCGCGCCCTTCTTGACGTCGCCCTTGGTAGCGGCTGCAACACCCGCACCTGCAGCGCCGCCTACACCTGCGCCGACCAGTGTAGAGCAGGCAGAAGTCATGCCTGCGATGCCCAACATCAGCGCGATTGCCATTATCTTACGCATTGCCAGTCTCCTTCGATATCGTTGGAGGATCAATGCGCGATGTGCCGCTTCGTTCCGGCGGATTAACCGCCAAACCCGGCCGGAAACACGTGTCGTCCCGAAGGATCGAGGCGGAGCACGGCCTTGGTGGTAACGGCGCTCATCGGGATAGTGCCATAGACGTGCGGAAAGAGCGCGCCGCCGCGTGAGACTTCCCACTTCACGCTGTCGCCCAGCGCGGGGAGGTCGATCATCGCGAGGATGAGGTCATCCTGCCCGGTGAAATGCTTCGCCGCCGTCTCGGCCACCTGATCCCGCGCGGAGAGGTGGATATAGCCATCGGCAATGTCCACCGGCGCGCCGGCAAAGTCGCCCTCCGCGCGCCACTGCGTCCACTGGTCGCGGGTGAGGATCTTGAAGGCGAAGAGGTCGGTCATTTGTGTCTTCCAAAGGCCGTCACCCCAGCGTAGGCTGGGGTTTCCGGAATTTGCGCGATACCGCAGGAGATGCCAGCCTGCGCTGGCATGACGGGCAGGCGTCCGGAATGATGGATTATTCCGTGGCCTCCGCAGCCTCGCCTGCGTCTTCATCCCCGCCACTCTCGCCGATCTTGGCGGCGGAGACGACATGTTCCTCGTCCGCGACGTTGAACAGGCGCACGCCCGCAGAGCCACGGCCGATCACGCGCATCGAGGAGAGGCCCATGCGGATGAGCTTGGCCTGATCCGTCACCAGCATCAGCTGATCCTCACGGGTCGCCGGGAAGCTCGCGACGACGAGGCCGTTCCTCGCGATGTTGTCGATGTTGGTAATGCCCTGGCCGCCGCGATTGGTGCGGCGATATTCATAGGCCGAGGAGAGCTTGCCATAGCCGTTGGCGCAGACGGTGAGGATGAACTGCTCCTGCTCTGCCAGCTCGGCAAAGCGTTCCGGCGTCAATTCCGGCTCGCCTTCCTTTTCCGCCTTCCAGGGAGCGAAGCGCAGATAGGCCTCACGCTCTTCCTGCGTGGTGCCGACGCGGTGGAGGATCGAGAGGGAAATCACCTCGTCGCCTTGCCGCAGGGTCATGCCGCGCACGCCGGTCGAGGTGCGGGACTGGAACTCGCGCACATCCGTTGCGGCGAAGCGCACGGCCTTGCCCTGCCGGGTGGCGAGCAGCACGTCGTCGTCCTCGGTAAGCAGCGAGACTCCGATCAGGCGATCGTCGCTATCGTCATCGAAGCGCATCGCGATCTTGCCGTTGGAGGGGATGTTGGCGAAGGCATCCATGCTGTTGCGGCGCACGGTGCCGTTCGCGGTGGCGAACATGACGTGCAGATCCTTCCAGCTTTCCTCATCCTCGGGGAGGGGAAGCACGGTGCGGATCGTCTCGCCCTCGGCCAGCGGCAGCAGGTTGACCATCGGCCGCCCGCGCGTCGCCGGGCCGCCTTCGGGCAGGCGCCACACCTTCATGCGATAGACCTTGCCCAGCGTCGAGAAGAACAGCACCGGCGTGTGCGTGCTGGTGACGAACAGCTCCGTGACGGCGTCCTCGTCCTTGGTTGCCATGCCGGCGCGGCCCTTGCCGCCGCGCGCCTGCGAGCGGAAGCTGTCGAGCGGGGTGCGCTTGATATAGCCCTGCATCGTCACGGTGACGACCATGTCCTCGCGCTCGATCAGGTCTTCATCGTCGATGCCGTCGGCCGCTGGGGCGATGGTGGACTTGCGCGGAGTGGCGAACTCGGCCTCGATCGCCTCGAACTCCTCGCGCATCACGGCGTAGAGCTTCTGCCGGTCGGCAAGGATCGAGAGATATTCGGCGATGTTGGCGGCAAGCTGTTGCAGCTCGTTGCCGATCTCGTCGCGGCCCAGCGCGGTGAGGCGGTGGAGGCGCAGGTCGAGGATCGCGCGGACCTGAAGCTCCGACATGCGATAGGTGTCGCCCTCGATCTCGGTCTCGATCGCCTCGACAAGGCGGATATAGGGCGCGATCTCGGCCATGGGCCATTCGCGCGCCAGCAGCTTCTCGCGTGCCTCTGCGGGGCTCGAAGACCCCCGGATGATCCGCACGACCTCGTCGAGGTTGGTGACGGCTATGACGAGGCCGAGCAACAGATGCGCCCGCTCGCGCGCCTTGTTCAGCTCGAACTTGGTGCGGCGGGTGATGACCTCCTCGCGGAACCGGATGAACGCGTCGAGGATGTCCTTGAGGTTCAATAGCTCCGGCCTGCCGCCGCGAATGGCGAGCATGTTGGCGGGAAACGAGGATTGCGCGGGGGTGTGGCGCCAGAGCTGATTGAGCACCACATCCGGCGTCGCGTCGCGCTTGAGATCAATGACGATGCGGACGCCCTCGCGGCTGGACTCGTCGCGAATGTCCGAGATGCCCTCGATCCGCTTGTCCTTCGCGGCTTCGGCGATCTTTTCGACCAGACCGTTCTTGCCGGTCTGGTAAGGGATTTCGGTGAGCACGATCGAGCGGCGGTCGCCGCGCCCTTCCTCGATGATGTGGCGCGAACGCATGATGATCGAGCCGCGCCCGGTGCCATAGGCGGAGCGCGCGCCGGACTGGCCCAGGATCAGCGCGCCGGTCGGGAAATCGGGTGCGGGGACGATCTGCATCAGCTCTTCGAGCGAGATCAGCGGATTGTCCATCGTCGCAAGGCAGGCGCGCAGCACTTCGCCGAGATTGTGCGGCGGGATGTTGGTCGCCATGCCGACCGCAATGCCGCCCGCACCGTTTACCAGCAGATTGGGGAAGCGGGCGGGAAGCACCTGCGGCTCCTGCTCCGATCCGTCATAGTTCGGCGTGAAATCGACCGTGTCCTTGTCGAGATCGTCGAGCAGGGCGTTGGCGACCTTGGCGAGACGCGCCTCGGTGTAGCGCATCGCCGCCGGGCTGTCCGGGTCCATCGATCCGAAATTGCCCTGACCATCGATCAGCGGCACGCGCATCGACCAGTCCTGCGTCATGCGGGCCAGGGCATCGTAGATCGAGCTGTCGCCATGCGGGTGATATTTACCCATAACGTCACCGACGATGCGCGCCGACTTGCGATAGGGCTTGCCCGCGACAAACCCCTGCTCGTGCGCGCCATAGAGGATGCGGCGGTGCACGGGCTTCAGGCCATCGCGCACATCGGGCAGCGCGCGGCTGACGATCACGGACATGGCGTAATCGAGATAGCTCGACTTCATCTCATCGACGATGTCGATGGGGCTGATGTCCGAAGGTTCGGCGAGCATTGTCTCGTCGGTCAAGGCGACTCTCTTTTCGGTTTGAGGCGGTTAAAGAATGATGGCCCGTCCTAGCCGGTTCATGCGGCCCTGTCACCCCTCGCGCGCGCCTGCGCGTGCGTGCGAGGGGAACGAGCAGGGTGGTTTCGCACGCCGGAGCGGGCTGTGGCGTCGGTAAAGCGCCTGATCGCGCATGACAAGCGCTTCATCGCTCGCTATGGAAGCGGCCATTCAACATCCGTTCACTCGGCCGCCTTTATCCGGCCTTGTGAAGGCTCAGCTTTCTGCCGGTTGCTCCGGCATAACAGGAGATGGAATGATGCGTTTTGTTTCGCCGGTCGCACTGGGACTGATGCTGGCTTTGGGGGGCGTTTCGCTTGGGGTTGCCGCGCCTGTCGCGCTCGCCAAGGAGAAGGGCGAGAAGGCACCGCAGTTGAAGCCTACGCCCGCATTCGTCCCGCTGGCCCAGAAGCTCGACGAAGCCATCAAGAAGAAGGATGTCGAAGGCGCGAAGGCCGCGATGGCGGCCGCGCAGGCTGGCGTGAAGAGCAACGACGACAAATATTATTATAACAGCATGGTGCTCAACCTCAGCATCCTCGCCAACGACGCGGCGATGCAGAACGAGGCGCTCAAGGGGATGCTGGAATCCGGTTTCGTGCCCGAGAGCCAGCAGGGCCAGTTCAACACCATCGTCGCCAACAATGCCCTGAGCAAAAAGGATTATGATTCCGCGATCGCCTATGCCCAGAAGGCGGAAGCCCTGGGTTACAAGACCGATCAGGTGTACCCGATCCTCGCGCAGGCGATCTGGGGCAAGAGCCCTGGCAACCCCGCGGAAACCGCGCGCGGGCTGGACGTGTTCAAAAAGGGCATCGACGCGATGAAGGCGTCGGGCCAGCAGGTTCCGGCGCAATGGTATCAGGTTGGCGTGCGGAAGGCGTCCAACGCCAACCTGCCGCAGATCGGCGACTGGGCCAACATGGCTTTCGCGGCCGATCCCTCGGGCGAAAACCTGCGCACCGTGCTGCGCGTGCTTCAGCGCAACAGCCCGACCATGACCAACCGCGAAGATCTCGATCTGCTGCGCCTGATGAGCTTTTCCGGCGGTCTGGCGATCAAGCCCGATTATCTCGAATATGCCGAGATGGCGATGAAAGGCGGCATCTTCGGCGAAGCCAAATCGGTGATCGAGGCTGGCCGCGTCGCGCGTGATCCGCACAACAATCTCGTGCTCACCTCGATGGACGGCAATGATTATCTGACGCTGGCCAACGCCAAGATCGCGGCCGACAAGGCGTCGCTCGCAGCCGCGGCAGCGGATGCCGCCAAGGCCGCCAACGGCAAGATCGCGGCAGCCACCGCCGACGCCTATATGGGCTATGGCGACAACGCCAAGGCAGTTGCGCTGTATCAGACCGCGCTGCAAAAGGGCGGCGTGGATACCGCCGAGGTGAATATGCGCATGGGGATCGCCCAGGCCCGCGCCGGAGACAAGGAGGGCGCCAAGGCGACCTTCGCCAAGGTGACGGGCGGCCTGCGCGGCACGCTGGCGCAATACTGGGTGCAGTGGCTCGATCGCAAGCCTGCCGCGCCTGCCGCGTGACGATAATGTGCTAAAACAAAAGGTGGCAGGCTCTTCTGCCGCCTTTTTTTTCAGGGTTTCAGCGGAACGCCCGGCTCATTCTTGGATGTGCGGATGGTAAGCGAGGTCTTGACGCTCGCGACATTCGGCGCCGAGGTGAGGTGCGTGGTGAGGAAGCCCTGAAAGCTCTGCAAATCCTTCGCCACCACCTTCAGGATGAAGTCGATCTCGCCGTTGAGCATATGGCATTCGCGCACTTCCGGCAGCGCGGCGACATGCTCCTCGAACGCGCGCAGGTCACTCTCCGCCTGGCTCTTGAGGCTGACCATCGCGAAGACCATGATCGTGTAGCCCAGCGCAGGGCCGTCGATAACGGCGTGGTACGACTGGATGACTCCTTGCTGCTCCAGCGCTTTCACCCGGCGCAGGCAGGGCGGGGCGGTCAGCCCAACGCTCGCCGCCAGCTCGACATTGGTCATGCGCCCGTCCTTCTGAAGCAGGGCGAGAAGCGACAGATCGGTTTCGTCGAGCCTTGAATGGGCTGTCACGGACATTTCCTTTCGTATCGCATCGTGCCAGAATAATAATATGAGCCGGCTTTGCAACCGTCCCACTATGCGACGAATTGATTTTAACCCTTTACTAGGCTTTCCCTCAGGCGCCGAATTTCCTAAGCGTAAAAAGGCTTAGCGAGGGATTCACCTTGGGGGCGATGGAGACCTTGGCGTGCGTTTCAACGATCTGACGCAGACCATTCTTGCGGTGGAGGACAGGACCGGCACTGGTGCCGCGAGCCTCTGGCGGCAATGCGTCGATATGCTGGCGCAATATGACCAGGCCGGGCGCATCATGCTCCAGCAGAGCGAACGCGCGGCGCTGGTGGCGCGGCTGCACGATCTGCGCGGGGAACTGAGCGAGGCGCAGCGCATCGCCAGCGTGGTGGAGCTGGGCAGCAGGCTGCGCTCGCCCGCGCTGGTGGAATTTTTCGCGAGCGATCGCCCGGCGGTGTGCGTTGCGGCGCTGTCCCGCGCGCGATTGCCCGACGCGCTGTGGCCGGTGCTGCTCTCGCGCCTCGGGCCGACGGCGCGCGGCGTGCTGCGCGGGCGTAAGGATATGGGGCCGGAAACGCGCCGGGCGCTGGAGGCCTTCGGATCGACCGATCTGGTGCTCGGTGACGCCGCAGTGGTATCCAACGATGTCGGAGCGGCGGCGATTGCCGATCTCGGCGCGGATGCTGCGCATGAGGCGGTGCAGGATGCGTCCGCGTCCGAGGCGGCAGTCGGCCAGCCGGTCGAACGCAGCCAGATCCGCCAGCTTGTCGAGCGGATCGAGCGTTTCACCAGCGGTGGGCGGACCAGTTTTTCGATACCGCGCGAAGTCCCGCGCGAGGGGACTGCGCCGCAGGATCAGAGGGCTTTGAGCGCGTTTCCGTTCGAAACCGACGCGGAAGGCACGCTGATCTGGGTGGGCGACGCATCGCGCCCGGCGCTGGTGGGCCTCACCATCGCGCACATGGCGCTTCCCGGAGAAACCGGGCCGGACGGGCATGTCGCGGGCGCGTTCGCGCGGCGCAGCAGCTTTCAGCACGGGCGCTTCACCATCGGCGAGGGGCTGTACGAGGGCGAATGGCGCTTTTCCGCCGTGCCGTTTTTCGATCCCGGTTCGGGGCGCTTCCAGGGCTATCGAGGGCAGGCGCGGCGGCCGCTGATGCACGAGATTCCCCACAAGGCGGTGACGCAGCCGCCGGTGGCCGATGTGCAGCCGTCGCTCGACTCGGTGCGCCAGCTGATCCATGAACTGCGCACCCCTCTCAATGCCATTCTCGGTTTTGCCGAGATCATCGAGCAGCAGCTTTTCGGTCCGGCGGGCGTGCATTATCGCGAGATGGCGGGCAACATCCTGTCGGACGCGCGCCGGTTGCTGGCCGCGTTCGATGATATCGACACCGCCGCGCGGGCGGCGGCGGGGCGGGACGATCAGGCCGGATCTCCCCCGGTGCGCAGCGCGGTCGATGTGCAGGCCGTGATCGAGAATGCCGCGCGTTCCTTCGCGGGCGAAGAGGGCGAGGCCCGGCTGCGCATCGCCGCGTCGGCCCATCTTCCGTTCGCCCATGTCGAGCCGGTGCAGTGCGAACGCATGATCCAGCATCTCGTGCGCACGTTGATGCCGCTGACGCAGGGGCAGGAGATGGTGCAGGGAGCCTTGTGGTTCCAGCCCGATGGCGCGGGCGGCAGGCTGATCCTCGGGCTCGACCGCCCCGCGCGCCTCAAGGGGCTGGACGAGCACGAGCTGCTCGATCCCGGCTACGGCGCGGATGGCGACTGGCCCGATGCGCCGCTGCTCGGCCTCGGCTTTTCGATGCGGCTGGTACGCAGCCTCGCCCTGGCGCAGGACTGCGCGCTGCGGATCGAGAATGAACGCATCCTGCTGGAGCTGCCGGTGGCGCACGGCGTTGCGCTCGCGGATGGCGAGACCGCCTGACCGCAGCTTAACCCATCACACCGACAGCGCGGTGGTATATTTGATGCGCTTCAGGGCGAAATGCGACGCGGAATTGGCGACCGTGGGGTGCGCCAGCAGATGCCGCATCAGGAAATCCTCATATTCCGCCATATCCGTGAGGGTAAGCCGGAGCTGATAGTCCCATTCGCCGGACATGGAGAGGCACTCCATCACCTCGTCCCGGCGCGCGATGAAGGCCTCGAACGAGGCGCGGCTTTCCAGATCGTGCACCTTCATGCGCACCTGGCAGACGATGTCCAGCTTCTTGCCGACCGCTTGCGGATTGAGCAGGCGCACCACCGGGCCGAGCACGCCCGCATCCTCCAGAGACCTGAGCCGCCGCCAGCAGGACGCGGGCGAGGCGCCCACCTCTTCGCTCAGCGCAAGCTGGCTGATGTCCGCCCTGCGCTGCAAAACCCGGAGCAGCTTGCGATCCAGAGTGTCAAGAGATATTTCTTTCATGATGTTATCCAACGTGAAACAGATTGATCAAATTTGATCATGTAGTGCTAAAGTGTGAACGTACATTTTCATATATTTGCGATAAAAATACCACAGAAAAATTGTCGCGGCGACACACTGAGGATGAGCATGGCCACCGCCCTGAAAAACCCACTCCGCAACGCCCCGGACGAGACTGTCGACTGGTGGCGGGTCGCCTATCTGGTCAACCTCTCCCGCGCGCTCGATCATATGGAAGAGACGCGCCTCGTTCCCGAGAAGAAGGTGCTGTACCAGTTTTCGGCGCGCGGGCACGACATGGCGCAAATCCTGCTGGGATGCCGCCTCGACAACCCAGGGGATGCCACCTGCGGCTATTATCGCTCGCGGCCGCTGCTGCTGGCGCTGGGCGTCGATGTCGCGGATGCGCTAGGCTCCGCGATGGGCCGGGCAGGGGGCTATTCCGACGGGCGCGATATCGGCGTGGTGTTCAACTATCCGAACAGCCGGGGCGCGTCCGCCCTGCCGATGTGCGGCGGTGTGGGGGCGCAATATACGCCTACCGCGGGCTGGGCGCAGGCGATCGAATATTATCGCACTGTGCTGAACGATCCGGCCTATGACGATGCCCTGTCCGTGGTGCTGGGCGGCGATGGTTCCGTGGCATCGAACGGCTTCTGGTCTGCGCTGACCATCGCCACGACGCAGAAGCTGCCGATGCTGTTTTACATCGAGGATAACGGCTTCGGCATCTCCGTGCCCTCCACCTTCCAGACGCCGGGCGGCAACATCGCAATGAACCTCGCGAGCTGGCAGGGGCTGCGCATCTTTTCTGGCGATGGCACAGATCCGGCCGAGGCCGCGCGGCTGATTGATGAGGCGACGCAGTATGTGCGCACCGAGCGCGCGCCCGCCATGCTGCGGCTCACCGTGCCGCGTCTCGAAGGCCATAGCTTTCAGGATACCCAGACCTATAAACCTGCGGATTTCGTGGCGGCGGAATGGGCGCGCGATCCGCTGCCCAAGCTCAGGGACTATCTCGTCCCCGCGTTGCTGAGCGAGGCCGAATGGGCGGGTATCGAACAGGACGCGCAGGCGACCGCGGAGACCGCGCGCGAGGCGGCGGAAGCGCGGCCGGTGTCGCAGCCGGACACGGTGATGCGCAATGTCTTCTTCGAGGGCGAAATGCAGGTTGAAGGGGGGATGTTCAATCACGGCTATGTCGCTCCCGCAGCAACGGAAACGCCTTCGCCGGAGGGCCAGCGCATCAACATGGTGACGGCGATCCGTCGCACGCTGGATCACGAGCTTGAAATCAATCCGCGCGTCGTGCTGTTCGGCGAGGACATCGGCCCCAAGGGCGGGGTTCATGCGGTCACGCTAGGCCTGCAGGAGAAATACGGCACCGCCCGCGTGTTCGACACCTCACTGTCCGAGGAAGGCATCATCGGCCGCGCGGTCGGCATGGCGCTGGCCGGGCTGATGCCGGTGCCGGAAATCCAGTTCCGCAAATATGCCGAACCCGCGACCGAGCAGATCAACGATTGCGGCACGATGCGCTGGCGCACCAACAACCGCTTTGCCGCGCCGATGGTCGTGCGCATTCCCGGTGGCTTCTTCAAGTGCGGCGACCCGTGGCACAGCCAGACCAACGAGGTCGCCTTCGTCCACAATCCGGGCTGGAAGGTTGCGGTGCCGTCGAACGCAGAGGACGCCGTAGGGCTGCTCCGCGCCAGCTTGCGCGGCAATGATCCGGTGATTTTCTTCGAGCATCGCAACCTGCTCGATCTCGCCTGGGCGCGGCGGCCCTATCCCGGCGATGATTTCGTGCTGCCGTTCGGCAAGGCGAAGTTTGTCCGCGAGGGAACCGATATCACGATCGTCACCTGGGGCGCGATGGTCCCCCGGTGCGAGGAAGCGGCGGACGGGCTTTCCGCCGACGTGATCGACCTGCGCACCCTGATGCCGTGGGATAGGCAGGCCGTGCTGGCTTCGGTGCGCAAGACGCGGCGCTGCCTCATCGTGCACGAGGATCTGCAAACAGCGGGATTCGGTGCGGAAATCGCCGCCGTGGTGGCGGATGAGGCGTTCATGGACCTCGATGCGCCAGTCGCGCGGGTGACGATGCCGGACATTCCGAGCCCGCATAATCCGCTGCTGCTCGAATGGGCGGTGCCGTCGGTTGACCGCATCCGCGCCAGAATCGACGCATTGCTGGAGTTCTGATCATGGGCATGATCGACATTCTCGTTCCCGCCGAGCAGGAAGGCACCAAGGCGATCGTGCGCAGCTGGCTTGCGAAAGTTGGCCAGCCGATCGGGGAGAACGATCCGCTGGTGGAGCTGGAGACCGACAAGGTGACGCAGGAGGTGCCTTCGCCTGCGTCCGGCGTGCTGGTCGAGATCCTGCTCGACACCGATGCACAGGCCGAACCCGGCGCGCTGCTGGGGCGGCTGCGTATCGGGGAGGAAACGGCCCGAGAGGAGGCCGCGCCCGCGCAGGCGGCCGGGGTATCCGCACGCCCGGCTCTCGATCGAGCGGCTGCCGGTTCCACGGTTGCGCAGGCGCTGTCTCCCGCCGTGCGCCGCGCGGTGAGGGAGCACAGGGTCGATCCCGCCCAGATCAACGGCACGGGCAGGGGAGGGCGCATCACCCGCGCGGATGTCGATGCCTTTGTCGCCGCGCGCGCCACGGCGCCCCACGCTGCACCCGCAAGCGCACCCGCGCCCAAGGTTGCCGCTCCGCCTCCGCCGCCACCCGTAAGCGCTGGGGGTGTGACGAGCGTCCCGCATGACCGGATGCGCCTCGCCATTGCGGAAAACATGCTCAACTCCGTGACCATCGCGCCGCATGTCACCGCCATGTTCGAGTGCGATTTCAGCGCGATTATGGCGCACCGGCGCAAGCACAAGGCGGCATTCGAGAAAGAGGGCGCGAACCTCACCTTCACCGCCTATTTCCTCGCCGCCGCCGCGCAGGCGATGAAGGCCGCCCCGGCGATCAACAGCCGCTGGTTCGATGACCGGCTGGAACTCTACGACGATGTCAATATCGGTATAGGCACCGCGCTGGGCGACAAGGGGCTGGTCGTGCCGGTGGTGCGGCAATGCCAGCGCCAGTCGCTGCTTGGCATCGCCCACAGCCTGACCGATCTGGTGGCACGCGCGCGGGATAACCGGCTGACGCCCGCCGACATGAAGGGCGGCACCTTCACCATATCCAACCACGGCGTGTCCGGCTCGCTCTTCGCTACGCCGATCGTCATCAGCCAGCCGCAATCGGCGATCCTCGGCATCGGCAAGACCGAGAAGCGTGTGGTGGTGCGCGAGGTGGATGGCGTGGATACGATCCAGATCCGTCCGATGGCCTATGTGTCGCTCACTATTGACCATCGTGTGGTCGACGGGCACCAGACCAATGGCTGGCTGAGCCGCTTCGTGCAGGTGCTGGAAAGCTGGCCGCTGGACTGAGGGAGGATCGAACGCAATGACCGTGAAGCTGATCGCGCTGTACAAAAGGCCGGAAGACGAAAAGGCCTTTCTCGATCATTACGAGAATGTTCACGCGCCGCTCGCGCGCAAGGTGCCGGGTCTGGAGAAGCTGGTCGTCAACCGGGTGACGGGTTCGCCGATGGGGGAGGCGGAATATTTTCTCATCGCGGAAATGCACTTCCCCGATCGCGCGACGTTCGATGCCGCGATGGCGTCAGAGGAGAACAGGGCGGCCGGGAAAGACCTGATGAGCTTCGCCAAAGGCATGGTGACGATCCTGTTTGCCGAAGACGCCTGAGATTATTCGCCATGCCCGGTTGACCCAGCCGGAAGGCCCGTTATCCCTTTCCGCAGGGTAACGCACAAGGCACGGGGCATATGGCGCGAACACAGGCGGCCGATTATGAGGAGCGTCGCGAGGCGATAGTCGAGCGCGCGGCCGATCTGTTCGCCTCGCGCGGCTTTCTCGGTGCGTCGGTGTCCGATATCGCGAAGGCCTGCAAGACCTCCAAGTCCCTGCTCTATCATTATTATCCCTCCAAGGAGGATGTGCTTTACGCCGTGATGTTGTCGCACGTCGACCGCCTCGTCGATGATGTGGACGAGGCTCTCGCCCGGCCGGGCGATGCGGGCGAGAAGCTGCGCGTTCTCCTAACCCTCTTCATGCGGCATTATGTCGGGGCAGCCGCCCGCCAGAAGGTGCTGCTCAACGATCTCGACAATCTTCCCGCCGACAAGCGAGCGGCCATCGTGGCAAAGCAGCGCCAGCTGGTCGATGCGGCACAGGCATTGATAACCGAGATCGACCCCCGGCTGGCGGAAGACAAGACCAAGGCTCGCGCAAAGACCATGCTGTTGTTCGGCATGATAAACTGGACCGGCCACTGGTATGACGCCTCCGGCCCGATCAAGCCCGATGCGATTGCCGATATGGCCTATGACATGGTGGCGGGGTAAGCCTTCCGCTTACTGACCTCGCCAGACAGGCGCGCGTTTCTCCCGGAATGCCGCGATGCCCTCGGCCTTGTCCCCGGTTCCGAGCAGCGCGATGAAGCGGCGGCGCTCGGCAACGAGATGCGAGGCGGCGTCGAGCGTTTGCGCCTCGCGAATGCTCGCCTTGGCCGCCCGCAACGCCAGTGGCGCACGTCCGGCGAGCTTTGCCGCCAACCTTAGGGCGACATCCAGCGCCGCGCCCTCTTCCGCCACCTCGGCGATCAGGCCACAGGCGAGAGCCTCCTCAGCCGTAATCGGTTCGCCGGTCAGCACCATCTTCATCGCCCGCGCCCGCCCGACGAGACGCGGCAATATCGCGGTGCCGCCCGCACCCGGCATGATGCCGAGATTGGTTTCCGGCAGGCCGATGCGGGCACCCGACCCGGCGACCACCATATCCGCGCACATCATCAGCTCCGCCCCCGCGCCGAGGCACCAGCCCTCCACCGCCGCGATCAGGGGCTTTGAAAAGCCGCGAATGGCCTGCCAGGCGAGAAAGCGCGGCGTCTCGACGGGATCGTCCGATCCGCTCGCCGCCAGTTCGTCGAGGTCCGCGCCGGCCGCGAACAGCCTGTCGCCGCCGGTGATGACCGCGATCCTGATGGTTTCATCGCCGTCGGCGAGAGCCAGCGCGTCCGCGATCTCCTGAAGCAGCGGCGTCGCCAGCGCGTTGCGGCGCTCCGGCCGGTTGAGGCGTATCTGCACGATCCCCGCTGCCGGGTGATCGACGACGATGCCGGGCGCGGCGTCAGGCATCGAAATCCAGCTCGACATCGTCGCTCACCGGCACCGCCTGGCAGGTGAGCACATAGCCCTGCGCCACTTCCGCCTCGGACAGGCCGTAATTCTGCTTCATCGTCACTTCGCCGCTGATCACGCGCGCGCGGCAGGTGGCGCACACGCCCGCCTTGCAGGCGAAGGGTGCGGGCAGCCCTGCGGCGCGGGCATTTTCAAGGATCGAGCCCTTGTCGGCATCAAACGCGAGCGTGCGACGGCGGCCGTTGATGGTGATCTTCACCGGCTTGCCTTCGGCCTTGCGTTCCAGCTCGCGCGCGGCGGCGAGCTGCGCCTCGCTCATCGCGCCGACCGTGAATCGCTCGACGAGGATGCGGTCTCCCGCCACGCCCGCGCCCTTGAGGCCCGCCTCCACCGCGTCCATCATCGGGCCGGGGCCGCAGATGAAGGCGGCGTCGATATCGGCCGGATCCACCAGCGCACCGAGCACGTCCGCCATCTTCGCGGTATCGAGACGGCCATTGAAAATGTCGAAATCGCCTTCCTCGTCTTCAAGGAAGTGGCAGACCTGTAACCTGCCCATGAAACGGTCCTTGAGCGCCGCGATCTCCTCCAGGAACATGATGCTTGTCGTAGAGCGGTTGCCATAGAGCAGGATGAAGCGGCTGCCAGGCTCGGTCGCCAGCGCGGTCTTCAGCAGCGAAAGAATGGGGGTGATGCCCGAGCCACCGGCAAAACCCGCATAGGTGCGGGACTGCGCCGGGTCGAACATCCATGTAAAGCTGCC
The DNA here is from genome assembly GCA_022652485.1 of Sphingobium sp. Taxonomy (GTDB): domain Bacteria; phylum Pseudomonadota; class Alphaproteobacteria; order Sphingomonadales; family Sphingomonadaceae; genus Sphingobium. The sequence continues at coordinate 31,863 of JALCRK010000025.1, forward strand.
ATGCGGCGGCATGACGTCGATCCGTTGCCCTGCGGCAAGAGCGCGGTTCGCCCAGCCGGAAAAGCGCCCCTGCGTCACCTGCTTGATCGCGACGCGCAGTTCTCCCTCATGTGGCGCGGCGCAGATGGAGTAATTGCGGCGCACGTCCTCGCCATCGATATCCGCGCGTAGCGTCAGGTGCTGGCCCGGCAGGAAGTGGAACGTATCTGCCAGATCGGCGGGTACAGCGAAACGCAGCGAGACGGCGTCTTCGATCTCGCGACGGACTTCGGCAATCTCCAGAGCGTGAAAACCAGTGGACATATACTCTCTTCCTTACCTGTTCGTCACCCCGGACTTGATCCGGGATCCAGCGCGCGACGGGCCAAGCTGGATTCCCGCTTTCGCGGGAATGACGATGACTACCTCAATGGCACTTAAATCGGTCGAAAGGCTCATGGCAGGCATTGCACTGCCACAGCGCCTTGCAGGGTGTGGACCCGAAGCGGCTCACTTCGCGGGTGTCGGCGGAGCCGCAGCGCGGGCATTCCACGGCATCGCCGCCTCTCAGCGAACGGCTGGCGGCGCCCCGAGGGGGCGGCGCGATGCCATAAGCGCGCAGCTTCTCGCGCCCGGCTTCGGAAATCATGTCTGTGCTCCAGGCGGGAGCCAGAACGGTCTCGATCGCGACATCGCGAAAGCCCGCCGCGTCGAGCGCCTCGCGTACCGATCGCTCGATCAGCTGGGTCGCCGGGCATCCGGTATAGGTCGGCGTCAGGCGTACCTTGAGCGCCCCGTCACCGCCTGTAAACAGGCCGCGCACGATGCCCAGATCGACCACCGATACCGCCGGGATCTCCGGATCGGGCACAAGGCCAAGCACCGCCATGATCGGGCCGCCGCGTGGATCGTCGAGGGCAGGGGCGGGCTGCATCGGGCGTGGGTCTACCAGACCGCTTCAGGATGCGCGCGCGGCAGAACCTGCATTTCGGCAAGCAGGCGGGACAGTTCCTCGCCATGTCGGCCTTCGCGGCCACCGGAAAGCGGCCAGCCGCTGGCCTGCACCTCAAGACCCGCCTGCGCGAGGGTGGCGGCGATCCGTTGATCGAAGGCTTCCCGGATCGCCGCCCGGTCGACAGCCACGCCCCGCTGCACCAGGGCGTTTTCCGCTGCGTCCATAGCGAACATCTCGTCGACAAAGCGCCAGAACCAGTCCAGCCCTTCGATCATGCGTCGGCGGCTTTCGTCTGTGCCGTCGCCAAGACGGATCACCCAGTCGGCGGCGAGATCGGCATGATAGCGCACTTCCTTCACTGCCTTGGCGGCGATTTCGGCGAGGCGCGGATCGGCCGACGTCTCCAGCTCCGCGAACATCAGCTCGCTATAGCAGGAGAAGAAGAACTGGCGCGCCATTGTCTGTGCGAAATCGCCATTGGGCTGCTCCACGAGCAGGCAGTTGGTGAATTGCTCGGCGTCGCGATGAAAGGCGAGCCTGTCGGCGTCGCGCCCCTTGTCCTCCACCTCACCCGCATAATCGAGCAGCAGGGTCGCCTGGCCGATCAGATCGAGCGCGAGGTTCGAGAGGCTCAGGTCCACCTCGATCGTGGGCGCATGGCCGCACCATTCGGTGAGGCGCTGGCCGAGGATCAGGCTGTCGTCACCGAGACGCAGGAGATATTGGAAAAGTGCATCGGCCGGTTGGTTCATTGGCTTGTATCCACATCAGATAATTCGACATTCCCGCGCACGCGGGAATCCAGAATGTTCGCACCCAGAGCCCCTGGATCCCGGATCACGTCTGGGATGACGACCAGATGCAAAAGCGGCGTGTCGCGCATCACATGTGCTTCACGGCGTCGGGCAGGTCGTAGAAGGTCGGATGCCGATAGATCTTGGTTTCGGCGGGGGCGAACAGCTCGCCCGCCTGCGCCGGATCGGATGCGATGATATCGCTCGACTTCACCACCCACAGGCTGACGCCCTCCATGCGGCGGGTATAGGTGTCGCGCGCATGGCGCAGGGCGAGTTCGGCATCGGGTGCGTGAACGGAGCCCGCATGGCGGTGATCAAGTCCGCCACGGGTGCGCACGAATACTTCCCACAAGGGCCAGTCTTTGCTCATCCTTCTATCCTTTGCATTGTCGCAGCTGTTCCTGCGCAGGCAGGAACCCAGATCTGAGGTTGCAGGTCTTGGGCTCCTGCCTTCGCAGGAGCACGGAACCTCGGGGTAATCATCATGCCGCCGCGCTGGTGCGCCGCGCCGCCTGCTTGGCCTCATAGGCATCGGCGGCTTCGCGTACCCATGCGCCTTCGTCCCATGCGGCACGGCGCGCCTTCATGCGCTCCTTCGCGACCGGGCCTTCGCCCCGCACCGCGGCGTAGAACTCGTCCCAGTTGATCTCGCCGAAATCATAATGGCCGCGTGCCTCGTTCCACTTGAGGTCCGGATCGGGCACGGTGATGCCCAGCAGCTCGGCCTGGGGCACGGTGGCGTCGACGAATTTCTGCCGCAGCTCGTCATTCGTCTCGCGCTTGATGCGCCAGCGGATCGATTGCGCGCTGTTGGGGCTGTTGTCGTCCGGCGGACCGAACATCATCAGGCTCGGCCACCACCAGCGGTTCATTGCGTCCTGCACCATCGCCTTTTGCGCGTCCGTGCCCTTCATCATTTGCAACAGCAGGTCATAGCCCTGCCGCTGGTGGAAGCTCTCTTCCTTGCAGATACGGATCATCGCGCGGGCATAGGGGCCATAGGAGGTGCGCTGGAGCGGCACCTGATTCATGATCGCCGCGCCGTCAACCAGCCAGCCGATCGCGCCGATGTCGGCCCAGTTGAGCGTGGGATAGTTGAAGATGGTCGAATATTTGGCCCGGCCCGAATGCAGCGCGTCGATCATTTCCTCGCGGCTGGTGCCCAGCGTTTCCGCCGCGCAATACAGATAAAGCCCGTGGCCGCCCTCGTCCTGAACCTTCGCGAGCAGGATCGCCTTGCGTTTCAGTGACGGCGCGCGGGTGAGCCAGTTGCCCTCCGGCAACATGCCGACGATCTCGCTGTGCGCGTGCTGGCTGATCTGGCGGGTGAGGGTGCGCCGATAGGCTTCGGGCATCCAGTCCTTGGGCTCGATGAACTCGTCATTGGCGACACGCGCTTCGAACGCCGCAAGCAGATCGGGATTTTCCATGCTTAACGGCGGGGTCTGCCGCGCGGCATTCTTGTCCAGCTCGGTAGTGTACATGGTTCTTAGACTCCCTCGGCGAGCATCGTTTTATAATAAACCGACCGGACGGTCAACCAATATAATGAAGCCCGGTGGTTCTCAACATCATACCCAACCTCACACCCGTTCGACCGCCAGAGCGATGCCCTGTCCGACGCCAATGCACATGGTGCAGAGCGCCCGTGCGCCGCCAGAGCGCATCAGTTCCTCGGTCGCCGTCATTACGAGGCGCGCGCCGGACATGCCGAGCGGATGCCCGAGCGCGATGGCGCCGCCATTGGGGTTCACATGCGCGGCATTGTCGGGCAGGCCGAGCTGGCGCAGCACCGCGAGCCCCTGTGCGGCGAAGGCTTCGTTCAGCTCCACCACATCGATGGCGCCGATATCCAGCCCGAGCCGCTGGAGCAGCTTCTTGCTGGCGGGCGCTGGGCCGATGCCCATGATGCGCGGCGGCACGCCCGCCACCGCTCCCGCCAGAATGCGGGCGCGGGGGGTGAGGCCATATTTCTCCACCGCCGCCTTGCTGGCGATGATGATCGCGGCGGCGCCGTCATTGACGCCGCTGGCATTGCCCGCCGTGACGGTTCCATCGGGCCGGACGATCGGCTTGAGCTTGGCGAGCGTCTCCATGCTGGTTTCGCGCGGATGTTCGTCCTGATCGATCACCAGTGCGTCTCCCTTCTTCTGCGGGATCGTCACGGGGACGATCTCGGCGGCGAAGCGGCCGCTCTTCTGCGCGGCAGAGGCGCGGCGCTGGCTCTCGACCGCGAACCGGTCCTGATCCTCGCGGCTGATCTGGAAATCATCAGCGACATTCTCCGCCGTCTCCGGCATCGAATCGACCCCGAAGCCCGTCTTCAGGCGCGGGTTGGTGAAACGCCAACCGATAGTGGTGTCATAGATCGCGGTGCTGCGCGAGAAGGCGCTCTCTGCCTTGGGCATCACGAACGGCGCGCGCGACATGCTCTCCACACCGCCTGCGATGATGATGTCCGCCTCGCCCGCCTTGATTGTCCGCGCCGCCATCGCGACCGCGTCCATGCCCGATCCGCACAGCCGGTTGATCGTCGTCCCCGGCGTATCCTCGCTCAGCCCGGCCAGCAGCGCGGCCATGCGCGCCACGTTGCGGTTGTCCTCGCCCGCCTGGTTGGCGCAGCCCATGATTACATCGTCGATATTGCCCAGGATCGCGGGATTACGCTCCCGGAGCGCGGCCAGAGGCACTGCGAGCAGGTCGTCCGGGCGGACAGGCGACAGGACACCGCCATAGCGCCCGACAGCTGTGCGGGCGGCGTCGCAGATATAGGCTTCAGCCATTGTGTGTCTCCTCGGTGCGTGTTTCTAGGATGGTGCCCCCGATCGCGCGGGATTGGCCCTGAAAATGTGCGACGACGCGTCCATCGCTGGTGCGCACGGCGACGCTGTATGCCCCGCTGCGGCCGGAGATAGACTCCTCCCGCGCCTCGGCAATCAATATGTCGCCTTCTTGCGCGGGGGCGAGAAAAATGATCGATGCGCCTGCTGCCACCGTTGCCTGATTGCGGCTGTTGCAGGCGTAGGCGAATGCGGTATCGGCCAGTGCGAAGATCATTCCGCCATGCGCGGTGCCGTGCGCGTTGGTCATGTCTTGTCGGATCGTCATGCGAAGCCGGGAATATCCCGCCGCGCCATCCTCGATCACCAGCCCCCAGGCGTTGCCTGTGCCTTCCTTCGCGAGCATATGCTCCGCGATCCGGCGTGCGAGCCGGTCTTCTTCCGATACGCTCATTGCGCCAAGTCCTCCACGCTTCCGAAATAGGGGGAGGGGCGGTACATCGCATCGCCGGTTTCGTCCGCGATGTGGGAGAGGGCGGCGGCAAGACGCGCATGGCCGTAGCGCCCGGCCCACTCCAGCGGACCCTCGGGATGATTGGCGCCAAAACGCATGGCCGCGTCTATGTCCTGCGCGCTGGCGACCGCATCCTCAACCGCGTCCGCCGCGGCGTTGGCGAGCTGGGCGAGGGTGCGCAGCACGATCAGACCCGGGCGATCCGGCAGCAGCAGCGTCTGCTTGCCCAGCCGGTCCGCCAGCCCGGCGGCAGCGGCGGCGCTCGCGTCGGTATGTGCGCTGATGATCCATGTCGCGGCCGCACCAAAATCACGCGCCTGATCGAGCAATACGTCGACTTCGACACGGCGGGAGAGGGGGCGGCCATCGCCCAGCGCGATCACAACCTCGCCCACCCTCAGGGTATCGGCGGGCAGATCCTCCGCGACAATGACCGCAAGGCCAGCCTGACGCGCCTGCTCCACGATTGCGACCAGTCCCTGATGATCGCGCGAGACGCCGATGCTGTCTGGCGCCGAACCTGGCGTGACATACACCGGCTGGGGCAGGGATGCGCCATAGTCGTAGACGCCACCGCCGCTCTTACGGCCCAGCGTGCCTCCCTCGTACAGCGCCTGCTGGCTGGGCTGGGGGCGAAAGCGCGTATGGCCATCATAGGCGTCATAGACCGAGCGCGCGACGACATAATTGACGTCATGGCCGATCATGTCGGCGAGCATCAGCGGCCCCATGCGGAACCCGCCCGCCCCGGTGAGCGCCTGATCGATGGCGGCGGCATCGATCCCTTCCCCGAGGGCTGCGAACCCTTCCGCATAATAGGGCCGCGCAACCCGGTTGACGATGAAGCCGGGGACATCTCGCACCCGCACCGCGACCTTGCCCCACTGTTGCATCAGCGCGAGAAGGGCTTCTGTGACCATAGCATCGGTGCGCTGGCCCGGCACCACCTCCACCAGCTTCATCACCGGGACGGGGTTGAAGAAATGCAGCCCCGCAAAGCGCTCCGGCTGGGGGATGTGGGCGCCGATTTCGTCGATGGACAGCGAAGAGGTGTTGCTGGCGAGGATGGCATCCGGCGCGACCAGCTCCGCCAGACGGACGAACAGCGCGGACTTGATTGCGCGATCCTCGATGATCGCCTCCACCACCAGCCGCGCGGGCGCGACCTCGGCCATGTCGGTTGTCCAATGCATCCGCGCGAGTATGCCGTCTCGTTCGAGGGCGTCCATCTTGCCTTGGCCGACGAGCTTTTCCAGCGCTCCGGTGAGGCCAACCCTGCTGCGGTTGAGTGCACCCTCGCCGGTGTCGACGAGGACAACGCGATGCCCCGCACGCGCGGCGACCTGCGCAATGCCGCTGCCCATTGCCCCCGCACCCACGACGGCGACGCACGAATCCCTGTTCAAAATCATGCAGCACTCTTAGCGGCGAATTTTGCCCTTGCCAATAAATGTCCGACCGGGCAGTCTATTAATGAAAACGAGGGATGAAATTGATGGATTGCGAGACGATTCGATACGTCGTGCAGGACGGTGTCGCGCGTATAATGCTGAACCGGCCCGACCGGCTGAACAGCTTCACCGCGCAGATGCATGAGGAGCTGGCCACGGTGCTGGACGCCGCGGAAGCGGACGATGGGGTGCGCGCCATCCTGCTGACCGGTGCCGGACGCGGCTTCTGCGCAGGGCAGGATCTCGCCGATCGCGCGGTTGCTCCGGGAGGGGAGGCTGTGGATCTGGGCGAGACTGTCGAGAAATATTGGGCGCCGCTGGTGAAACGGCTGGCGTCGCGGGACAAGCCGGTGGTCTGCGCGGTCAATGGCGTTGCGGCGGGCGCGGGCGCGAATATCGCGTTGGCCTGTGACATCGTCATCGCGGCGCGCGGTGCCAAATTCATCCAGTCCTTTGCCAATATCGGGCTCATCCCGGACTCGGGTGGTACTTGGGTGTTGCCGCGCCTGCTTGGCCAGGCTCGCGCGCTGGGCCTGGCGCTGACGGCCGAGCCTCTGTCCGCCGAGCAGGCCGCCGAGTGGGGGCTGATCTGGAAATGCGTCGATGACGCGGTGCTGGAGGAAGAGGGTTTTGCGCTCGCCGCCAAGCTCGCCGTCGGTCCGACGCGCGGGCTCGCGGCTACCAAACACGCGATCCGCGCGTCCTTTGGCAAGACCCTCGACGAAGAGCTGGAAATCGAGCGGGATCTGATGCGCGAACTTGGGTTCAGTGCCGATTATGCGGAAGGCGTTGCCGCCTTCATGGAAAAGCGAAAGCCGAATTTCACCGGTCGCTGAAGCGGACATGGTGCGAAAAAATTGCCGACGAGGAAGAATATTATGACCCTGATGCTGAAAAATTACGCGCGCGACCAGTGGTTCGAAGCCGGTAGCGGGCTATCCGACATCATCTCCGCCGTCGATGGATCGGTGGTGGCGCGGACCGGCACCGATGGCCTCGATTTCGCGGCGATGCTGCACCATGCCCGCGATGTGGGCAGCGCCAATCTGCGCAAGATGACGATCCACGAGCGCGCCAATATGGTCAAGGGGCTGGCGGGCGCGATCATGGAGCGCAAGGAAGAGCTTTACGCGCTTTCGACCGCCACCGGCGCGACCCGGGGCGACAGCTGGATCGATATCGAGGGTGGCGCTGGCACGCTGTTCACCATGTCGTCCAAGGCGCGGCGCGAGCTGCCCGATGATGTGATCCTGACCGATGGCGATTTCGAGCCCATCGGCCGCAAGGGCACCTTCATCGGCCAGCATGTCTATACCTCGCTGCAGGGCGCCGCCGTGCACATCAACGCCTTCAACTTCCCGGTCTGGGGAATGCTGGAAAAGCTGGGGCCGACCCTGATCGGCGGCGTGGCGGCGATCGTCAAGCCAGCGACCCAGGGTGCGCAGCTGGCCGAGGCGTGCGTGCGCATCATGATTGAGAGCGGGCTGTTGCCTGAGGGCGCGTTGCAGCTCATCGTCGGCAATGTCGGGGATCTGTTCGATCATCTTACCTGTCAGGATGTGGTGTCCTTTACCGGTTCCGCCGCCACCGCCGCCAAGCTCAAGAACCATCCGGTCGTGATGCGCGAGTCCGTCCGTTTCGTGGCGGAGCAGGACTCGCTCAATGCATCGATCCTCGGGCCGGATTCCGGGCCGGGGACGGAGGAGTTCGACCTCTTCGTCAAGGAGGTCGCGCGCGAGATGACGACCAAGGCGGGCCAGAAGTGCACCGCGATCCGTCGCACGCTCGTGCCTGCCGCGTTCCTCGACGATGTGCAGGAGGCGATCAAGGCGCGTCTCGCCAAGGTCGTGGTGGGCGATCCCGCTGCCGAGGGCGTGACGATGGGTGCGCTTGCTTCGCTGCGCCAGTTGCATGACGTGCGCGACAAGGCGCGCGAGATCGCGACCGAGGCGCAACTGGTGTTCGGTGATATCGACACGGTGGAACCGCTGGGGGCGGAAGCCGCGAAGGGTGCGTTCATCTCCCCCTTGCTGTTCCGCCTTGATGATCCCTGGAGCGCGAAGGTCGTCCACGATGTCGAGGCCTTCGGGCCGGTCTCGACCCTCATGCCCTACAAGGACGTGGAAGATGCCATCGCGCTCGCCAATCGCGGCATGGGTTCGCTTGCGCTCTCCGTCTTCACCTATGATCCGGCGATTGCCCGGCGCTTCATCCTCGGCGCAGCAGCATTCCACGGTCGCATCGTGCTGATCGATCGGGATTGCGCGCGGGAGTCGACTGGTCACGGTTCGCCGTTGCCGATGCTGATCCACGGCGGCCCCGGTCGCGCCGGTGGCGGCGAGGAAATGGGGGGCGTGCGCGGGATCAAGCATTACATGCAGCGGAGCGCGCTTCAGGGTAGCCCGCGTACGCTTTCGGCCATCGTCAACAAATGGCTCCCCGGCGCGCCGCAGCCCTCTGGCGCGGTGCATCCGTTTCGCATGACGTTCGGCGAACTGGAGATCGGCTATACGCTGTTCACCGCGCCGCGCACGATCACGCTGGAGGATATCGAGCATTTCGCCCATTTCACCGGCGACACGTTCTATGCGCATATGGACGAGGAGGCGGCCGCCGCCAATCCGTTCTTCCCGGGGCGGGTGGCGCATGGCTATCTCATCCTCTCCTTCGCGGCGGGCCTGTTCGTCGATCCCGCGCCGGGCCCGGTTCTCGCCAATTACGGCCTTGAGAATCTGCGTTTCCTGAAGCCCGCGCCTGCGGGAACGGCGATCAAGGTCGCGCTCACGGTCAAGTCCAAGGCGATGCGCAAGCCGGGCGAATATGGCGAGGTGAAATGGGCCGTCACCGTCACCGATCAGGATGGCGAGGTCGTCGCGACCTACGACCTGCTCACGATGAACGCGGTGTGAGGCCTTTGCGTTACTGGCCGGGATACGCCGCCGGGTTCACGACCCGGTGGGCGTTGTCCCGGCGGGGCGCTTCGGTAGGGGATGGAACGCCCTAGAATTTCGTCCCCAGCTTCATCCCGAACAGTTGCGGCTTGATCGGGTATGCGCGGGCATAGGCGCCGCAAATCCCGGGAACGCAGGCCGAGTTGTAGCTCAGGATGCCGCGCTTGTCGAAAGCGTTCTGGATGAAGGCCTCCGCGCGCCAGCGATCGAAATCGATTCCCGCCGAGAAGTCGAACGTCGCGAAACCGCGCGTTTTGTCGATCACGCTTAACGTGGGATCATAGGGAACCGGCGTTTCCAGATAAACCCGCGTTCCGGACTGATAGTTCATGCCGCCCTGCACGAACGCCTTGTTCGAACCGACATCGAATGCATAGCGTGCGGTCAGGCCGGATTTGAAATGCGGCTGGGTCGGCAGACGGGTTCCTGCGGGAACGGTGATCCCCAAAGTGCAATCGGGGTTCTGACTGGCGTCCCTCTGGCAGAAGTCACTGGTGAGCTTGGCATCGACATAGCTCGCCGACCCCGAAACGGTGAACCCGCCCATGCGCCACGAGATGTCGCCCTCGACGCCCTTTATGCGCGCATTTCCTGCGTTGTAGGTGCTGACGACGCCGCCCTGGCCCGGCAAGCCATATTGCACATCTTTCCATTTGGCGGTGTAGGCGGCGACATTCAGGAACAGCGTCCGGTCGAACCACGCCGTCTTTGCGCCGATCTCGAAGTTGGTGAGGGTGTCCGCCTTGTATGGGTTGATACCCGGCGTGCGGTTGTTACCGCCGGGACGATAGCCGGTGGAATAGGTCGCATAAAGCATCCGGTCTTTATCGACCTTCCAGCTCAGGTTGACGCGGTGAACCTCACCATCTTCCTTCGTCTTCCTGTCATAATTGATGCAGGGAATATTGGGATCGCCCACATTGGAGATGCAATATTTGGAGTTGGTGGGATCGGTCGCCTGAGACGAGAAACCGGAGAAGCCCCGGATATGGTTCTTCGCCTTGAACCCTCTGATCCCCGCAGACAAGGTGATGCTGGGGGTTATGTCAAACGAGGCGTCAGCAAAGGCGGCATAATCCTTGTCCACGCGCCGCCCGCGCGTGCAGAAGATATCGTCCCCGCACGTCCGCACCGCGGGCGATCCGGGAATGGCCGCGAGGCCCGGAATATAATAATCGGCGACAATCTTGTCGGTCTGCCGCTGGTAGAACAGGCCTGCGGTGAACCGGAAGCGGTCACCGGAAGGGGAGGAGATACGCAGCTCGTGGGATTGCTTGGTATATTTGTCATTACCGTGCACAAATTGGGAAGGGTCAATATTGTTGCCGCTGGCGTTGATGAAAGAAGTGAAATATTCCGCAGCGAGGACCGGGCCATAATTAACATCGGCTGCATATTTTGCGTAATAAGCCACTGTATAATAGGAATAGTCTGACACATTGTCGACGGTGCGGTCGAAATAGCCGCCCGCATAAGTGAGATCGAAATTGCCGATCTTCCCGCGAATGGTGAGCGCAGCCTGCACCCATTCGTCGCGATTGTGACTATCGGTGAAATCATGCACCTGCATACCCGGCATACGCGGATCGAACAGGAATGACCCTTCGGCCTTCTGGTGCTGATAAATGAGCTGCGGCATCGCCGTCCAGTTCTCGTCCAGATCGATGCCCAGCGCTGCCCGCCCGCCATAGGTGTCCGTCTGGTTGAAATTCTTCTTCGCGAATTTGGCATTGCTGGGCGTGAATGTCGTGAGGTTGCCGTTCACGTCAGTAACGGTGTAGCGGAACGAAGGCGCGCCGTTATAGAGCGTATTGTCGATATAGCCGCCGTCATGCTGGTAGAAGCCGACGAGGCGCAGCGCCATCCTGTCGTTCAGCGGGAGGTTGACGAAGCCCTCCAGACTGCCTCCGGCCAGACCGATGATCGTTCCCAACCCGCCCGCGGCCCAGATCAGACTCGCCCTGCGCCGCTGCCGGAAGACCGTCGCGAGCATCAATGATCCACTATAGAGATTGTTGGCGCCGTTGGTCCAAGACGCGAAGAGTACGATCGCCAGCGCGGCCGTTCCCATGCCGAGATTGGCCATGGTAGTGAGCATGTCTCTCTCTCCGGTCAGTATGGCCGGAACGGCTGCCGCCAGCAGGACTAAAGGATAGCCGACGCCGAGCGCAAAAGCGCAAGCGAAGCCGGCGCGCCCCGCATTGCGGGCATAGCGTGCGAAGTCCGGCGCGACGACCGCGCCGACTACCCAGCCTCCGACGACGAAGGAAATGGCCGTGCGGGCGTCGAGTGTAGCCCGTTCCGGTATAGGAGTCAGAAAATCACTGCCATGGATGCGAACCGCCGCCCAGATCGCCCAAATCAGCAGCCCGAACTTGGCCGGCAGCATGACATTGGACAGCCATTGCAGCGCCCGAAAACCAATAATGGTTGTGTATGCCATCAACAACAGGCCGCCGACCGCCCAAATGGGAATGGTGCCTGCGGTCATTCGCACCATTGTGTCGGCAAATAGCATAAGCACCACGCCGAACCATCCGATGGCTGACCAGGAGAGCAGGAAATTAATCCAGGCGCCTCCGCGCTCGCCAAAGGCGCGCATAATCAATACATATGTCGTCAAGCGCGAGCGAGCGCCAACATAGGCGCAGACACCCGCCAATGCGGCCAGAACGAGGCCGCCCCAGAAGCAGGCGATCGCAGCTCCTGCAAAGCCCCGTTCCACTCCTAGCTGACCGCCCATGATCAGCGCTGGCAACGAGATATTTGCCGCCAGTAGCATTATGCCGATTTTATATGCCGCGGTGACGGCGTGATCGGGCACAGCATCCAGGGCAAAATCGTCCCCCTGCTGAGACCGCACGGAAGGGTCGTTTCCACGTGTCGGACTGAAAGGGCGCTGGGCTCGCTCGGGCATGAAATTTTTAGCCTCCTGTTCGGCCATTGGCCTTGAAAAGGAATAGCGAACAGTCCGCTCAAGCCAATGTTTGCAATGGGTGGGCACAAAAAGGAATAAGGGTAGGACGGGTAGGCAGGGTGGGTGCAGTCAGAGCGTGCCGTCAGACCAATGAGCAGCCGTCTCAGTGTGGCGAAGCTTTGCTGCATAATGGGTAACGGGCACAAGTCACTGATTACTTTAGACTATTATGCGATACAAATGGTATTGGGTGTCCCGATTTGCGAGAAGCGATTAAGGATTGAGGCACGGACTCTGATCTCGGTTGTCGGGCAATCAAAGGTACGCGCTGTGAGGCGCTGACCGAGGAAGGATTGGAGCAGGCGTTCAACAGTTTGGACGCCCAACGTGAATCCTGCGAGGCCTATATCCTGAGCTAGGCAGGAGAGGGCTGGGAGCGCCTGCCCGAACTCTATGATGATGGCGGCTGGTCCGACGGTACTATGGAACGGCCGGCACTGAAACGACTATTGGAGGATATAACAAAGGGCAAGGTGGACATCGTTGTCGTCTACAAGGTCGACCGGCTGACCCCTAGCCTGATGGACTTTGCCCGTATCGTCGAGACCTTCGATAAACAGGGCATCAGCTTCGTCAGCGTCACCCAATTCCGTCGCTGCAGAAACGGCCACAGAGACGCTGCCCATTTTCGCATCGAATCTTGAACGAATTCACCATTTCAGAGACTGCCGACACGCAAATGGTGAGCGAGAAAACGCCGGAATACGGCGCTTTTTACACCGCTGTTTTCATGTCACTATTTTGGTGAATATGTCTGGAGGCCCGAGCCGGAATCGAACCGGCGTGCAAGGATTTGCAGTCCTCTGCGTAACCACTCCGCCATCGGGCCTCGATGCGCGTCGTATGCGGAACGGGGCTGCTAGCGTGAAATGCCGCTGGACGCAACAGGGCATCGCGGGTTTAATGCGTGTCTGGAACGGAGCTGGCCGATGATCCGCGCGCTTGGGGATGGAGAGATACAGGGCAGGCTGCCCGCGCTGGCGGGCTGGCGCCTTGATCCTGCGCGCAACGCGCTTCACCGGCAGCTGCGGCTCAAGGACTTCGGCGAGGCCTTCGCGCTGATGACCCGGATCGCGCTGGTGGCGGAAAAGATGGATCATCATCCCGAATGGAGCAATGTCTATAACCGCCTCGACATCTGGCTGACGACGCATGACGCGGGCGGGGTGAGTGAGCGGGACTTTGCGCTTGCCGCCGCGATTGACGCGATGCTCGGCGAATAGTCCTCAGCGCCTACCGCGCAGCCAGTCGAACAGGCGCGGCACTATCCCATGCGCCGCCATCCACTCATGATAGGCGCGGTAGGTGGGATCGTCCGAGAGGTGTTGTTCCTCGGTCTTCGCACGCCAGTAATAGACGGCGGAGGTGATGCCGAGCAGTGTGCAGTTGCGCAGCGCATCCACCCAGTTTCCATTCACCGACAGGAAAGGCAGCACCGAGCACCACCAGAACAGGTTCTTGGAGAGATAGGCCGGATGGCGGCTCAGACGATAAGGCCCGTGGGTGAGGATGCCGCGATGGGTGAGGTTGGAAAAACGAAGCCCGAACGCCACCGTCGCCCAGGCATAGAGGCCGGTGAGGAGCACCAGAAGCCCGCCCCAGACCGAGAGCAGGAGCGGGTGATGCTCAAGCCATACGCTCCACTCCGCCGTGCCACGGTGATAGTCCAGCGGCCCGCCGCCGCCCATCAGCACGAACGGCGGATAGCAGATTAGTGCCGCCACCCAGCCCGCGACATGGGGGTTGGCGCTGCGGATATGCGCGTCGAGCGGTTTCATCGTCAGCATATAGCCGATCGTGGCGAAGGCGACATCGATCAGGAACAGAACCGTGATGAGGAAATTCGCGAGCGCCACCGGGTAGGTGAGCGGGTCGAGCCAGAGATCCGCCAGCCGCCAGCCGATCACATTGGCGAAATTCGCGGGGGTGATCGAGAGCATGAAGGCAAGGAAGAAGGCCTTGACGCCCCATGCCCGCAGATGATCCCCAATCGCGCCCTCGGCCGGCTTTCCCGCCGCTCCGCCGATGATCCACTGGCCCATCGCATAGGCGCCGTCCTTCGGGTCGATAAGCCTCCGGTCCAGCCAGATCACATAGGGGATGGAGAGCGCTACCAGCGGGATCACCGCCCAGGTGAGCAGGCTCATCGCATAGCTGTAATGCCCTTCCCAATACCAGCGCGCCGTGCCGTAAAACAGCGCAATCGCGCCCCATGTCGCCCATAGCCCGGCGAGCTTGACGATGGAGATGTCAAACGCCTCGCGCGGTGTCCGGATGCCGCCGCGCCAGTCGATGCCGGTCGAGGGGTTGCGGTGGACCTTGTCGACCAGCAGCGACCACAGCACCATTGGCGCTCCGCAAGCGAACACGGCGGCGATGCCCGCGTGGGGGCCATCCATGCCATAATGCCAGGCGATGGCAGTCCAGAGCGCGAGTCCGCCAAGCCCCGCCAAGCCGACGCCATGACTGACGGCGGAGGCGGGGCAGGCATCGGCTGCCGAAGGAGAAGAGGGGCTGTCTGCCGGGTTCATGCGCTGCGTATCGCACAAAAGCCGGAACAGAGCGTTAAACCCCTGCCGGAGGCGCCCCCGGCGCGGCGCTCACCCGCCCAGCACATTGATCGTGAAGGCCAATATGCCGAGGTTGAAGACAAAGGCGGCCAGGCTGTGGAACAGCACGATCTTGCGGACCGTGCGAGAGCTGATGGCGACGTCCGATGTCTGGAACGTCATGCCCAGCGTGAAGGAGAAATAGGTGAAATCCCAATAATCCGGCAGATTTTCTTTCGGGAAATCAATGCCCTGCCTGTCCGCGCTGCCCGCGTCGCTGCTGTAGAAAAGATAGGCATAATGCAGCGCGTAGACGATGTTGGAAAACAGCCACGCCAAAGACAAGGTCATCAGGATCAGCACGAGATAGGCCGGGTTGGGCGTATGCTTGTGGTGCAGCTCCATCGCGACCGTGACGAGGATCGCGACCATCACCACGAACGTAATCAGAAGCGTGATTTCCCGGTTCGCGTCATTCTCGCGCGCAGATTTGCGCATCGTCTTGGGGTCATGCCGATAAAGCGGGGGCAGCGTTGCGATAAACACCAGAGCGGCGAGGTCGAATCCCGCCATGATCACCGTCTGCCACGGAAACACCCAGGCCAGCGGCGCGGACACCACGCAAACGAGCAGGAACACGCCATAGCGCCACGGCAATGAAAATGTCTTGGGCCTTTGCATGGGAGGAGGTGTGCAACGCCCCGTCACCAACGGCAAGCCCTATGTGGCGCGGGAACGTATCCCGCCGTGGCTCGTTAAGGATGCCACAGGAGACTGCAATGGATGAGGAACGGCATATCGAAACCGATGACGCTCGATCAGGAGTGATGCATCACAATGTGCGCTATGTGCTCGCGATCTCGCTGGGCCTCGCGATCGTGACGCTGAGCGCCATATGGATCACCGGGGCGCTCAGCGGATCCTAGGGGGAGGGGAGGCTAACGCCCCCGTATCCCCCATAACACCCTGGCCGGTCAACGGTCGCGGCGACCGAGCAATCGGAGCCTTAGCGCGTTCAATTTGATGAAGCCCGCCGCATCGCGCTGGTCATAGGCGCCCGCGTCATCCTCGAAGGTGACGACCTTTTCGCTGTAGAGGCTGTAGGGCGATTTGCGGCCCACCACATAGACCCCGCCCTTGTAGAGCTTGAGGCGCACGGTGCCGGTCACCTTCTCCTGGCTGTGGTCGATGGCCGCCTGCAGCATCTCGCGCTCCGGCGAGAACCAGAAGCCGTTATAGATCAGCTCGGCATAGCGGGGCGCGAGTTCGTCTTTCAGGTGCGCCGCGCCGCGATCCAGCGTGATCTGCTCGATGCCGCGATGCGCGAGATGATAGATGGTGCCGCCCGGCGTTTCGTACATGCCGCGTGACTTCATGCCGACGAAGCGGTTCTCGACCAGATCGAGCCGTCCGATGCCATGCTTGCGGCCAAAAGTGTTGAGCGTTTCGAGCAGGGTCGCGGGAGACATCGCCACGCCGTTGATCGCGACGCCATCGCCGCGCTCGAAATCGATGGTGATAAATTCCGGCGCGTCGGGCGCGTCCTCCGGGTTCACGGTGCGGGAATAGACATAGTCCGGCACTTCCTCCCACGGATCTTCCAGCACCTTGCCCTCGGAAGAGGTGTGCAGCATGTTCGCGTCGGTGGAGAAGGGGCTTTCGCCGCGCTTGTCCT
>JALCRK010000026.1 GCA_022652485.1 Sphingobium sp.
CCTACACCGGAAATTACACCACGAGCGCGGACGCTAACGGGCAAGATGCAAGCCGCAAACAACTATCCAGCCTGATAAGGCGTAGCACAGAGCGGCTCCTGCCGCTGGCTCAAGCTATAAGAAATCATGGCTTGCAGGCGCCGCTCCTCACAGCGGCCAATATTGCCGTTCCCAATCGGGGTGGGGGAACTCGCAGATTATGGGGATATGTGTCTTCCACCGGCCCTTCGGAAGAAGGCCAAGCAAGACCTTATCAAACTTGCTGGTTTCAGGTGACGCCGGATCGATCCATATATGCAAAGACCGAATTGCGTCATTATGGCGGGATGGTGCAGGCTTCTCCGTCCACTGGCTATGAGGGAGCCGTTGAAGGTACGCAAGCCACCCTGATTCACTGTTGGGGCGCGGTCGCGTCCCGCACCCGCCTTCTGGCCCTCGCCGAGCCCCACCCCATATTGTCGGCCGTTCTCGAAGCCTACGACCAGTTACGACAGAACGAAAAGGAGATCCGCAAAGCCTCTCTAACGGATCGGGCCTTTGCACGACACACCAAATCGCGTCCAATCCTTCGGAAGCTACATGATACGCTGGAGCGCGCCAGACAGCCCATTGCTGCCTTTTCGTCGCTGGCAAACTATCTCGCCGACCTCGAACGACACTGGCCCAGTCTCTGCTCGTTTATCGAACATCCGGCTGTGGAGATGGAAAACGGTGCGCTCGAGAGTCGCCTGAAATCCCTCGCTGAACGGGATCCGTGGATTTTCACCTGGCATCCTCAGGCGCCGACATGG
The DNA here is from genome assembly GCA_022652485.1 of Sphingobium sp. Taxonomy (GTDB): domain Bacteria; phylum Pseudomonadota; class Alphaproteobacteria; order Sphingomonadales; family Sphingomonadaceae; genus Sphingobium. The sequence continues at coordinate 792 of JALCRK010000026.1, forward strand.
GCAGCTGCCATCTTCACGATTCTTGAAAGCTGCGCCCTCAACCGTATCGATGCGGAAAACTATATTGCCGAGGCGTTGCAGCGAATCGAGCATGGAGAGGGCAAGGATCCTCACCGGGAAGCTATCCTATGGGGTGTCCCATTCTTCCGCAGCGACGGTGAGGCCTGCTCCGAACGCAGGCAATAGGCATAAACTTTATGTCTGCTCCGTTTAAACCGGCAAAGAGTCTCAAAACTTAAACAAATCTTTAGGATTGCGGCACTGCGGCGGGGATGAATCGCGCCCTCGCCTGCATGGAGTCGTTTTATCTATATGGCTTTCTGGCGGGTTCCTTATGGCAAACCGGCACGCACCCGTCGTGCCGCGTTTTTGTGCGTCGGAGCGATGGCTGCGAATGCAGCTGTTGCGGCGGTTCTGCCTGCTTATGCCCAGGACGCGCCCCCTGCAGCACGCCAAGATGAAGCTGCGCAACCGCCGTCCCAGGTGCGGGCGGCGCCCGATCACTTTTACATCGCAGCATTCGATGTGACGGGCGTGAAAATCCTCGACCAGAGGGCGATCGAGGATGCGGTCTACCCCTTCTCGGGGCCAGACAAGACTACGGCAGATGTCGAGGCGGCGCGCAAGGCATTGCAAGACGCCTATGCGAAGCGTGGCTATGAATCCGTGCAGGTTGATGTGTTGCCACAACCTGAGGAGCAGTTTGCGCAGGGTATCATCGGCATATCGGTATCGGAAGCGCCTGTGGGCCAGGTCGCGGTCGTGGGCGCGAAGCACCATTCGCTGGAACTGGTGCGCAAGCAAATCCCCTCGCTCGCCGCAGGCCAGCCGCTCAATGTGAAGCAGCTCCAGACGGAACTTGCGGCGGCGAACCGCTTTCCGGACCGCTCCATTACGCCGTCGTTCAAGCCGGGCGCAACTCCGGGATCGATCGATGTCGATCTGAATGTGGAGGACTCGCTGCCGGTTCATGGCAGCGTCGAGATCAACAACGACCACAGTCCTTCGACGCGGCCGCTCCGGGCCAATGCGACGCTGAGCTATTCCAACCTGTGGGGTCTTGGCCATACGATCAGCGGATCCTACATCGCCGCGCCGCAGGACCGCAAACAGTCCGAGGTGTTTTCCGGTTCCTACACCCTGCCCTTCCTCGGCTCGCCGTGGACGCTGGTGCTCTATGGCTACAAATCGAACAGTAACGTTGCCGCACAAGGTGGAGTCAGTGTTCTCGGCAACGGTTATCAGATCGGCACCCGCGCAATCTATCGCCTGCCGGGTGACACGTTGATCCAGAGCCTGACGCTGGGCTTCGATTACAAGCATTTCAACCAGAACACGTCCGTCGCTGGAAAGCTCGCGGCAACCACGCCGATAGAATATCTGCCGCTCTATGCCGCCTATGGCCTCTCGCTTGGCAACGATAAGCAGACGCTGGACTTGAGCCTTTCGGCGACCGCCGGTTTCCGGGTGTTCAAGCGGATCGGCTGTTTTGACGTCGGCGGCACGACAACCTGTCTCCCGACCGACCAGTTCAAGAACAAGGATTTCGACAGCAACGAGAACTTCGTCCATGCGAACCTCGAGCTGGATTACAAGCGCACCTTGCCGATGGATTTCTTGCTGGGAGCGAAGTTCAACGGCCAGATCGCAGATTCGCATCTCGTTACCAATGAGCAGTTCGCGATCGGTGGCCTCAACAGCGTGCGCGGCTATTATTCCGCCGAAAACGTGGGCGACATCGGCTACGCGCTGTCGCTGGAGCTGAGCTCGCCCTCGCTCGCGCCGCATCTGCCCAAGTTCGTGGATGAGCTGCGCCTGTTTGGCTTCGTCGAGAACGGCCAGATCCGCCTCATCAATCCGGACGTCGGCGTCACGCGCCACGACGCGCTGCTGTCCGTCGGCGGCGGCGCGCGCCTGCGGCTGTTCGGTCATATTTCGGGCGAACTGGCAGTTGGCTTGCCTATCTGGAACGGCGCGACGACACGCAAAAACGATATTCGCACGACATTTTCCGCAAAGGGTGAATTCTGATGAGGCCGGCTAATTTGAGGGTGGGAGGTAAAGCCATGAGCAAGCTGCGTATGATGCTGGCATTGCTGTTTTCGGCGATGATCATGACGACCCCGGCCTACGCCTGGTGGAACAAGGACTGGAAATATCGCAAGGTGGTAACAGTCGACACCAGCCCCAGCGGTCTCAACGTCTCCGGCCAGATCGGTCGCACCGTAATGCTGGTGAAGCTGACCAGCGGTAACTTCACCTTCACGGACGCAATGCAGAACGGCGCGGATATCCGCCTCGTCGACAGCGACGACAAGACGCCTCTTCCGTTTCATATCGAACGTTACGACGCCACCACGGGGATCGCCTATCTCTGGGTCTCCGTCCCGGCGCTGAACGGGGGCGAAAAGAAGGCACTGTGGCTGTATTTTGGCAATGAGAACGCGCCGGTCGGTTCCGACGCCAAGGGCACGTTCGATCCCGACTATCTCGCCGTCTATCATTTCGCGGAGAAGCCGGGCCAGCAGAGCGCCGACGCCACCGCCAATGCCAATGGCGCGCAAAATGCGCCCGCCGGTATCGACGATGGCGCGATCATCGGCGGCGCGGCGCGCTTTCCCGGCCAGGGCGCCATTTCCATAGCGGCTTCGCCTTCGCTGGCGCTGCCCGCCGGCACACCGATGACCATCTCGGCGTGGGTCAAGCCGGATCAGCTTTCCGGCCAGCAGGCGGTGCTGGCGCGCGGGGCTTTGACGTTCGGTATCAACAGCGGCGTGCCATTCGCGTCGCTTGGCAGCGCGAGCGTGCAAGCGACCGCACCGGTCAAGCAGGGCGAATGGTCGCACCTCGCGCTGGTGGCGGACGGCCAGACTATCAAGCTCTATGTCAACGGCGTCGAGGCGGGCGCGGCCTCCGGCACGTTGCCGACGCTCGATGGTCCGCTCCTGATCGGTGGCGCACTAGGTTATCCCTTCACCGGCGAGATCGACGAACTGCGCATTTCGAAGACCGCCCGCCCGGCCGCGATGCTGATGGCAATGGCGAATGCGGAAGGCCCGGCCAACAAGACGGTCAGCATCGCCGAGACTGCCGAAAAGGCAGAATCAGGGAGCGGAGTCATCCCCTTTATCATCGGCAAGCTGGAGCCGCTGGACGCGGGCATTGTGGTGATCTGTATGATCCTGCTCGCCGTCGCCATTACGGTGATGGTACAGAAAATCCGCTATCTCAATGCCTGCGATCGCGGCAACAAGGTATTCCTCAAGCGCTTTCGCGAGATGCACGAGGAGTTGGTGCCGCTGTCGGATATCCCCGGCATCACCAAGCAGGAAATCGCCTACATCGACAAGTCGCCACTCGGCCATCTCTATGACACCGGCATTGACGAGCTGGAAGTGCGGCGCCTGCGCAATCCGCATGGCGGCCTCTCCGGCGAGGCGGTGGAGGCGATGCGCGCCGCCGTCGACGCCGAAGTGGTGATGGAGAACCAAAAGCTCGACAAATGGATGGTGGTGCTCACCATCGCGATCTCGGGCGGCCCGTTCATCGGCCTGCTCGGCACCGTCATCGGTGTGATGAGCACCTTCGGCGGCGTCGCGATGGCTGGCGACGTCAACGTCAACGCCATCGCGCCGGGCATCGCGGCGGCGCTGCTTGCGACCATCGCAGGGCTGGCGGCAGCTATCCCATCGCTGTTCGGCTACAACTACATCAATTCGCGCGTCTCGGCACTGGCGGACGAGATGCGCGTGTTCGTCGATCGGCTCATCACACGGCTTGCGGAAATGCAGGTCGAGGCGGTCAAGCCCCCTCACTACCCCATCGCGGCAGAATAAGGAGCGCGTGTCATGCAGGCAGGTGGCGGCCGCAAGGCCTATGACGACATCAACATCACTCCGATGCTCGACCTCGCTTATGTGCTGCTCGTCATCTTCATTCTGATGGCGACCGCGTCGGTGCAGGGCATCAAGGTCAATCTTCCCAAGGCATCGAGCGCGCAGAGCCTCGTCCAGCCCAAGACGATTGCGCTGACAGTGAACAATCAGGGCCAGATCTTCATGGATGCCTATCCGGTGACCATCCAGGATCTGGAGACCCGCCTGCGCAACGCGAAAGCGTCCAACCCCGATGTGCCGATCGTGCTCAAAGGGGACGCCACCGCCCAATATGGCAAGGTGACGGAAGTGCTGGATCTTTGCCGTCGGCTCGATCTCGACAAGGTCGGCCTCGTCACCGGCAAGCCGACCGCGAGCTGACAGGAAGCGCGGGGGCAGAACCATGCTGGCTGTGGCGGATCAGGCCGAATTTACCGAGCCGAAAGGCAACCGGGCCGTGCAGATCGGCTTGGGCGTGCTTGGTGCGCTGCTGGTGCTGTGGCTCGCATGGTATCTCTATTCGGCTTTTACCGGCGTCCATAGCGTGACGGTGAAGAACGACCAGCCGGTGATCTCGCCGCTGCTGCCCCCTCCCCCGCCTCCGCCGCCTCCACCCAAGGAAGAGATCAAACCGCCGGAGCCGACCGAGAAACCGACCCCGACGCCCACACCTTCGCCCGAACCCAAGGCCGCTGCCCCTGCCCCGATGCAGATGAACGCGGAGGCGCAGGCGGGCGCGACAGGCGGGCTTGCCGCAGGGTCTGGCGGTGGCATCGGCTCGCCTGGCGGCACGGGTACCTGCGTCGGCACCAACTGCGGCACAATGAGCGGCGGCATCAGCGACGGATTTTACGCCGCGAACATCAAGAACGCGATCCAGCAGCGCATCCAGCGCGATAGCAAGCTCTCCCGCATGGTGTTCGCCGCCGATTTCGCCATCTGGGTCAGCCCGTCCGGCGCGGTGACGCGCGCCCAGCTCGTGAGCAGTAGCGGCGATGCCAAGCGCGACGACATGCTGAAGGGCATCATTGAAGCCGTCACCGGCCTCGACGCGCCGCCCGCCAGTTTCAAATTTCCCCGCCGGATCACCGTCAAAGGCAAACGGTCGCTCTAGCGCAGATACGATATTCAACAGGAAGGAATGACAGTCATGGTTCGGCAACATAGCAGGCGCCCCAGCCGGTTCAGATCGCGAAGCGCGCTCGGGCTTTCGATGGCCGCGCTCCTCGTCGCCGTGCCGCAAAGCGTCTGGGCCCAGGGCGCAGCCGGGCAGGCCGCGCCGATGTCGGCCTCCACCAGCGCGATGGTCAACCTCATCAGCCTGTTGATCAAGCAGGGCACGATCACCCCGGAAAAGGGCATGGCGCTGCTGCAACAGGCCGAAACCGAGGCGGCGCGAGCGCAGGGCAATATCCAGCAGGCGGCAAACGCGGCGGGAGTCCCCACCCCGGTGACCGCCCAGACGGCGACTGCCGACAATCCCCTGCCCCAACCGGGCGAAGCCCCCGCCGGAACCGTGCGCGTGCCCTATGTGCCGGAAACCGTGCGCAAGCAGATCGCCGATCAGGTCCGCGACGAGATCATGGCCAAGGCCAAGACCGAGAAATGGGTCTCGTCGTCGAACAGCACCCCCGGCTGGGTGCGCCGGGTCACGGTGTCGGGGGATATGCGGGTGAGGTCGCAGTCTGAACTGCAATCGCGGCTGAATGATACGACCATCGTGGATATCGCCCGGCTGGGAGCATCCTCCAGCCCGATCAATACAACGGATCTGCATAATCTGCCGCTGCTCGACACAAAAGCGAACCGCTATAATCGGATGCGGATACGCGCGCGCCTCGGCGTCACGGCGAATATCAATCCCAATGTCAAGGTTGGGATCCAGATCGCGACTGGCGACGACAACAGCCCTATCTCCACCAATCAAAAGCTCGCTGGTGGCTTCTCGAAGCGCGATATCTGGCTCGACAAGGCCTATATCGAGTTGAAACCCAAGGACTGGATCAAGACGACCCTGGGCCGGTTCGATAATCCCTTCCTCTCCACCGATCTGCTGTTCGATGACGACCTGCGTTTCGATGGCTTTGCCGCCGAAATCAGCGCCAGCAAATTCCTGCCAGAGAAATTCGGTCTGAAGCTGCGCGGAGGGGCGTTCCCGCTCGATTATGGTTCAAGCGATACGCTCGATAAGTTCACGAATGTGCCCCTTAGCGGCGCGGCACCTGAGCACCGTATCGACCCATCCAAATGGCTGCTCGCCGGGCAGATTGAGGCTGGATACAAGATGGATGGCGGCTTGGAGATCAGGGCAGCAGCAGGCTATTATGACTTCCATAACCTGCAAGGCCAACTTTCTGCCCCATGCTATTTCAATGGCGTAGTGACAAAAATCACTCTGCAAACCGGACAGACTGCTGCGGATCCATCGGAATGCTCCACCGATGCGGCACGAACCATGTTTCCGCGCAAGGGCAACACCTTGTTCTACATCCGGGATATTCAGATCCTGAACGGATTGCCCGGAGAGCTTGCCCAAGCCGAGCGCCAGTATCTGGGCATGACCTACAAATATCGCGTTCTTGATCTGAATGCTGCCATTACCCTGCCCTTTGGTGATGGCATGGCTGCGACCCTCTCCGGTAATTACATCCACAACCTCGCCTTCAAACGCAGCGATGAATGCAAGCTACGTAGTGATGGCACTCTGGTTCCGCCGCTCACAAATCCTGATCCGAGCGGCCTTACGGTGTGCGGCGGCGGCGGCAAGGTCCAGAGTGGCAATATGGGCTGGCTCGCCAATCTCAGCGTCGGATACAAGAAGCCCAGCAAATGGGGCGAATGGCGGGCGATGGCGGGCTATCGTTACCTGCAGACCGACGCCGTTCCCGATGCCTTCCCGGATAGCGACTTCCATTTGGGCGGCACCAACTCCAAGGGCTACACCATCGGGGCGGCGCTCGGCCTGACTGACGGCGTGGTGTTCAGCGGCAAATGGATGAGCGCGAACGAGGTCACCGGTTCGCCGCTTTCGATCGACGTGCTGCAATTCGATCTCACGGCTGCGTTTTAGCACAGGGGGGCGTGCGGAGATCCGCGCTGCCCGCATCGGCATGTAAAATGCTGTGAACTGTTCCGCTGTGGCACTGACCGCTCCGTAAAAGTGAAACACAACGTCAATAAAGGTTTAACGAATCGCAATTGTGCGAATCTTATGCCTATTGAGTAAATTGAGGGTACAATGCCGAGACTTGCGCCATTTGCCAGCAGCATAACACAGCGCAAGGCGCTCCTGAACGGCGCAAGCGGAGCTGCGCTCGCCACGATGCTGGTAATCGCACCTCCCGCCCATGCGCAGCTGCGCAACATGGCGGCGGCGCTCGGCCATCCGGTCAGTATCGCGACCCCCAATGTGCAGAGCATTGGGTCGCGGTCGGTCATATCCCCCTCGATGGCCCAGATCCAGCAGCGCCAGGCCGCATATCGCGCACGGATCAGCCAGCAAGCGAACATCATATCCAGCGCCAATGCCGCTGCGCGGGCGGCGGCACAGGCGGCTGCGCAGACTGTGCCCAACGGGATGACGCAAGGTGGCCTCGTGCCGGTGGCAAATGCGACGACCTCGTCGCTCGACGCCAGCGGCCTTAAAGTCTGGCAAGGCGCAAGCGCGCCGACACAGACGACGAACGGCAATTTCGTCGACGTCACCATCAACCAGACGCAATCTCGTGCGCTGCTGTCGTGGGAGAGCTTCAATGTCGGCCGCGACACCACGCTGACCTTCAACCAGCAGGGCCACAGCGACTGGGTGGTGGTAAACCGCGTCGTGGGCGGCATTAATCCGGCCACCGGCCTTCTCGATCCGAAGCTCGCGCCCTCACCCAGCCAGATTCTGGGTAGCATCAAGGCGGACGGCACCGTCTATGTGCTCAACCGCTCCGGCGTGCTGTTCGGCGCGACCTCGCAGGTCAATCTGCATTCGCTCGTCGCCAGCACGCTCGAACTCGGCGCCTCGACGATCCCCACGGGCAGCACGGTCACTCCCACCCGCACGCTGAGCCTGGCGGAACGCAACGACGCCTATCTCCAGAACGGCATCCTCTCCGCCAGCCGCTCCGGGCTGCTGGGATCGGTAACAGGTGAGACGCATGGGGCGGTGACAGTCGCCCAAGGCGCGCAGATCAACTCCACCGGCGGCTTCGTTATCCTCGCCGCGCCCACGGTTTCCAGCGCAGGCGAGATCAAGACTGCCGCGGGCGGGCAGGCGAGTCTCGAGGCGGGCAATCAAATCGACGCCTATAGCTCGACCGGCGCAGCCGGTAGCATTGATCCCAATGTGCGCGGCCTGGTGCTGACCTCGGTAGGCGGCGGCACGGTAGACGTCAGCGGTTCGATCGACGCGCCGCAAGGCTATATCTCGCTCGGTACTGACCAGACCGGCGCGATCGATTTCAGCGGCGTGCTGACTTCAACCACCAGTGTTTCCCGCAACGGCAAGATCAGCTTGACCGGCGGCACAGTCAATGCCCGGCCCAATGCGGCCATTTCGATCCTGCCGGACAGCAGCTCCGCCACCATCCCGATCAGCCCTAATTCGGTCGCCGCCTTCAAGACCTCGCAGATCGATATCGGCAGCCATTTCTACCGGCTGGTTGAAGGAAAAATCGTCGGCAACTCCGGTGAAGCGGACACCGTAAACGATCTGCTGCCGTCCTCAATCAGCATTGGCACGAACGCGACGATCCAGGCGCCGAGTGCAGATGTGAACATCGGCGGCACGGCCAAGGGGCGGAGCTACGCCCAGGAAGAAGGGCTGATCACCACCTCGAAGGTCGACATTGCCTCCGGTGCAGTGATCGATGTCAGCGGCATTACAGACTGGCTGCTCACTGCGTCACGCAACCAGCTGGTGATCGATCCGGCCAAGCGCAACGAACTGCGCGACACGCCAACCTATCGCGAAGCGACGACCGACGGCAGCTTCACACTCAACGGACAGACACTCTATGTCGATCCGCGCATCAGCGGCGTGCGCTCCGATGGCGTGGCCTGGATTGGCTCGCCTCTGCTGGAGGCGGGCAGCCTCGCGGAGCAGATCGGCGTCACCGCGTCCGAACTGATGACGAAGGGAGGCAACGTCACCCTCTCGACGCTGACCAACCTCAGCCAGCCGGTATCGCGATCATCCATTTCCGGCGTGAACATCGCCAAGGATGCGACGGTCGATTTCGCGGGCGGCTGGGTGCGCTATCAGGATGGCTTTATCCGTACCTCGAAGCTGATTACAAAGGATGGCCGCGTCGTCGACATTTCCGCAGCTAACCCTAATGATACTTACGTCGCGGTGGCGAACGGGTTCGTCGAAAACCTGCCGCAGCTTTCCAATCCTCGCGTCTATGCCAACATCTTCTCGAACGACAGTCATTTCGAGGCGGGCTATGTCGAGGGGCATGACGCGGGTTCACTCACGATCAAAGCGCCGTCTGTCCATATCGATCCGGGCGCGCAGCTGCATGGCGAAGCGGTGGCTGGTCTTCACCAGATCGCCGATGCGCAGGCGGCGAGCGCGGCGTCCCGTGTAGCAGGCGACATCCGCAAACTACAGGCGCGCGGCACCGAGCTGCCCTCCTCCGGCCTCCTGCACATCCAGTCGGTGCTCGGTGGAGATATCCAGGTCGGCGGCGCGCGACGGGCGGACCCTGAGACCAACTATCTCAGTGCTTCACTGATCAACAGGACCCATCTCTCCGGCCTGTCATTGCAAACCTCGGGTAAGGTGACGTTCGCGGGGAACAGCACCGGGCTGACCGACGGGGAGATTACGCTAGCCGATGGCGGGGCGCTCAACATCGATTCCGGGCGCTCGATCACCTTCAACGGCACGGTCTCCGCTGCTGGCGGCACGATCATGGCACGCACCTATGGCGACCGGTTCGGATCGATTTTCACGAACGCCGACGATCTACCGCTGGACAATATCGCCACGGCCACCACCCTGCCCGGCATGTTTGACATCACGGTGAATCCAAACGCCGTGCTTTCGACACGTGGACGCTGGGTCAATGATTCGCTGGTAACGGACGGCAATTATCTGGGCGGAGCCTATACCTCGGGCGGTTCCATCACATTGAACGCCGCACCGCATATAGCGCTCTTCACCGATGCCACCCAGAGCAAGGCTGTGGACCTGAGCGGCAGCATCGAGATTAAGGGCAACAGCCTGATCGACGTATCCGGCGGCGGCTACGTTTCCTCAACTGGTGCGCTCTCGCTCAATGGCAAGGGCGGCAATGTAAGCCTGATCGACGAGACGGTCTATTTCCAGCTCCAGCAGACCGACGTCACCAACACCGGGTCGCTCGGCGGTCAGGATCTGTTTCGCAGCGACATCTCGGCCTTCAACGTCTCGCCGGTCGCGGGAACAGGGTTCGGCTCAGCCCTCATCCCGGACACGATCAACGCGCATGTCAGCATCGCGGACGGAACCATCCGCGGCTTCGGATTCAAGGGTGGCGGCACCTTCAAGCTGGTGACGCCGGACCTCGCTTTCGGCAGCAGCGGCGGCGCTGGCACCGCGATCCCGCTCGATTTCCTACAAAAGACCGGCTTCGGCACGCTTGATCTTACCGCGTGGAACACAGCGCTGATCGATAATGTGTTCAGCAACGGGCGGGTGGGGAAGACAGCTATCGCGTCAACCGAGCAGCTCAAGATCAATGCGGGAGAGACGCTCAATCTCACCCAGTCAATCCTGCCATCGATCCTCACCCAAGCGCAGATCAACACCGTGCGCGGCCTCGCGACAGGCACGGATATCAGCCGCGAGGCGAGCCTGGCGCCCACCAATGCGCTGGGCGATTATGACAACCTCGCCGCACATCTGAAACTCGGAGGCCTCACCGAGCTTGATGTCCTCGGCGGCGGCAAGATCATCGGCGCGCCGGGAGCGAGCATCACCGCGCCCAAGCTCTATAATGACGGCACCATCGAGATATCCGGCGGGACCATCACCCAGAGCCAGACCCTGCCCTTTATCTATACCGGGCGTCCCGCGATCGGCGTTCACAGGGTATTGAGCGGCGGGGCTGATCTCGGAGCGGGTTTCTCGGCAGTATTCGGGCCAGCCGACAGCGCTGGCAAGTTCGACGAGCTGGCCAACAACGCTCTCGGCATCAGCGCTGCTGGCAACATATTGACCAACCGCGAGCTGGTCGCCGGATATCAGACCGACCGTGCCCTCTATTATCTCGGGCAACTGGATACCGATCAGGGCATTCTGTTCACCGCGAACAGCGTCACCAATCTCTCCGGCACGACCATCCTCAATCCGCGCGCGCCCTTACTCGCGAACGGGAGGCGCATCGCGACCGGCCGCATTATCGACGGCGGCACCATAGAGGCGCTGGGCCAGCAGACGAGCGAGACGGAGCTGTTTTCGCTGTCGGATTTCGCCGCGGTTTCCTATCGCGTCGGATCCTCGACCGGAGCCTATAAACCCAAGGGATCGCGTGATGCATTCCGGATCGATGCCGAAGCAGGCGCGCTGATAGACCTCTCGGGCGCGAATGGCATGTTCGATCTCCAAACGACGTCCGCCGCGTTCACGCCGACGCAGGTAGCGAGCAATGGCGGCCTGCTCTCCGCGCTGGGCGGAGGCAATATCAGCGGCGCGATCGTCCACGCCAATGGCGGCAACAGGCAGGCATTGGGCGGCACGATCGAATGGCTGAACCCGGTCCTGACGCAGGCCAATGCCAAGGGCGCGATCGATACCTTGTCCGCCGATCAGATCATGTCTGCGGGCTTCTCCTCGTTCGTAGCGCGAGGCGCACTCGATACGCAGGGCGCAGTGGATCTGTCGCTCGGGCGCTCCTTCCTGCTGATGTCGCCCGATTTCTTGGGCAAGAGCGCGCCAGACGCCTATTATCAGATCTCCATCGCCTCTCATGGCGATCTCTCGATCAAGGCACCCCATATCGGCCTTTTGAGCAGCGCCCCCACCGTAGGCAGCGTGCCGGGACTATTGACCCAGGCGGGCGGCTCTGATCAACTGCTGCTCCAGGCAGACAGCATCGACATTGCGGGCGGCGTCGCACTTGGCGCTTCGATCGACCATGCCACACTCGATGCCGCAGGCGATATCCGCCTTATTGGCGTTGCACCGGTGGATCGCACCTTCGTTCCAGGCTCGACCGCCGCGCCGTCGCTTACCGGCGGGCTTGTCGTAGCGGGCGATCTGACGCTGCGCGCGGCGCAGGTCTATGCGACCACCGGCACCGGCAACCTGCAACAGTTGTTGGAAGCCCCTACAGCCAAGCCCAGTCCGTTCGTCATTGCATCGCTTGGCGGCCTTTCGCTGTCCGGCTTGACGGTCGGCAAGCCTGGCGCGACGATCCGGATCGAAAGCAACGGTGCACCCACGCCTTCCGCTCCGCTATCGGCGGGCAGCTATCTCTCGATCGTTGCACCGAATATCGAGCAGGCGGGCGTGCTGCGCGCACCGCTGGGGCGGATCGACCTCGGCTCGCGTGGCGGCCTGATCGTCAACGTCGGCTCCACGCCTGCAATCGTCACCACCAATAATCTCACCCTTGAAGACGGGAGCGTCACTTCTGTCTCCGCCAAGGGGTTGACCATTCCCTACGGCACGACCACCGATCTCACCGAATATTATTTCTCGCCGTCGGTCACCTCTCCGCTCACGCGTGAACCTGCGGCGCAGCTGTCGCTAGGCGGCAACTCTATCGTCGCCGGCAACAACGCCACCGTGGACCTGAGCGGTGGCGGCGACCTGTACGCCTATGAATTCGTCTCCGGCACCGGGGGCTCGCGCGATGTGCTGAACCGCTTCAACAGTGACGCATTCAGCAGCACTAACGGCTATCAATATACCGACGGGCGGCAGGTCTACGCCATCGTTCCCGCAGCATCGGCGGCGTCCGTCGCGCTGTTCGATCCGATCTATTCCGGCGATTACGGCGCGCTTTATGGCTCGGATGTCGGCAAGACGGTGCATCTTGACGCCGCCCCCGGCATGCCAGCGGGCGAATATGTGCTGATGCCCGCCAAATATGCGCTTCTTCCCGGCGCGATGCGGCTCGTGGAAAATGTCGGCTCGGCTGCACCCATCTTGGGCAGTGCGACCACGCTACTCGACGGCTCGGTTCTCGTCGGCGGCAGCTATGGCGTGTCCGGCACCGGCTATGTCGATTCCCAGCGCCGCTCGTTCACGATCCAGAACCAGGCGACGATCAAGTCCTACTCGCGGATCGAAACCACTTCGGGCAATACGACATTCTCGCAAGCCGGCGGTGGCTCGGCGCTGGCGGCCCGCATCGCCAATGATGCCGCGCGCCTCGTGCTCGATCCGCTGACCACGCTCCATATTGGCGCCAGCTTCAACACCGCGGGCACAAATGGCGGTCGCGGCAGCCAGGTTGACATATTGGGCAATGTGCTGAGCGTGGTCTCGTCGCCGAGCGGCAACCCGGCCTCCAGTGGGACCGAGCTTGCGGTCGACGATCTTGCCCGCCTGAATGCGGACAGCTTGCTCATTGGCGGAACCCGAACGGAGCTTAAGGACGGGTCCACCGATATCCGCGTCACCGCGAGCAGCATTACCGTGGCGAACGATGCCGCACACCCCCTATCGGCACCAGAGATCATTCTTGCGGTCGATGGCGCGAATTCGCAGCTCAACATCGCGGACGGCGCGAGCCTCGTCGCAACCGGCAGCCTTACCGACACACGTACAACCGATTATAATGTCGCCAGCTACACGCTGGATAGTAACGGCAACCCCTTGGGCGTCAACAGCGGCGCGGGTGCAGTGCTCCGCCTGGCCAATGGACCAGAGCGTCTCATCAACCGCGCTGGCGCGCTTGCCGCGAGTGTCACCAGCAAGCCGGTCGGTTTCAATATCGGGGCGGCGACCCTTTCCGGCACGTCGTTGGCACTCGATTCCAGCCGCAACCTCACCGTCGACACCTTGTCGTCGATAGGCGTCCGGAATCTGGCGCTCAGCGGCGACAATATCGCTTTCTCTTCGCGCACCTTCGGCATCAGCGGGCTGGTCATCACGCCAGAGCTGGAGCAGTCGTTCAGCAGCATCAACCATATCACGTTGCGGTCGCCCAAGGTGATCGGTTTCACGCCGGGAACACATCAGTTCAACAACATGTTCATCGACGCGCCGGGTCTGCGCGTGCTCAATCCAACAGCGGGGCAACCGCAGCAGTCGCTGGCGGTGGAACTTAATGTCGCGGGTGAGTTCAAGCTCGGAAACAGCAGCGGCGCCCTGAGTTGCACGTTCAGCGGCGCGACCAACTGTCAGAGCTCGGGCAACAGCCTTGTCGTCAATGCCAATACGCTACGCTTCGGATCCGGCACCTTCCGCACCTATAATTTCGATGCTTCAGTGGCACTGAACGCCGCATCGGGTGCATATTATGAAGGCACCGGCGTGCTGGATGTCGGCAACGCGGCATTGTCTCTCACAACCCCGTTCCTCGTCGATCGCGGCACCGGAAAAATGCCGACGGACGCCAAATCCGTCCAGGCCGACCTGACGCTGTTGACCGGCAGTTCCCTTACCATCGCGGCGCCCGCCAACACGGCAGTCGTTGCCCCCACCACACCGCTCGCGGCCGGCGCGCGTCTCGCATTCGGCTCCCTTGCCAACCCGATTCAGTCGGTATCGATCGCTTCCGCGTTGCTGCGCGCCAGCGCAGGAACCATCGACATCAAGGCACAGGGAGACATCGTCCTCACCGGCAATGCGACGCTTTCGACCCCCAGCTATTCGCAGAAATTGGGCGACGCCGCCGACGCCGTGACAGTGTCCGCAAATGGCGGTACGGTCGCGCTGTTGAGCAAGACGGGCGGTATCGATCTCGGCGCATCAACGGCCATCAACATCGGTGGCACGAGCGGCAAGGCGGGCAGCGTAAGGCTGATTGCAGCCGAGGGTCTGGTCACAATGGCTGGTGCGATCAATGCGGCCGCTCCCGACGCCGGCGCAAGCTTCACGCTCGACAACGGCCTCGGCCGCTTTGATTTCTCTGCCTTCGCCAACAATTTCGGCAAGCAGTTCACGGGCAATATCGCCATCCGCACCGGCGCGGGCGACCTCGCACTCAACGCGGGGCAGAAGCTGAAAATCGCGAGCCTCGACCTCACTGCCGACGGCGGCTTCGTCCGCATCGATGGGACGCTGGATACGTCCGGCACCAACGGTGGCGATATAGCGCTTTACGCACGGGACGGTGTATCACTCGGATCGACTTCCCTGCTCGACAGCCATTCCAGCGGCTATGCCGATACGGACACGCGACAGGCGAGCGCCGGTGATATCACCCTAGGCGTCGGCGCATCGGGTAGTATTGCAGTCGCGCAGGGCGCGGTGCTCGATCTTGGCACACGGCGCCTGGGCGACCGCCTCGTCGCGCGTGAGCAGACCGACCCCATCACGCACAACCGGATAACCGCCTATACCTTCATCGAGGCTGACAAGGGCGGCCGATTGCTGCTGCGCGCACCGGTCATCACTCAGGCCGGCGCCGACACGGTCAATGTAGATTTCGCGGGCAGCGCGACCGGCGCTCGCGATGTGACGATCGAAGGTTACAGGAGCTACGATCTCGCTTCGGTTGCGGCCGATCCCGGCTTTACCGGCGTCACGGTCGCCAGCGGCACCGCCACGATTGATGTTGGCGCGACCAACGCTGGCAAGCTCAACTTTTTTGCCGATAAGGGCGCGGGAACGCTGGTCGATTTCATCCAGAATTTCGACATTTCCGCCGCCAATTCGCGCCTCGGCTCTCTGACCAGCCTGGCGAACTTCCACAAGAAAGCGGGCGTTGAACTTACCTACAGCGGCGACATCGTGCTCGCCTCGAACTGGAATTTGGGCGCGGGTTCAATAACAAACATCGCGGCGGCCGTCGCGGACGGCGATATGAAGCTCTCTCCGCTTGGGCCGTATGCCAATGGCGCGCCCCGCTATGAAGTGGTGCCGGGCCGCGAGGCGCATCTGTTCCAGAACCATGTGAACATGCTCTATCGTACCGGCGGCACTGTCGATGGCGAGTCAGGTATACTGACGCTGCGTGCTGGCGGAAACCTCAACCTCCAGCACAGCATCACCGATGGATTCTTCGCGTTTAGCGACCAGACCGATCCCGACTACATCAGCTATCAGCTGGGCGGTGGGCAGCGCAGCTATCAGCCTTCGATCAACATCATTTGCGGCAAGAACGACTGCGGCAATGTGATCGACTTCGCGCTCGACACGCAGGGCAAGGCAAATCTACCGCCCCGGGCGACATCGATCGACATCACGCTGTCCAGGATTTCCGCCGGGCAGGAAACCTTCCTGATCGACGGAGCACCCTATAGCGCAGCCGCCAATGCGGCCGCGCCTACCGGCCTTCAGACAGGCGGCGCGGGAGATCCGCTGGGCAGCGCGCAGCTGTTTCCGCTATTGGCGGACGGTAGCGCGGCGGATTCGTTCGGTATTCGGCTCGTCGGCGGTGCGGGCAATTCGGGCGCCAGCGCCTCGGCCAATCCTCTGCATGTCGATGCCGCGTCAAACGGCAGCATGATTCTGGAGGGCGAAACGCGCTACTCGCTGTCGGCGAGCAAACCTACCGCCGTCTATAACGGAGACGTACAGCTCGATTTCGGGAACAGCGGCAATTACCTGAAGGGCAACATTTTCCAGGATTTCGCGCTTCAATCGGGCATCGATCCGGTCAGCCTTGCCAGCAAGACCACGCATGTTCAGTTCGGCAACGCCTCAAGCGCCGCCGTGCAATTTCTGCGTCAGGAAGCCCTTGCCTATTTCGCAAACTACCCTGGCGAGGTCCAGTTCGTCACAGCCACGAAGAACGGCCCTGTTACCGGATTTGCTGCGCCTTTCGACCGTTTCGTCCAATTCCTACTATCAACCGATGCTAGCGGTCAGACCATATTGCAGCGCTTCGGCGCGCTGATCGGCAATGGCAGCTTCGGCTACAAAAACCCACAGCCGCGCGGCAATGGTCTCAATCCGACTGCCAACACCGTTTACGTGCGTTCGCTCGTCCGCACCGGCACAGGCTCGATAGATGTCGCGGCAGCGGCGGATGTGGACCTGCGCAACGGCGCCAACCCGGTGAACCGGAACCCCAACGGGGGCAACCTTGCGGCCGCAGGCGGTCTGCTCACCCAGGCCGGCGGTACGGCGATCTACACTGCCGGGCACATCGTCAACCCCGCCCTTACCCAAGCGCGCCTCGCAGGCACCAGCACGATGCTGTCGATCGACCCGACAGCCTATCTGCCATCCGCCGATATCCGCGACACGCTCTGGGTGCCGGACAACAGCGGACGTCTGCAAACCAACCCGGTGTTCGCGACTGGCGGTGGATCGATTTCAGCACATGCCCTTAACGATGTGCTTGGCCGCCGCGATGTATGGAGCGAGAGCCTCCTCAATCCGGCAAGTGGCACCGTCACGATCGGCGGAACGGATCACAGTCTTACCGGTCTGGACATGGTCGGCACCGGCGATCAGCGCTGGCGGACGGGCGATATGGGTAGCAAAGGCCTTGCCACCACGATCCGCGTCAACGCCCAGCAATTCTCCTCGGGTCTTGGCACGCTTGGCGGCGGCGATATCAGTGTCTCCGCTGGAAACGACGCTCGGGAGCTGACCATTGCACTCGATACCACCGTCGCGACCGGCGACGTTGGCACCAGCTTCGGCTCGATGGTATTTGGCGGCGGTAATCTTGATGTCAAAGTGGGGCATGACATCGCGGGCGGGCGCTTCGACATTTCGACCGGCACCGCCGCGCTGGATGCGGGCGGAGACATTGGCTCATCCGGCCTGATGACGCTGATCCCGCAAAAAGCGCCGCTTTCGACCACACAAGTCGAAAATCTGCCGGAACTCCGTCTGACCGACACGGCTGTCTCGCTGAAGGCAGGCGGCAGCATTGCTCTCGGAAGGATTACGGCACTCGGCACCAATGGCACTGAAAATGCCGGAACGGCGCAACCCGTCGTGGATGAAAACGCGCTGGGCTATTATACCGGAAACAGCGCGGTGGTGGCACAATCACCAGGTGATTTCAGCATCGCGGGCGGCCCGGTCATTGCGCAGGCACCAAGCAACACCATCAAGGTGCTCCCCGCCACGCTCGACGTCACCAGCTTTAGCGGCAACATCGATCTCGGCGTCCAGGACAATTTCCTCTATCCGAGCGTTACCGGCCAGCTCTCGCTGCTTGCTGCAGGCACCTTGAAATCCGGGGCGATTGATCTGGACGACGGCGATCCGTCGCTGCTGCCAGGTATTTTCTCGGCCAACAGCCTCGATAACAACGGCAACCTGATATTCGGTCGCCGTTTCACCCTGCCCGTTACCCTGCCCAACACCAGCGACACCGAGCGGCGCCTGTATCATAATCTTGCCATTACGCATGCGAACGACAAAACTCCGGCGCGCATTGCGGTGGGCGGCGATCTCACCGACTTGACCCTGTTCCTTTCAAAGCAGGGTCGCATTAGTGCCGGGCGCGACATCATCAACATGGTCTTCACCGGCCAGAATCTGGCGGCAACCGACGTGACGCGAATCGTCGCTGGCCGCGACATCACGGCGACCACGACCCGCACGACGAGCAGTTCCAACTTTGCTCCGGATCGCAGCCTCGTGCAGGGCAATATGTTCGCATTGGGTGGACCGGGCGCCCTATTCCTCGAAGCGGGCAGGAACATGGGTCCGTTCCTTAACTCGGCCACCATCGCCAATGTCAGCTTCGAAAACGGCGAGCCCAAGCCCAATCCGGGAACCGCCGACTATCCGGGCGGCATCTTCGCTGTGGGCAATGACTATAACCCGTGGCTTGCACCCAAGAGCGCCGATCTCTACGCCTTCTTTGGCGTAGGACCGGGGATGAATTTCACCGCGCTTCGCGAGACCTATATCAACCCCGCCAACTCGGCCGCGCTTGATGGCGACCTGTTCGAGCAGAATGTCGATGTGTTCGGCAACAAGACACCGGATCGTTCGCGTCCCATCTATTCGCCCATCCTCATTGCATGGATGCAGCAGAATCAGGCGGACGTCTTGGTAAATACATTCGGCACGACAGATGTAACCGCCACGCAGGCCTATACCGCCTTCGCCGCTCTTCCCGATCTCGTCCAACGTCGCTTCCTGCTCGACAAGGTCTATTTCAACGAGCTGGCGGCGCCCTCGCGGCCAGACGGCAACAGCTATCTCCAATATATTCGTGGTTATCGCGCAGTGGAGACATTATTCCCTGCCGCGCTAGGCTACACCGCCAACGATCTATCCGGCGCGGCTAATGGCGGCACGCGGGTCAAGACCGGTAACCTCGACCTGCGTCTGGCGGCGATCGAGACGACGCGTGACAGCAATATCACGATCCTTGGCCCCGGTGGTGACGCCATCCTCGGCTCGGTGGTGCGCACTTCGGTGCAGGCTGCCGGTCGCGCCTATCAACCACAGGTATATGGTCTTATCAACAGCGGCATCCGTCCGACAGCGAGCAATCTCAATTTCCAGGTTCTCTCGATCCCGATCGGTTATGAAGGTGTGCTCAGCCTCCGTGGCGGCGCGATCAATGGCTTCACCGATGGCGATTTACGCCTGAACCAGAGCCGCCTCTTCACGCAGCAAAGCGGCGACATCACGCTCTGGTCGTCGAATGGGGATCTCAATGCCGGACAGGGGCCGAAGAGCGCCGCCAATGTTCCGCCGATCATCCTCCGTTTCAATCCCAATGGCGGATCGGAAGTGGATAGCGCATCGGGGGTGGTCGGCGCGGGTATTGCCGGATTTGAGGGTATCCGCAGGCTCGATCCGGCGACGGGTCAGTTCGTGCTGGTCGATGTCTTGAACGACAGTGACGTGGCGGCAGCGCGGGCGGAACTGGACCGCATGTTCAAAGATAACAAGAACCTGCCACCCGACACCCAGATCGTCGTGAACGGGAAGATTTATCGCCTCGATAGACCGGCGGTAACGCTCGTTGCCCCCGTCGGCACCATCGACGCGGGTGACGCGGGCGTGCGTGCGTCGGGCGACATCTTTGTAGCCGCGGCGCACGTCGCCAACGCCGACAACTTCAAGGTCGGCGGCACAGCGGTCGGTGTTCCCTCGCTCACGGCGACCCGGGCTCCGGTAGCGCCAGCCAGCGCGGCATCGGCTGCGGTCGCCAACATGTTCCGCGGCAATGACAACAGCTCGGCGGATCAACGATCGAGGATCACGGTGGACGTCCTTGGCGTCTACAATTTCAACGATCAGTGCGTTGATGATCAGGGCAACCCCAAGGATGACTGCAAGGCGCAGTAATAATCCGGGGAAGCGCGAGAACCTCTGGTTCACCATATCGCTTTACCGAAGTTTGATCGCCCATTGTTAGGACGGAAGCTCCACACTTTCCGGAGCTTCCGCCATGCTGTTGCCGTTCCTGTTGCAGATATGCGATGCCGTGCAACCGGCAAGCATTTTTGCCCACGGCGGGGGCACGCAAGTTGCCTCTTCGGAAAGCCTCAGCGACCGAGCACTTGCCGTTCAGTTATCACCGCCAGCGGTAACCGTCGACATGACACCACGCCGCTACGTCGTCTTCGGCCCGGTCGCGACACCAACGGGAAATGAAATCACCCGCGCCGCCGATGGCCTTTTCTATGTCAACGCGATCGTCAACGGGGTTGTAGTGCGGTTCATCGTTGATACCGGTGCGACTACGGTCGTATTGCGCGCGGAAGATGCCCGCCGTGCCGGCTTCGCGCTCGACGATGACAGTTTCAGCTCCAGCGCCCAAACCGCTGGTGGAACGGTTGCAACCGCTCATGCGACGCTGCCTGAGATCATCGTGGGGAACACACATACGACCGATATCGGGGCAGCCATCGTGCGAGGAGATCTGGCCGTATCGCTGTTGGGGCAAAACTGGCTTAACCGGATGAGCAGCGTCACGATCTCTCGCGACAGGCTCGTTATCCAGTGAAAAAGAAATGGCCCCGGATCACTCCGGGGCCAGTTTGTTTGGGGTTTGCCTATTGTATCAGTTGTTAGGCTCCAGCGAGGCTCGCGCAGGTCGGGTTGGCCGACAGAACGTCGGTCGAATTCTTCTGCAGCTTGTCCTGGATCCAGAGGTTGAGGCTGCTCGGATTGTTGCCCGTGGTGACCTTCGTGAAGAAGGTCTCGACGATGCCGGTCACAAACTGAGCGGAGAGCGGCGCGATGCCGTTCTTGGGGTCAATGCCGAGCGGCAGACCGTCGGTGCCCTTCGCCGTGCTCGTCACCAGCTTCGCCGGAACCTTGGTCAGGTCGTCCTGGATGGTGACCTTGCCGAGGTGGAACATCGCGAAGCCCTGCACCGCGTTACGCACAGCGGGGCTGGCGTAGCAGGTATAAAGCAGCACGTTGGTCGTGCCGGTGATCGGATAGCCGGCCGCCGGGTTGGCGAGCGGGTTCGGAGCGCCACCGCTCAGAGTGATCGCAGCCGGGAACGCCCAGGCGAGCGGATCGGTGCGAAGGCCAGGCATCGAGCCAACGGCAGGCGTGGCAGGGGCGTACTTGCCCTTGCTGTCAGACTGCGGGGGCAGGATGCCCTTGGTCGCCAGCGTGGCGTTGGCGGCAGTCGGTGCAGCGAAGGAGGTACCCGTGCCTACCTGCAGGTTGGCGCTGTTCAACTGCGAACCGGAGATGGTAGCGGGCTTCACCCAGTCCGCGCCGACATAGCCGAGACGGCCGTTGAGGTTCACCTGGCCAACTGTGGTCGGATCGGTGATGGTGAGGCCGACAGTGGCGGCGACGCCGTCAGAGCCGTTCACGACACCGAACTTGCCAGCTGCTTCCGAACCGCTGGTCAGAAGACCGGTGTTCTGGTTGTAGACGGCAGTGCTCTTCACGCCGGCCGGGAGCGTATCCGTACCACCGGCGGTGTATCCGCCGCCGCACTGGGCGGTCAGCGCGCGGGTGAAGATGTTGGTAGTGCCCGAGCCGTCTGAACGACCAACGAGGACGATCGGAACGCCGGTGGTGTTCCAGCGGGTCACGTCGTCAGCGGGGTCCATCAGCGAAACGCCGCCATTGTCGGCCTTCAGCGCTGGATCGTTCCAGTTGGTGATCGTGCCGTTGAAGATGCCGCAATAGGTGCTCTTCTTCATGCGCAGGCCGCCCGAACCGTCAGCGTTGGGAACCTTGACCTTGAACGACAGCGGAACAACGCCCGAACCGGTGAGCACCTTGCCGTAAACCGGCGAATAGGCGACGGCGATCGGTGTGACGAACATCGGCACCTGGATCGCGGCGCCGGCAACAGGAGCGGCGGTCGAGTTATAGGTGGCAAGATCGCCCGAGCTGATCGGCGAGTCCGAGAACGCGAACTGGATGCGGCCCGTGGGGAACGCAGCCGGGAACGGATTGATGGCGATGCCAGCGGTGTTCAGGTTCCTCCAGCTGTTCTTGCCGCCGCCCGAACCGGTCGAGACATAATGACCGTCAACATTGTCCTGCACCGAGCTGGGGTTGATGCCGCTCTGGACGACGCTGTCGCAGTTGTACTTGGGGTTGCCGGTCGTGGGCGAGGTCGGGATGTAGACGTGCTCAGGCAGGTTCTGCGTGCTGCCGTCAGAGCCGAAGCCGAGGTCGTTGTTGGGGCCGCCGAAGCAGTTAAGTTCCTGCGTGATGACAGCCGATACCGAAGAAGCGCCGTTGCCGCTGATCTTGGCAGTGGGATAGATATTGTTCGCGGCGAAAGCGTTGGCCGTCGAGACCAGCGCAATCGCGGTCGAACCCGCGAAAAGAGCAAGCTTGTTGAACATGATAATACACCTTCCTGCTAACGGGCGATTGTTCCAAGCACGCGCGATCCCAGCCCCGACACGCCACTTGAGCGCGCGAGTATAAAATGTGCGAACTTTTGAACCAGCACCCCTATTGAGAACCGTAGGATATTTTAACGACTGCGACGAATGACAACACACTTAACCGACTGATTTATATGTGCATATTGGCTCAGCGATTCGTGGGTGTTAACCTTTCGCGAGCGGATTGTTAGAGTCCAAAAATGACGAATTAATGATAGTTATGATTCTTTTTATGCTTACCGTTAAAATAGGTGAACCGTTATAGAACGACACCTGCGCGCTCAGCCTTGGCTGCAACATAACTTACGCAAATTTGAAATAATGAACCGTGAGGAGCAGCCGATTCGACACTTATGCGATGGGCGGCTGCGGATGCGGTTGGAGAGACATTCTCCGATGAAGGGTGGGATTTCGTGGCGTCGATTGACGAGATTGGCTTTTCCGATCCACCACTCTTGTCCTCGACGCAGGACACGAGCGAGCGGCTCGCGCAACTGATCGCTGAGCACCAGCTGCTTTCGGCAGAAGCGCTGGTGCGCGCGCAACTCGTCGGGCAGGAGAGCGGCGAGCGGCTCGATGCAGTCATTACCCGGCTCGGCCTGGTTTCCGAAGCCGCGCTCGCACAGATGCTGGCACAAGTGACAGGGTGCCCGTTGCTCTCGCCTGCGCAATTTCCGACCGAGCCGGTGGGGGCCCAACCTCTGTCCGCGCAGTTCTTGCGCGACGCCAGGATGGTTCCAGTTACGGTTCGAGACAACAGGCTGGTCATCGCCCAGGCCAACCCGCTGGATGGATTCTCGCGCGATGCCATGCGCTTCGTTTTCGGACGCCCGGTCGATGTGGCAGTGGCGTTGCCCAGCGATATCGATGCGGCGATCGAACGGCTCTACGGTCATTCCTCCGCAGAACAGGAGGAAGACAGCAGCCTGGACGGCGACGACCTGGAGCGGATGAAGGATCTTGTAAGCGATGCGCCGGTGATACGCGCCGTCAACCGCCTTATCGCCGAAGCCGTCGATGCCCATGCGTCGGACATCCATATCGAGCCGACCGATGATCGCCTTTCGATCCGTTATCGCATTGACGGCGTTTTGCAGGACCGCCCTGCCCTGCCCGCTGCGATGCGTGCGCCGCTCGTCTCCCGCATCAAGGTGATGGCAAGCCTCAATATCGCCGAACGCCGCCTGCCACAGGATGGGCGGCTGCGGCTCGCCGTGCGCGGGCATGAGATCGACCTGCGCGTTGCGACCGCGCCCTCAATCCACGGCGAGAGCGTCGTGCTACGCGTGTTGGATCGCTCCAACCTGTCGTTGGACTTCGCTACATTGGGATTCACGCCCGAGTTGGCCGAAAATTTCCGCCGTGCATTGCATCGCCCGCACGGCATCGTCCTCGTCACCGGGCCGACTGGAAGCGGAAAAACCACGACGCTTTATGCCGCGCTCGCGGAACTCAACGAACGCGGACGCAAGCTGCTCACAGTCGAGGACCCGATCGAGTATCGCCTGCCCGGCGTCATCCAGACCCAGGTCAATCCCGGTATAGGCTTTACCTTCAGCTCGGCGTTGCGTTCCTTCCTGCGCCAGGATCCCGACGTGATGATGGTCGGCGAAATCCGCGATGGCGAAACGGCCCAGATTGCGGTGCAGGCGGCTTTGACCGGCCATGTCATTCTCTCCACGCTTCACACCAACACCGCCGTGGGCGCTGTCGGTCGCCTGCTGGATATGGAGGTCGAGCCATTCCTGCTCAGTTCCGTGCTGAATGGCGTGCTGGCGCAGCGGCTGGTGCGGCGCCTGTGCGAAGCGTGCCGTGCGCCTTCGAAGATCGATCGAGAAGCTGCGATCGAACTGGCAGAGGGACAAAATACACCCCCACCTCCCCTGCTATATCGTGGCGCCGGGTGCGAAAAATGTGGCGGCAGCGGATATAAGGGTCGCGTTGCCTTGCACGAGCTGCTCGTCGTCACCGACGAGATCGGCAGGATGATCCTGCATCGGGCGGACGGCCGGGAGATTGTCGCCGAAGCCATGCGCTCCGACATGCGCAGCCTCCTTGCCGACGGTCTTGCCAAGGCTTCCGCAGGGCAGACAAGCCTTGCCGAAGTCCTGCGCGTGGCGAACGAAGGCTGACCTGCATGGCAACCTTCGCATATCGCGCCGTCAACCGCGTCGGCCAGACCGACAGCGGCGAAGTCCAGGCCAGGGACCATAGCGAGGCGGTTGAGCGCGTTCGCAGCCTCGGCATCGTGCCAGTTGAGGTCAAGGAGCGCCCTGCCCGCCGAGAACTCGCCCCCAAACTCAGGGGGAGCTCTCGAACGCGTACTGAAACCACGAAAGCCCTGGGCGAGCTGGGTGTACTGCTGAACGCGGGGCTACCGCTCGACCGGGCGCTGGCTTTGAGTCTTGAGAATATCGAACAGCCGCTAGTACATGCCGAATTTCGCCGTTTGCTGGGGCAGGTGCGTGAGGGAATATCGCTTTCTCGGGCAATGGCATCTCGGCCGGACCTGTTCCCTGCAAGCGCGCAGGCGGTGATCGAAGCGGGCGAGGCCAATGGCAAGTTGGGCGATGCTCTGGCCAGGGTGGAGCGCATCTTCGCCCAGCAGGAAGAAATGCGGCAGCTTGTGACCGGAGCGATGATCTATCCGGCAGCGCTGATGATATTGGCCGTTGCCGTGATCCTGATGATGCTGCTCTATGTGGTACCACAGTTCGAGAGCCTGTTCGCATCAGCGCAGGACAAGCTCCCCGCCTCCTCGATCGCGCTGATGGCTGCAAGCAAGGGATTGCGCGAGCATGGTCTCGTGATCCTGGGCGTAGTGGTCGCCCTCGGGTTCGGCATCCGCCAGACCATGCGCCAGCCCGGCGTGCGCGCCGCTCGTGACCAAGCCATACTCAAGCTGCCGCAGTTCGGAGTTTTGGTGCGCGCCATTGAAGCCTCCCGCTTCGCCCGCACACTGGGCGGACTTGTCGAAGGGGGCGTAGCGCTGCCTGATGCGCTTGCGATGTCGTGCCGCGCCATCTCTAACACCCTTATTGCGTCCGCCATGTCCGAAGTCGCCGTGCAGGTACGCGAAGGTGCCGCCCTTACACCGCTGGTTGCGGCAACAGGCGTGCTTCCGCGTATGGCGGTCGGCTTTTTCCGGACGGGTGAGGAGACTTCTCAGCTCGGCATGATGCTGGAGCGTCTCGCAGACGTGCTGGAGCGGGATTCCAAGCTGCGCATCGAGCGTCTGGTGGCGATCCTTACCCCGGTCATCACGATCTGCCTTGGGGGCGCGGTCGCTGCAATAATTGCGTCAATAATGACGGCTATCCTGGGCTTTAACGATTTGGCGGTGGGTCAATGAAAACAAAGATAAACAACGGAAAAATCGAGCAAAATGGTTTCACCCTGCTCGAATTGCTCGTGGTGCTCTC
This sequence comes from Sphingobium sp., assembly GCA_022652485.1. GTDB lineage: Bacteria > Pseudomonadota > Alphaproteobacteria > Sphingomonadales > Sphingomonadaceae > Sphingobium. The sequence goes on from JALCRK010000026.1 coordinate 26,983, forward strand.
CATTCTGGGGCTGCTTGCCGCCGTCGTCGGGCCGCAAGTAATCAAATATCTCGGTTCCTCGCGCAGCGAAACCGCGCATGTGCAGGTGAAGAACATCGCCGCCTCGCTCCAGCTGTTCCGTCTCGATGCCGGCCGCTATCCCACTGCGCAGGAAGGGCTGGAGGCGTTGGTGAAGCAGCCTGCCACCGTGCCTAACTGGAACGGCCCCTATCTGCCCGATGCCACGGCTATCACCGATCCGTGGAGCAGGCCTTATCGCTTCGCTGCGCCCGGCAAGCATGGCGAGGTGGATGTCTACACACTCGGCTCCGACAATGCCTCAGGGGGGACTGGAGAGGCCAGGGATGTCGGCAATTGGTAAGACCGGCGGGTACGCCGAACACGGCCTCTTCTCTGACAAGCGCTCCGCCGAACACGGCTTCACGCTGATCGAGGCGCTTGTCGTAGTGGCAGTGGCGTCTTTGGTGGCGGGCCTACTCTTTCCCCGCGTTGAGCAATCGCTTGCCCTATGGCGCTTTCGCGCCTCGCTGGCAGCCGTTCAAACGGCACTCGAAGATGCGCGGGCGCTGGCGTTGCGGACGGGCGCACCGGCACGCTTCGCCACAGATGCTTCGCGCACCGGCTTTTCCTCTTCAAGCGGCTCATCAACCGAGCTTTCTCCCTCCGTCCGCTTCGGCGAGCCTGCGACCCATGTCGATTTCTTCAGTGATGGCAGCTCAACGGGCGGGAACCTCATGCTGACCGGAGCGGACGGAAGGCGGGCGACGATCCATGTCTCTCCAGACACCGGCCTCATCGGATTGATGCAATGACCAAAGCTTGCCCCGGCCTCGCGCGGGAGCAGGGCATGGCGCTGCTTGAGGTGCTGATCGCCTGCGCCATCGTTGCAGCCATGCTCGGCGTCACCTTCGAGGCGATGCAGACGACCGCGCGCGCGACGGCACGGCTGGATCGGGAACGCAAAGCTGTGCTCGTGGCGCAATCGGTGATGGCGCGCGTGGGGGCGGACATCGTGCTCGCCCCCGGCACCACGAGCGGCAGCGATACAGATATGCAATGGCAGATCAGCGTCGAGCTCTATCGGGGCGACGGCGCGCGACCCAATGACAACCCAGCGCTGATGCATGTGAAAGTGTCAGTGAACTCCCCCACCGACGCGAAGGCGCGCTTTACCCTCAACTCGCTGATGCTGGCATCATGACAAGGCCTGTAAAAGTGCACCGAGATGACTCCAAGTCTGCGAGGCGTTCTGCCGAACACGGCTTCACGCTGATCGAATTGCTGGTAGCGCTGGGCATATTGTCGCTCGTTGCGACCATGCTGCTGAGCGGTATGGTAAGCGCCGGGGCGTTCGCGCGGCGCACGGATCGCAATGAAAACGCCACCGCCGAGGTGAGCGCGGCACAGATCATCCTGCGCCAGCATATCGAGAGCCTGCGCCCGGCGCAGCGCCTTGATGCCGCAGAGCCGACGATGGATATCGCTGGTGACGACAAGATGCTGGACTTTTTCGGCGCGCCGCCGCTCGGCGATCCAGCGGGCGGTTTACGAAAATACCGGTTGATGCTGACCGCGGCCGGAGATCTTGTGCTGTTTCAGGCACCGGAGCTTACCGACCATTTCGATCTCCGCGCTCGGGGCGTTACGGGATGGAAAGCGGCTCGTCTCCTGAGCGGCGTTCGCACGCTTTCCCTATCCTATTACGGCGCCAACCGGATGAACCGGGAGCGGACATGGCGCAGCATCTGGCTGAACAGCGGCAGCGCACCTGAGCTGGTGCGGGTCCGCCTCGGCTTTGTCGAAGGGGACCCGAGAAGTTGGCCCGATCTGCTGATCCGCCCCGCCGTCACCACCGATCTCGATTGCGACCCCGAAATCCGCTTTGGCAAGTGCGGCAAATCAACATGAACAGCAGCTCGTTTCTTAATGCAGATATGGCGACGGTAGGTAGCTGGCTGCGCGGAGGATGGCGCTGGTGGACCAATGAGATCGCGGCGATTGTTCCTGCTTCTTTGAGGAAGATGGGCCAGCAAAACAGTCCTCACGCAGTTTTCCGCGATGAACGCATCGATTTCCGCGATGGGATCGCGGGCACAGCCGAGCGGCCGCGCCCGGTCAACCTTGCTCTGGCGCCTTCACAATCCTTGCAACGGTTCATCGATCTCCCCGCGATGGGTCTTTCCGACATTCGAAGCATGATGGCGCTAGAGGCCAATCGCCTGTTTCCGCTCGCCAGCGACAGTCTGTTGGTGGATGCCGAGATCGAGGCACGCCGGGACAATGGCAAGACCTTGCAGGTTCGTGTGGTGGCGATCCGACGCGAGCTGGCAGAGAGCGCGGTCTCGACCGCGCTAATGGCTGGCATTATCCCCCGGCGCATCGGCATTGGCGAAGGGGAACACCCCGATCATCTGCATTTCGATTTTGCGCCCCAGATGCGCGCACTCGGAATGCTGCCCCCCAAAAGCCAGGCACCCGGCATCTGGTGGGCGTTGGTGGGCGCGCTTTTCCTGCTCAATATCGGCCTGCTGGTCTGGCGCGACCAGCAAAAGGTGGCCCAGCTCGAAGCAACCGTCGAAGCGCAGCAACCTGCCGTAAGCGTCTATCGCACCATCGCCACCAGGACGGCGCGGGTCGAGCAGATAGCCCGTACCACGGCATCCCGCCGCGCTTCGCATGATGCGATGGGCGATCTAGCCGCCGCGACCGCGGCATTGCCAGACGGCGCATGGGTGCAACGTTATGACTGGAACGGCGCTTCCTTGCGTCTGGCCGGCTATTATCGCTCCCCGATTGATGTCAATGCTTCGCTGGGCCGGAGCGAACGCTTCATCAATGTCCGGACTTCTGGCTCGGACGTGCAGGCGGATATTCCCATTGGTCGCCCGTTCGACGTTACTGCCGACGTCAGACGAGGCGGGCGATGAGAGCGTTGAGCACCCGCGAGCGCAAACTGGTGGCGATAGGTTTGCTAATGCTGGCGATCGCCGGGATATGGTGGGCGCTGATTGAACCGTTTGCCGACGGCTTTGCGGAGCGCGCCGCCCGGCGCGAGGAGCTGCGCTTGGCCTATGTCCGCAACAGCCGACTCATTAACGCGATTCCCCCGCTGCGCCGCCGCGCCGAAAATCAGTCAGACCTAAAGGCCCGGTTTCTGCTTGTCGCGCCCAACGCAACGATTGCGCGCGACAAGCTACGCGAACGGATGCGCACAGATTTTGCCTCCGCCGGGGGCGAGGTGACGGCGGTGCAGGATGTGCCTGCCCAGCCGGGCTATGCGCGGGCCTGGGTGCAGGGGCGCATCACCCTTGCCCAACTCCAGACCCTGCTCGGCAAGATCAATTCAGCCTCCCCCGCCCTTATTATCGAATCGCTGCGGATCTCCGCCGATAAGGCGATCGAGACGGGCCATCTCGAACCACTGGATGTCAGACTTGAAACTTCGGTTCCCACTCTCTCCGCCGCGCAGTGAAGACGGCACAATGTTGCCCGCTGTGCTTGCGGTGCTCCTGCTCGCGACGGCGGGGGCGCAGCTTTTGATGGCGGGCGATGAGGGTCTCCCGGAGGAGGGCGTGGGCCGGATCGCGCCTGTCGTACCCGCTTCCTCTGATATGACGTACGGTGCCCCGCCGGCCATCATACTCACGCGCCCGCTTTTTTCGCCTACCCGTAGCCTTGCGGCGAGGCCACTCTCCGTTGGCGGGGAAGCCGACTTTGGCCCGCTTCAGGGCGCAGTGCCGGTCGGGACCATTGCACGAGGTCGCCGCGCGGTACTGTTTCTCCGGCTACCGGATGGCACAGCTCGCACAATGACCTTGGGAAGCGGATATCTTGGCTGGCGGCTCGCGGCAATCGGCAGCGATGCCGCGACCTTTGCGCAAGCCAACCAGCGCATCACGATCAAATATGGCAGCACCGCCCCGGTCGCAGCCCAGCGGTCAGACGATGAGGAAGAAGATAGCTCCGATGAATAATCCCCCACCCTCACGCCCGGCGCCGCGGAGAAGCTTCTGGCTCGCAAGCGCAAGCCTGCCGTTGCTCCTGTCAGCCTGCACGGACCACAGGGTGGAACCGCTGCCCCCGGTCAGCACCGCAGCGCAGAGCCCCGATGAAGCGGATGGCCTGCTGAACGGCCCCTCGGCGAAGGCGACCATATTACCGGGCGAACAGGCAGCTCCTGTCGTACCCAAATCCGCCCAGATCGCGCCCAAAAGCGGCGACATCAGCCTGAACTTCCCCAATGCGGATGTGCGCGTAGCCGCAAAGGCCATACTCGGCGACATGCTGCATCTCGATTATTCGGTCGACCCATCGGTGAACGGGACAGTCTCGGCAATCACATCCTCGCCCGTCGCGCGGTCCTCCGTTTTAGAGGTGTTCGAGCGTGCGTTGCGAGCAAGCAATCTGGCGCTGGTACCACAAGGCAGAGGCTTTCAGATCACATCGGCCGCCAACCCCGGCGCGGTTGCGACCATAGCGCCGGGAGCCACCGGCTACGGCACCGAAATGGTGACCTTGCAGTTCGTCAATGCAGAGGAACTGAAGCGCCTGCTCGACTCCCTGCTTCCCGGCACGGTCTCGTCGATCGACCCCAACCGCAACATGCTGGTGATCGCGGGCACCACCGGCCAGCGCGCCGCTGTGCGCGACATCCTTGCCCAATTCGACGTCAACTGGCTGCGCAACATGAGCTTCGCGCTCTATGTGCCCCAGCGCACCGACGGCCGCCTGATCGTGCCCGAACTGGACAAGCTGATAAACGACCCGAGCGCGCCGACCCGCGGGCTCGTCCGCCTGATCTCGATGGACAAGCTCAACGGCATATTGGCGATCAGCGCCCAACCCCAATATCTCGAAGACGTGAGGCGCTGGGTCGAAATCCTCGACCGCGAGGGGCAGAACAACGAGCGCCGCCTGTTCGTCTACAATGTCCAGAACGGCCGCGCGCGCGATCTTGCCAAGACGCTCAATACTGCCTTCGGCACCTCTGCCGCAAGCGACGCGGGAACGAATAACCCCAATCCTTTTGCCACGACCGATGGCTCAGGCACTTCCGCGCCTCTGGCTCGCTCTCCCCAGCCCTCCGCGCCCAATGCGATCAGCGCTCATGCACCTTCGGCCAGCGCAGGAAGTGACGCGGCGATCAGGGCATCCATCTCCGCCGACGAGACCAACAACGCCATCATCGTCTATGGTGCCCAGCGCGATTATGCGGTGATCGAGGATGCGCTGCGCAAGCTCGATGTGCTGCCATTCCAGGTGATGATCGAGGCGGCAATCACGGAAGTCTCGCTCACCGACAATCTCCGCTACGGCGTGCAATGGAACTTCACGCAAGGGAGCAGCAATTTCGCGCAGACGGACGGAACAGCCACAGATCCCGTAACCGGCCAAGCCACGCCGCTGCTGCCCAGCCGCATCGTCCCCGGTTTTTCCTATTTCTATTCGAGCAGCGATATCAGCGCGACACTGAACGCGCTGGAAAAGCGCACCAACGTTAAGGTGATCTCCGCGCCCAAGCTGCTGGTGCTCAACAACCAGACGGCGGCGCTGCAAGTGGGCGATCAGGTACCGATCACGACGCAGAGCGCGACCAATCTCAACTCCTCGAACAACAATATCGTCAATTCGGTGGAATATCGCGACACCGGTGTGATCCTGAAGGTTACGCCCCGCGTCAACAGCAGCGGCCTCGTGCTCCTCGACATTGCGCAGGAGGTGAGCGACGTCGCGTCCAACCAGACGTCCGGCATCGACTCGCCCACTATCTCAACCCGGCGTATTTCCACATCGATCGCGGTGCAGGATGGTCAGGTGATCGCCCTTGGCGGTCTCTTCCGCAATTCCAAGACCTATGGCAAGAACGGGGTGCCCGTAATCTCGCGCGTGCCGGTGTTGGGTTCGCTATTCGGCACGCACAACAATGTGCAGAACCGCACCGAGCTGCTCGTGATCCTGAAGCCACATGTGTTGCGCACAGTGGACGACGGGCGAGCCGTCACCGAGGAACTCCGCTCCAAGCTGCGCACGCTGGAACCGTTTAGCACCAAAGGGAAAATCCCCTGATCGCGGTGAAGAAGAGCGAGCGGGGTTATGCGCTGGTCGCTGCCGTGGCGAGCATTGCGGTGTTTGCCCTCATCGCTTTGATGGTGATCGAGGCGAGCCGCGGCACCATCGTCGCCGCAGGGGCAGAGGCGGATCGCGCACGTGTGCAGGCGGCAGCGGAGGCCGGTCTTGCCATCGCCTTGCGCAATCTCATGAATGCCGGGCCGGGCGGCGCGTCAATCGATGGCCGGGTCCAGCATGTGCGCTTTGGTGAAGCGGACCTCGCCATCGCCATTCAGGACGAGCGCGGCAAGATCCCGCTCAATGCCCTGAGCGCCGCGCAAACCCGCCGCCTGTTCGAAGAGCTTGGCCTCAGCGGCGATCGTCTCGACATCGCCACCGACTCCTTTCTAGACTGGCTGGACGATGACGATGATCCTCGGCCCAGTGGCGCGGAGGGCGGTTTTTATGCCCCCCAAGGCCTTCACCCGCGCAACGGCATGTTGCTCTCGGTCGCGGAAACAGCACTGATCCGGGGAGTGGGTAAACCCCTTGCCGACAGACTGGAAGCCATCGCTACCGTGCATTTCGGTAACGGATCATTCGAACCCGCGCACGCATCGCTGACCGCGATCAAGGTGATGGAGGGCGAGGAGAAGGGCGCAATCGACTTGATCGAACGCCAAAAGGAACTTGCTGGCCAGCGAACCGCCATTGCCCTCGTGGACACCGGCACGCTCATCGGTCGACCGCTGTCGATCGAGGTCGAGGCACGCATCGGGCAACAGGCCCGCAGCCGCATTCGCCAAATCGTAATCCTGACGGGCCGCGCCTCTCAACCCTATATTCTCAAGGACCGGAGCTAGAGCGCGCTGCGCTAAATCTGACGCTATGTGAAATGGGTGCCGAAAACCGATCCACCGTTCGGCACGACGCCCTGGGCGCGCGATTGGCCTTACAGCAGAATCAGCGCCCCGGCTCCTCCATCGCCCATCACATGGAAGCTGCTGGTGGTGAAACTGCCCTGCAAATGGATGTCGACGCCCGCGCCGGAGAGGCCGCCGACGCCCGAGACATGCAGTGTACCCGCGAGGCCGGTGCCGTCATCGGTATAGGTCAGCGCTACCTTGGTGAAATCCTTGGCGTTGATGATCTGGATCGCGTCGCCGAGCGTGAAATCGGTGATCGTGTCGCCGTTGAGGTTCGCGGCCTTGTCCTTGAAGACATCGTTGCCTGCGCCGCCCGTCAGTATATCGATATCCGCCCCGCCAGTGAGAATGTCGTTGCCGGCACCGCCGTCTATGATGTCATTACCGATATTGCCGTCTATCACGTCATCCTGGATAGAGCCGATGACAGAATCATTGCCGCTCTGCATGTCGATGCCGCCGATACCGGTGAGCGTTACGCCGGTGAAATCGAATATATCGTCGCCCAGAGTGCCCTTGACGGTCGCAAGACTGGTGCCATCCCAGGAAATTTCCTCGACACCGTAAAATCGCGCAATATTGATGTTCTTGAGGCCGCTTTCCGCAACAATCACGTCATAGCCATTCTCGCCGTGATACTCGTCATAGCCGCCGGCTATCGTCGCCATCAGGGTGTCGTCGCCCGCACCTCCGAAAAGCACGTCGTCCTGAGCGCCACCGTTGAGGATATCATCGCCCGCGTCGCCATAAAGTGTATCGTACCCAGCGCCGCCGGTCAGCATATCCGCACCGCCGCCGCCGTGCAGCTCGTCATCGCCATTATAGCCATCAAGCTTGTCGTTACCCAGTCCGCCATAGATATAGTCATAGGTGAACGAGCCGAAGATCGTGTCATCCCCGTTCCCACCATAAATGCCGGTGATGTCGTCGTCGGTAATGAAGATGCGTCGCAGATCGATAGTGCTGCCCGCCGAATTGGCCGCGCTGATGGTCATTCCCAAAAAGCCGTTGGCGGAAATTTCCTCGATGCTGTTGAGGAGGCCCGCGTCGAGCTGGAGGTTTGCGCCATTCTGGTTGGCGTAGATCACATCGTAGCCAGACCCACCCTTGTAGATGTCCGCGCCGGAGCTGACATAGAAACCGTCGTCCCCCGCACCGCCGGACAGGATATCATGGCCCTTGCCACCGGCGAGGATGTCATTGCCAGCTCCGCCATTCAGAATATCATCGTCATCGCCGCCGGAGATGATGTCGTCACCAATCGAGCCGGTGATGGTGTCATTACCCGCGCCGCCATCGATATTGGCAATGTTGGTGAGCGTAAATTTCTTGAAATCGAGCACATCGTCATTGGCGGTGCCGAGTATCTGCACATTGAAGAAGCTGCCGCCGGAAATGGCTTCGATATTCAGCAGCGAGGCGGCGCTGATCTTCGCACCATTGGCGCTGGCGATGATGGTGTCGAACCCTACGCCGCCGTCGAAACTGTCCAGCCCCGCGTTCGCGCCGACCTGAAAAACATCGTCACCCGCGCCGCCGACAAGGATATCGTTGCCGACACCGCCATCGATGGTGTTTGCCGTAAGCGCATTGCCGATGATGGCGTCATTGCCGCCGCCGCCGGATATCAAGCCGATGCCGGTCAAGATGACATTGGAGAAATCGAAGATATTATCGCTGGTGTCGCCCGAGATCGTCACACCGATATGACCGTCTGCCGAAATCTCCTCGATATTTGCGAGGGAGCTGATGCCGATGTTCACATTGTCAGTCAGCGCTTTGAGAATGTCATAGCCCATACCGCCGTCGAAACTGTCAAAGCCGTAGCCGGTGCCGATCAGGAACGCGTCGTTGCCGTCGCCGCCATTGAGCGTGTCGTTTCCGACCCCGCCATCGATGGTATCGTTGCCCGTGCTGCCGGTGATGATGTCTGCGCCGCCCATACCCAGCAGCGTCCAGTCCTGACCGTCCGGCGCCAGAAGGATGTCCGCGCTTTTTGTTCCGCTGAGTGTCGGCATGATCGATATCCCCATTTCGGCGCACAATTCCGGCGCGCTGTTTCAGGGCTTTATGCATGCGTTTATTTTATGACATCGCAATGACTTCGTTTTACTTTGCACGCAAAATTTGAAACGGCGCTTGGCTGGAGCATTACTGTAGCGAGAGCCCCCAAGGCGAGAATGGACGATCCGGAATCACCTTGGCCGCTTCGAACGCATTGCGATCGGCCACCGCCAACTGCACCGGCACAGCCGGGCCGCGGGGATTGACGGCGCTCCCCCCCGACCGATAAAAAATATGCGCGCCGATCTGGCTCACCTTAATCAGGCTGGACGCCCAGTAGGGCGACACATAGTTGGCGTGATAATGCGTCGCACCTCCTACGCGATCAGGCAAGGTTCCGTTCAGGGCGGACATTGCCACCGCACGCGCCGCAAAGAAGAGCTTCTCGGGCAGACGCCGCGCACGCGAGCCATCGCAGGTAAAAGTAAATTGACATCCCGTGCGGCGGTTCGAACCTTGATACACAACACCGCAAGCTGTTTTAGGATATTGTGCGGCCTGCATCCTGTTGAGGATCACCTGAGCCACTGCCTGCTGACCTTCCAGCGGCTCATGCCCTGCCTCATATACGATGGCCTGGGCAATGCAGTCGAGATCCTTTGACGGACCGGACTCCCAAACGGGAGTGGCAGGAGCAAAATCCTGTGAGCGCGCGCTTGGAACCCAGACCAGATTGCAGAGAACCAGTCCCCAAGCGGCAACGAGCACGGGTATCCCCCTGCTCCCTCCGATGATTCCAGTGAAAAGGCGTCCCAACAAGGCGAAATCCCGTAAACACAGACCGCTAGCGCTATCGGCGTAAATTATGACAATTGCCGGACTCTCGGACGAGAAACAGGCGTGGGTTGGGCGAGCCAAACACTAAGTTTCGCCAACGCTATATTGTCCTCTTTCCGGAAGCTCCGCCAATTGCTAGAGGGCATTTGATATCCAACCTGTGAGCGCGCAATTCGCATGAAACTTTACGGTGTTTGCATGGCCCTGGTGGCGATATGCGCGCTAGGCTCCGCCTCGGCGCGGACGAAGCTGCCTGCCTGGAATCCTCCCCAACAGCAGATCGCACAACCTCAGGCTGCGCCGCTGGCAACGCCAGGCCAACAGCCGCAACAGGAATATCAGCTGCAACCTGTGCCCGAAACAGTACAGCCTGCGGCACGCGCAAGCGCGCCCCCGGAGCGGGGTGCCTATCGGCTTGGCACGGGCGACAAGCTCAAGGTCACGATTTACAATAATGACAAGCTATCTGGCGAGTATCCGATTGGAGGAGACGGCAAGGTCGCGTTACCGATGCTGGGAAGAGTGGCCGTCGGCGGAATGACGCTCGACGAGGTGAGCAACGTGCTCACCAACCTCCTCACCGATGGGTATTTCGTCAACCCGCGCGTAACCGTAGATATCGCCGCCTATCGTCCCGTCTACATATTGGGCGAAGTGCAAAAGCCGGGCGAATATGCCTTTGCCGAGAATATGACGGTTTATCGTCTGGTCGCTCAGGCAGGAGGCTTCACCTATCGAGCGAACAAAAAGAAAATGCGGGTAAGGCATGACAGCCAGCCGAGCAATGAAAGCAAGATCGCCGAAGATAGCGTGGTGCAACCGGGCGATACGATTATCGTTTCCCAACGTTATTTTTGAACCGGCGCTCCGTCACGTGGCGCGCTGGACCGCAGCGTGAACCAGATCGACTGTCGGCATCAAGGCATCGTGCCCATGCGGCACTATTAGCTTGCTGACCGGCACATGCTGCGCCAGCCGCGCGCACTGGCGGAAATAGGTGCTGCCGGCAGAAGCCGCCTCAAGATGCCGCCCGAATTTCAGCATATAGGCGTAACGCAACAACAGGGCCAAGCTCTGGGAAGCGTCACAAATGCGCGTGGACGGCGTATCTCCGCGCTCAATCACGAAGATGTGCGCAAGCCGCGACAAAGGCGGCGCTGGCAAAATATGGCGAAAGCGCAATTTGGCGGCCTCCGGCGGTACAGGCGGCAGGCTCGATCCTGGCAGTGGGGTCAACTCCTGGAGAGCCTCGCGTGAAAGCTTGATGGAGGGAAACCCCGCCCTTACCCAAAGATCGCCATTTCCGGCATCCTCTATGGCGATTACATCATCGGCGCCCACGGGAAAGCCGCGTTTCAGAAAGGCCCCGGCAAGCGTCGATTTTCCCGCTCCGTTGTCACCGACAAACGCAACCGCATCCCCCGACGGGAGCACGATCACGCTGCCATGAAGAACTATATGGCCGTGTTGATTGAGTAGGCCGGCCATAACCGGACCCAATATAACAAGGCTGAGAAGGTCATGATCGACCTCCGCAAGTGGATCGACCGCGATCGCGCCACTCCTGTCGACCACGAACCGCCCGATCCCGTTCCACGCAAAATACAGACGGTCCTCGGAGAATTCTACCAGGCGAAGTTCGTGCGACGAAGGCATCGGGCCATCCACGGAAGCGAAGGAGATGGTAAGGTCCGCCCTTCCGCAAGCCTCTTCATGCCTTCTTGTCTCCAGCTCGGGCAGATCGATTTCGGAGTTTATGGACAGCCCATATGCCATGTAGCCGCGAAAACGATGATCCGCACGCCGTACCGCAGCCTTTCCCATCATACTGCCTGTACTGCACCGTTTTCGTCAGATAGCTCCAGCAGCAGCCCATTCGCGACAAGCGCATCGACCAGGGTCCGCACGTCGGACACATAATCCGCTGCTCGTCCGCCATAAGCGCCCGCGAGGCGCTCGCAAAGCTCATCCACGCCGGTCGGCTGACGAGCGGCGGCCCAAAGCAATGCGCCGCTATGATTGAGATTGAAACAGGTGCCACTATCGGCCTTGAAAATGGCGAGTCCGTCACCCAAAGGGCAATCTATGGCCTGTGCGTTGACATGATATTTCATGGAATCGCCCGCACTACCGACTGTATCAAAAAGAAGCAGAAAGCGCTGTCAGGAAACCCGGCCGTTCGACCAGTCCACCGGATCACCCGGCGTATAGGCCTTAGGCGCAAGCGTGACCCCGTGCTTTTCGAGATCGGCAACAAGGTCAACGATAGCCGCCACCTGCACCAGCGCGGGCGGCTCATATTTGGGAATATGGTGCACGTCGGAGTCGATCATGACGTTCTTTTACTTTCAATAGCCCAGAATGCCAGCGGCTTTTGCCTGTTACGACCCTAAAGACGATACTATTATCAAAACTTCGATAGTCAAATTATGAGACTCTTTTATGTCATTTTATCTAAATCGCCTCATGGGCGGGGCACAAAGCCCCGCCCATGATGGCTGTAAGTGGCATCAGAGTACGAAGTCCGAAACGTGCAGCGTCGGATTATTGTCGAGAATGATCTCGAAATCCGCATTCAGATTGCCTGACACGTTGCCATACAACGCGACATGGCCACCATCGGTGCCGATCCGGAGCTGACCCAGGCCGGAGAACGCGGAATTGCCGATGAACGTGAAGGCCTGATTGCCCCCCACGGCGCCGTTAGCGTCGATCGCACTCAGGTCGATCAAATCGCCGACCGTGAAATCGAGGATATGATCGGCCTTTGCACCAAGTCCGCTCTCCCTGATTGTTTCATAGACGAAGATGTCATTGCCCGCTCCACCGGTCAATGTATCCACACCGATGCCGCCGATAATCGTGTCGTTGCCCGCGCTGCCGACAATGAGGTCGTTGCCGATCTTGCCGCTGATCGCTGCGATACCGGTAAGCGTGGTCGTGGAGAAATCGAGCGTATCGTTGCCGCCGCTACCAACGATGCTGACGCCGGTATAGCCGCCACTGGTGATCTGCTCGATGCCGGTGATCGAGGTCAGCCCGATCATCACATTGTTGGCCCCGGCGCGGATGGTGTCGGTTCCGGCACCCCCGTCGATGGCATCGAAACCGCCGCTGCCGAGCACATAGATCGTGTCGTTGCCGCCACCGGCGTTCAGCGTGTCATTGCCGCCATCGCCATAGAGCGTGTCATTGCCGTTCAGCGTGGTGATGACATCGTTGCCGCCCTTGCCGCGCACCAGCCAGTTGTCGTCGGAGACGGCGGTGTAGGTATCGGCATTGTTCGTGAGCGAGACCGTATGGCTTTCCACCACGTTGGTGAGGTTGATGGTCAGCGTCTGCTGGTAGGTCGCGCCCGCCGCATCCGTCACCTTGGCGACGATGTCGTAATGGGTCGCGGTTTCGTAATCGAGCAACGAGCCGTTGGCGACGGTGATCTTGCCGGTCGTGCTATTGACCGCGAAGCGGCCGCCAGCGTTGTCGAGCAGCGCGTAGGTGAATGTGTCTCCCGCGTCCACGTCGGTCGGCAGCAATGTGCCGACTGTCGCGCCGATGGCGCTGTTCTCGGCAACGCTGGCATTACTCAGCGCGAGCGCTGCCGGCGCATCATTGACGGCGTTGAGCGTGTAGCCCAGCGTCGCCACGACCGAACCGCCATTGCCGTCGATGACATCATAGCTCAGCGTCACCGCGCCGTTGTAGTTCGCGCTCGGCGTGATGGTGTAAGTGCCATCCAGATTGTCGGTGATTGCTCCGTTGGAGGCGCTGAGGTTCGCCACCGAGAGCGTGTCGCCATCGACATCCGTGAAGCCGGTGACGAGCTGCGCGAGCGAAACGGTGTAGCCGTTGTCCTCGGTGCCGTTCGCCAGCGTCGCCTGAGCGCCGGTCAGCGCAGGTGCCTCGTTGACGTTGGTGACCGTAACGGCAAGAGCCTGATCGTCGGTCAGATAGCCATCGGACGCACGCACCACCACATCGAACACGCCGTCATGATCCGCATCGGCCGGCGCGTCATGATCGAGCGCGGAGACGAAGCTCAGTGCGCCAGTGTAGGCGTCGATCGTGAAGCTCGCGGCATCCGCACCGCCCGATATGCTGTAGGTCACAGTGTCGGTCACATCATCCGTGGCGCTGACGGTCGTAACGGCGGTGGTGTTCTCCACCACATTGACCGCCGCCGTGTCACCACCGCCGTTCGACGCGATGACGGGAGCGTTGTTGGTGATGGTCATCAGCTGAAGCTGACCGCCCTCAACCAGCGTTGCCGCATTGGGGCCGGTCGCCGCGGTATGGCTCTGCGAATCGAGCAAATAAACCCGGTGCGTGGCGTCGCCGAACATGTCGGTAACATCAATCACGCCAGAGCTTTCCTCATCCTGGGTCTGGAATTGGGCTCCACCGGAGAGGAAGCGCGAGGCGTCATGTGTGCCAAGTGTGACCAGCTTGTCCGTCACCGGATCATATTCAAACACGCGGCCGAGATGCGCGTTGTTGCCAATGTCTTCCTGGATGATGATCTTGCCATCGACGCCAACGGTGATGTTGTCCATCATCCGCGGGCCAACGCCGCCGTTCACTGGCAACTGGTTGCTGTCGAGCACCGCCTGGATGGTGCCGCCAAGCTCCGGCTGGGTGATGTCGTCGAAGGTCATCTTGTAGAGGCGCGACTGGCCTGTCGCACTCGCCGTAGTCACAAACCAGTAGACATTGGGATTGGTCGGATCCCAGCTACCGTCCTCCGGCCGCTGGAAGCTGGTGACGCCATTCGCTTCGCTCTGCGCGTCAAGCTGCGCGCCGGTCAGCGCGCCCACGATACCCTCGTCGAACATCGAGAAACGGCCCGATGCCGCGTTTGCGTCGGTCTCGTTGCTGAGCGAGGCCGTGACCGCGTTGACCAGCGCATCGACCTTGATGCCATAGAGATGACCATCCTCAAGGCCAGCCTTCTGGAACTCGGTGCCGCTCGCCTGCTTGTCGCCGACATAGACATAAATCTGTCCATTCTGGCCGTCATCCTGACCGATGGTGATCGTCTTTTTCTGCGCGAACGGGCTGGCGAGGTTATTTTCCCAGGCGAATAGGCCGCAATCGGCAAACTCATAGGCCTTGCCTGCATCCGGTCCGGTTACGAATACGGCGAACTCCTTGCCCTCTGTGCCGGATTCTTCACCTGTCATAAAGATACGGCTCTGGGTTCCGTAGGCGGTCCCGTCGGACGGATCGATCCAGTAATAGGCCGACTGTGGCGCCAGATCGGCCGAGCACAGGCGGGTTATGGCGTAATTGCTGGACTGGACGAACTGGCCGCTTGCATCGTTGAACAGATAGACCTGCTGGATCGCGTCATGGCCCGAAATGACGGACAATGTGGCCTTGTCAATAATGAGCTGCGACACATACGCGCCCTTAGCGCCATGATCGCGAACCGTGCCGACCCCGTTGCTCAACTCGTGGTTCACCAGCACCGTCACGGTGCCATCACCGTTGTCGAAGGCACCAAGGCCGTCCGGGATGCCGCCGAACAAGTAGGTGCCGCCGCCCAGCTTGCTCGTCACGTCACCTGTGGTGATGATGGACTGGAAGGATACATTCGAAGCGTTCGAAACCAGATAGGCCGACTGGCTCGAATGGGTGTCCGCAACGTCCGTCACGTTGACCGAGAGAGACTGATCGTCAAACAGGCTGCCGTCCGAAGCGCGCACCGTAACGTCATACACATTGTCATGATCGGCGTCAGCGGCGACTTCATAGTTCGGCGCGTGAACGAAGCTCAGCGCGCCGGTATTGGCATCGATCTGGAACAGCGCGGCATCAGCGCCGCCCGCGATCGAGTAACTCAGCGCAGGGCCGTCGATATCGCTGGCCGCAACAGTCGTGACAGAAGCGAGGTTCTCGGCCACGTTGACGGACGCCATCGCGCCTCCGCCATTGCTGGTGATGACCGGAGCATCGTTGACCGGATCGACAATATAGCTGTTGGTCGCCGCAACCGTGCCGCCATTGCCATCAATGACATCATAGGTGAGGCCCACGGCGCCGTTGAAGTCTGCCGCCTGCGTGATCGTCCAGGTGCCGTTGCCGTTATCGACCACCGAGCCGCTCGATGCGACGACATTGACGACGGAGAGCGTGTCGCCATCCACATCGGTGAAGCCGGTCAGAAGCTGCGCCGCCGTGACGGTCGCCGCGACATCTTCCTGCGTATGTTCGGTCGCGCCCTGCGGGCCGGAGAGCGCCGGGGCGTCGTTGACCGGGCTGATGGAGAAGCTGACTGCGCCTACATCGGTGAGGAAAGCATTGGCGCCATAGTTCTGGCCGTTGTCCTGCACGGTATATTCGAAGCTGGCCTGGCCGTTGAAATCCGCGTTCGGCGTGAAGATCACGTCAGTACCGACGATCACAGCCGTGCCGCCGACGGCGTTGCCGACGGAAACGATCGCGATCGTCTGGCTTGCTTCGTTGGGTGGGCCAGCGAGATCGTTGCCAAGCAGGCTGGCGAAGCTGATGGTGCGTGCGCCCGAATCTTCAGCGACGCTGCTCAGGCTGTCATCTACGGCAATCGGCGCGGCATTGAGCGAGATTTCACCCGGCGAGCCGACCGAAGCCTCGGCCGAAGCCGTGAACGCCGCGTTGGTGCCGACCTGGCTCAGGAGCGAGATGGCGCCATTGTTGATGCCCTGGGCGTTGTCAAACGTCTGGAACGGCGAAGTCGCGTCGGAGGTTCCGAATGTGACATTTGCCTGAAGCACGCCGGCCGCGTTATAGAGGTTGACCGCATCACCGCTGGTGCTGAGACCAATGCCAGACCCCGTATAGGTGCCGATCTGGAGGCCGGCCGGCAGAACGCCACCGAACCAGGTGTTGACGAAGGCGGTGACCTGGGCCGCGCCTCCCTCGATGAAGATCACCGATTCACCGGCAGCAATCGAGGTGATGCCATTCAAGGCAACCGACGAAGCGAACGAGTTGGAATTGTCGTCCATCTTCCAGCCGGTGATATCGACGGCGCTCGTGCCGCTGTTGGTCAATTCGAACCAGTCGGCCGCTACCGCACTGTTGCCGCTCGACCACGGCGCTACTTCGGAGATGTAAAGCATGGGACCATTTCCTTCGTTCAAGACGTTGACAAGGTTGAGCGCGTAGTTCGTGCTTGCATCGGGGGTGGCGCCGACACTGGTGTCGTCGACGTTCACTGTGACGTTGAAGGTGGGCTTGGTTTCGAAATCGAGGACAGTGCCCGCCTTGATGTAAAGGCCTGTGCTGTCGACCCTGAAATGGGCGGCATCTGCGCCGGACAGGCTGTAAACATTTGTGCCGATCCCATCGTCGGTCAGCGCAAGGTCGGCGACCTTCACATCCGCCGATGTACTCGTATTCTCAAGCATCGAGGTGACGGGATTTATGAGATTGACCACGGTCGGCGCCTGATTGGGCGCGGACGCTGGGGCATAAACCCAGATCTGCGGATGGTTGATGTCCCCGCCACCATTCTCGTTGACAACATAGATGTAGCCGTTGGCATCCATCGTAATGCCTTCGTGCTGCTGCGAGAGAACATCGAGCGGATTGCCGGGATCGGACTGGATCGTGAGCGAGCTGAGCACGTTGCCCGCGCGATCGACTTCGAGGATTTTACCCGACTCCTGGCTCAGCACGAGCAGATTGCCCTGCTCGTCCACCCCGACAGTCGAAGCGATATTGGACATCGCGTAGATATCGGCGATATCGACGAGGTTAAGGCCAGCCGGGTTGAACAGGTCGGTGCTGTTGACCGTGGTTGCCGAGCCATTGCTGGCAATATCGTTGGCGAAATCGATCGTGGTCTGGAAAATGCCTTCCGGCCCCTTTTCCTTGGCGAAGATAAAGCCGCCCGTTTGCGGATCGTAGCTAAGGCCTTCAAGGCCGATATTCCCGACATTGGTGCCGAGATGCGCGGTCTGCGCATTCGCGCGGGTCAGCGTCGTCCCGGCCTGATAGGTGAAGAGCACCGCATTGCGATCCCGCTCCTCGGTCATCACGAACTGGCCATTGCCGATATAGGTCAGGCCTTCGGTGTCGTAGAATTCGGTGCCCTGTGGGCTGCTACCCTGCGCCAGCGTCATCGTGTTGATAAGGTTGCCCTGCTTGTCGATCTGCACGATCGAGGTGCCGCCGTCACCCACTACGAACAACGTATCTGTGTCCCAGTTATAGGTGATGGCCGATGCTTCCTGCGCCAGCAGGTTGTTGATGGGGGCAGAGGTTCGGGTCGGCTCCGGAAGGTCAAAGCGGCCGACGCGCACATATTGCGAAAGATCGATATCCATACAGAACACCCCCTGAAATCACTGGACTTGGTTGGAATAAAAAGGCGCGCAGACGACTGCCCCGCTCGGCGCACCGCAGGATAAGATTATGCTAAATTTCACTTTGCGTTAAATTAAGTTAACGCTTAGAAGTGATTCGTGAAATATCCGTGACAGAATGCTGCGCGGTTAGATCGCCTGTCCCCTTTTGGGTCAGTCATAGCCGGGTCGCTCCGCAAGAATACTGTATTTCATGCAATTTAGTGGGGAGCATTTGAATATGGCTACGGTTACTGGAACTTCCGGTTCTGATACACTCACGGGTACTTCCGGCACAGATACCATCAGCGGCGGTCTTGGCGCGGATACAATCAAGGGCACCGGCGGCAACGATACACTGACCGGCGGTGGCGGCGCAGACGTGATAGATGGCGGCAACGGCAATGACTTGATCGACGCCGGAAGTGGCAACGACACCGTCTATGGCGGATCGGGCAATGACACCGTCTATGCCGGTTCGGGAGACGATGTGGTCAGCGGCGGTACCGGCGCGGACACCCTCTATGGCGGCTTAGGCGCGGATCAAATCCACGGCGATTCCGGCTACGACATCATCGATGGCGGGGCAGGCGACGATGTCATTCACGGTGATGAGGGCAATGACATCATCAGCGGCGGCATCGGCAGCGATACACTCTATGGCGACATCGGTGACGATACGATCTCCGGCGGCTCCGGTGACGATGTGGTCTACGGTGGCGACGGCGCCGATATGATCGAGGGCGGCGATGGCTTCGACTTCATCGAGGGCGGCATCGGCAACGACGTCATTCACGGCAACAACGACGATGACGAGATTCATGGCGGCACCGGCGACGACATTCTCTATGGCGATGCCGGGATCGACATCCTGTTTGGCGGCTCCGGCAACGACACCATCTATGGCGGCGCTGATGATGACGAGATTTACGGCGACGCCGGCAGCGACACCATCAACGGAGGCACCGGCTTCAACACCCTCTTCCTCGGTGGCGATGACGACACGCTGGTCGTCGACTATGCCCACGACAGCAGCGGGTATAACAGCGTCGACGGCGGGACCGGCTCGGACACGGTGATATTCCAGTTCAAGGGCGCGCAATGGGCTGACGGTGCATTGCAGGCGGATGTGCAGGCGCTGAAGGCGTTTCTGGACTCTCCCGATTCCGCCGCCGGACTGAGCTACAGCATGGGGCTCGTCGGCCTCGACGTCACCAATATGGAGCATGTCCGCGTATTCGTCGACGGAAGCGAAGTAATGCTCTGACATCACATGGGGCGCGGCTGTCGGACAATCGACGGCCGCCCTATCAAGCGGCTAGATCCGCCTTACTTCGCCTTCGCGCCGAACAATGCGTCGCGCATGATATAATAGAGCGTGTGCTGCTCGATCGTGCCACGCACAAGGGCTGCCCCCGGTCCAGAGGCACGGGCCACCACATCCTCCCCGCCATGCGTTTCAGCGGACAAGGGGACCAATGCCGACTGCAGATAGTCGGCGTTATCCGTATCCGTCGTAGATGGGTCAGGGCGTCCCGTTCCATCCGCCGCCGCGCCAGGACCGTTGGCGTAACCCAGCGTCGTATAGGACTTTCCGTCCTTTGCCATCATCGGCTTGCCCGCGGTGTCATTGACTGTGCCGAGGATCGGATTGCCGCGCGGCGCATAACCGCTGATCGTCAGGGTGTGGCTATGATCAGCGGTTGTGATGATGAGCGTATCACTGGCCTTGGTGAGGCGCAGCGCCGCTGCCACGGCATCATCCATCGCCTTGGTGTCGGACAGCGCGCGATAGGCATTACCAGCATGATGGGCATGATCGATCCTGCCGCCCTCGATCAGCAGGACATAGCCGGCGCGGTTGCGCGACAGCAATCGGATGGCCGTCTCGGTCATTTCCGCAAGGGATGGCTCCCCTGCCCCGTCTTTCACGCGATCGGACTCATAATGCATATGGTCGGGCTCGAAAAGGCCCAGGAGACGGGTTTGCCGGGCGGGATTGAACGCCATCAGTTGGCCCCTGTTCCACGCATAAAGCCCGCGTGGATTATGGGCCTGCCACTCCGCAATCAGATTTCGGCTATCGGCACGAAGGCCGGATTTATCGGGATATTCGGGGTCTTTCACATCCTTGGGTAACAGCGCCGTACGCCCTCCACCCATAACGACATCGAGGTGCACGCCCACCCTCCCCTCCACAAGCTGCCGGGCGATATCAACGCAGCCCTCGTCCTTGGCGGCTTGCGGCATGTTGGTGTCCGCCTCCCAGTCCCGCTCGACAGTATGGGCATAGGCCGAGGCGGGCGTCGCATGGGTGATGCGCGTGGTCGTCACAACACCGGTTGCAAGGCCGCGGCTCTGCGCCAGTTCCATGAGCGAGGGCAGTTCATGCCCTTTGCCGGAAGCGCAATCCTTGAGCGAGGCTTCGGGGCCGATGCCGATGATGCCGTTGCGTGTTTTCACTCCGGCCATGATGGCAGTCGCGGTGGGTGCGGAGTCCGCTACCTGCGTGTCATGTGAATAGGTTTTGACGAGCGCGGTATGATCGAGGCTGTCCATCGCTGCCTGATAGGACTCCCCGTCCCGCCCCAGCGCCTGCCCGGCAAAAATGCGGGCGGCGGTGATGGTCGACACCCCCATGCCATCCCCGATGAAGATAATGACGTTCCGCGCCTTGGTCTCTGGAGCCGAAGTCGCCTTCAACCGGGCAAGCCCAGCCTCGCCCTGCGCCCTGTAGGCGGCCGTATCCTGCTGAAGCTGGGGCCATGCTGGCACAGCCGCGCATGAAAGGGCGGCAGCTGCAACAAGGACTCCAGGGCGCATAATTTTCTCCGTGACCATCCAGATCTCCATGCGCAGTTATTATATCATTCGCATGACATGGGGGGACCAAGCTCGCATGTTTTGAGCAGCACTACCACTCTGCCGTTTCGAAAGGAGTATCCAAATAGCGGGGGAGCCTCTTCGCCTCCGCCGACAGCCGCAGTTCGACTTTCGTGGCAGGGATAGAGGGGGTTCCGGATCCTCAAGTGATGCCATTCGACCGGAAATCGCTCAACAATATGCCGGGGAACGTCAACCCGCAGCTCAGGGACGCCGCAGCGCCACAAGCCACGCATAGTCCCGATACGGCCGCTCGACCTCGATCAGCCAGCCTTTTGTATCGGCCAGCTGGCGACAGGCTTCGATCAGGCGGTTAGCGTCCGCGCTCGTGGTGTAATTTCCGGTGTAGGCGATGGTGTATTCCGGGGTGGGGCATGCCCCACCCCGGAATGCGGCGTCGCTGGTGGCCACCGGGTTCATCGTTATGGTGGAGTT
>JALCRK010000027.1 GCA_022652485.1 Sphingobium sp.
ATCACACTCGTCGTTCTCGCAATCAAGGAACTGTACGACCCAATGCGCCGCGCAGGATACAAATAAAACCGTCAACGTGGGGCGCTCGCATCGCTAACATTCCAACGATCATTTTGTACCGAACTGATGAGCGCTTCAGAGTGTTTATGTTACACTGCGGCGTTTGAGGCGTGTAGGTTCGAAGCCTATGTGATCCAGCTGAGTAGCTTCTTTTGCGCATCTGCATAGCCAGCATACGGCGCTAATTCCTGTTCGGATAAAAAATGAGAAGTCAGATTGAAATTTGAACAAAATTTGGTCATTTGATCTTGTTTTGTTGTCTCTGGTCGATGAGTAAAATGCACAAGGAAGTACTGCGCGGCGTGCTCAAAATGATACGGGCGAGTATTGAAGCGCTCATATTCTAGAATTGCAACACGCAATTCGGTCGATCTATCGGTTTTGATTTGATAGACTAGAGCGTCCTGATCGCCGCATGTGAACATGCCGAGCTCCACTTCATCCCACCATGGCTTAATGGTAGCCAGACTGGTATGGAGCGCCCGATCGATGAGAGTTCGCCCAGCCTCATCGTTTCGTACAAAGAAATTTCCAGACGAGATGAGAGTCCATCCTCCGGCGGGATTTACGGGGCTGGCGCAAAAAATTGCGCTTAAATTATCGTGCTTAAGTTCAGGCACCAGTGTTTCAAATGAGATTTCAAGCTGCGTGAATGCGGCGTCATCGTCGATCCAAAATAACCATTCAGTGTAAGGAAGAGCGTCGGAGATGGCCAACAGCTTGTGATAATAGACACTCGTTCGATCAGCTCGAGGTGTAATATCGAATAGATATCGATATCCATGTCGATCAGCATATGCTTTTTGATTTATCATTGTAGGAAAGCGGACGCAATCGGATCCACTTAGAATGGTTATATTCATTTTTTGCCTTGGTATTAATAGCGAACCAACGGGGTATGGAATATTATGTAGAGAATATGAAGATAGAGGTATCTTCCGAAATAAAGTAACGCTACTTTGGGTTATGTTTTATGATAAGCATCAATGGAAAATGTTCTATCGTCGTAATCGGACAAATTTGACCATATTATGTTATTGAATTGTTGTAATCCGGACGTGAGATCAACCGTCAGATGGGACATATAAATCGTGTGAAGCAGGAAATCTATCTGCCACATCTCCGATCTTTTTTCCGATGACGTTAACCGTATCGCAGCGCAATTCCGGTATGCCTAAAATACCGATAATTTGAGCAACCTGCTCTTCAGAGTATCCCAGATTGTCGACTGGAAATGCACTATCCGTTTCCATGAGGGCAATCTCAAAGCCAGCGCACTGCATCATCTCCCCAATCGTGAACGGGCTGTATTCACGGTTATGGCGTTCGTAAAGGCGAGCGATTGTAAATGGTCGTCGAAATTGTGAGGCCAAACCCGCAGGCATCATTCGGCCCAGTTTCAAAAGATTCTGGATTGATGCTGCGTTCGGAGTGGAGACAAAGAAATACCCTCCCGGTTTGAGCACACGGTTAGCCCCGGCAAAGAGTGCCATCGGGTCCATGGCGAGGTGCTCCACAATCTCGCAGGCGATCACAATGTCAAAGCAATTTTCGTCGATCGGCCATGGTTCATGTTCGACATTGAAACCATACTCGAGCAAGCGATGCTCCCGATTACCAACTTTTATACAAACTTCACGCTGCTCTAAATAATCAGCGTAGGTTGCAAGTGTCAGATTGCTGAACTTATGCTCGGCGAGCCATGCGGTCATGCCGTAGGGACTGGCAGCAAGTTCGAGGGCCGCAGCGCCTCGATCTAGCGACAATTTATTCAATGCATTCAATGTTATAGCGTATCTCTGACTATGGACGTCATGATAAGCTCTCGCTCCATCTTGGCTGCTGAACGGAAACGTAACATTGTTGATGAATTCCTTGATTTCATTACCAGTCACGAGGCTGGAAAGTAAGGTTGTCTCGTCGACGAAAATGCCTGTCATTATTGAATATCCGTATCGAAAAAGGGGAAGTAGCGTGTTCTGTAACGGAGATCTCTTGTGCGCTGCCCGATAACTTCAGCGGGATTTCCTGCAACGATTGTGTAAGGCGGCACGTCGCGACTGACAACTGATCCAGCGGAAACAACCGCGCCTTCGCCTACGGTTACGCCAGGCAGAATGATTGCGCGCGCTCCAATCCACGCGTGGTCCATAATAGCTACAGGACGTTGCTGGGCATGGAAATACGGCGAATTAGTGATGTGGGTAAGAGTGTGAATGATCGAGTAGTGTGAGACGTTCACATTGTTGCCTATGTAAAGAGGTCCCCTTCCGTCGATATAGCAGAAACGGTTGATCGCCGTATTGTTGCCGATCTTGATGTTTCGGCCGGTGAAGAAACATGACATGGCTATACTGGTGTCACGGCCGATGCGAAAGCCGATCACCCGGCGCATGAACCATTGGCGAGCCCAATAAGGCGTGCAGCGAAGCAGAACGTTATTGAGTAGGTAAAACTGGAGCGCCTCCCACCATCGCTTCACGTAAGAGCCGCAAGCAGTTAGCGGGCGCATTTTAGCACCTGCTGGCAAACCGCTACATATTTATTCGTGACCGAGGAGAAATCGAATTCTTGCATGATCCGTTCGCGTCCTTTGGCTCCTCGATCGCGCCAAATTTCTCGCTCGTCAGCAAACCGAGTCATCGCTCCAGCGAGGAGTGGGGCGGTTTGGAAGCTGCGCTGCTCGTAACCGATCCGATCTAGTAGCTCAGAGTTTAGGTTCGTGACAGCGCCATATTCATTCGGCACGAGGAGTCCTATCCCTGAATCTCCGATTGCCTCGGGGGCGCCTCCTGTTTCGGTGAGAATCATGGGCTTACCGTAAAACATGGCCTCATTCATCGCGATGCTCCAGCCTTCGATCAGCGATGGAAGGAGAAAGGCATCAGCAGCTTTGTGCAGGGGCGCCACGTCCTCAAAGTATCCGGGCATCAGCATGTGCTCTTTAAGACCCCACGCCTCTATGTCTTGACGCAACTGATCAATATGAGGCGGATAGATCACATTGCCGACGCATAGGATCTTGATGTCGTCGCGTTTGCGCCGGATCAGGCGCATGGCATCCGCCATAAGGTAATGGTTCTTGTGCAGGTTGTAACTTGCAACATTGATAAACAAGTAGTCGGTATCCTTAACTCCGAACTGGCGGCGATCAGCAGCTGGCTGGTTGAGCCGGGCCAAGTGTTCGTCAAGGATCAACCCGTTGGGAATTGTATCAATCTTTCCTCTGTCGAACCCATATCGTTCGACGAGATATTCGGTCGCTAGCGACGACACCGAAATGTATCGGTCAACGAATTGATCTGCATTGAGAAAATCCTTCAGTGGTTGGTCACGAAGCATGGCATAAATGTTGTGAATGAAGGTGATGTTCGGGATCCGGAGTTTCCGGAAAGTTCGATAACCACGAGTCGAGAAATGCGACATAGCTATGTCGACTTTCCGAGATTTCAGTAATTCCTCGTAGAACTGATCGCCTTCCTTCTCAGGAAGGGCAAATGTTTCAATACCGGCGCCGCGTGCCACATCGCCCAGATGGCCTATCTTGCCACATGAGATAATTATAGGATTGATACCGCAGCGACGAAAATCAATTGCACAATCTAGAACAACCTTTTCCAGGCCGCCTTTGTCGAAATTCGAGAGTTCTATTGCCACGACCATCTTGGGAACTGGTATAGCATTAACTGGAACTGGCTTCTTTTTCGTCTGTACTTTATGCGCCGTAGGATCTGCATTGACGTTTGATAGATTGCCACTGATCTGGTCGTAAAAAGCTTCCCGATCCTCGAATAAGCGACGAAACGGGACAAGAGAGCCGACTTTTGCAGCCAATCCCTTGCGCTCCAGGATGTCCTCTAGCAGTACTCTTTTTGAGTCTGGGGCGAGGTCCACATCAAAAGTCCGATCGTCGAGCGCAGAAGCAATGACTGCAGCAATTTCAAGGTGAACCTTCTCCAGCGTTTCCTTAATGGTGTTCGACGGGTGAACTCTATAGCGTATATGTGCCGCACCGCGTTCATCAAACAGCATTTTGCCATAGCGTGCAGCGGCCATGAGGAAGTCGAGGTCGTGGCAATAGCGCAAGTTCTTGAAACCGCCAGCGGCTTCCCAAAGCTCGCGGGAGAACACAAAATT
This sequence comes from Sphingobium sp., assembly GCA_022652485.1. Taxonomy (GTDB): domain Bacteria; phylum Pseudomonadota; class Alphaproteobacteria; order Sphingomonadales; family Sphingomonadaceae; genus Sphingobium. Next base: position 4,198 of record JALCRK010000027.1, read on the forward strand.
CGACGTAGTGACGCTAAAATTCTCATTGAGCAGGGCCAAGGGCAGATAAGGGTGACGGTGGTAAAACGATCGGGAACGATCGAGCCACTCAGTTGTCTCGTTGCGCCGCACCAAGCGCCCAGTGTCATCGATGATTTCGACATTGCCAAAAACAAGTTTCAGTTCAGGGTCTGCGAGGAAAAGTTTTGAGCACCGCTGCAATTTGGCTGGTTCGAACATGTCGTCCGAGTTGAGAACAGCAATATGGCTGCCCTTGGCGAGTTCTATAGCTCGATTGATGGCATGGTGCGCGCCGCGATTCTCCTGACGGACTAAAGTAGCATTCGGTTTATTGTGAAGAATTTCCTCTGCAAGCTCATATCCGGAGTCTTGGGAGCCATCGTCAACAATGATGATTTCGTGTGCGGGCATTGTCTGCGCTAGTACGCTGCGCAACGCGGCTTCAATGTACTGACGATGGTTATACAACGGAATAACAACTGAGAAGGTAGGAATCTGGCTCATCGTTTTCACTCCGCTGCCACGCGTGATACGATTTGCCCAATGAGCTCGACGCCCCGATCCAACGAATATAATCTGGCCACCGTGTCGAATCCCTGCCGTGATGTTGACTGCCACAATCCAGCGTCAGTGGTGATATCGGCAATCCTGTCTACAAATGCTCTCGAGTTTTCGGCAATCAGTATGCCATCGCCTGCGGCGATATTCATACCTTCGGCAGCAATTGTCGAAGCTACGCACGGCACTCCGTTAATCAAACTGCTGACCACCTTGCCTTTGGCACCGGCACCGTACCTTAGCGGAGCCACTGTGGCGAGCACTCGGTCCAACCATGGTTCCAATTCCGGGACATAGCCTATCCATTCCACATTGCTGTCAAGGCGGCTACTTAATTGAAGGGGCATATGAGACCCAATCACGTAGAGCGTGAGGTTGGGGAGGCGTGCCAAGACCATGGGCCACACCTCATCAAGGAAATGCGTCACTGCATCGATATTGGGCTGATGCTGAAACCCACCTACGAAGGCTATCCCATCTCGTGCCTCGAACCCGGGCCGGGCTCGGGAGCGGACACCTCGAATCAGAGGCACAACCCGGACATCTGCTGAGGGCAAAATCTCATCGAGCAGCGCTAGTTCAGCTTCCGAGACTACGATCGTGACATCGGCTGCATCAATGCACGCCAGTTCCTGTTCGCGCGTAAGCGAAGCCTTTGCCAGCGCCTCCATATCGTCTTTGAGCTGTGCTTCCCTTTCTTCCCGAACATGATGTAGGTCCACAGTGTTGAAGATGATCTGAGCGTCCGGACAAAGTCGACGCGCCTTGTCGATCCAAGTGCCGCCGAAGTTGAAGCGCGACAAGAAAAATGCATGGATCTTCTCTGCATTTAGGAAGACATACTCCTCGAGATTGCGGTATTCCTCACCGGTCACGCAGGTCACACCCAGTTGAGCAAGCGGCTGCTTGGTTTTGTGCTGAGGCGCGAAATCGATTAGCGATGCAAAAGCAACCTCGTATCCGAGGTTCTGGAAGATGCGGGCGAAGTTCACCTGATCTAGCGAGCCCGAGTCTTTGTCGGGCTGTGGATAAAACGCATCGACCATGACTATGATGGGGCGCGCCGACCTCACTGGTTCTATGACATCGACTTGAACCGACGGTACGTTTTCAACTTTGCCTGCCATTATCGCGGTACTGCTAATTACCCGGTTAAGCGTAGGCTGTTCGGTATGACTTTTTACGGTGGAGCGACCTTCCGATTTTCCCCAGATCAGGTAGTGGGAGAGCGGATTGATTCTAGCCCTCACGACATCCGGATTGGCGATCTGATAGCCATAGGAATCAAAGTCTCGATGGGGTTGGCAGCCGGGATGCCGAAGATAATGAATTACCGGATTGTAACCGGACGACTTAACGTCCGGATATTGGCTATAATAATCGGACACGCAAAATAGTTCACAAGGATCATAGCCTTTTGCAGCTCCGAACCGGATAAAGTGCTCCAATGCCGAAAACTCGAAGCACGAAGTTTCCGGATAACGCCCTGCATAGTAGTTTACGTCTAGCAAAGGATGCGGAGAGCGCCCCTCGTGGTTGCCATATTCCAGATAGTGGATGAACGCATCGCCTCTGAAACTTGTAACGTCGGGGTGCATCGCAGTGTATAGGGATCTATCAAATAACGGAAAATCTGGGACACTTGAAGTCAGTTTGAGCAAGTATGCGAGAATACGATCTTCGCGGCCTTCATGGCTCATGCCAAGTTGATTATCATCAAAGCGTGATAAAAATTCGCTGATTTTCTGTTGTTGGCGAGTAAGATCCTGATCGTACCTGCGTACGATTGGAAGCTTTCGAAGAGAAGTAACCCATTTGTTATTTCTTATACGCGTAACGGTACGACCTATCAGCGTAACGGTTGTCTCCAGACGCTCGACAGTGCCCTGTGCCTCCGTTCTCACGAGATCAATTTCATCCCTCAGAAACTGAATGCGTATCGCTTCAGCTCCGACCTGCCGGATCGCGTCAGCACTAACTGCCCGCTCCTCATCCAGCTGCCGTCGCAAATCTTCATGGATCGCAGCGGCCTCACCGAGGCGCCGCTCTGCGTCGGCTTCAACAATGCTCAAGCGTTGCGCCGTCATTTCGTTTAGGTGAACAGCTTCGTTACGCGCTGCGATTGCCGCAGCAGTAGTTGCCCGCTCCTCACCCAGCTGCCGTCGCAAATCTTCATGGATCGCAGCGGCCTCACTAAGGCGCTGCTCCGCATCCATGAGTGCATTCGTCAATTGAGCTACTTTGTCCGCTAGCTCAGGAATGACTTCGTCAACCGCTTCCCGCGACAGCGACACCAACCTGTCAAAAACTGGCTGATGGCTCTGTAATTCAGCAATGCACTCTTTTATGAACGCGTCGGTATCAACACCGCTCCGCTGTGCCTCAAATTGCAAGACCTTGAGCAACCCCCCAGGGCGGACGAATGCGGGGGCTACGCAGAGCATAGGCCAGAGGTTCGGCAATACAATCTTTTTTGCAGTCACGTCTTCGTAGTGACGCTGTGCGAGATTCACAGTTTCGTGGAAATCGCAGTCGATTCCTACAAGTGCCGAAAAGTCCTCCCATTTGGGAATTACATCGACCATTCCGCTCTGCCAAAAGCCGAACTTGCAACCATAAGCGGCGCCGATAATGGCGGCGTGTAGCGCGCCGCAGAGCAAGAAATCAGCAGAAGTGGCAGCATCGATGAATGCGTAAATTGCATTGCGGTTAGGAGCCAAGGCTACCCGCAGGACTTTGTCGCAACCGCTAGCGCTCAAAATTTCATCATCACTTCGCGAGTCTAGATAATGCGGTACGCATACTGATTTTCCTGCTAGCTCCGGAACTTTACGAGGTTGGTAAAGCGCTGGAAGAAACAACCCCGGATCGCCGAGCGGTAGACTCGCTCCAGCGCGCAACGCCGATGCCGAGCACGGACCACGAGCCGAAAGCACAGCGATGACGTCCAGAAATTGTTCAGAGACTTCTTGGGTTCCGCGTACCCCGCATCCCCAGAAAACCGCCTGACAGTCGACCCCTTCAATGAAACTGGGGAGGCTCGCGTTGTCACGTTCACGTTGGAGCGAGGCGGCTCCATCCATCAGCACACTGCCGATGGTCCATGGCCGAGTCTTATAAGGAATGAAATCTACTAGCAGCTCACTGAATACCAAAACCGACAGCGCGTCTCCAAAATTCCACCGTGGTTGATCCGAACTCCAGAATTTAGGTAATTGTAATTGTTTTTTCATAGTCCAGTTAGCCACCCAATCGAATTCGCAACGGTAATGTGAATTGAGGCGCCATCGGACACCTCGGCGATATAGCAATCGACAAAACGTCCATTCAAAATCGAAGAACGAAGTCCTCCCTTTTATTCTCTTTGCGTTCCGTGTCCTACCAACTAGCGGGCAATATCGCGAATTATGGAGTTTAGCAAACGCAACACCAAGCTGCAGGTCGATTAACCGCCATCAAGCAACAAAAGCTATCCATTATAACCTAGCTAAGCTGCAGGCAGCGTTTGCTCGTGTGGCGACAAGTGTTATTGGCACTTGAAGGATGCTTTCAGTCAATCTTAGGGGAACTCGTTCGACCATGGGCCAGTCAGGCCAAGATTCGTCTGCCCTTTGGTGGGAAGGATGGTAGTCGGCGTAGGGTAATTCATGACTGTCTCCGATGTGGTGTAAGTTAGGTAGCCGAATAGACACAATCGCTCTATCATGTCTCATCGAATGCCTTTCAAAATCAAGCGCTTCAGTTTCTTTACGAAGGTTTGGCTATTTTTTGCCAATCTAGATCACCTCCACCAGGCTGACAGTGAGGGGGCTGTCGTCACCATCCGCTGCGCGCGGCGTCGAGATAGCGGCGCACGCGCATGATGTGGCTCAACTCGCCACCGAGCATGACATTGAGCGTGCTTGCCCCGGCGAAGGTTGCGTTGCTTGCCCTCATCCATGCATAGCCGCGTTGGGCTGCTGAAAAGATAATCTGCAGCGTCTTGTGAATACCCATGAGGTAGGAGAGGCGGGGCCGCCCGTCGCGTGGAAAGCGCCCCGGGCTTTCCGCCTTCGAGCGCCGATAGGAGCGCAGTGGCATGTTGAGCAGGTCGGCGGCCTGCTCGTCGGTCAAGCCCAATTTGCCGAATGGGTCGAGCGCAGCCCGGAACATCGCAGCGGTCTCTTCCTGCGTGATGGGCGGGCCGGAAAGCATAGGGTTTCGTGTCAATCCGTTGCGGGGAACATGGCTTAGCCCACATAACATCGTATAGGAGATTGAAGGGAACGGTGACTTTGAGATGGTGCAAAGGCTAGGTCAGGCTCTCACCTCCTCGCATATCTGTCTTCGTACCGTATGATGTCATCCTCGCCCAGATAAGCGCCGGTCTGTACCTCGATCATCTCCACTGGGATCGTGCCGGAATTTTCGAGGCGGTGGATCGCGCCCAGCGACACATAGACCGACTCATTCGCCGTAACCAGCTTCCTGAAATCCTCACCGATCGTCACTTCCGCGGTGCCGGCAACGACAATCCAGTGCTCGGCCCGGTGATTGTGGCTCTGGAGTGAGAGGGCTTGGCCCGGATTGACGACAATACGTTTGACCTGAAATCCGTCACCCACCGCGAGGCTTTCGAACCAGCCCCAAGGCCGCCGGTCACGAGGCATGGCTTCACCCTGCCTTACGCCCCGAGCCTTGAGGGAGGCGACTGCCTCGCCGACGCGCTGGCTGGCGGATTTGGGTGCCACCAGCACTGCGTCGGGTGTGGCTACGACAATCATTTCCTCCAGCCCTATGCCCACCACCTCAAGGCCGTCGGACTCCGAGCGCAGCAGGCTGGTCTGGCAGTCGATCGCGGTGGCATTGCGCGAACAGATATTGCCTGCTGCATCTGGCCTGCTCTCCTGCCACACACTCTTCCAGTCGCCGAGGTCTGACCAGCCTGCGGAAAAGGGCATGACGGCGAGGTTTGTCGCCTTTTCCATGATCGCATAGTCGATCGAGATACTCTGGGCCTGCCCCCACGCCTCCTCGCCGAGCCGGGTGAAGCCAAGGTCCGCCGTGCCTGTCTCAACTGCCTGGTTCACCGCTCGCAGCAAATCCGGCGCATGAGTGCGATAGGCATCGATAATCGCCTGCACGGAAAAGAGAAAAATGCCAGCATTCCAGAGATATTTGCCCGAAGCCAGCATTTCGGTGGCGCGCGCCGCATCCGGCTTTTCAACGAAGCGGACCAGCGATTGCGGGTCGGTCGCAGCGCGGGCACCCGCGTCGGTCAACTCGAGATAGCCGTAGCCGGATTCCGCACGGGTCGGCTCGATTCCGAAGGTGACGAGATCGCCTTGAGCTGCGCGACCAGCGGCAGCCAAGGCCGTTGCCTGGAAGGCCAAAGTATCCGGAATCAGATGATCGGACGGCAACACCAGCATAAGCGCGTCAGGCGCCTGCTGCTGCAACACCAGCGCGGCGGCGAGCACCGCAGGCGCGGTGTTGCGTCCTTCGGGTTCGATGATGACGGCTGAGGCGCGTTGCCGGATCGCTTCAAGTTGTTCCAATACAATGAAGCGGAAAGGATCGCCGGTGACGACCAAAGGAGGCGCGAAGCCGTCCCCCTTGGCGAGGTTCGCCGCGCGCTGGAACAGGCTGGTATCGTCCATCAATTGGGCAAACTGCTTGGGGTAGGCTTTGCGCGACAAGGGCCAAAGCCGGGTGCCTGACCCACCGCACAAGATGATGGGATAAATGGACTGTTGGTTCATAGATACGGGATTGCCTCTTGCCGGTCCGTCTTGCCGAAATCGAGTAGCGACCTGATTTCCGTAAGCCAATAGCCATAACAACCTATTCGGAGGAGAATACGCCCCAGTGCGCGGCGTGCCTGCTTATTTCTTGTGAAAATGCAGATGTGATATTTTGATGTTACTGCATCGAATCTCTTGCAATGAGGCCGCATTCCCTAATGACAAACGCCGGGGCAGCATTATAGATGCTGCCCGCGTGTCCGGAAACAGGGCCGGACTCGGCATAGGGTAGAATAAACTGCCGGAGTGATTGGCTGTTCCGTGTTTCCAGAGGAAAATGACAAAATGACAAGCGAATGCCGTATTGCGCGCGGCCGGCAGGGCTGGCGCGCAGTGGTTCTTGCGGCGCTGATCTGTTCGACGACGCTCTCTGGCTGTGCGATGAAGAGTGGGGCAGGGCCGTCGACTGGCGCGGTAGTGAAGGCGGACGGCGAAACGCTGTCCTCGGCCGATATCAAGATCATCGACGTGACGGATGATGTTGCGCGTCGTGTCTATGCAAGCGGTCAGGCGTCGTCCTTTGCAGAAAGTTTGGGCGACGGCGCTCCCGTGGGCTCTATCGTCGGCAAGGGCGATGTGCTCGATATCTCGATCTGGGAAGCGCCGCCCGCAGCGCTCTTCGGTTCTGCCGGTGGCGCGTCGATCCTGTCCTCGTCCGATTCCACCGCGCGTGGCACCTCGCTGCCCGACCAGATGGTGGACAGCGACGGCCGCATCGTCATTCCGTTCATTGGACAGGTCCAGGCTGCCGGACGCACGCCGCAGCAAATCGGCAGGGAGATCGTTTCGCGCCTGAACGGTATGGCACATCAGCCGCAGGTGATCGTGCGCGTGGCGCGCAATGCCACCACCAATGTCACGATTGTCGGGGATGTCGCCAATAGCACGCGCGTGCCACTCACCGCGCGGGGCGAGCGTGTGCTTGACGTGCTGGCGAGCGCGGGCGGCGTCAAACAGCCGGTCGGCAAGACCGTGATCCAGATCACGCGTGGTGCGGAGGTTGCCTCGCTCCCACTGGAAGCGATCATCAAGGATCCGCGCCAGAACATCCGGCTCCAACCCGATGATGTGGTGACGGCGCTGTTCCAGCCCTACAGCTTCACCGCGCTGGGCGCGACTGGCGCCAATGCCGAGATCGCGTTCGAGGCGACCGGGATTACGCTGGCGCAGGCGCTTGGCCGGGCAGGGGGCTTGCAGGATCAGCGTGCGGATGTGCGTGGCGCGTTCCTGTTTAGACTGGAAGACCCGCGCGCGCTTGATTCCGCTGTGGCGGCAGGAGCGCGGACGACGCCCGATGGCAAAATCCCGGTCATTTATCGCATCGATATGAAGAACCCGGCGACCTTCTTTGCCGCGCAGAGCTTCCCCGTGCGGAACAAGGACGTGATCTACGTGTCCAATGCGCCGCTCGCCGAGTTCCAGAAGTTCGTTAACGTGGTGTCGTCGCTGGTCTATCCGATCCTCGCGATCAACAATGCGGCGAAAGGGAACTAATGTGGTGCAAGCTTCGCATTCTGCTTGGTGAGTGCCCCGGACAGGCTATAAGAACGGCTCCGGCTCGGGTTCAGAACATAAGCTATATAGACGCAGGTTGTCCTGCAACATGCGGTTGCTGAAGTCACATCGCTTCAGTCAAGGTGTACCTTTGACAATCACTTCAAAAGCTTAAAATCCGTATCTCAGGCCTATAGTAAGACTGCGAACGCCAGTTCCCGACCCGAAGGCGCTGCCCCCCCTCGCATAAAGATCGAGCTTTTTCGATACCGACCATTCCACGCCCGCGCCAATGTGTGCGAAGTCCCGGGTGCGCTCTGCTCCGTTCGCTGTGAATTGACCGCTCGCGCCCGTGAACCCGGCTGTGGCAAGCACAGCGTTGCCATCAAGCCGATGTTGCCAACCCGCCGACAGCCAAGGCCGCACGGATGCATCACCGTTTATGGCAAGCTCCAGATCGGCATCGAGGAAGGTGGCCTTAGTCCTGCGCTGCGCTACTTCCAACGCGAAGGGGCTGCCGCCCGTTTCCGTCAGGCCGCCGCGCTTCACCGCGATATGCGTTACGCCGATCTGGGGGGCCAGTCGCCACCCGCCTTGTCCCATGTCGAAGCGATACCCGACATGCCCATCGAGGGTCAGGCTATGCAGCTTGTAATGGCCGGACGAATTGCCACCATCGTAGAGAGTTCTCTTCGTGACTGCCTTGCTGCTGTCCCAGACGATCGATGCACCGATGCGCCAACCCTCGTGCAAGAAATCAACAGAGCTGCCGACGAAAGTGCCGTCTGCATTCGTCTTTGCGGCAAGAGGACTCAGCGCTTGATCCGCATAGATGCGCCCCCCAAAGGCGGTTGCGGTGAAACTATCCGAGGCAAATCCGATACCGCCGAGGAAGCCTCCGTTATTGATACGGGCATCCGAGATGCCGTCAGTGCGATTGCCATTCAACCGGTGCCAGCTGCCAAAGCCCTGACCTATTCCGAAAAAGCCTTGACCTTTGCCGCCCGGAGCCTTGCTTGCAGACCGTACCGCCGAGGAAATGGCCAGGCCGTTATCGATACCGATCTGGCTGGCGGAGGCGTAGGCTTCCGGGGTAAGCGTGGCGAGAGCGGGTGCATTGGCGAAGCCGTTGCTTTCCACCAGCGAAGGCAAGGCGGCATAGATGCCCTGCGTCGCTGTGTTGTTAAGGAGCAGGCTGTTGATATAGCTATTGGTCGCAACGACTTGCGGATTGGCGCCGTTCAAGAGTTGCAATGTTCCGAGCAGCTGAACAGCGTTACCGGTCTGCCTGACGAAGCCAAGAACAGTGGGGGCTTTGGTGATCGTGGAAAAATTTCCGGTTATACCGTTGCTGGCGGTGATGAGATCGTAGGTCACGCCGGGCGTCAACGGACGGGTGCCGGTGATATCGAGCGCCGCCCCTGCCTGAACAGTGAGACTGCCGTTGATGATGAGCGCGTCGCTAATCGTCGGCGTCATCTCGAACAACGTTGTCGAGCCGCTGGCGAGTATCATGTTGCCGCTGACCGTCATCGTGCCCGGAGATGCGCCCGGCGAGAGCGTTCCGCGCACGGCGATGTCCCCGTTTATGGCGCCCGCACTGCCGAAGGTCGCGCCGGGGGCCACAGTGATGCCTTGCGGAGCATTGATAGTGGAACCGGCCAGGCCGACAAGGCGGCCCCCATCAACGTCTATCAGTGCGAATGTCGTGTTTCCGGATAGGGAGCCGAAGCCGCTACCGAATGTGAATTGCTCGAAATTGGAGTAGGGCGTGAAGTCGAGCGGCGCTGGGGTGCCGGAATTGCCAAGGTAAAGTCCCAGACGGTTGACGCCTGCGCCGCCGTCTACCGATCCGCCCACCGTGGAGCCGGGATGAAGATCGAACCGGTCATTGCCCCCGCCAAGCACAACGTCGCCGACGATCGCGCCGTGGTTGATCACATGGTCATTTCCACCGGTGCCTGTAATCGCTATCGCCCCGAGGGTTTGCAAGGTCGATCCCTGTTGCAGATCGAAGGTGGCGCCTTCCAGTATCAGCGTTTGAATGGGTTGCGTCCCCTGGATCACTAGGGAGCCATGGCCCGTCAAGCCGAAATTCTCGAAATTGGTGAACTGGCTATAGAGATGGGGATCGAGGGTTCCGCCTCCCGTTACGTCGAAGATCAGTGTATCGCTGCCGTTGCCGCCATCGGCCGTGCCGGTGAAGCTGGCATTCAGCCCTTCGACGAAATGATCGTCGCCGTCGTTCAGGAAAAAATCGCCGACAAGGATGCTGCGGTTTTCGAGGCTGTCGTTGCCAGCGCCGAGGTCGATTGAGCCAGTGATGGTGCCGGTGTTGCGAACGATGTCCTCAAGATTGCCTGTCTGGATTGCGCCTGCCAGATGATAGGCCAGGTCGACACGGTAACCGGTGTTCGAGTAGAGCGTCTGAGTCCAGTCGGTTCCAGCGCTGCCCGAGATCGTTCCTGCATTCTCTATTACAATAGGCATGGATGCGAGTATTGCCGCCGCATTATAGTGATTGGCTTCAATCGATCCGCCTGCATGATTCATGATCGTTACAGGAGTTCCGGTGTCGTTTCCTGTCAGTAGTATCGCCGCTGAGGGGAGGGCGACATAAGACAGGAACATCGGATAGGGGTAAGGGCCGAACCCATCGCTATTGGTCCTGATGGTGCCGCTGTTGTCGATCGAGGTCGAAGGCAATTGTCCGACGCCGAAATTCATATCCAGTCGCAGCGCGGAGCCCCCTGCCTGGTTGGTCTCAATCGTACCACTGTTCACGACCGCCAGCGTGCTTGGTGCGGCGTGGGTATTGACCACCATCCCAAGTGCGGGCTCGCTATCGGTTGAAATAGAGCCGCTGTTGATAATCGTACCGGACTGAAAACCTTCGCCGGTATAGTTGTATCCTTCGGAAATACTGACATGCCCCGCAATAACGCCACTGTTTGCGAAGGAAAAACGGTCGGCATCCGCCAGAAACATACGGACAGCGAAGGGGGCCGCAATAGTTCCGTGGTTGCTGAAATCGAGGTCGCCGGAGCTAGAGAGGTCAACCGCCATGCTGGTGGGCGTGAACGGGCCAATCGCGCCGTTGTTCGTGAAGGAGTGGGCACCACCCTCAAATCCGCCTGACAGGTCGCCGTCATTGGTAAAAGATGTAACCACGCCCACGCCGTCGGCTGCGAGAGCGCTATCCGCCATTGCGAACATGTGGCCGCTAAGGTCGGCCTTGTTGACGATCCGGCCATCGCCCGCGATCCATAAATCAGATGTAGCCGCCGCACCCGGACCGGTGAGCGTCACGGTTGTATTTGGGCCAATCGCTTCCACCAGTTCGGTCTCGAACGTCGCCGGAAGCGCGCCGCCGATCTGGGCGGTTGAGTCGGCGCGATAGAAGCGGCCAAAGATATCATTGCCCGCTCCGGCATCGACATTGCCGCTGATACCGGTTGCGCCAATCAAGGCCAAGACGATGTCATTCCCAGAACCGAGGGTCAGATTGCCATTGAGGATGCCGCCATCCGCGACATATTTGCCCTGACCCCCGTAGAAATAGGTGGTTCCGAGTTGAACATCGCCATTAATCGTCCCGGCATTGATGACTGTGCCGGATCCTTGAATCGCGATCGTTTTGCCGGTGATGGTCCCGCCTTGCACGTTGTTGATCGTTCCGCCTGAGGCGAGGATGCCGACGTCCTGCCTGCTTTCAATCAGGCCCGAGTTGCTGATGGTGCCCTGCCCGAAATAATATCCCGACGTGGCAGCGACGCCATCGACCGAGATGGTGCCGCTATTGTCGATCTGGTATGCGTTAAGGCCTTGGGAGGCTGCGCCGCCTGTGCTCTGAACGATGGATCCGGCATTGGTGAACTTGCCGATGTTGCTGGAGGCGATGGCGCCGTCGAGCATGATGGTGCCGCTATTGATCGCTTCGCTGGCGTTGTTAATGGCGCTGGGCAGATAATAGCCGCCGGAAGCACCAGAAACTATGATGGTCCCGGCGTTTTCGAATTTGCCTGATCCCGCGTTGACGGCGGCGTTGCCATAATAAAAAAAATTGGAGGTGGTCGTCAGGGATAGGGTGCCATGACTGACAACATAGAGATCCGAAGGCAGATAGGTGCCAAGGCCTGTCAGTTGGGAAAGAGTGGGCGCACCCATGTTGAGAACGATGTGGTCGGTCTGCGACAGGTCCGCCGTGATGTCCACGCTTCCCTGTCCGCTGAAGGCCAGGCTAAGGTCGTGCTGTCCCGATCCGGTCAGCATCAGCGTGGCATTATTCGCAATTTCGTAGCCTAGTCCTTCAAAACTGGTCGGAATAGATAGGGTCGAACTAGCGTCGGTGATCACGCGATAACGGACGATGTCATTGCCAGTGCCTGCATCGACCGTACCCGTCACTCCCGCAAAGGGGGCGTTCCGGCCAAGATCGGTAACTAGGATATCGTCTCCGCCGCCAAGCAGCAGGTTACCGTTTACCGTACCCCCGTTGTCGATGAAGATGTCGCTGGAAAAGTCATATGCGCCCGGGGGGATCAAATTGACATCGCCGTTCAAGATGCCGGCATTCTGGATTACGGCATTGAAGGCGGAATTGGACGTTCCGACGGCAGCGGTCGTTCCGTTGACGACCCCGCCCGACTGGTTGTCAAAGCCGGCATAGGAGCCAAGGTCGACGCCTAGGCCATCCGTTGCCGTAATCGTCCCTGTGTTGGCGAAATTGATCGTGTCGACCCGTAGTCCCGCACCCACGCCTTCGATCGTTCCACTGTTAGTAGAGGTGACTCCCCGTGCAGTCCCTCCGCCCAGGGAGTTGATGACGCCTACATCGCCGGTCGACCGTACCGTGCCCTGATTATCAAACTTGCCCGATATAATTACGCCGGGCCCGTCTGCCGTGATCGTGCCGCTATTGGTGAATGCGGTGGTGCCGTAGGTGAGGATCGAGGCGCTGAGGCCGCCCCCGCCTGTTGCGGTAATCGTGCCCGAATTGTCCCCGGAGGTTATCATTCCGAGGTTGAGGGCAAAATCGGTGCCACTGGCTAGCGTCGCCTGAATGTTGCCGCTGTTGGAGATGCTAAGCACGGCGGGGTACGAGAAATAGGTTGAGATCGCCGATCCCGTGCTGGCGATGTCGCGATCGTTTATGATCGAGCCCGATCCGCCGACACTGATCCCGTTGCTCAGATCGAGCCCCGAACCGAGAGTAATCGCTGCTTCATTTACCAGAGCGAGTTGCATCTTCTCGAAGTTCGTGGGCAGCGCCACGGCGTCGAGCGTACCGCTGCTGGCGAGCGAGACCTTCACGGTATCGAGGCCCGCGCCGCCGTCGACCACTCCGGTAATGTTGGTGAATGTTCCGCTTGTTATATCAAGCAGGCCGCCTGCCAACAGGTCATCGCCTGAGCCGAGGCGTATATCCCCATTGATCATCCCGCCCGTAGTATCAATTGTGGCGTTGATGGTCGCCAAATGTGCATCGATGGCGCCAGAAATGCTACCCTGATTGCTAAGAATCAGCGATCCCGATGTGGTTATTGCAGTTCCGCCCTGGGCAGAGATCGAGCCATTCGTATAGTTATATACCCAAAGCGGGCCCGTCGCAGTGATCGTCGGCCCCATTCCGGTATTTTCGATCGCACCATTATTGCCGATCGAACCATTATTTCCCAGTAAAATAGTGGCCGAGTTGCTTGAGGACCGAATGATTCCGGTATTAGATATGATACTGAATGCGCCGCTGTCGATGGCCGATAGATTTCCGCCGTCGATCAATCCACCATTGCTGACTGAACCAAGCGAGACCGAAATGCCGCCTATCGTTCCTCCGATGTAATTGGTCACATCGGTCGATGCGCCGCTTTCCGCAATGATCGCGGGACCAAGCGTAGAAGTGATCGCGCCAAAATTTTGTACCGAGAGATGCGAAAAGCCGGTAGGATTATCCGATCGCTGCTTTACTCTGATGGCAGTAGCGCCCGTTACGACGCCGGTATTACCGACATTCAGATAGGCATAGGTTCCAGGGTAAAGGGTCAGATAGCCTGAGGGGGCGTTGTAGTTGGGCGCTGCACCTGCATATGGGTCGTAAGGAACATAGGTCTGGTAGGGGGCGCCGTTCGTAATCAGTAGCCCGTCGCCGCTTCCGCCATCTATCAGGCCATCCACGCTCAGTGTAGCGGAGTTGGACACAACGATACTCGCTGGATTCGCCCCAGGCTGGACCAGCGCGCCCGGTTGCACCTGAACCTGTGTCAGTAAGGTCGGAACAGTTAAGCCGTTGCTGTCTGTCGCCGAGCATATGGTGATTTGGGAAGCGATAGTGGGATCGGGCGTGCAATCGGCCCATGCCAGAGAAGGGAGGCTGTACACCGCGATTGCGCTGCAGCCCAGAAACAGCCGCCCTCGCGCCCGTCGTGAATATGGCATGTGTCCCCCGTTAGACCGTCGGTATCATATTGGGCGATATCACTGAGGTGGGCACGGTCAATGTTGGTCCGACCATTTCGGCAGAAATTCGATCCAAATTGGATGAAAACAATCAGTAGTGGATAGATATACTATTTGTAAGATTTTTGTCCGCTCTGCCAATTCATGGAAAATATGTGCCAAACTGTTACGGAATAATTCCGTACGGCTCATTTTATTTATGGATCTCTCTTAAAAATCGGACGGATTAGGTGCTGTCGGCTAAAGCGCCTCAACCACCCGATACACTGCCCCACCGCCCGCCTCCCGCACCAGATCTACGCGCGCGCCGTCCCAGTGGTAGTCCAGGTGCCGTCCCTGAACAGGGTCAGTAGCGCAGTCCGGGTAGAACAGCCCGGCGCATTCTCCGCCGGGATGGCGGACGCTGGGGTAGACCAAGCCGTCAGATCCGTCCGCGCGGAGGGTGGCTGCCAACGCCTGGGACGCGGCGTAGCTGTCGGGATCGAGGGCGGGATGGCTGGCGGCATCCTCGCCTCGCAAATCATGGAGATCGGCGCTCACCGAGAGGAGGATCTCCCGGAACTGCGAGGTCCAGCCCGGCGCTTCGGCGGTCGCGGTCATGAAACGGGTATGGTGGTGGATGGTTTCGAACAGCGCCGTATCGAAGTCGTTCCCCGCATAGAGCACGCCGTAGCTGCCCTCGGTGAAGCGACTGGGCCGGTCCATGCTGACATGGGTGAAGGGCGCCATGAGGTAGGAGGCGCCAGGTCCGCCGACCCGCCGCTCCGCAGGCACGAGATCGAGATTGCCGATCGTCGCCATGATGCGGGGGTTGGTCTTCTGCTCGGCCGAGAGCAGCAGCTGCCAGTCCGCCGGGTCGGCGATGTCTTCGAACAGGTCGATCGGCGGGAAGGCGCTGCGAATGATCCGGACTGCGGCCTTCCACTCCACCCGGCTGAGAGGGAGGGGGTGGACTGCCGTCACCAGCCGCCGCGCGCGGCGTCGAGATAGCGGCGCACGCGCATGATGTCGGTCAACTCGCCGCCGAGCATGACATCGAGCGCGCTTGCCCCGGCAAATGCGGCGTTGCTTGCCCTCATCCACGCATAGCCGCGCTGGGCCTCGGAAAAGATAATCCGCAGCGCCTTGTGAATGCCCATGAGGTTGGACAGGCGCGCCCGTCCGTCGCGGGAAATGCGGCCTGGCCCTTCCGCCTTCCAGCGCCGATAGGAGCGCAGTGGCATGTCGAGGAGGGTGGCGGCCTGCTCGTCGGTCAGTCCCCATTTGCCGAACAGGTTGAGCGCCGCCCGGAACATCGCGGCGGCCTCTTCCTGCGTGATGGGATCGGGCCGGAAGGCCTGAGGCGTCGTGTCAATCGGTTGCAGGGCCAGCATGGCGTTTCTCCATATGGCATCATATACAATAGAGCTTGCCATTTGGCAACGGCAGCATGCGAAAGAGGCAGATCCTATCATGGGTCCACCCGGCCTCACGATCACCAATGCCGGGAATAGGAATGGTCGGGGGTATCTATAAGGAATGGCGGTTGTCAGATATAATTGACAATTGTCGACATGTAAAATATATCTGACATGTAATCGAGATTCGGCAGACCGTCCTGTTCTCCGACTGGCTAGATGGGTTACGTGATACGGTTGCCGTGAAGCGGATCAAGCAGCGCCTTGCACGGGTACAGATCGGTCTATTCGGCGATGCCAAGTCCGTGGGCGAGGGTGTCAGCGAATTACGAGTCGATCATGGCGCTGGCTATCGGGTCTATTTCACGCGGCGGGGTGATGTCGTCGTCATCCTGTTGTGCGGTGGCGATAAGGGTAGCCAGAAGCGGGACATCGCCCGCGCCAAGGAGATAAACAGGCAAGTGGAAGAATGACTATGGCTATCAAGACCATTCCCTTTGATGCCGCCGACTCCCTCGATACCGATGCGGCGCGCGTTGAGCTGTTCGCCGATGCGCTTGCGAGCGGCGATCCTGCCATCATTACCTCGGCATTGGGACTTATCGCGAGGGCGCGGGGAATATCTGCTCTCGCCCGGGAAACCGGTCTCAGCCGCGAGACGCTCTACAAGGCTTTGAGCGACGGAGGCAACCCGCGGCTAGATACGCTTTTGAAGGTGACGCAGGCTCTGGGCGTGCGGCTGTCTGTTGCTGCATAAGGTTGGGCAGATGTAAAGTATCGCCGCCTCACCGTTCAACGCGCTAAACGTATCCCCAGCCAGAAGGTGCGCGGGGTGCCGACATCTTCGGAGAGCGTCGGTAGGCTGACGCGGCGGGTATAAACGGTCTTGTCAAACAGGTTCTCGACCCGGCCGACGAGCGTGGCGCCATGCCTCAGGGGCAGGCTGGCGGTGCCATCGACGGTCAAAGCGTGCGGCAGGGCATCGGTCTGGAGATCATCCTCATATTGCTTGCCGACATAGCGCAGTGTGGTCGAGAGCGAGGGGCCGTGCGCGGGCGCCCAGGCAAGGGTTGCGCTGGCGCTGTGGCGCGGGGTCTGCGCTGGGCGGAGCCGATCGAACAGCTGCCCCGGCGCCTCGACCTTGCTGTCTGTGTAGGCATAGCTGGCGGAGAGGGAGAAATCGGCGCGTCTTGCGCTGGCGGTCAGCTCAATGCCCTTGGCCACGATGGCGTTGACGTTCTGGCGCTGGCGCAGGGTATTGCCGGTCGTAATGTTGGCGATGGCGTCGCCTAGCCGGTTGTAAAACGCGGTCGCGCCGAAGCGGATGCCGGGAGACGGGGCCAAGTCTACGCCCACCTCCGCGCCGCGCAGCTTCTCCGGGTTCAGCGCCGGGTTGGCGTTGGTGGTGATCGGAAAAACGACGAAGCTGCGGTACAGCTCGTTGAGGGTCGGCAGGCGGAAGCCGGTATAGGCCGCCGCGCGCAGGGCGAGGGCGTCATTCACATGCAGCAGTGCGCCGACACGGCCCGACATTTGCCAGTCGGCACGGTCGGAGCAGACTGTCGGCGTGGCGCAGGGGTTGACCGGCGGGGTGCCGGAGAGGACCGTCACATGGTAGAATCCGTCGCTGATTTTCCAGCGGTCCGCGCGGACGCTGCCGGTCAGCACCAGCGCGCCCAACGTCCAGTCGTCTTCCGCGAACACGCCCCATGTGCTCTGCCGTCCGCCCGCATGGCGCAGGTTGGTGCGCGGATTGGGGGCGATGTTGGCGTTGTATCCATCCTCGTGCATGTCGCCCGTGGCGATGCGCAGATCGGTGCCGAGCCTCAGCACATGGTCGTTGCCCA
This sequence comes from Sphingobium sp., assembly GCA_022652485.1. GTDB lineage: Bacteria > Pseudomonadota > Alphaproteobacteria > Sphingomonadales > Sphingomonadaceae > Sphingobium. Next base: position 21,733 of record JALCRK010000027.1, read on the forward strand.
CCGGGGGGCGCAGCTCGATCTTGCCGCCGAGGCCGGTGGATGGCGTCTTGCGCTGGTCGAGCGATTTCCGGAAGCTGGACGCGCTGATGACGACATTGCCGAAATCGCGTGCCTGCACATAGGCGAGGGCGTCGACTTTCCATGCGCCCCGCCCGATCAGGCGGATGCTGGCATCCTCGCCCTCGCTGCGGCTATCGGCTCCGGCGAAGCGCAGGGTCCGGTCGTCGCGGAACAGGGTTGCGCGGGCCTGAAGCTCGAAATCTCCGCCCAGAGGTGCGGCGGCGCGCAGGGAAGTCGACCAGCTTTCATAACGCGCGGGCACGCTGGCGGCGACGCGCTGGCTGGCGGGCGTGGTCCAGAAGCCGTCGCCGCGATCCCAGCGCCCTGATACGGAGACGAAGCCCGCGCCGAGATTGGGCGAGAAGGCAGCGGAAAGCTCACTTGCGTCGCGGCTGCCGTAAAAGGCGCTGCCTGAGACGAGCGGCAGGTCGGCGCGCGTGGCGCTGGCGAGCTCGATCGTGCCCGCGACCGCGCCCGCACCGAACGCGCCGACGCCGCCTCCGCGCGTCACGCGGATCAGCGACAGGCGTTCCGGCACCAGCGCATTGAAGGGGATATAGCCGAAAAACGGATCGGCGACAGGGACGCCATCCAGCAGGACCAGCGTACGGCTGGAGGCGTTGCCACCGAGCGCGCGCAATGTCGCCCCCTGTGCCGAAGGATTGGCGGAGCGGCTGTCGGAACGGCGAAACTGCTGAAACCCGGCGACATCCGCCAGCACATTCTCGATTCGGCCCGATGCGCTCTCCGCGAGGCGGCCGCGGTCGATCGTCACCGAGCCATAGGCCGGTGTTCCCGGCGGCAGCGGCAGCACGCTGCCCAACACCACGATAGTGTCGTTATCCTGCGCGGCGGCGGAGGACGCGCATCCCAGCGCGGCGGCGAAGGCAAAAAGACATTTCTTCATCGGCCTGGCCCTGTAAGCCTATTGCTATGGGATGGGAAGGCCAGAAGGATAAGGCCGGAAGGATATGGAGCGGCCTTCAGCCTTTCGTCAGCGCATCATGCGCGCGGAGGTCGGCGAGGAGGGCGCCCAGCTCATGCACCGGCACCATGTTGGGGCCATCGCTTGGCGCGTTGTCGGGATCTTCATGCGTCTCAATGAAGACCGCCGCGACGCCCACCGCGCAAGCCGCGCGGGCGAGGGGGGCGACATAGTGGCGTTGCCCGCCCGACGCGCCGCCGAGGCCGCCGGGGAGCTGCACCGAATGGGTGGCGTCGAACACGACCGGGTATCCGGTCTCCGCCATGATCGGGAGCGCGCGCATATCGCTCACCAGCATGTTGTAGCCGAAGCTCGCGCCGCGCTCGGTCAGGAGAATGCGGTCATTGCCGGTCGAGGCGACCTTGGCGGCGACATGCGCCATGTCCCACGGCGCGAGGAACTGCCCCTTCTTGATGTTGATGGCCGCGCCGGTCTCTCCGGCAGCGAGCAGCAGATCGGTCTGGCGGCAGAGCATGGCGGGGATTTGCAGCACATCGACGGCTTTAGCGGCAGGCGCGCACTGAGCGGGCTCGTGTACGTCGGTCAACACCGGGCAGCCGAACTCCGCGCGTATGCGGGCGAGGATTTCCAGCCCCGCATCGATGCCCAGCCCGCGCCTGCCGGTGTGCGAGGTGCGGTTCGCCTTGTCGTAGGATGCCTTGAAGATGAATTGCGTTTCGGTCGGCGCGCAGGCCTGCGCGATCCGTTCCGCCATCATGCGGGCATGATCGAGGCTTTCGAGCTGGCAAGGCCCGGCGATGAGCACCAGTGGCTCCTTGCCGCCAATGGCGATGTCGCCAACCGTCACCACGCGCCCGTTCATGCGATCTCCCGCTTGGCCATGTCTTTCAGCGCCTGTTCGATGCGGGGAATGTCCTGAGGGTTGTTAAGCTCCCAGAACACGCGCCCGCGCGCCTCCACCTCGACACAGCGGATCGTGTGGCCATGCTCAAGGAAGCGCAACTGCTCAAGCCCCTCAAGCTCCTCCAGTCGCCCCGGGGGGAGCGCGCCATAGGCAGCGAGGGCTGCGGCGCGATAGGCATAGACGCCGACATGATGCCACACGGGAAGCGCGCTGCCTTCCAGCTTCGCGGGATCGAGCCAGGGCAGGACTTCCTTCGAGAAATAGAGCGCGTTGCCCTTTGCATCGAACACCGCAGTGGTGCCGCCCACCCGGCCCGCACGGCGATCCTCGACGAAATGGGCATAGGTTTCCGCATCGCACCGGAGCACCGGAGTGGCGACCGCGATGCCGGGGTCCGCGCGCATGGCATCGATCAGCGCCGCGATGAACCAGGGCGGTGTCAGCGGCGCATCGCCCTGCAAATTGACGATGATATCGGGCTTGAGGCCACTTTTGGCGAGCGCGTCCGCGCAGCGCTCGGTGCCGTTGCGGCAGGCCTCGTCGGTCATGATGACGTTCGCGCCAAAATCCTCGCAATGCTCGCGGATGCGGGCGTCGTCAGTGGCGACATATATTCCCGCCGAGCCCTCCACGGCGCAAGCGGCCTCCCAGCTCATGCGGATGAGGCTTTTGCGCGCGCCGTCCGGCAGCGTCAGCTCGGCGAGCGGCTTCCCCGGATACCGGCTCGATGCATAACGCGCCGGGATGATGACGACGGCATTCATGCGACTCCGACGTGCAGCAGATCATGCACATGGAGCAGCCCGATCGGGATGCGCGCGGCGTCGATTACGGGAAGCACGGAAATCTGCCTCTGGTTGAGCAGGGTCAGCGCCTCGCCCGCGAGCATATCCACATCAGCATAGCTCGGGTCGCGCGTGGCGATCTCACCGGCACGGCGCTCCATGAGGCCTTCCATGTTGCGGCGAAGATCCCCATCCGTCACCACGCCGAATATCTTGCCATCGTCATCCACCACGATCGCGATGCCGAAGCCCTTGGAGGTCATCGCGAGCAGGGTCTCCGCCATCGGTGCATCCTGCCGCACCACGGGCAATTCGTCGCCCCAGTGCATCAGATCGCCCACCTTGGTCAGCTGCGCGCCGAGGCGTCCGCCGGGGTGAAGCTCGCGGAAGTTGCGGGCATGAAAGCCGCGCGCTTCCATCAGCGCCACGGCAAGGGCATCGCCCAGCGCCATCATCATCGTCGTCGAGGTGGTCGGGGCGAGGCTGATGGGGCAGGCCTCCGGCGCATCGGGCAGCAGCAGCCGGTAATCCGCCGCCCGCATCAGGCTGCTGTCCTGTTGTGCGCAGATGGCGATGAGGGGAATGCCGAAGCGGCGCGTGAACGCCAATATGTCGCGCAGCTCCGATGTTTCCCCGGAGTTGGAAAGCAGAAGGCAGATGTCGTCGGTGCCGATCATGCCGAGATCGCCGTGGCTCGCTTCGGCGGCGTGCACGAAATAGGAGGGCGTGCCGGTGGAGGCGAGGGTCGCGGAAATCTTGCGCCCCACATGGCCGGACTTGCCGATGCCGGAGACGACCACCCTGCCGCGGCTTTTCAGGATTGCGTCAACCGCGTTCAGGAGGTCGGCAGGGATATTGCCCGCGAGAGCCTGCAGTGCGGCGGCTTCTGTGGCGAGAACCCGGCGCGCCGAAGCGACAAGATCGGTTTCCAGGTTTTTGACAAGTTCCATTGCGCCGATCCTTATGCCAGCGCGGAGCTTCATGCAACAAAAGGTGCCGCCGTTGTGGATGCGAGCGGGGATATGACACTTTTCCGCGACGAGCCGTGCAGGAAAAGGTTTACCGTTTGATTAGGGTTACTTGCGCGACATCTATGCCGCCGCCCGCGAAGCCGCCCTCGCAATACATGAGATAATAGCGCCACAGCCGCACGAAGCGCGCGTCGAACGCCGCCGGCAGGCGCCCGGCATCGAGCGCGGCGTCAAACCGCTCGCGCCACAGCCGCAGCGTGGAGGCATAATGGAGGCCGAAATTGTGCTGATCGCGCCACTCCAGCCCCTGCGCCTCCGCGAGGGCGCGGAACCGGCTTTCGGAGATCAGCAGCCCACCGGGGAAGATATAGGTCTGGATGAAATCGGCGCTTTCGGCATAGCGTTCGAACAGCCGGTCATCGATGCTGATATACTGGATGGCGGCGCGCCCGCCGGGCTTCAGCAGGCGGTGGATGGTGGCGAGATAGGTGGGCCAATATTCCTCGCCCACCGCCTCCACCATCTCGATGCTGGCGATCGCGTCAAAGCTGCCCTGTGCATCGCGATAATCCTGCAGGCGGATCGCAGAGCGATGGCGGGGGAGGAGGGGCTGTGCCCATGCGGCCTGCTCGTGGGAGAGGGTCAAGCCGACATAATCGATCCGGGCGCGGTCCAGCGCGCGCTCCGCGAAGCCGCCCCATCCACAGCCGATTTCGAGCAGGCGATCCCCCGCCCTCAAATCGAGCCGGTCCAGCACCGCGTCGATCTTGGCGTTTTGCGCCGCGTTCAGGCCTTCATCCGGATGGGCGGGATCATCGAACAGCGCGGCGGAATAGTTCATCCCCTCGTCCAGCCACGCGGCGTAGAAATCATTGCCGAGATCGTAGTGCGCAGCGATGTTGCGCTTCGAACCCACGCGGCTGTTGCGCCTGAGGGCATGAAGGCGGCGCACCAGCCAGCGCAGGGGCCCGCGCGCGCGTGCCACCCCGCCTAGGCTCGCCGCGTTGGCCATGAACAGGGCGAACAGCGGCACCGGGTCGGGGCTGTCCCATTCGCCCGCTTCCCAGGCCTGATACCAGCCGACGGAACCACAAGTGGCAAGGCGCAACAGGGCTTTCCAGTCCCGCAGGCGCACCTCGCAGACCGGACCATCGGCGCGGCCGCCCAAAACCCGGAAGGTGCCATCGGGCAGCCATGCTTCGAGGCGGCCCCGCGCCAGCCCGGTGTCGATCCGGTCCAGCAGGCGATGCGCGACGGGAGCGAGAAGCCGGGCGGCAATGGGCATGGCCATGCGCGGCAGAAAGCGCGCGGCCTTTACCAGATGCTGTCCTCTCGTTGCGCTCAGGGCGTTCATGAGTCGCAATTCTGCAACAGAGCGCGGGCGAGGGCAATTAACCTTTTGTATGGGCGTGTGCGGCGAGAGCCCGCTCGCGCGCCGTCCGATGATCGATGATCTTCGGCGGATATGCGGTGGGCCGCACGCCACTCGCATCGGGATCGTGGATGACCGCTGTCCCAAGATGGGCCAGCTCCGGCACCCATTGGCGAATATAATCCGCCGCATCGAACTTTTCGGACTGGGTGAGCGGGGCCATGATCCGCACGAACATGTTGGCGTCTACCCCGCTGCCCGCCACCCACTGCCAGTTGACCGCGTTCTGCGCATAATCGGCATCGACCAGCGTATCCCAGAACCATTGCTCGCCAACGCGCCAGTCTATCAGCAGATGCTTGATGAGGAAGCTCGCGGCGATCATCCGCACCCGGTTGTGCATCCAGCCGGTCGCCCAGAGCTGGCGCATCCCGGCGTCGACGATCGGGTAGCCGGTGCGTCCCGCCTTCCATGTGGCAAGGTCTGCGGCGGCCTCGCCCTCATGATCGCGCCAGGGGAAGGCGTCGAAGGCGCTTCTGCCGTTGACGCGACCATAATCGGGAAAGGCGAGGATGATGTTCTGCGCGTAATCGCGCCAGATGAGCTCGCTGAGGAAGATCTGCGCGCCAGCGCCATTGTCTTGGATGCCGTGCCAGACCAGTGCGGGGGAAATCTCCCCGAAATGGAGGTGGGGCGAAAGGCGCGACGACCCTTCCTCGGACGGGAGATTGCGAGTCGTGTCATAGCGGGCGGCATGGGGAGAGAAATCGCACAGCCTTTGCCGCGCGCCTGCCTCACCGGGTGTCCATTCCTCCGCAAAGCCGGCCGCCCAGTTGGGGCGGGTGGGGAGGAGCGCCCAATCCTCCAGCCTGTCACTCTCCGGCCAGTGTGCGGGCGCGGAGATCGCATTGGGCGCTGGGAGGGGTGGGGCAGGGGGCATATGCCGCATCAGCGCGCGCATGAAGGGGGTGTAGATCTTATAGGGCGCGCCGTTTCCCGTAGTGAGCGTGCCGGGCGGGAGCAGATAATTGCCATGATGGAGCACGAGATCATGCGCTCTGGCCACCGCGCGCTCGGCATTGCGCCACCAGGGCTCGTAATGATGGAGGGCGTGGATGCGCAGTGCGCCGGTCTCCTCCATCAGCCGGGCAAGAACGTCCGCGCTGTTGCCCCGGCGGAGGATGAGGCGGGAGCTACGCGCTCGCAGATCGGCATCGAGGCTGGCGAGGCTGTGGTGCAGCCACCAGCGGCTCGCCCCGCCCATCCTGCGGTGCTTCGGCGTCTCGTCGTCGAGGATATATACGGGGATGACCGGCCCTTCGCCCGCCGCCGCGCGCAATGCAGCCTGATCGGCAAGGCGCAGGTCGCGACGTAACCAGAGGAGGATGGGGGCGGTCATGGATGTCTGGGCGGCGGGATCGTGACGGTAAAGCTCGACACTGCCGCGGCATTCAGAAAGCGCTGATCGCGCAATATGAGGGTGCCGTCCGGCTGCATTTGCGCCAGCGGCAGCCTCGACCAGAAGAGGAAGGCCTGCGCGTCTCTGTCCCGCGCGATCATCGCGGGCAGTGCGGGGTTGTCCATGCCGGTATACCGATCGCGACGCAGCACAGGCGCATCGCCGCCGGAAGACAAGGGGTCATAGGCATATTGTCCATACGCGCCGTCCCGTGTGCGCCAGAGCATGTGCCTCTTCCAGAAGGCCAGCGGCACGGGATTGGCGACGACTTCCTGGGCGTCGAAATGATGGTCGTGCAGCAGCCGATAGCCTTGCGCCTCCGCCGCGCCCGTGATCGCTCCGTTGACGAGGATATAAGCGCAGGCACTCGCCACGATGACGCCACCCCGCCTCCGCCAGTTGCCGGTGGAGCGCTTTTCCGCGCGCCTGGACCAGAAATATCCCCCGATCAGCAAAATCCACAGCACCAGATCTATGATGAACAGCACATCGCCATAGAACCACCGCGAGGAAAAAGGTTCCAGCAGCCTGACGCCATAGCTGTTCATCCAGTCCAGCAAGGGGTGGGTGAGTGTGCCGATGTAGGAGAGCGCGAGCAGCCATCCCTTGTGCACGGGCAGCCGATCGACGGGGCGGGTGCCGCGCCGGGTCTGCCAGCGATCCAGCAGAAGGAGCAGGCCTGTCACCAGCAACGGCAGGATCAGCAGGCCGAGCGGGCCATGCGTAAGGCCGCGCCGCATCGCAAGCGATTGTGTGCCCCACAGGGTGCATGTCGCGTCGATGTCCGGGATGTTGGCGCCGATGACAAGGGCGGCCATGCCAAGCCCGGACTTTTTCTTGAGCCCTGTCTGGCCAATGGTGGCGGCAAAGAAGGAATGAGTGAGATTGTCCATCCCTCGCTTGTGACGACGTTTCCTCCCGCTCGCAACAGGGGACTAGGAGGCATTCTTCAGCTGCGACGAGGCTGGGGCAATCGCTCAGGTGGATTCGGGGCGGATAAAGCCATACTCCCGCTCGACCCGCGCGATCCTTAGCTGGTAGCTGTCGTACCAGGTCCGCCGCCCCGCTCCTTGTGCGGCAAGATGCTCGGCGTGGCGCTTCCAGTTGGCAATGGACTCGAGGTCGCGCCAGTACGACACGGTAATGCCGATTGCGTTGCGCGCGCTTTCCACACCGATAAATCCGGGCATCGTGGCGGCAAGCTCCACCATCCGCGCCGAGGCCTCGGCATAGCCCGCCTCATCCTCGCCCGAGCGGACAGAGGTGAAGATCACCGCATAATAAGGCGGCTGTGGAGGCGGAGGCATATCTGCTCCGCCCACGGTTTAGAGCTCGTGCCCGCTGCCCGCGCTGCCGGTGTCCGCCGCTTCGGTCTGCGGGCCGACCACCCAGGTCTGCCCGGTGGAGAGCAGCTTTTGCAGATCGGCCTTCTTGCCTTCCGATGCCTTGCGGTTCTGCGCGACGACGCCCTCCTCGAAGCTCGGCGCGGGGTCGTCATAGAGCACGCCCAGCGCCATCGGGAAGGGGCCGAACGGCATCTCGACCAGCATGTGCGCGACCGAGCGGTTGCGCACATCATGCACGATCACGCCCGCCGCCTGCCAGTCGCCATCCACCACATCGACCACCTTGAGGCAGAGGTTCTCGCGATCCAATGTGATGCCCTTGACGCCGCCGGTCTTGTCCGAGCCGAACAGCATCGGCTCGCCGTGCTTGAGCCAGAGCTGGCGATCCTCCGCGCCCTTGGGGGCGGCGAAATCGTTGAACACGTCCTTGTTGTAGACGATGCAGTTCTGGAAGATCTCCACGAATGCCGCGCCCTTGTGATTGTAGGCGGCGGTGAGGACTTCGGGCAGGTTTTTCGACACGTCGAACCCGCGCGCGACGAACCGCGCGCCCGCGCCGAGCGCGAAAGCGGCGGGCTTGGCGGGATGATCGACCGAGCCATAAGGCGTGGACGGCGAGCGCGTGCCCTCGCGGCTGGTGGGGGAGTATTGTCCCTTGGTGAGGCCGTAAATCTCGTTGTTGAAGAGGAGGATCTGGCAATTGAGGTTACGGCGCAGCACATGCATCGTATGGTTGCCGCCGATCGAGAGCGCATCGCCATCGCCGGTGATGATCCACACGTCCAGCTCCGGGTTGGCGAGCTTCACCCCGGTCGCGATCGCGGGCGCGCGGCCGTGGATGGTGTGGAAGCCATAGCTCTCGACATAATAAGGAAAGCGCGAGGAGCAGCCGATGCCCGAGACGAACACGGTGTTCTCGGGGCGTGCGCCGATCTCGGGAAGGGTGCGCTGCACGGCTTTCAGGATCGCATAATCGCCGCAACCGGGGCACCAGCGCACTTCCTGATCGGTCTCCCAATCCTTGGGCGTCATCTTCTGCGGGGGAGTCATGTCGTTCATGGTCTTCTTCCTCTTCCGTCATGCCAGCGAAGGCTGGCATCTCCTGCCTCATGAGACCCCAGCCTGCGCTGGGGTGACGGCGCTATTTCAAAAGCTCCTCGATCGCCGCTTCGATCTCGGCGATGCGGAAGGGCTGGCCGGAGGTCTTGTTGAGCGGCTCGGCGTCGACAAGGAACTGGTCGCGCAGCACGGTCTTCAATTGCCCGGTGTTCATTTCCGGCACCAGGATGCGGTCATAGCTCTTGAGCAACTCGCCCAGATTCTTGGGCATCGGCCAGATGTGGCGGATGTGGATGTGGGATACGTCCTGCCCTTTGGCACGGGCGCGGCGCACCGCCTGATGGATCGGGCCGAAGGTGCTGCCCCAGCCGACCACGGCGAGCTTGCCGCCCGCCTGCCCCTGAGACACGTCCTGATCCGGAATGCCGTTCGCAATGCCGAGCACCTTGTCGCGGCGCAGATCCGTCATCGCCTGATGGTTGGCGGGCGAATAATCGAGATGGCCGGTGTTGACCTGTTTCTCGATGCCGCCGATGCGGTGCATCAGGCCCGGCGTGCCGGGCTTGATCCACGGGCGCTTCAGGTTGGTGTCGCGTGCATAGGGCAGCAGGCCGCCCTCCTGCGCCGCATCGAGGAAGCGCACGGGGAAGGGCTCCAGCGCATCGACATCGGGCACCTTCCACGGCTCCGCAGCGTTGGCGATATAGCCGTCTGACAGCAGCATGACCGGCGTCATATATTGCGTCGCGATGCGGCACGCCTCGATCGCGCACTCGAACGCATCGGCAGGCGAGCGCGCGGCGATGACCGGGAGCGGCGCATCGCCATTGCGGCCATAGACCGCCTGATACAGATCTGACTGCTCGGTCTTGGTGGGGAGGCCGGTCGAGGGGCCGCCGCGCTGGACGTTGACGACCACCAGCGGCAGCTCGGTCATGATCGCGAGGCCCATTGCCTCGCCCTTGAGCGCTATGCCGGGGCCGGACGAGCAGGTGACGCCAAGCTGGCCCGCATAGGACGCGCCGATGGCGGACGCGATGGCCGCGATCTCGTCTTCCGCCTGGAAGGTGGTGACGCCGAACTCCTTGAGCTTGGAAAGCGCGTGCAGCACCGAAGAGGCTGGCGTGATCGGATAGCCGCCGTAGAACATCGGCAGCTCCGCAAGCTGCGCGCCCGCGACGAGGCCGTATGCGATAGCGTCCGCGCCGGTAATGGTGCGATACAGCCCCTGCGGCTGCGCGGCGCGATCGAGATGATATTGCGGGAGGGTGATGCCCGATCCGCCGATCTCTGCCGTCTCGCCATAGGCATGGCCCGCGTTTAGCGCGGCGATGTTGGCCTCGGCCAGCTCCGGCGCCTTGGCGAACTTGGCCCTCAGCCACGCGACGATCGGTTCGCGGCTGCGGTCGAACATCCAGAGCGCGAGGCCCAGGGTCCACATGTTCTTGCAGCGCAGCGCTTCCTTGTTGCCGAGGCCGAAGGGCTTCACGCTGTCCATCGTCAGCTGGGAAATGTCGAATGCCAGCACGCGCCAAGGGCTAAGCGAGCCATCCTCGAGCGGGCTGGCCTCGTATTTCGCCTTTTCGAGGTTGCGCTTGGTGAACTCGCCGCTGTCGGCGATGATGAGGCCACCCGGCTTCAGATCCTTGACGTTGGTCTTGAGCGCGGCAGGGTTCATCGCCACCAGCACGTCGGGCGCATCGCCCGCTGTCGTGATGTCGGACGAGCCGAAGTTGATCTGGAACGCCGAGACGCCGAACAGCGTGCCTTGCGGCGCGCGGATTTCCGCCGGGAAGTCCGGGAACGTCGCGAGATCATTGCCCGCGAGAGCGGTGGAGAGCGTGAACTGCCCGCCGGTAAGCTGCATACCGTCGCCCGAGTCCCCCGCAAAACGGACGACGACGGATTCAGGCGCTAGCGCACCTTCGGCTTCTTTCGGAGTGATGATTTCAGCGGCGCTTGCCATGGCACGAACTATCCCAACAGACCCTTCAAGGGCGATATAGTGCGCCTACTACGCTTGGTACACCCTCACTTCAAAGTAGAAAAACAGTTGGGGGCGGATAGGGTGGGTTTTAAGGAGTTGAGGCGGCTTACTCGCCGGGCGCGAGGGCGCGAATGGAGAGGGCGTGGATCTTTTCCGCCAGCAATTCCCGCAGCGCCTCGTTCACCAGCCGCTGCCGCGCCACACGGTTCGCGCCGGTGAACGCTGTGGACACCAGCTCCACCGTGAAATGGCTTTCGCCTGCTCCGTCATGCCCGGCATGGCCGCGATGCTTCTCGCTGTCATTGATGACGAGCAGATGCGACGGATTGAGCGCCAGCCTCAGCCGGGATTCAATTTCTGTGGCGACCGGGCCTTTCGCTTGCGTATCCATGCGCCCTATATAAAGCGTTTGCCTTTTCCGGGATAGTGAAACTTGCCTGCCGAAACCGATCCTCCCCGCCGCAGCCCGCGTTTTCATGGCCGCGTGGAGGGCGCCGCCCAGCATTGCGCCATCGAGGGATGCCCCTGTCCGGGCGAGTTCCGCGCACCTGCGACCCGCGATGCCCCGGCGGACCGCCCGCCGCAATGGCGCTGGCTCTGCCTCGATCATGTGCGCGAGTTCAACGCGGGCTATAATTTCTTCTCCGGTATGTCAGCCGATGAGATCGCCGAGGCGCAGCGGCCCTATGCCGGGTGGGAGCGGGAGACGCGCGCGTTCTCGTCCAACGCCCATGCGCCGGGGCCGAAATGGGCGGACTTTGCCGATCCGCTGGACGCCATCGGCGCGGGATACCGGCAGAAGATGGATGCGATGCGCGCCGAGATGGCGCTTCGCAAGGACGGCAAGGCGCTCAGCCCCGAAGACCGCAAGGCGATGAAGACGCTCGATCTCGCCGTGGACGCGGACCGCAAGGCACTTCGCGAGCGCTACACAGCGCTGGTGCGGCGCTATCACCCCGATCATAATGGCGGCGACCGATCCCACGAAAAGGCGTTGCAGGATGTGATCGCCGCCTATACGCACCTGCGAAAGGCTCCCGCTTTTGCGTAATCACGAGGCTTGAGTGGGCTGAAGGGGGCAGCGCATGGTTCGCAGAGTGCTGGCGTTTCTGGGGCGCTTTCTGGCTGTGATGCTGTTGGGGATCATGGCGCTTGTTTGTGCCATTGTTGCGATCACAAGGTCCGAACCTGCCCTAATAGCCTTGTTAGTCTGCATTTCGTCAGCATGTGTGTTTATTATCCGGTGGATTACGGGTTTTCTGGACCGCCCTTTGCCGGAGAACGAAAAAAATGCCTCTTTCGGCGCGGGTGGGTTTCTTGCTTTAGCCGGAACAGGGCTCGCAGTATTTTATTTCATCCATATACGAGAACCGGCGCGCAAATATCCAGTGCGCGAAGATTTGCAGATTTCTGCGGGTGTTTTGAGGCCAGCCATTGGCCATAATTTATACTTGGAGCGCCGAAATTCTCCGAGTTTAAAATTATTATGCCCTTACCGCACTGGTATCAAGTCAAGTTCATCCTGCAATCACGAAAAAGAACGGATTTACTTTGGAAAGTATGTGAATGTATATCACGATCAACCACATAAACTCGTTAAGTGGACAGCGCGTTATTACGAAATTCGATCTGGGAAAATCGTCATCACTCCTTTTGAAAGTGTGGTTGGAAGTGTTCGTTATTATGATGATCGGGAACGCCAAGGATATTTTTGGATATTCCCGATATTACTCATCATGATGGGCCTCTACATGCCGCTCGAATATGCGATCCGTCGCCATAGGGAGAACAGGCGCCACAAGATGCTTGACGAATCTGCCCCCGCTACCCAATGACTTGGCTATGACAGACATACCCAACGCCAATCCCGACATGCGCAGCGAGACGTTGATGGACGCGCCTGACAAACAGGTGAGCGCGCGCGAGCTGTTCGGCGTCGATGTCGACATGATGGTTCCGGCCTTTTCCGAGGCGGACGAACGCGTGCCGGATCTTGACCCGGCCTATGTGTTCGATGCCGACACCACGCTCGCGATCCTCGCCGGGTTCGCGTTCAACCGCCGCGTGATGGTGCAGGGCTATCATGGCACGGGCAAATCGACGCATATCGAGCAGGTGGCGGCGCGGCTCAACTGGCCGTGCATCCGCATCAACCTAGACGCGCATATCAGCCGTATCGACCTTGTGGGGCGCGATGCCATCGTGCTGAAAGAGGGCCAGCAGGTGACGGAGTTCCGCGAGGGGCTGCTCCCCTGGGCGTTGCAGCGGCCGGTGGCTCTGGTGTTCGATGAATATGACGCGGGCCGCCCGGATGTGATGTTCGTGATCCAGCGCGTGCTGGAGACGGACGGCAAGATGACATTGCTCGACCAGAACAGGGTGATCCGCCCCAATCCGTGGTTCCGCCTGTTCGCCACCGCCAACACTGTGGGTTTGGGCGACACCTCCGGCCTCTATCATGGCACGCAGCAGATCAACCAGGGCCAGATGGACCGCTGGAACCTCGTCGTGGCGCTGAATTACCTCCCCGCCGAGGTGGAGGCGCAGGTCGTGCTCGCGAAGTCGGGCGAATATGATCATGAGGGCGGCCGCAAGGAGGTCGAGAACATGATCAAGGTCGCGGAGTTGACGCGGCAGGGCTTTGTCAACGGCGACATCTCGACCGTGATGTCTCCGCGCACGGTGATCAGCTGGGCGCAGAATGCGCTCATCTTCAAGGATGTCGGTTTCGCCTTCCGCCTTTCCTTCCTCAACAAGTGCGACGAGGCGGAGCGGGCGCTGGTGGCGGAATATTATCAGCGCGTGTTTGGGCGCGATCTGCCCGAGAGCATCGCCGGAAAGGCCTGAGGGCAGGGCAAAAAAAGGCGGCCGCCTCCTTGAGAGAAGCGGCCGCAGCCATGCCTGTTATGAAATCGTGCGTTACGCGGCGGCGTAGCTGACCCGCACCTTCGCCTTGCTGCGGCGCATCGCAGTGCCGATGCCGCCGAAGCCGAGGATCATCAGCGCCCAGGTCGCCGGCTCGGGCACGCCGCCCGCGACGCCGGTCGAGAACAGGGTGAGGTTGGAGCTGGCGCTCCAGTTAAGGCCGATCTTGTCGAGGCCGGTCTTGCCCGCATCGAAATAATAGAAGGCGCTGGTGTCGACATTGGTCGGCTTGGGGTTGCGGCCCGGCGTCATCGGACCCTTGCCGTAGCCCGGCGAGCCCTGGCCCGCGCCATAATGCACGCCGATCAGCGTCATGCCGTACAACTTGGTGTTGAACGGGCTCTGGGTGAAATCGATCGTGGTCGCGCCGTTCAGCGGCGAGATCGTCTTGAACGAACCGAACTGGAAGGTTGCTGCGCTGTAGGTGGTGGAACTGGTCAATCCGTTGAGGATGCCCACCAGATTGCTGACGTCAGTGCTGTTGCCCTGCTTGAGCAGGTTGCCGTCATAAAAGCCGCTGCAGCTTACATTGGTGAGCGCGGGCGTGGCGCTGATGTCCGAAGCCGCGCAGTTGCGCACTATCGTGAGGGCGTGGGCCGACGGCACCAGAAAAGTGGAACCGGCGAGTGCGGTGGCGATGAGGAACTTGCGCATGACTAAGGTGCTTTCCCTGTTTCGATCCGAATGCCGGAAGCCTTGTACACTTCCAGCCGATGCCTCGTTATACTGGTGATAGTGATTTGATTACACAGCATTTACTATCTTTTGTGGCGCGATTTCGGGTACTTCATTTTGGGGCATTTTCCGGACGCACCTGTTTCAGACCGGGACAGATTGCGAAGACTGGCGGCTTGTGCGTTTCAATGCGGGACAAGATGCGCCCGGGCTTGACTTGGCGCGTGCGGTCGCGCAGCCCCGCATTATGAGTCAGCAATCCCCTCTCGATGCCTTCAAGGCGATTTTGTCGGGCACGGCACGCGCGATGGCGCGCGACTCGGAGGTCGAGGTCGCGTTCACGGCGGACGCGCCACACCTTGCGGGCAAGGCGATCAAGGTGCCGAGCCCGAGCCGCACCCTGCCGCGCGATCAGGTGGCGCTCGCGCGGGGCTTCGCCGATGCCAGCGCGCTCAAGCTTCGCCATCATAACGCCGCGCTGCATGGACGCCATGCGCCCGCGGACGCGATGGCCCGCGCCGTCTATGATGCCGCCGAGCAGGCGCGGGTCGAGGCGATCGGCGCTCGCGCAATGGCGGGAGTGCACGACAATCTCGCTTATGCGCTCGATCTGCGCCTCAAGTCCGATCCGATCACGCGGGCGAGAAATGTGGACGAGGTGCCGCTTTCCACCGCCGTGTCGCTGCTGGTGCGCGAGCGCCTGACCGGAGATGCCCCGCCGGAGGCCGCGCGGGCGGGCGTGGAGCTGGTGCGCGAATGGATCGAGGCCAAGGCGGG
This sequence comes from Sphingobium sp., assembly GCA_022652485.1. Lineage (GTDB taxonomy): Bacteria > Pseudomonadota > Alphaproteobacteria > Sphingomonadales > Sphingomonadaceae > Sphingobium. The sequence goes on from JALCRK010000027.1 coordinate 36,999, forward strand.
CAGCGATCTCGACGCGTTGCCGCTCGCGCTCGACGATCAGCGCGCTTTCCAGCAGCTCACGACAAGCCTGCTGGAGCATCTCGCGCTGGTCGAGACGGACGACCAGCAGGAGCCGACCGACGAAAGCGGCGAGGACGAGCAGGAGTCCGCCGACGAGGGCAATCAGGAAGGCGACGAGGGCGAGGAACAGCCGGGCGACAGCGACGCCAGCACCGAGGCCCGGGGCGAGCAGTCCGAAGGCGAGAGCGAGGACGGCGAGGCGGAATATCGCGACGATCTGGACTCGCTTGCCGACGACGATGCCGATGGCATGGGCGACGAGGGGATGCTCCCCGTGCGCCCCAACCGGCCGATGTCCGATCTGCCTCCCGGCTTCGACTACAAGGCCTTTACTACCGCGCATGACGAGGTGATTGCCGCCACGGAGCTGTGCGACGCGGACGAGCTGGTGCGGCTGCGTGGTTTCCTCGATCAGCAGATGGCCTCGTTGCAGGGTGCCGTCACCAAGCTCGCGAACCGGCTCCAGCGCCGCCTGATGGCGCAGCAATCGCGCAGCTGGGAGTTCGATCAGGAGGAGGGGATGCTGGACGCCGCGCGTCTCGCCCGCATCGTGATCGACCCGACACATTCGCTTTCCTACAAGATCGAGCGCGACACCGAATTCCGCGATACCGTGGTCACGCTGTTGCTGGACAACAGCGGATCGATGCGCGGGCGGCCAATCTCCATCGCCGCGATCAGCGCCGACATCATGGCGCGCACGTTGGAGCGGTGCGGCGTCAAGACCGAGATTCTGGGCTTCACCACGCGGGCGTGGAAAGGCGGGCAGAGCCGCGAGGAATGGCTTGCCGCCGGGCGTTCGCCGCTCCCCGGCCGTTTGAACGATCTGCGCCACATCATCTACAAGAAGGCGGACGAGCCGTGGCGCCGCGCCCGAACTTCGCTCGGCCTGATGATGCGGGAAGGGTTGCTCAAGGAGAATATCGACGGCGAAGCGTTGCTGTGGGCGCACTCGCGCCTCGTCAACCGACCCGAGGAGCGTCGTATCCTGATGGTGATTTCAGATGGCGCGCCGGTGGATGACTCGACCCTGTCGGTCAACAGCGGTGTCTATCTGGAGCGGCATCTGCGTCAGGTGATCGAGTGGATCGAGACGCGCAGTCCCGTGCAACTGGTCGCCATCGGCATCGGCCATGATGTGACCCGCTATTACAAGCGCGCGGTGACGATCATGGATGCCGAGCAACTGGGCGGCACGATGGTGGAGCAGCTCGCCGGGCTATTTGATGAGGATTGAATCGTGACCATGACAGTGACCGAGGCCGTGACCAGCCGCCGTTCCGTTCGTTCGTTTCTCGACAAGCCGGTCGATCTCGAAACACTGACCCGCGTGATGGATAAGGCGCGCTTTGCGCCTTCCGGCTGCAATTTCCAGCCCTGGGAGGCGAGCATAGTGACCGGCGAACCTCTGCGCGCGCTTCAGCAGAAGATGCTGGCCGCCCCGCCGCAGGATCCGCCGGAATATGACTGGTCTGCGCCGAACGCTTCCTCCGCCCACAAGGCGCGTTATCTTGATGTGTCGGAGCGCATGTATGACGCGCTTGGAATATCGCGCGCAGACAAGGAGGCGCGCAGGGCGTTCGTATCCGCCAACATCGCTTCTTTCGGCGCGCCTGCGGTCCTGTTCTGCTATTTCCCCCGCCTGATGGGGCCGCCCCAATGGTCCGATGTCGGCATGTGGCTGCAAACCGTGATGCTGCTGCTGCGCGAGGAGGGGCTGGATAGTTGCCCTCAGGAATATCTCTGGATGTATGCCCGCCTCATCAAGGAATTCCTGGGTGTGAACGATGAAACCCACATCTTCTTTTGCGGCTTGGCGATCGGCTATCGTGACGAGCAGGCGCCGATCAACAATTTTGAGCGTGCCCGTATCCCGCTGGAGGAGCAGGTCAGGTTTCTGGGGTTCTGACCGGGGATGACAGATTCGCCGGTTCCGCTCTGGGTGCTGATCCCGTGCCTGCTGGCGATTCTCTATCTCGGCTGGAAGCGGTGGCAGCGGAAGCCTGAGCGGGTGCTGCGCCGCAACCGGTTGTGGGTGTTGCCCACTGTGCTGACAGCGGTGATCCTGCCGCTGGTATACCTTCAGCCGCACCATGCCTTTCACTGGGTGGACCGGATGATTATCATCACCGCCGCGCTGCTCGGCATGGCGACGGGGTTTGTGCGGGCGCGGGCGACGCGTCTGCGCTACGATCATGAGAGTGGCGAGCTGATGGCCGGCTTTTCGCTCTCGGCGCTGCTGTTCCTGATCCCGATCGGCTTCGCGCGCCACATCAGCCGCGAATATCTCGGCATCGGCCCGAGCGCGGTGAGCCACGGCGACGCGCGGGCGATCATCGGTTCGCTGACATTCGTGCTTGCGATGGTGGTGACGCACCGGACGACGCTGTACCGGCGATCGAGAGGGCTTGTGCCGCAGCGCGACGGGGATTGACGGAAGCCCTGAGCGGCAGCATGAGCGCGTGATGACCGATACCACCGCGCCCCTTCGTCTGTTCAACAGCCTGACCCGCCAAGTGGAGGAGTTTCATCCTGTCCATCAGGGCGAGGCCCGCGTCTATACCTGCGGCCCGACGGTCTATAACTATCCGCACATCGGCAACATGCGCGCCTATGTGTTCGCGGATACGCTGGGCCGGGTGCTGAGCTTCAAGGGCTACAGGCTCACCCATGTCATCAACATCACCGATGTCGGGCATCTCACGGACGATGCCGACGCGGGCGAGGACAAGATGGAGAAGATGGCGGCAGCGAAAGCGCAATCCATCTGGGACATCGCCAAGCATTATACCGAGGCATACTGGGCGGATGTGAAGGCGCTCAATATACGCCAGCCTGCGCATTGGTCGATCGCCACGGACTATGTGCCGCAGATGATCGAGTTCGCGAAGAGCATCGCGGAGGCGCATTGCTACGAGCTGGAGAGCGGTCTCTATTTCGATACCTCGACGGTGGCTGACTATGGCCGGCTGGCGCGCGCGGCGACCGAGGAAGGCGAGGGCCGGATCGAGGCGGTCGAGGGCAAGCGCCACGCGGCGGACTTCGCGATCTGGCGCAAGACCCCGCCGGGCGAGAAGCGCCAGATGGAATGGGACTCGCCCTGGGGCCGGGGTGCGCCGGGCTGGCACCTTGAGTGCAGCGTGATGAGCCGCGAGCTGCTCGGTCTGCCGTTTGACATCCACACCGGCGGCATCGATCACCGCGAGATCCACCACCCCAACGAGATCGCGCAGAATCAGGCGATCACCGGCTGTGGTTCACTGGATTGCGCGGAGCATTCGGGCGCGCGGATGTGGATGCACAACAACTTCCTCATCGACCGGACGGGCAAGATGTCGAAGTCGAGCGGCGAGTTTCTGCGGCTCCAGACGATCATCGATCGCGGCTTCCACCCGCTCGCCTACCGGATGCTATGCCTGCAGGCGCATTACCGGAGTGAGCTGGAGTTCAGCTGGGACAACCTCGCGGCTGCGCTGACGCGGCTAAAAAAGATGCTACTTGGCATTTCAAGAAATAGCGGCAATCGAGCGGTCCTAAAGGATCTCATGGACCGTTTCGATAATGCGATTAGCAATGACTTAGGAACTCCGGCTGCTCTACCTATATTTGAAGAAGCAATCTGGTCCGATTCACTATCTACAGTAAAGTATATGGATCAAGTGATGGGACTGGATTTAGCCAATCTCAACCGCGCCGATCTCCGCATCCGCCCCAAGTCCGCGACGCTGACCGAAGCTGAAATCGAGGCCGCGCTGGACAAGCGCGCCGAAGCCCGCGCCGCCAAGGACTTCGCCACGTCCGACGCCATCCGCGACGACCTCATCGCCAAGGGCGTCGAGGTGATGGACGGCGATCCGCTGCGGTGGGAGTGGAAGCTCGATCTCGCCTGATCGCCCCGCCATCACCCCTTATACAACGCGTCCAGTCGCTCCTGATACACGCCGCGGATCATGTGGCGGCGGATCTTGATCGAGGGCGTGAGCATCTGGTTCTCGATGCTGAAAGGCTCGTCGGCGATGATGAACTGACGCACCTTCTCGGTTACGGATAGCTCTGCGTTCACGCGGTCCACCGCAGCGCGTAGCGCGCTGTGCAGCGCCGGATCATTCCCCAGCTGCGCGAGGCTCGTGCCCTCCTTGTCATGCGCCTTCGCCCATGCGTCGAGCCACTCCGCCTCGGGCACGAGCACGCCTACCAGATAGGGTCGCTTGTCGCCGCTCACCATCGCCTGCGCGATTTCTTCCTGCAGCGTCAGCATCCCCTCGACCTTCTGCGGCGAGACATTGTCGCCCTTGTCGTTGACGATGATGTCCTTCTTGCGATCGGTGATCTTGAGGCGGCCGGCAGAGTCAAACTCGCCGATATCGCCGGTGTGGAGCCAGCCATTTTGCAGCGCGCGGGTGGTTTCATCGGGGTTGCGCCAGTAGCCGTGCATTACGAGCTCGCCGCGCACGAGGATTTCGCCATCCTCGGCGATCTTCACCTCGACGCCTTTCAGCGGCGTGCCGACCGTATCCATCGCAAGGCCCGTCTTGGGGCGCGTCACCGAGATGACCGGCCCGGCCTCGGTCTGGCCATAGCCTTGCAGCAGGGTGAGGCCCAACGCGTGGAAGAAATTGCCCACGTCCGGATTGAGCGGCGCGCCGCCCGAGACCAGCGCCTTGATCCGCCCGCCGAAGCGCGCCTGTACCTTGGGCTTGATCGTGTGGTCGATCAGGAGGCGGATCGGCAGATCCCACAGCGCGGCCCGCTTGCCCGCCTGCTTTTTCGCATCGAGCCGCAGCGCTTGGCTCAGGAGCAGCATCGGCACGCGGCCCTGTTTCTCGATCGTCTTCAACACGCGGGCGCGCAGCACCTCGAACAGGCGCGGCACCACGACCATGATCGTGGGGCGCACCTCCTCGATATTGGCGGCGAGCTTGTCCAGCCCTTCCGCATAATAGATCTGGCCGCCCAGCCCGATAGGGAGGAACTGGCCGCCGCTGTGCTCATAGGCGTGGGAGAGAGGGAGGAAGGAGAGGAAGACCTCGTCGTCCCAGCCGAAATCCCCCGCGATCACATCGATGCAGCCCTCGACGTTGAGCAATATCGCGCCGTGATGCTGCTGCACCCCGCGCGGAGCGCCGCCGGTGCCGCTGGTGTAGATGAGGCAGGCGAGATCATTGCGCTTGGCGGTGAGGGCGGCGGCGCATTGAGCGGGGTCGGCGGCGGGATCGTCCTTATGCGCGGCGAGGAGGTCATCCCACTGCTTCAGGGCGAAGGTGCTCGCCTGCCCGATCTTCAGCGGCTCTATGCCGATCACCAGCCTGACGCTGTTGGAATGGATCACCGCCGGAAGCAGCGGCTTGGCGAGCCTGGCCGTGGAAACGATGACGGCGCGGGCGCCGCTGTCGTTGAGGATATGGTCGTGGTCGCGCGTGGTGTTGGTGGTGTAGGTCGGCACGCTGACCGCGCCTGCCGCCATGACGGCGAGATCCGCGATACAGAATTCGGGCCGGTTCTCGCTGACGATCATCACGCGGTCGCCGGGCTGGATGCCTTCCGCCCGGAGCGCCGCCGCGAGCGCCGCGACCTGCCGCGCCGTCTCGGCCCAGCTCAGCGATTGCCATGTGCCACCCTCCTTGCGCCAGAGGAAGGGCTTGCCACCCTGTTCCGCCGCGCGGGTGAAAAACATGGCGACGAGGCTCGGGAAATGCTCGAAGGTCCGCATCAACTCTCCGGTTGTTGTTATCCTACCCCTATAACCCGCTCATTCCGTAAGGGCCATCCCCACGCTGCGCGGATCGGCGGCGCCCTGCCAGCGGCCATCGGGCAGGCGCTCGGCGGCATTGGCCTTAAGGCGCGCGGTGAGCGGCGCGATGGGGTGGCCCCGAGCTTCCAGCCCCGGCCTTATCGCCTCCAGCGCGGTGCCGGGTTCGAGGGTGAGGCCATCCCGGTCGAAGAAAATCTGGCCGAGCGCGATGCTGTCCCGCGCGTTCATGCCCCAGTCCAGATGCGCGATCAGCGCCTTCGCTACCTGCATGATGATGGTCGCGCCGCCCGCCGCGCCGACGACGAACACGGGCTTGCCGTGCGCATCATAGACGATGGTGGGGGCCATGGACGAGCGCGGACGCTTGCCCGGCTCGACGCGGTTCGCGACGGGTGAGCCGTTCTTCTCTGGCGCGAAGTCGAAGTCGGTCAGCTCGTTGTTGAGGAAGTAGCCGTTGGCGATGAGCTGGCTACCGAACGGCCCCTCTACGGTCGAGGTCAGGGAGGCGATGTTGCCCGAGTCGTCGATGGCGATGAAATGGGAGGTGCCGGGGACTTCGGCCGCCTTGACGACGGTGCGGGGACGCGCGCCGGGAGGGACGCCAGGCTCGTAGGCGCCCAGCGCCATGTCCGGCTGGATCCCCATCGAGCGGCGGCGCAGATAGGCCGGGTCGATCAGCCCCGCGACCGGCACGTGCACAGTGTCGCTGTCGCCCAGATAGGCGGCGCGGTCGGCATAAGCGAGCATCATCGCCTCGCCGATGAGGTGCCAGCTCTCCGGGTTGTTGGCCCCAAGCGCCTTCATGTCGAACCGCTCCAGCATTCCGAGGATTTGCAGCACCGTGGTCGCGCCGGAGGAAGGCGGGCCCATGCCGCAAACCTTGTACGCGCGGTAATGGCCGCAGACAGCGGGGCGATCCTTGGCGCGATAGGCGGCGAGATCGGCGGGGGTGAGCCGGGTGGGGTTGTGAGGGGCGGAGGCGACGGCGGCGCTGATAGCCGCCGCGTTATCGCCCTTGTAGAAGGCATCGGGGCCGGAACGGGCAAGCGTTTCGAGAAAGGCGGCCAACGCGGGATTGCGGATCGTTTCACCTTCGGCTGCGGGGTGGCCATCGATCCAGTAGATGGCGCGCGCCTGCGGGAAGTCCGCCCAGAGCGGGGCGGCGCTGGCAAGTGCTTTGGCAAGGGGCGGGGAAACGGCAAAACCATCGCGCGCCAGCCGGATCGCCGGGGTGAACAGTTCCGCCCAGGGCAGCTTGCCCCATCGGCGATGCGCCTTTTTCATCAGGGCGACATTGCCCGGTACGCCGACCGATTTGCCGCCGGGAACGGCCCGACCGAAGGGGAGCGGCTGGCCTTCCGCATCCAGAAACAGCGCGGGGCTGGCGGAACGCGGCGCGGTTTCCCGCCCGTCGATTGTGCTCACGAGGTTGCGCCTGCCGTCATGGTGCACGAGGAACCCGCCGCCGCCGATGCCGCTCGATTGCGGCTCGACCACGGTCAGCGCCAGCATCATCGCGAGCGCCGCGTCGGTGGCGCTGCCGCCCTTGCGGAGCATTGCCATGCCCGCTTCGGATGCGCGCGGATCGGCGGAGGAAACCGTCCCCGCAGCCAGCGCCTGGGCGGAGAACGCCAGCAGCGCCAGCAGTGCGAGAAGCCAGCGCCTAGCGCGCATCGATGCCGATCGCCTGCGTGATATTGGTGAAGCCATCGCGCTGTAGCAACGCCTTGAGGCCGGTGTTGATCCGCGCGGCGAGATAGGGGCCTTCATAGATCATCGCGCTGTAGATCTGCACGAGCGACGCACCCGCGCGGATGCGCGCGTAAGCCTGTTCCGCGCTCGCTATGCCGCCCACGCCGATCAGTGGCACCGACGCGCCCAGCGCGGCCCGGAAATCCCTGAGGCGTTGCAAGGCAAGATCATGCAGCGGCGCGCCGGAGAGGCCGCCTGTCTCCTCCGCATGGGCAGAGCGCAGTGGCGGGCGGCTGATGGTGGTGTTGGAGACGATCAGCGCATCGACCTTGTGATCGACGACGCTGGCAGCGATGTCGTCAATATCGGCGGGTTCCAGATCCGGCGCTACCTTGAGGAACACCGGGGGGCCATGCGCCCCGCGCTCGGCCATCACCGCGCCGAGCAGCTCATCCAGCGGCCCGCGCCCCTGCAACGCGCGCAGGCCGGGCGTGTTGGGGGACGAGATGTTGACGGTGAGATAATCCGCGAACGGCGCCATCTGGCGCACGCCGGTCACATAATCGGCGATGCGGTCCGTCGCGTCCTTGTTCGCGCCAATGTTGACGCCGATCACCCGGCCCGCGCGCGGCATGTGCCTCAGGCGCTCGATCGCATCAGCCTGTCCGCCATTGTTGAAACCCATGCGATTGATGACGGCATGGTCTTCCGCGAGCCTGAACAGGCGCGGCTTCGGATTTCCGCTCTGCGGCAGGGGGGTCAAGGTGCCGAGTTCGGCAAAACCACATCCAAAATGGTTCATTAAATGGGCGACCTCGCCGTCCTTGTCGAATCCGGCCGCCAGCCCCACCGGGTTGGGAAAATCGATGCCGGCGAGGGAGACGGAAAGCATGGGATCCGCCGGTTGCGGGCGGCCCGAGACGAAGGCCTTCAGGGCAAAAAGGGCAATGAAATGCGCCGTTTCCGGATCAAGGCGGAACAGAAAAGGACGTAACAGGGGATAGAGCATAGTATGCCCGCTATGCCAGCGCCCCGGGGAGGCGTCAAAGTCTTGCTGAGGAGTGGTCTGCGAAACAGAGGTAAATTTTAAACCGGAACACGCGTTCGTTTTGGTGTGAACGGGGTGCAATGTCCAATTCATACAAGTGATCTTGTCGTTCTTGGCATACATAAATGGCGCGACCCGAAGGGCTCTCTGGCAATCCGCTAGGAGACCTTTATACCTTATGCCCGGCTGCCTTCGTGCTGCCGGGCATTTTTTCTGGATAGCGAGTCCTCTTGCACGCTTGATACAATGGCTGGGTGCACCCATCTTGATTCGGGGCGTGCCTGGTATGTAAAAAACCTGCCCGGCATTGACACATGGTCAGAAACAGGGACGTTCTTTATTCATGGATCAGGCTTTTCCCGGGAAAGATATCCGGACTCCGGTCGAGCTACGCTATTGGGAGCCGCCGGAAAGACTGCGTTTTTATTTCGGTTCGATTTATCTTTTTACCGCAGCGGTGCCCGATTATCAGGACATGACCCGCGCCGACATGCCGCAACTGCGCTTCATGCTTTCCGGCGGCGGACAGTATGAATTCCATAATGGAAACAGGATGGAGACGCCGGAGGTCTGCATGGTCGGGCCGACAATGGGCGCAACCAAATTCTATCTCGATGGCACCGCCGAAGTGTTCGGCATCTCGGTGTTGCCGCTGGGCTGGATAGGACTGGGGTGCGATAGCGCGCACATGTTTGTCGATACGCTCTGCGATGTCGTGGCGCGCTGCGGAACATATTACCACGACCAGCTTTCGTTGCTGCGCACGACCCCCGATCCTAACGAGGCGGCGGAGAGGCTGTGGCAGTTTCTCGAGTCGCAGCTCTCGCCCGCGAGCCCTCAGATGATCGAGCTGGTCACCGCGATCGACGAATGGCTGGGAGGCGACGAGTCCCCCCGGATCGAGGATATCGTGGAGACCACGGGTCTGTCGCCACGCCAGCTGTCGCGCTACACCAACCGGCTCTATGGCGCGCCGCCCAAGCTGCTGGCGCGCAAATACCGCGCGCTGCGCTGCGCCTCGCAGATTGTGATCGACAAGAAAAACTGGACCGAGCTGTGCGACGAGGGCAATTTCTATGACCAGTCGCACTTCATCCGCGAGATCAAACAGTTCCTGGGCCACACGCCGCACCAGTTGCTGCATGACCCGACGGCGGTGGCCCGGCTGACGGTGCAAAGGCGGGCATTGACCGGCCTCATGCGGCTCAACCGCATCAGCTGATTTATATCGTCATTGTGACTTGATGTGATGGACCCGCGCGCCCATATGCGCCTAATCGGAGTGATTCGTTCCGATTAGGTGGGAGCACGGGCAATGCGGCTTTCGAGCCTTGCCGATTATGCGGTGGTGATGATGGGTGCGGCGGCGCGGCATTGTGGCGGCCAGCGCACGAGCGCGACCGAGCTTGCCGCCGAGACGGGCATACCGCTGCCCACCGCGCAGAAGCTCGTCAGCCTGCTCACCCGCGCGGGGTTGCTGAAATCGGTGCGCGGTCAGGGCGGCGGCATCAAGCTCGCGCGGCCCTCGGCGGCGATCAGCCTTGCCGACATCATCGAAGCGATCGAGGGGCCGATTGCCATGACGAATTGCACCAACCACGGCGCCTGCGGCTGCACGATCGAGCCGGATTGCTCGGTCAAGCCGCACTGGAGTGCGGTCAACACCGCGGTGCGCGGCGCGCTGGGCGAGGTGAGCCTTGCCAGCCTTTCGGCGGGAGCCCGCGCATGACGGATACGCCGGTAAAGGATGCCGCCGCCCATGCCGCCGCTGCTCGCGTCGCGGACTATGAGCATGGCTGGTCTTCCGACATCGAGCAGGAATATGGCCCGAAAGGCCTCTCAGAGGATACGGTCCGCTTCATCTCGGCCAAGAAGAACGAGCCGGAATGGATGCTGGATTGGCGGTTGAAGGCCTATCGCCACTGGCTGACGATGACGCCGCCCGATTGGGCCAAGCTCAACGTGCCGCCGATCGATTACGATCAAGCCTATTATTGGGCCGCGCCCAAGGCGAAGCCGAAGCTCGGCAGCCTCGATGAGGTCGACCCCGAAATCCTGCGCATCTATGAGAAGCTCGGCATCCCGCTGGAGGAGCAGAAGGTGCTCGCGGGCGTCGAGGGCGCGCGAAAAGTGGCGGTGGACGCGGTGTTCGACAGCGTTTCCGTTGCCACCACCTTCCGCAAGGAGCTGGAGGAGGCGGGCGTCATCT
>JALCRK010000028.1 GCA_022652485.1 Sphingobium sp.
CCGAGCGGCGAGCAATAATCCAGCCGGTCGAAATAGGGCAGCGCCTGCATATAGGTCTTGTATTCGATCAGCTTTTCGGTGCCGCGATGGAGCAGGCCGACATGCGGATCGCAGCGCTCGACGATCTCGCCGTCCAGCTCCATGACGAGGCGGAGCACGCCATGCGCGGCCGGGTGCTGAGGGCCGAAGTTGATCGTGTAGTTCTGGATGCCGTCTTCATCGACACCGACGACGACGGAGCGCTTTTCGGACGCGGCTTGTTCGAGAGTATCGGCGCTCATGCTTTCGCTCCCGAACTGGTCGTCGCCCCAGCGAAAAGGTCCGTCACCCCGGCGAAGGCTGGGGTCTCATGCCTGATCGCACTGCCACCCGAGATGCCAGCCTTCGCTGGCATGACGGAAAGCCGGTTGAGATGTAGAGGCATAGCGATCACTTCTCTTCCCCCTTCCTGGGGCGACCACGCGGTTTGGGCGCGGGCTTGGCGGCGGCATCGGCGAGCTTCTGCGCGGCGGTCTTGCGCGGCGCGCGCGGCTTTTCGGTGCCTGACGAGGCGGACGCGGGAACCTTGGCCCCGCCCGCGTTCTCGCTGCCCTTCTTCACCGAGGGCGAACGCTTCTTCGCCTCTGCGTTCGCGCCCTCGCCCGCCCCGGTCTTGCCCGGATGATCGGTGGTCTTGGGCGTATCGACCTTCGGCGCGGGCGCTTCGGAAGCCTTGGGCGGCGGCGGCGCGGCGGGCGCTGGCGTCGGCGCACCCTGCTCCTGACCCTTCGCCTTCTCGTCACCCGGCAGCACATAGTGCGCGCCTTCCCACGGGCTCATGAAGTCGAAGTTGCGGAAATCCTGCGCCAGCTTGACCGGCTCATAGACGACGCGCTTGTCTTCTTCCGAATAGCGCAGCTCGACAAAGCCGGTGAGCGGGAAATCCTTGCGCTGCGGGTGGCCCGCAAAGCCATAATCGGTGAGGATGCGGCGCAGATCGGTGTTGCCGGAGAATACGACGCCGTACATGTCGAACACTTCGCGCTCCAGCCAGCCCGCGACCGGCCACATGTCCGTAACGGAGGGGACCGGCGTCGCCTCGTCGGTGCTGACCTTCACGCGGACGCGATGGTTCTTCGTCACCGAAAGCAGATGATAGACCACCTCGAACCGTTCCGCGCGCTCGGGATAATCGACGCCCGCGATTTCCATCAGCTGCTGATACTGGGCCTTGTCACGCAGGGCCGTCATCACGGAAACGAGCGCCTCGCGCTTCACCACAAGGCTGATCTCGTCCGCCGCCTCGACAAGCGCAAGCAGATCGGCGCCCACCAGCGCACGCAAGGCATCCGCCGCGCCTTCGGGATGGACAACTCGGGGAGCGGAATGCACGCTGCTCATCTCTCGATCGTCCCGATGCGGCGGATTTTGCGCTGGAGCTGCATGATGCCGTAGAGCAGCGCTTCGGCAGTCGGCGGGCAACCGGGCACATAGATGTCGACCGGCACGATGCGGTCGCAGCCGCGCACGACGGAATAGCTGTAGTGATAATAGCCGCCGCCATTGGCGCAGCTGCCCATCGAAATGACGTATTTCGGCTCGGACATCTGGTCATAGACCTTGCGGAGCGCCGGGGCCATCTTGTTGCACAGCGTACCGGCGACGATCATCACGTCCGACTGGCGCGGGGAGGCGCGCGGAGCGGCGCCGAAGCGCTCAAGGTCATAGCGCGGCATGTTCACATGGATCATCTCGACCGCGCAGCACGCGAGCCCGAAGGTCATCCACCAGAGCGAGCCGGTGCGCGCCCACTGGAACAGCTCTTCCGTCGAGGTGACGAGAAAGCCCTTGTCCTGCACTTCGCTCGAAAGCGCGCTGAAGAATTGCGGATCAGGCTGCGTACCGGGCGCTGGCGCGAGGCCGGTATGCGGCCGCTCTAGCTCTACTCCCAATCGAGTGCTCCCTTTTTCCAGGCATAGACGAGTCCGAGCACAAGCTCGAAGATGAAGATCATCATCGTCGCCCAGCCGGCCCAGCCGATTTCCTCCAGGCTCACCGCCCAGGGAAAGAGGAACGCGGCTTCGAGATCGAAGATGATGAACAGGATGGCGACAAGATAGAAGCGCACGTCGAACTGGTTGCGCGGATCCTCGAACGCGGGAAAGCCGCATTCATATTCGGAGAGCTTTTCCGGGTTCGGCTTGTGCGCGCCGGTCAGGCGGCCGACGACCATCGGCAGGAACACGAACACGCTGGAGAGCGCGAGCGCTATTCCGAGAAAGATCAGAATCGGCAGATATTGGCTGAGATCGACCAAATTGGCCCCCTGCGACGCTTGACGGTGTTCGGGCGGCTTTAAGCCTGCCGCACGTGCTAAGCAAGGGGGTCAGGAAGTGAAAATGACTCTCAGCACGCCCGTTCCGTTCACAGGCTAGCTGGTCAGCAGTTTAAGGCCCGAAAACACCAGCATGAGAGACAATGCGATGCGGATGAAACCGGCGTTCACATGCTTCGTCAGCCGCGAACCGATGACGATGCCGGGGATGGAGCCGATCAGCAACGAACCGAGCAACTGGAAGTCCACCAACCCCAGCCAGAAATAGCCAAGCCCCGCCAGCATGGTTAGCGGAACGGCATGAACGATGTCCGTCCCCACGATCTTCTGCATGGAAAGCCGGATAGGGTAGAGCATAACCAGCATCGTCGCGCCCAAAGCGCCCGCCCCCACCGACGTCAGTGTGACGATCACGCCCAGAATGGCGCCACAGAACGCCGTGACGGCGGGCAACAAGCGCCGATAGGCCGCCTTGCGATCGTCCTCGATATTGACGGCAACCGCGTAGATCTTGCGCTGGAACAGCGTGACTATGGCGGTGATGATCAGTGCAGCGCCAAGCATCTGCACTACCAGACCGTTTTTCATCTGATGTCCGCCGCTCGCGGAGAGAAACCACAGGGTCAGTGCCGCCGCTGGCACGCTGCCATAGGCAAGCCGCCGCACCACCTGCCAGTCGGCATGGCCCTGGCTGTGGTGCACGCCGCCGCCGACCATCTTGGTGAGCGCGGCGAACCACAGGTCCGTCCCCACCGCCGTCGTCGGCGCTACGCCGAGCAGCAGGATCATGATCGGCGCCATCAGCGAACCGCCACCAACCCCGGTGAGACCCACCATCGTGCCGACAAGAAAGCCGGAGAGCGGGTGCAGAAAATCCATCAGGCGGCCAGCTCCATTATGAGGTCAAGCACCGGGCGGGCATGTTCCTTCCGGCAGATCAGCAGATCCGGCATGTAGACGTCCGGCTGGTTATAGACAAGCGGGCTGCCATCGATGCGGGACACATGGAGGCCGTGCGCGGCGGCGACGGCGGCAGGCGCGCAGCTGTCCCACTCATATTGGCCGCCGGAATGGAGATAGATATCGGCCTCGCCGCGGATCACCGCCATCGCCTTCGCGCCCGCGCTGCCCATCGGCACCAGCTCCGCGCCCAGCTTCTCCGCAACGCTCACCGCTTCGGCGGCGGGGCGGGTGCGCGAGACGACCATACGGAGCGGTGTTCCGGCAGCGGGCAGAGCGCGGGGCGCATCCGACCGCAGCACTTCACCCAACCCCGGCAGCGCCACCGCGCCGATCTCCGGCACGCCATCGATGGCAAGGGCGACATGCACCGCCCAGTCGGTACGCTCTTCGCCATATTCGCGCGTGCCATCGACCGGATCGATGATCCAGACGCGGGACTTCGCCAGACGCTCCGGCGTGTCCTTGCTCTCTTCGGAGAGCAGGCCATCGTCCGGGCGTTGCTCGCGCAGGGCGTGGATCAGGAACTGGTTCGCGGTCTGGTCGCCCGCCTTGCCCAGCGCCTTCGAGGCGATCAGCCCGGAATCGCGCACCGCGAGCAATATGCGCCCGGCATGATCGGCAAGCTGGGCGGCCAGCTCCGCGTCACTCAATGCCATCCAAGCAGCCTCTCGATGATCGCGTCGGCAGCGGCCTCGGCGTCCATCTTGGTGGTGTCGATCCGCACCTCGGGGCTATCCGGCGCCTCATAGGGGCTGTCGATGCCGGTGAAATTCTTGAGATCCCCTGCCCGCGCCTTCTTGTAGAGTCCTTTGACATCGCGCTTTTCGGCTTCGGCGAGCGGCGTGTCGATGAAGATCTCGAAGAACTCGCCGTCCGGGATCATCGCCCGCACCATCTCGCGCTCGGCACGGAAGGGCGAGATGAACGCGGTGATGACGATGAGGCCAGCATCCGCCATCAGCTTCGCAACCTCGCCGACACGACGGATATTCTCGATCCGGTCCGCCTCGGTGAAGCCCAGATCCTTGTTGAGGCCGTGGCGCACATTGTCCCCATCCAGCAGGAAGGTATGCCGGTTCATCCGGTGCAGCTTCTTCTCGACGAGGTTGGCGATGGTCGATTTACCCGAACCCGAAAGCCCCGTGAACCACAGCACGGCGGGCTTCTGGTTCTTGAGGTTGGCGTGCGCGTCACGGCTGATGTCGAGCGCCTGCCAGTGGACATTCTGCGCCCGCCGCAGCGAGAAGTGCAGCATCCCCGCCGCCACGGTGTTGTTGTTGATCTTGTCGACCAGAATGAACCCGCCCAGCGTGCGGTTCTGCGTGTACGCCTCGAACACCACCGGCTTGTCGGTCGCCAGCTCCACGACGCCGATCGCGTTCAGCTCCAGCGTCTTCGCAGCAAGATGTTCCATCGTATTGACATTGACGACATATTTGGGCGCCTGCACGGTGACGGACACCATCTGCGTGCCGAGCTTCATCCAATAGGCGCGGCCGACATGAAGCGGCTCGTCCGACATCCAGACAAGCGTGCTCTCAAACTGGTTGGCCGCTTCCGGAGGCGTATCGGCAATAGCGATGACATCGCCGCGCGAGCAATCGATCTCGTCCGCGAAGCACAGCGTGACGGACTGGCCCGCGACCGCCTGTTCCAGATCGCCATCCAGCGTGACGATACGGCTGACGGTAGAGGTCTTGCCCGAGGGGAGCACGCGGACCGCATCGCCGGGCTTTACCGTGCCGGTTGCGACCTGACCGGAGAAGCCCCGGAAATCGAGGTTCGGGCGGTTGACCCATTGCACCGCCATGCGGAACGGCTTCGCCTGATCCGCCGTCACATCGACCTCGACGGTTTCGAGATGCTCAATGAGCGGCTTTCCGGTGTACCACGGGGTGTTCGCCGAGTTCGCGGTGATGTTGTCGCCCTTGAAGCCGGAGATCGGCATGGGGACGAAGCTCTCGATCCCGATCGACTGGGCGAAGGCGGTGTAATCCGCGACGATATCGTCGAACACCTGCTGGCTGTAGTCCACCAGATCCATCTTGTTCACCGCGAGCACGATGTTGCGGATGCCGATGAGGTGGGCGAGATAGCTGTGGCGGCGGGTTTGCGTCAGCACGCCCTTGCGCGCATCGATCAGGATCACGGCGAGGTCCGCCGTGCTCGCGCCCGTCACCATATTGCGGGTATATTGCTCGTGCCCCGGCGTGTCCGCGACGATGAACTTGCGCTTTTCGGTGGTGAAGAAGCGATAGGCGACATCGATGGTGATGCCCTGCTCGCGCTCGGCGGCGAGGCCATCGACCAGCAGGGCGAAGTCGATCTCCTGCCCCTGCGTGCCGACGCGTTTGCTGTCCGCCTCCAATGCCGCGAGCTGATCCTCGAAGATCATCTTGCTGTCATAGAGCAGGCGTCCGATCAGCGTCGATTTGCCGTCGTCCACGCTGCCGCAGGTGATGAAGCGCAGCAGGCTCTTGTGCTGGTGCGCCTCCAGATAGGCGTCGATATCCTCGGCGATCAGCGCGTCGGTCTTGTAGATGGGGTCTGCTGTTTCTGTCATCGCCTCAATCTCGTCATCCCAGCGAAGGCTGGGATCTCCCTTTCCGGTTCATCTTTGGGCATGAGCCCCCAGCCTGCGCTGGGGTGACGTGAACGGAGTTCACGTCAAAAATACCCCTCCTGCTTCTTCTTTTCCATCGAGGCATCGCCGCCGTCCTTGTCGATGACGCGGCCCTGACGCTCGCTGGTGGTGGTGAGGAGCATCTCCTGAATGACTTCCGGCAGGGTCTTCGCCTCGCTCTCGACCGCGCCGGTCAGCGGATAGCAGCCCAGCGTGCGGAAGCGGATCGAGCGCATCACCGGCTCCTCCCCGTCCTTGAGCGGGAAGCGTTCGTCGTCGACCATCAGCAGCAGGCCGTCACGCTCCACCGTCGGGCGCTTGTCGGAGAAATAGAGCGGCACGATCGGGATATCGTTCAAATGGATATATTGCCAGATGTCCAGCTCGGTCCAGTTCGAGATCGGGAAGACGCGGATGCTCTCGCCCTTCTTCTTGCGGGCGTTGTAGAGGTTCCACAGCTCCGGCCGCTGGTTCTTCGGATCCCAGCCGTGGGTCGAGGTGCGGAAGGAGAAGATGCGCTCCTTGGCGCGGCTCTTTTCCTCGTCACGCCTCGCGCCGCCGAATGCGACATCGAAGCCATAGAGATCGAGAGCCTGTTTCAGGCCTTCGGTCTTCCACATGTCCGTGTGCAGCGGGCCATGATCGAACGGGTTGATTCCGCGCTCCTTGGCCTCGGGGTTCTGATAGACGAGCAGCTCCATGCCGCTCTCCCGCGCCATCTTGTCGCGCAGCTCATACATCGCCCTGAACTTCCACGTCGTATCGACATGGAGCAGCGGAAACGGCGGCGGGCTGGGGTAGAAGGCCTTGCGGGCGAGGTGCAGCATCACCGCGCTGTCCTTGCCGACGGAATAGAGCATCACGGGCTTCTCGGCTTCCGCCACGACCTCGCGCATGATGTGAATGCTCTCGGCCTCGAGCCGCTCGAGATGGGTCAATGTTTTCTTATCGGTCACCGAATTCCGCCCTGTCGCACTGAATATCCACACTTCTTTGCCAATACGCTCAACCGATCAACATATATTTTGCAGTGCGGTACGCAGAAAATATATGCTTATCCGGCAGGCGCAAGCCCGTTAGCCCGCCATCATGACTCTTCGATGGCGGACTAAGGCAAGAGGCTTAGGATTTGGTTTATCGCAGCGCGTTGGCGACCAGTTTATGCAATTTGGAGTGCATCGCGTCATTGCCGGCGATGATCTCCTTGCGCTCAATCGGCTGATCTCCGCCCCGGAAATCGGTAACGAAGCCGCCCGCCTCGCGCACCAGCAGGATGCCGGCCCCGACATCCCAGGGTTGCAGCCCGCTCTCCCAGAAACCGTCATACCGGCCCGAGGCGACATGGGCGAGATCGAGCGCGGCGGAGCCAAAGCGCCGGATTCCCGCGACAGACGGAGCGACCGCGCCGAAGATACGCGTCCACTGCGCCACATCGCCATGCCCGAAAAACGGGATGCCGGTGGCGATCAGCGCATCGGCGAGGTCGCGCCGCGCCGAAACGCGCAGGCGCTGGTCATGCCGCCATGCGCCGCGATTCTTCTCGGCCCAATAGCTCTCGTCCGTGATCGGCTGATAGATGAGGCCGGTGGTGATCTCGCGCCGCCCATTGGCGAGCGGTTCCTCCACCGCGATCGACATCGCGAAGTGCGGGATGCCGTGAAGGAAGTTGGTGGTGCCGTCCAGCGGATCGATGATCCAGCGCGGCTTCATCGGATCACCCTCGATCACCCCGCCCTCTTCGAGCAGGAAACCCCAGTCCGGCCGCGCCTTTTGCAGCTCCTCGACCAGCGTCTGCTCGGCGCGCTTGTCCGCCATCGAGACGAAATCCGCCGGTCCCTTGCGGCTGACCTGCAAATGCTCGACCTCGCCGAAATCGCGCCGCAGGCGCGGCGCCGCCTTGCGCGCGGCGCGTTCCATGACAGTGAGAAGGCCTGAGTGGGATACCAAATCAATTCTCCTGTGTGTTCCTGCGAAGGCAGGAACCCAGTTCTATGGCTCCGTTCTGAGCCAGACGTCGGGACTGGGCTCCTGCCTGCGCAGGAGCACGGACGGATCAATCAGCTCTTTTCACATATTCCCGCTCATACACATCGACGACGATGCGCGTGCCGGTGACGATGTGCGGCGGGACCATGACGCGAACGCCATTGTCGAGGATGGCGGGCTTGTAGGATGCGGAGGCGGTCTGCCCCTTCACCACCGCGTCGGCCTCGACCACGGTCGCCTCGATGGTATCGGGCAGCGCGACCGAGATCGGGCGCTCCTCATACATTTCGAGCGTGACCATCATGCCATCCTGCAGGAACGCGGCGGCATCGCCAACGAGATCGCTCGGCAGGCTGATCTGATCATAGGTCTCGGTATCCATGAAGACGAGCATGTCGCCCTCGGGATAGAGATACTGGAAATCCTTGGTGTCGAGGCGGATGCGCTCGACCGTCTCGGCGGAGCGGAAGCGGACATTGTTCTTGCGCCCGTCGATCAGGTTCTTCAGCTCCACCTGCATATAGGCGCCGCCCTTGCCGGGCTGGGTGTGCTGGATCTTGACGGCGCGCCACAGGCCGCCCTCATACTCGATATTGTTGCCGGGACGGATTTCGACACCGCTGATCTTGGCCATAGCGAACCTGC
Organism: Sphingobium sp.; assembly: GCA_022652485.1. Lineage (GTDB taxonomy): Bacteria > Pseudomonadota > Alphaproteobacteria > Sphingomonadales > Sphingomonadaceae > Sphingobium. Next base: position 8,532 of record JALCRK010000028.1, read on the forward strand.
CTTTTTTGTTCCACTGACGTGGAGTGCGGCACCAGCCCGCTCCCCCACCCGACCTCCCATAGCATATCCTGTTGGGAGGTCGGGTGGGGGAGCGGGCTGGTGCCGTATCCCACTACAAAGCTTAAAGAGCCGGGCGGCGCTGTAGCGGGAAGGCCGCATCAGGGCAAGAGGCAGGCTCAAAATGCTGCAACAGCACGGTCAACGCCCGGTTAAGTCTTAAACCTGTTTGAATATAGTAAATGCGATGCTATTCGCGTCGCATATATTGTGCCTGATCCAAATGGGGACCCGACAGACCATGCCGAAGATGATGCGCTGTGTCACCACCGCAGCTTCCGCCCTTGCACTCGCGACGGCTGTCCAGCCGGCCGACGCAACCACCCTGCAGGAAGCGCTCGCGCAGGCCTATCAGACCAACCCGAGGCTGAACGCCGCCCGGGCGCAGCTGCGCGCGACCGACGAGGACGTGCCTCTCGCCAAGGCGGATGGCCGCCCGGATGCCAGCGCCAGCGGCGTGTATGAGGAACAGCTTCACCGGGATCTGCCCGGCAGCACGCCGAAGCGCAGCCTCAGCGGCCAGGCGACCCTCTCCGTCCCGGTCTATCAGGGCGGGGTCGTCCGCAACGCCATCCGCGCCGCGAAAAAGAGCGTCGATGCCGGTGAGGCGGAACTGCGCGCGACGGAGTCCTCCGTGTTCGCGGAAGTCGTCGCCGCCTATCTCGATGTGATCGCCGATAGCGCCGTGGTGACGTTCAACGAGCAGAATGTCCGCTCGCTCGAAGTCAACCTCCAGGCAAGCACGGACCGCTTCAAGGTCGGCGACCTGACCCGCACCGATGTCGCCCAGTCCGACAGCCGCCTCGCCCTTGCCCGCGCCAGCCTCGAAACCGCACAGGCGCAGCTGATTACCTCGAAGGAGCGCTATATCGCGCTGGTCGGCAGCGAGCCGGTGGACCTGCAACCCCCGCCACCGCTTCCCGGCCTGCCCGCCTCGCCCGAGACCGCCGTCGATGTCGCGCTGAAGGACAATCCCGACATTCTCTCGGCCAAGAGCACGCGCGAAGCGGCGCATTATGACGTAAACTCCGCCAAGGGCCAGATCGCGCCGCGCGTCTCCGGCTTTGTGCGGGGGGGGTATACGGATTATCTGAATTCTCGTGTCGACAACATATTGAACCAGCCGGTTTCGGTGCCGAGCGCGAAATCCGCCGCTGCGGGCGTTCAGGTGACGCTGCCGCTCTATCAGGGCGGCCGCCCCGGCGCGCTCGCCCGCCGCGCCATCGCGCGGGAGAGCCAGGCGATCGAGCAGACCGTGCTCACCGAGCGCAGCGTGATCGCGCAGACCCGCTCCGCCTTCGCGAGCTGGCAGGCCTCGCTCCAGACGATCGCGTCCACCAGCAAGGCGGTAGGCTCCGGCCAGCTCTCGCTCGAAGGCGTGCAGGCGGAAAACAAGGCCGGCACCCGCACCATCCTCGACATTCTCGACGCCCAGCGCGATCTTCTCAACGCGCAGGTCCAATATGTCTCCGCCCAGCGCAACGCCTATGTCGCGGGCTTCAGCCTGATCGCGGCGATGGGCCACGCCGAGGCGCGCGACCTCGGCTTCACCAGCGCTCCGCTCTATGACGCCTCGGCCTATTACCGCACCGTGCGCAACAAGCTGTTCGATTTCGATTTCGGCAGCCCGGCGAAGCAGGTGTCTACTTCCACCGTCGGCACCAAGGCGCAGGACGCGACCATCATTCCGGGCGGTTTCGGCGCCCAATAATTAAGAGCCCGTTTGGAAAAGCGGTTCCGGCCCTCTCCCCTGTCCAGCCACCCGATATTGTGCGATATGCTATCGGGTGGCTGGACGGGGGAGAGGGCCGGTGCAGAACCGTCTTTAAGGTGAGAATTCCAAGTCATTGATTGGAATCGGAAAAACATCGTTTAGAAAGTTTTAACTATTACGCTCATAGCATGAAGAATATTTTTTAGGCTATGGCGGCATCATGGAACAGGATGTTTCCCGGGTTTTACGGAAGGAAAAGCAGCGGCGGCGGCTGATGTTCGGCACGCTGGCGCTGGGCGTCGCGCTGGTCGTCATTTCCACCCGCAGCGAGCGCGCGATGTTTGGCGTCGGCACGCCGATGCCCGGCGTTTTCGCGACCTTGCGCGGCCCGGTCGACAGCACGCCCCGCGTGTCGCTGCGAGATCGCGATCCTTCGGCCTTCTTCGCGCGGCTGGACCGCTCCGTGACCGGCCCGGCAGCGCCCGCGGCGGACGAGCTCGGCCCGGTCGAGCAGGCCGCGCTGTTCGTCGGCCCCGGCGAGGATATCCTGCCTCCCGGCCAGCTCGATCCTCTGGGTGCCATCGACGGCCCCCGGTTCGCTGGCGCGCCCGCCGAGTTTCGCGAAGTCGAGCTCAGCGACCCGCCCTATTTCCCCGCGCGCAAGACCGAGACGGGGTCCACTGGTGGCGGCAGCTCCAGCGGCGGTGGCGGCTCCAGCTCTGGCGGTGGTGGCGGCTCCAGCTCCGGCGGTGGTTCCAGCTCTGGCGGAACTACCAGCAGCTCGGGCGGCGACACAACCAGCTCCAGCGGCGGCACCGGCAGCTCCGGCGGCACGACAAGCAGCTCGGGTGGCGGCGATCCGCCGATCGATCCGCCTCCGCCTCCTCCCCCCCCGCCGCCTTCGGGCGCGATCCCCGAGCCGGGCACATGGGCGCTGATGATTACGGGCTTCCTTGGAATCGGCGCGCTGATGCGCCGCCGCAACGCAAAGGCGCGGCAGAAGGCGACCGCCTGATCCCCAAATATCCGCCAAGGTCTGCGCGGCAACGCCCCGGCCAATAGGCGCGCGCTGCCATCCCCGGCCGCCTTACCGAAAATACGATCCCAGAGCCACGCGCCGGTTCTGGGCGCCGCCCGCAACCCTTGTCGTTCGCGAGGCACGCTTGGGCTCTGCGCCCGGCATTTGCGGCGAAGCGCAGGAACATGGTGGCCGTGCCGCCGTTGGGGAGGATGTGGCCGCGCCGTCATGGCAAGGCCCCAACCTTCCCAATCGAGGAGAGACATCATGGCAGATTCCGTGGAAACCGAAGAGACCAGCCAGCTTATCGCATCCGACAAGGTGGAGGGCACCGCCGTCTATAACAGGCAGGGCGAACGCCTCGGCACCATCAGCAATTTCATGGTCAACAAATATACCGGAGAGGCGGAATATGCGGTGTTGCAGTTCGGCGGCCTGTTCGGCCTCGGCAGCGATCATTATCCCCTGCCGTGGGAGATCCTGTCCTACGATACCGACAAGGGCGGCTATGTCGTCAATATCGACAAGGACCAGCTCGCCGATGCCCCCCGCTACCGCCATGACGACACCCCGGAGTATAACGATGAATATGGCAAGACCGTTTATGGCTATTACGGGATGAGCTACCCCCTCCTCTGACTCCCCGGAGGCAATCCATGCCTGCAAAATCGAGGGCGCAGCAGATGGCGGCGGGCGCGGCGCTCTCCGCCAAACGCGGCGATACGAAAAAGAGCGACCTCAAGGGTGCTTCCCGGTCAATGGAAAAATCCATGACCGAGAAGCAGCTTGAGGAGTTGGCGCGCACCAAGCGCAAGGGCAAACCCGCTCACGTCAAATAGATAGCCGCCGCTTGGCGCGGAGACGGTCGATGTCCGATACCGCTGAAATGATCCCTGCGGCTTCCCTCCGGAGCCGTCTTCCCGGATAGCGGGCGGATACATCCGCCACGAACCCTAAACGGGCTGGGCGATCAGACACAGGCTGCCCGGCAAAAGCTGCACGTCTCCAATCTGGCGGGCCAATGCGCATTGGCCCGGAGCGATCCTTTCGTCACCGATCGCTGCCGCGCCCTGCAAAGGGATGACCAGCAGCGCGCCGATGTAGCGCGCGGCCAGCTCCTCCGATACCGCATCAATCCGGTCCAGCCGGAAATACGGCCCCTCGACCAGCGGGAGCGATCCGACCTCTGGGAGATGCTGGCGGAAACGCGGATCATGCGGTCCCGGCTTCGCCACTGCCACCGCCTCCTCGACATGCAACGCACGCGGGCGGCCATAATCATACAGCCGGTATGTGATGTCGCTGTTCTGCTGCACCTCGACCAGCGTGAGACCTCCACCGATGACATGAACCGTATTGGCCGGGATGTAGAAAAAATCCCCGGCCTGCACCGGATACCAGTCCAGCATGGCCTCGATGCTGCCATCATGGGCGGCGGCGCGGAGCTGCCCGGCGTCCATCGCGCTGGAAAGGCCTACGCCGAGCCTCGCGCCCGGATCGGCATGGATCACCAGCCAGCACTCCTCCTTGCCGCCCCCTTTTCCCACCTGCGCATCGGAAGGGTGGACCTGCACCGAGAGATTTTCATCCGTGAAGATGTATTTGACCAGCAGCTCCGAAAGCTCGGGAGGCGGCGTGAACCATATTTCACCGACCGGCCTGCTTTCATCCGGGTTGTGAAAGGGTTGCGGCAGCACGGCCTTTCCCCAGGTCTTTTCCACTACCGACGTCGGGAGCAGGGCAGTCATATCCAGAGCGTCTTTCATAGTGTCAGATTCATCAGGTCGGCCAGCGCCACGCTGGCGAGACCCACCGCGCTTTCCGAAATGCCATAGGACACGCGCAGACGCTTGCCAACCTTCCGCACCCGCGCTTTCCGCTTTTGCCCGAAGGAAGCTGCGCGCCTTTATGGGGAAGCGATAGACAGGTGCGCCGCAATACGGGAAGCTGCGCGCCGACGACTCGGAAATGGGAGAGGGAAATGCGTTTCCGGTGGCTGACAGCCCTCGCGGGCCTGTTGATGGTCCCGATGGCGGCGGACAGCAGCTCCAGCCCGCAGGTCACCCTCGCCGTTCCGGGCAGCAGCGGCTGGCAGAGCGGCACGATCAGCCGCTTCACCCTCCGCTTTTCCGATCCGATGGTCCCGCTCGGCGATCCGCGCGCGACGCCTGCGGCCACCAGCGATTGCCCCATCCCCGCGACAGGCCGCTGGATCGACCAGCAGAGCTTCGTGCTCGATTTCGAGAAGCCGCTGCCCGGCGGCATAAGCTGCGCCGTCACGCTGCGCGAGGGTCTGGCGACGCTGCGCGGCGTGCGCGTTGCGGGCACGCGGCACTTCCCCATCGACACCGGCGGGCCTTCGGTGCGCGCGGTGCTGGCGCCGGGCATGGATGGCGACATCGACGAGGATCAGGTCTTCCTCGTCGCGACCAATGTGCCCGCCGATCCGCGCTCGGTCGCGGCGCGCGCGGCCTGTGCCGTGGATGGCATCGGCGAGACGATCGCGGTCGATCTGCTCCCTGCCGCAACGGTGTCGCAGCTGCTCGGCGGACTGGGCGAGCAGAACTGGCGGCGGCGCTCTTTCCTCGAAGAGGCGGGGCTGCCCGAGGCACTGCCGAAGGACGCGAAGTCCCGCGCCGCCGCGCTCGCCAAGGTGATGGCCCTGCGCTGCCGCCGCCCGCTGCCGCCGGAGCGCAGCATGGCGCTGGTATGGCCGAGCAGCATCGTCTCCTCTGCCGGCAAGGCGGCAGGGCGCGATCAGCGCTTCGATTTCACCGTGCGCGCGCCCTTTGCCGCGAGTTTCAGCTGCGGGCGGGTCAACAGCGGTGCGGACTGTAACCCGATCGAGGATGCGGACCTCAGCTTCTCCGCGCCGATCGACCGCGCGAAGGCGCTCGCCATCCGTCTGCGCCTCGCCGATGGCAGCGAGCGCAGCCCCACTTTGTCCGACAGCGACAAGAGCAATGCGCAGCTCGCCGATATCAGCTTCAAAGGCCCGTTCCCGGCGCAGAGCGGCGCGCAACTGGTGCTGCCGCAAGGAATTGCGGATCTCTCCGGCCGCGCGCTTGCCAACGCCGCGCGCTTTCCCCTCCCCATACGCTTCGGCGCCGCGCCGCCACTGGTGAAATTCGCGGCGGGTTTCGGCATCGTCGAGGCGAGCGAGGGTGGCGTGCTGCCGGTGACGGTGCGCTCGGTCGAGCCGACGCTGATCGGCAAGGCCACTTCGATCGGCGGCAAGAGCCTGCGCGTCGCCGACGACAACGCCGCCATCGCGCAATGGCTGCGCAAGCTCGACAAGGCCGAGGAAGCCGACTTCGAGGAGGTGAAGCAGAAGGACGGCAAGAGCCACACCGTCAACCACACCCGCGACACGCCGCTGCTCCCCTCCGGCGGCGTGGCGATGAACGTGCCGCTACCCGCAAAGGGCAAGGCCTTCGAGGTCGTCGGCATCCCCCTGAAGCAGTACGGCTTCCACGTGGTCGAGCTGGCGAGCCCGGCGCTCGGCAATGCCCTCCTGGGCCGCAACACGCCGCGCTATGTCGCCGCGGCCGCGCTCGTCACCGATATGGCCGTGCATTTCAAATGGGGCCGGGAAAGCTCGCTCGTGTGGGTGACGGCGCTGGAAAGCGGCGCGCCTGTCGCCAACGCCGCGATCCATATCACCGACACGTGCACCGGCAAGCCGATCGTCTGGGGCAGCACCGATCGCACCGGGCGCCTCCTCATCCGGGGCAGCCTGCCGGAACCGGACGCGGGGGGCAGCTGCGACTATGGCACGGCCCATCCCCTCATGGTGTCGGCGCGGCTGGGCGAGGACATGAGCTTCACCCTCACCAGCTGGACGCAAGGCATCGCGCCCTATGATTTCGAGCTGCCCTTCGGCTGGGAGCCGCCGCGGGACATCATCCACAGCATCTTCGACCGCGCGCTGGTGAAGGTGGGCGAGAGCGTGCACATGAAGCATGTGCTGCGCCATCCGGCGGGATCGGGCTTCGCGCTCGCCAACGGCTTTTCCGGCAAGCTCGTGCTGAGCCATATGGGCTCCGGCACCGAATTCGCGATGCCGGTCACGATCGCACGCGCGGGCAGCGGGGAGAGCGAGTGGACCGTGCCGCAGGGCGCGCCGCTCGGCGATTATGCGCTACGGTTCGAGGCAAACGGCCAGACGATCAGCAGCGGGCAGACCCTGCGCGTCGATGAATATCGCCTGCCGACGATGCGCGCGAGCGTGACGGGTCCGCCCGCGCCGCTGGTGCGCCCGGCGAGCGTGCCGCTGTCGCTCTATGTCGGCTATCTCGCCGGTGGGGGCGCGGCCGGACTTCCGGTGACGCTGCGCACCGATTTCAACGGCTATGTGGGCGCGCCCGCCGGGTGGGATGCCTACAGCTTCGGCGGCGAGGCGGTGAAGACGGGCACGCGCCCGCTCGACGATCAAGGCGAGGCGGAGAAGACCCCGCTCCCCTATGCGCAGACCCTGCCCGCCACGCTGGGCGCGGACGGCACCGCAAGGGCCAGCATCGAGGTCAACCAGCCGGTGACGCAGCCGGTCGGCCTCACGGTCGAGATGGATTATCCCGATGCCAATGGCGAAACGCTGACCGCCAGCCGCCGCCTCACGCTCTATCCTTCCGCGGTGCAGCTTGGGCTGAAGACCGACGGCTGGCTGATGCGCGACAACGACTTGCGGCTGCAGTTCGTGGCGCTCGATCTGTCCGGCAAACCGATTGCGGGCCAGAAGATTGCGGTGAAGCTCTATTCGCGCGAGATCATCACCGCGCGGCGGCGGCTGATCGGGGGCTTTTATGCCTATGACAATCAGGAGAAGATCACCGAGATCGATGCGGACTGCACCGCCAAGACGGACAGCCTCGGCCGCGCAAGTTGCGCGCTCGACCCCGGCGTCTCCGGCGAGGTCACGGTGGTCGCGACCACGATGGACAGCGAAAAGCGGGAGGCGCGCGCGGTCCGCTCGGTCTGGCTCGCGGGCGAGGACGAATGGTGGTTCGGCGGCGACAATGGCGACCGGATGGACCTGATCCCCGAGCAGAACGCCTATAAGGCGGGCGAGACGGCGCGCTTTCAGGTGCGGATGCCATTCCGCTCCGCCACCGCGCTGGTAACGGTTGAGCGGGAGGGCGTGCTCTCCAGCTTCGTGACCGAGCTTTCGGGCAAGGATCCGGTCGTCGAGGTGAAGATGCCAGGGGCCTATGCGCCCAATGTCTATGTCTCGGTGATGGCGGTGCGTGGCCGCATCGGCGGGTGGAAGCTGTGGCTCGCCGATCTCGCGCGTAGATGGCATTTACCGTTCCTCTCCCGCGAGGGCGCTTCGCCCACCGCGCTCGTCGATCTCGCCAAGCCGAGCTACCGCCTCGGCATCGCCAAGGTGCAGGTCGGCTGGGAGGCGCATCGGCTCGATGTCGCGGTGAAGGCGGAGAAGACGCGCTATGCGGTGCGGGACGTGGCGCGCGTGGCGATTGCGGTGCACGATCCCTCGGGCAGGCCCGCGCGCTCCGCCGATGTCGCGTTCGTCGCGGTCGACGAGGCGCTGTTGCAGCTGATGCCCAACGAGAGCTGGAAGCTGCTCGACGCGATGATGGGCGAGCGCACCCTCGATGTCATCACCTCGACCGCCCAGATGCAGGTGGTCGGCAAGCGGCATTATGGCAAGAAGGCGGTCGAGGCGGGCGGCGGCGGCGGCGATGCTTCGGGCATCAACCGCGAGAATTTCCAGCCGGTGTTGCTGTGGAAAGGCCATGTGCCGCTGGATCGCCAGGGCCGGGCGAGCGTCTCCGTGCCACTATCGGACTCGCTCTCCAGCTTCCGCCTCGTCGCCATCGCGACGGATGGCGCGCAGCTGTTCGGCACCGGCGAAACCAGCATCCGCACCGCGCAGAACCTGAGCCTCTATTCCGGCCTGCCGCCTTTGGTGCGGACCGGGGACTGGTACAGCGCGGTGTTCACGCTGCGCAACGGCTCCGACCATCCGATGACCGTGACGGCGAGCCCGCGCCTCGAACCGGCGATCGCGCAGGCAAAGCCGCTCACCCTCACGATCCCGGCGGGCAAGGCCGGGCTGGTGCGCTGGAACCTTCACGCGCCGGAAGCGCCCGGTACGCTCACATGGACCGTCTCCGCGCGGTCGGCGGACGGCAGGGACAGCGACCAGCTCACGGTGGCGCAGGAAGTGGCGCCCGCCGTGCCGGTGGAAGTCTGGGCGGCGGGTCTGTGGCGCGTCGGCAGCGGCGCGCAGCCGGTGATCGGCATTCCGGCGGGTGCGCTTCCGGGCGGCTGGGTGAGCGTGGCTCTCTCCGATACGCTCGCGCCACCACTGGAAGGCGTGCGGCGCTATATGGCGGATTATCCCTATGGCTGCTTCGAGCAGAAGCTCTCCCGCATTGTCGCGACGGGCGATACCGGGAGCTGGACTGCGCTGGCGAGCGCGCTGCCGACCTATCTCGATGCGGACGGCCTGCTGCGTTACTGGCCGGTGGCGGAGAGCGAGGGGTCGCCCGACCTCACCGCCTATGCGCTGGCGATGACCTCCGCCGCCGGGCTCCCCCTCCCCGATGAGCAGCGCACGCGAATGGTCGGCGCGCTGCGCGATGTGGTGACGGCGCGACTGTCGCGGGATCGCCGTGTCAGCGCGGACGAGCGGCTGGTGCGGATCTCGGCGCTGGCGGCGCTGGCGCGGGCCGGAGCGGCGGACGCCACACTGCTCGGCGCGGTCGACATCGCACCCGCCGACATGCCAACCGGCACGCTCGCCGACTGGATCGTGACGCTCGACCGGTTGGCCAAGGCGCCGCGCGCTGCCCAGCTCCGCGCCGCTGCTGAACAAGAGCTGCGCCGTCGCCTAGTTTATGAAGGCACCCGCCTCGATCTCTCCGACCAGCGCACCGCGCCGTGGTGGATGATGGTGAGCGGAGACGAGATGGCGATCAAGGCGCTCGACGCGGTGCTTGGCAAGAAGGACTGGGCGGCGGAAGCCCCGCGCATGATGACCGGCGTCGCCCAGCGCCAGTGGCACGGCCATTGGGACACCACGCCTGCGAATGCATGGGGCACGGTCGTCTCGCGGCGGTTCGGCGGGCTCTATCCCGCGAGCGCGGTTGCAGGGACGACGCAGGTCATGCTGGGTGGCAGGAGCCTCGCCGCCGCATGGCCCCTCCCCGCCAACGCCGCCCCGCTCCAGCTGCCGCTGGTCGCCGGACCGATGACGCTCACGCAATCGGGCGGCGCAGGGCCGTGGGCGGTGGTCAGCGTCCACGCCGCCGTGCCTTTGAAAGCGCCGCTGTTCGCGGGCTATCGCCTTAGCCGAACGGTCAGCGTCGTCTCGGCGCGGCGCAAGGATCGTCTGACACAAGGCGACGTGATCCGCGTGCGCCTGACGATCGAGGCGAGCGCCGAGCGGACCTGGGTCGCGCTGAGCGATCCGCTGCCGCCCGGCGCGACGGTGGTGTCGGATCTCGGTGGCCAGTCTTCCCTGCTGCGTCAGGGCGAAACGAGCGAGGGCGCATGGCCTGCCTATGTCGAGAAGGACAATCGCGCATGGCGGGCTTATTATGACTGGCTGCCCGCCGGAACGACGCGCATCGACTACACCCTGCGGCTGAACGGCGCGGGCCGCTTCACCCTGCCGCCCGCGCGGATCGAGGCGATGTATGCGCCCTCCATCCGCGCGCAGCTGCCCGTCGGCCCGATGACGATATGGGCGCCCTGACCCGGCTGCCGGGGGAATGGCGACGCTGGGGGCCGCCCGCCCTGCTGATCGCCATGATACTGGTGTATGCGGCGCTGAATGTACTGACCGCCCCGCCGTCGCTGCCCGACTATGCGCAGGTGCGGCGCGACTGGCGACCGAGCGAGGCGTGGCTGTACGACCGCGAGGGCAAGCTGCTCGATCGCATCCGTGTCGATTATCAGGCGCGCCGCCTTGGCTGGACGCCGCTCGATGCCATCAACCCCGCAATGCGCGACGCGGTAATCCGGGGCGAGGACCGGCGCTTCGCGACACATGAAGGCGTGGACTGGCTGGCGCTGGGGAACGCGGCGCTCGCGCGGCTGCGCGGCGACCCCGCGCGCGGCGCCTCGACGATCAGTATGCAGCTCGCCGCCTATCTCTCGCCGCAGATGGCCGCGCCCGGCGCGCGCGGCTGGCGCGACAAGCTGCGGCAGATGCGCGCGGCCTGGGCCTTGGAGGAGGACTGGAGCAAGGCCGAGATCCTCGAAGCCTATCTCAACCTCGCCCCGTATCGCGGCGAGGCGCAGGGAGTCGCTGCCGCCAGCATGACCCTGTTCGGCAAGAGCCCGTCCGTGCTCGACCGGCGCGAGGCGGCACTGCTCGCTGCATTGCTGCCCGATCCCGCCGCGCCACCCGCGCGCGTGGCGACACGCGCCTGCCGCCTTGTCGAAGCTGCCGATTGCACGGCCCTGCCCGCGCTTGCCAGCAGGATGCTCTCACCCGGAAGGCTCCGCGCGCTCGATCCCGGCCTTGCGCCGCATCTCGCGAACCATCTGCTGCGCACGCCCGGCGCGCGCGTCGCCACCACATTGGATGCCGCGGTGCAGAGGGTCGCGAGCCAGGCGCTGCGCCACCAGCTTCAGGGACTGGGGCCGACCCGTGCGCGCGATGGGGCGGTGATCGTGCTCGACAACGCGACCGGAGATGTGCTCGCCTATGTCGGCGGCGTCGGCCTCGGATCGACCGCCGAGGCCGTCAACGGCGCGGAAGCGCTGCGGCAGGCGGGATCGACCTTGAAGCCCTTTCTCTACGCGCAGCTGATCGAGCGCAAATGGCTGACCGCCGCCTCGATCCTCGAAGACTCGCCGGTCCAGCTCGATACCGCCTCGGGCCTCTATGTCCCGCGCAATTACGACAATGCGTTTCTGGGGCCGGTGTCCGTGCGCCGTGCACTGGCGAACAGCCTCAACGTGCCTGCCGTGCGCGCGCTGGTGCTGGACGGGGTGCAGGATTTTCGCGACCGGCTGTGGGATCTGGGCTATGCGGACCTCAATCCGGATGGCGGTTATTACGGCTTCTCGCTCGCGCTCGGCTCGGCGGAGGTGACGCTGCTCCAGCAGGCGAACGCCTATCGCACGCTTGCCAACCTCGGCCGTTGGTCGCCTGTGCGGCTGCGCAAGGCCGATCCTGCAGGGGAGGTCCGCACCCTGATCGACCCCGGCGCGGCATGGATCACCGCCGATATGCTGGCGGACGCGGGCGCGCGCTCCGGCACGTTCGGGGTCGATTCCGCGCTGCGCCTGCCCTTCTGGGCCGCCGCCAAGACCGGCACGTCAAAGGCGATGCGCGACAACTGGTGCATCGGCTTTTCCGATCGCTTCACGGTCGCGGTGTGGGTCGGCAATCTGGAGGGAGACCCGATGCGCGCGGTCTCCGGCACCAGCGGTGCGGCGCCGGTGTGGCGCGATGTCATGCTGGCGCTGCACCAGGGGCGGCCCGGCTCCGCGCCGCCGCGACCCGCATCCGTAACCGGCGCGCGGATTGCTTTCACCCGGTCCGGCGAAGCCGCGCGCACAGAGTGGTTCCTCACCGGCACGGCGCAGGCGACCTTGGCGGAGGCTCCCGCCTTCGCCCGTCGCCCGCGCATCGTCAACCCGGTCTCGGGCAGCGTCTATGCGGCGGACCCGGACATCCCTGCGAACCGTCAGGGACTGGGTATCGCGGTATCCGGCGCGGCGGAAGGCTATCGGCTGACGCTGGATGGACGGGGCATCGGCGGGGTAAGCGCCGCGCCCCAGCTCCCCCTGTTACCGGGCAGCCATCTGCTCGCACTGCTCGATGAAAGCGGGCGCAAGGTCGATCAGGTGCGTTTTACGGTACGATGAGAGGCTTCACTGCGCGCCGTTATCGACGACCAGACGCAGATGCGAGGTCTGACGTCGCGGGACAGCATGGACGCGGGGCGCGCTGGCGGCGCCCGCATATTTCCTGAGCAGCATTTCCGCCGTGCGCATGGTTTGCGCGGCATATTCCTCCCCGCCGACCAGCACCTTGTACGGCAGCAGACCATTCCCGGAGAGAATGATGCGGCCCTGCGCAACGGATTCGGTGAAAACGCCTCTCATACCCGGAGAAACCGGCAGGCGCGGCAAAGGTTCCGGTCGTTCGTCGCAAAGCTCTATAAGCGTCGTGCCTTCATGAAAATATCGGCCACGAGCCGGAGCGGCTCGGCATCGAGATCGCTTTTGCGCGCGGCGATCAGGTGCGCGAACTCGTCGTAAAGCGTCGGGTATTCGTCCGATTGCGTCTCGATCCGGTGGCCATCGATGCTCAGCTCCGCCCCGCCGCGCTCCAGCATCAGATGCGTGCCCGCGAAGGTCCGGATATCGATATTCCACCGCTCCTCTCCCTGATGCCGCCAGTCGAACCGGGCCTGAAACGGCTGCGGAGAGGATGCCGCGCGGAGCATCACATCGGCGGCGATGGCCTGCTGCCCAGCCTCGTGTAGCGTGAGGTCGGCGCTTTCAATGGTCAGTGTTTCCGCCGAGAGGCGCGTCGCGATCGACAGGGCGTTCATGCCGGAGTCGAACACGCCAAAGCCGCCCGCTTCCCAGATCCATCTCTGGCCGGGATGCCATTTTTCGGCATTTTCCAGCCATTCGATGCTCATGGTCGCAATGCCTTCGGACTGGGTGATCACCGCCGCCCGTTGCACCGCCTCGTTATAGCGGGAATGCCACGCGCCAAACACCACCCTCCCCGTGCGGCCCGCAAGCAAGGCCAGCTCCTGCGCCTCGCCGAGCGTGGAACAGAGCGGCTTTTCCAGCAATACATCGACCCCGCCCTCAAGGAACACCCGCGCGATCGTGTAACGCGGTGCGGGCGGCGTCGCCAGCACCACGGCATCGAGGGCGAAGGCATCGAGCATCGCGCGGAAATCCTCGAACACCGGAACGCCGATACCGGTTGGCGCGCGCCCCGCGCCCGCCACCAGCTCGAACGCCACGCCGCTCCTGATTGCGGGAATATGCTGATCGAGCGCGATCTTCCCCAGCCCGACCAGACCGATGCGGAGCGCCCTCATGCGCCGCCTCCTTCCTGTATGGCCCTGTAACTGGCGATGAATTGACGGGCGCGCAAGCCTACCTCGCTGGCGTCCAGCCCCGGCTGGTACAGCGCCGAGCCCAGCCCGAAGCCGTTCGCCCCGGCGGCGAGCCACGGCGCCATGTTGCCGGGATTGATGCCGCCAACAACCAGCAGCGGCGTGTAGGGCGGCAGGACGGCGCGCTGGGCCTTCACCACCGGCGGCCCCGCCGCTTCGGCCGGGAAAAGTTTCAGCGCATGGGCGCCCGCCTCCAGCGCGCGAAAGGCCTCGGTCGGCGTGAAGAAGCCGGGACAGGCGATCAGCCCCGCCTCAACCGCGCCGCGGATCACATCCGGATCGGTCGAGGGCGAGACGATCAGGCGGCCGCCCGCATTGGCGACATCCCTCACCTGGCTCGTGTGCAGCACGGTTCCCGCGCCGATCATCGCGCGGTCGCCCAGCCGGTGCGCCAGCCGCTCCACGCTCGTCAAGGGATCGGGCGAATTGAGCGGCACCTCGATGATGCGGAAACCCGCCTCATACAGCGCCTCCCCGATCGCGATCGCCTCGTCCGGCCTTACGCCCCGGATGATTGCGACCAGGGGGCACTCGGACAGGCGCAGATCAAACAATTGGGCGGCAGTCATGGCTGTATCTCCAGAAGGGCGTGGGCGCCGGCGATGAACGCCCGTTCGCCATCGACGATCGATGTCTTGCGCCCCGCGATGGCGAGCGCGGCGGCATAGAGCGCGGTCAGCCTTTCCTCGCCGATCAGCACGATGTCCCCGGCGCCGGCGAAATCGAGGCCCGTGCGGATGTCGGCGCCGATCAGCAGGCCGGAGACATGGGAAGTCGCGTCGCGCGACCTCAGCCCCAGCAGCGCCCCGGCGCGCACGGAAAACAGATCGGCGGTCAGATCCCCGGACCTGAGCGCCCGCGCCACGCCAGCCGCGAAATCCGCATCCGGCTCGGCCTCGCCCTGAAGCTGGGGGGCGAGTATCCCCTGCCCCCGGAGCAGGGCAAACAGCTCTCCGGTCATCACTGTCCGGAAGCCTGTCATCGTCCCGCCCCGCAGGCGCGCCCACTTGGCGTGCGTGCCGGGATGGCAGACTATCGCATCGGGCGGGCAGAGGCCCGTCGCCGCCGCGCCGAGGATCTGGAGCTCCTCGCCGCGCATCACATCACCCCTGCCGTGCTCGATGAAGGAAACGCCGGGGACGATATGAACGTCCCCGCCATCCGCGCGCACCAGGTGGCGGCGAAGCGCGTCAAAATCGGCGGGACAGGCGAGATAGGGCACCTCGCGCCATCCCCGGTCAGAGCCCACCATCCCGGCGAGAAGCATGGGGCTGCCTCCCCATTTCGCCCGAAGCGCCGCAATTTCGGGCTCGAACCCACCGGTTGGCACGGAGAGCACGCCGAGCCCGTCGCACGCGCGATGCACGCAGCCGCCATCCGCCGCGATGCCGTAAACGCGGCGATTGGTGGTTCCCCAGTCCACCGCGATCAGGGCTGCTATGGGAGCGGGATGCGGCCGGTCGGTCATGTCGCTCCAACGCGTGAGGATGCTTTTGGTGGCCTGCCGCCGAAACAATGTTTGCAGGCGTGCGTTCTCGCTGCATGACATCAGCCACAACCCGCGCTCCTCCGGTTCCCGTTGGAGCTTGCCGCGCAGCGCTCGGCGAGGGGCCGGTGTGGCTCGCAGAGGAGCAGGCGCTCTATTGGGTCGACATTCGCGCGCCGATGATATGGCGGATGCTGTGGCCCGGCCAAGAATGCCGGAGCTGGACGCCGCCCTTCCGGATCAGCGCCCTTGCGCCGAGGCGGCAGAGCGGCTTCATCGCCGCGACGGACTTCATCGCCGCGACGGACAAGGGCTTCGCGTTCATCGATCCGGAGGCGGGTGATTATCGCCTCATCGCCGCGCCGGAAGCGTCCCTCCCCGGCAACCGCTCCAACGACGGCAAGGTCGATCGCGCGGGCAATTTCTGGTTCGGCACGATGGATGACGCCGAACAGGCGGAAACCGGCGCGCTCTACCGGGTGGCGGCGGACCTTTCCTGGCGGTGGGCCGGTGCGGGGTACCAGGTGCCCAACGGCCCCGCGTTCAGCCGGGACGGCGGCACAATATATCACACCGATTCCGCGCGCCGGTCCGTCTATCAATGCGCTCTGAACGAGGATGGCACGCTCGGAGACCGAACCATCTTTCTGAGCTTCTCGCACGAGGACGGCTATCCTGACGGCATGACGGTCGACGCCGAGGATTGCCTCTGGATCGCCTTCTGGGATGGCTGGTGCGTCCGCCGCTTCGCGCCCGATGGCGCGCCCTTGGCTCGCATCCCCCTCCCCGTGCAGCGACCGACGAGCTGCACCTTTGGAGGGCCAGACCTCGATCTTCTGTTCATCACCTCGGCGCGCGTCGGTCTTTCGGATCACGAGCTGAGCGCCCAGCCGCTCGCGGGCAGCCTTTTCGTCGTCAGCCCCGGATGCCGGGGCGTGGCCGAGCATCGTTTCGCGGGGTGAACCCGCCAGCCAGGGAGGCAGGATATTGGCCAATTTCATGTTCGCGACCGGGATCGAAAACAGCATCCCGACCATCAACGGCGGCCGCAGCCGGGTCGATCAGATGGAGGTATGCGGCCACTATAAATATTGGCGCACCGATTTCGATCTCGTCGAGGAGATGGGCATCCGTTACCTCCGCTTCGGTCCGCCGCTGCACAAGGCGTTTCTCGGGCCGGGCCGCTATGACTGGGAATTCGCGGACCTGACCCTCAATGACCTGCGCCAGCGCGACATCATCCCGATCGTCGATCTGTGCCACTTCGGCGTGCCGGACTGGATCGGCAATTTCCAGAACCCGGATTTCCCGCTGCTGTTCGCGCGCTACGCCGCCGATTTCGCCGAGCGCTATCACTGGATCCAGCTTTATACGCCGGTCAACGAGATGTTCATCTGCGCCACTTTCTCCGCGCAATATGGCTGGTGGAACGAGCAGATGACCTCGGACACCGCGTTCGTGACCGCGTTGAAGCATCTGGTGAAGGCGAATGTGCTGGCGATGCAGGAAATCCTCAAGCGACGGCCGGACGCGATCTTCATCCAGAGCGAATCGTCGGAATATTTCCATGCCGACAGCCCCGCCGCCATCGGCCCGGCCGAAGTGATGAACTCCAAGCGCTTCCTCAGCCTCGATCTCAACTACGGCAGGCGGGTGGACAGCGAAATGTACGAATATCTGATGGATAACGGCATGACCAAGGAAGAATATCACTTCTTTCTCGGCAACCGGCTGAAACAGCACTGCATCCTCGGCAACGACTATTACTGGACCAACGAGCACCGGGTGCATGAAGACGGCCGCACCTGGGCCTCGGGCGAGGTATTCGGCTATAGCGAGATCACGCGCCAATATTATGGGCGATACGGCCTCCCCGTAATGCACACCGAGACCAATTTCCGCGAGGGGCCGAACGGCGATGAGGCGGTCAACTGGCTGTGGAAGGAATGGGCGAACGTGCTGCGCCTGCGCAACATCGGCATCCCCACGGTCGGCTTCACCTGGTATTCGCTCACCGATCAGGTCGATTGGGATACCGCGCTGCGCGAGCAGAACGGCAATGTAAACCCGCTCGGCCTCTATGATCTTGATCGCAAGATCCGCGCCGTCGGCAAGGCCTATCACCAGATCATCAAGGACTGGCGCGATGTGCTTCCCGCGCAGAGCGTATGCCTGGTGGTCCCGATCGTGCCGCCATCACACACAGGGCGCATCGACGCGCGCGAGCAGGAGGCGCAGGCGAGCGTCATGATGCAGCGCAGGCCGGCCGAGCCGCATAGCACCGAGGAGGTCGGGCAATGAAGATCGGCCGGATCGAGACCTTCCTTGTCCCGCCACGCTGGCTCTTCGTGCGCGTTGAGGCGGGAGACGGCGCGGTCGGCTGGGGCGAGGCAAGCCTCGAAGGCCATGCCGAGGCGGTGGCGGGCGCGTTCGAGGCGATCCGCGACCGCTTCCTCGGCCACGACGCCTTCGCCATCGAGGACATCTGGCAGATCGCCTATCGCGGCGGCTTCTATCGCGGTGGCCCGGTGCTGATGAGCGCCTTGTCCGGGCTGGATCAGGCGCTGTGGGATCTGAAAGGCAAGGCGCTCGGTCTGCCCGCGTGGCAGATGCTCGGCGGCAAGGTGCGGGACAAGGTGCGCGCCTATGCCTGGATCGGCGGTGACAGGCCGGACGAAATCGCCGAGGCCGCCGCCGCGCGGCGCGCGCAAGGCTTTTCCGCTGTGAAGATGAACGCGACGGCGGAACTCGATTTTCTCGGCACGCCCAAATTGTTCGATGCTGTGGCGAAGCGGGTTGAAGCGGCGCAGGCGGCGGGCATGGATGTCGGCCTCGATTTTCACGGCCGCGTCCACAAGCCAATGGCAAAGCAGCTCGCCAAGTTGCTGGAGCCGCTGGGCCTCCTCTTCATCGAGGAGCCGCTCCTGTCCGAAAATCCGGAAGGCATCGCCGAAATCCGCGAGCTGGTGAGCACGCCGATAGCGCTGGGGGAACGGCTCTATTCGCGCTGGGATTTCAAGCAATTTCTGACGGGCGGGCTGGTCGATATCATCCAGCCTGACCTGAGCCACGCGGGCGGGATCAGCGAGTGCCGCCGGATCGCCGCGATGGCGGAAGCGTTCGATGTGGCGGTGGCGCCGCATTGCCCGCTGGGGCCGCTGGCGCTGGCGTCATGCCTTCAGCTCGCGGCCACCTCCCCCAATGTCGTGTTGCAGGAGATGTCGCTCGGCATCCATTATAATGTCGGGCACGATCTGCTGAGCTTCGTGACCGATCCCGCACCGCTCACCGCAGTGGACGGCTTCCTGCCGATCCCCGAAGGCCACGGCCTCGGCATTACCATCGATGAAGCCGCCGTCCGCGAGGCGCACCGGGCGCCGCATCGCTGGCGCAATCCCGTCTGGCGCTATCGCGACGGCAGTTTCGCGGAATGGTGAGCGCGCCGCAGCCGTCAGGCCGCGATATCGATCGCCGATTCGCCGAAGAGGTGGGCGTAGCGCCCCTCGCACGCGGCCTCTTCGTCGGTAAGCGGGCGCATGAACGAAATGCTGAGCGTCCGCCCGAACACATCGTCACCGAGAACGCGCAGCTCCGCGCCCGCGTCTTCCCCCAGCGTCTCGCGCAGCGACACCAGCGCGCCGATCACATCGTCCAGCGACGAATAGTCGGCGATCTCAACGAAGTCCTTCACCATCCTCATCTTCCAAACCCTCTAGTGAACCGGGCAGCGTCTTTACTGGAACCACCTCTATCCGGGCAATGTTGTATTTGGCCTGAATGGGATCGGTTCATCGCATAAATAGCTGATATTCCTTAGCCTGAGGTTAGCATGAACGATATTATCCTTTCGTCGGGGATGCTTGAAATGGGAATCGCGCCCGGCGTTGGCGGGTGTGTCGCATGGCTCGACTGGCAGGGCGGAGAGCGCATCGTGCCGGTGCTGCGCGGCTCCCGTTCCAGCGATGTGACGCCGCTCGAAAGCGGATGCTTTCCCTTGGTGCCGTTCTGCAACCGGATCGGCGGCGGCGCTTTCCACTTCCGGGGCCGCACCGTCCGCCTCGCTCCCAACAGGGCCGGAGACCCCAGCCCGATCCACGGGCAGGGCTGGCAAACAGCCTGGCAGGTGCTGCGACAGGAGGGCGCGGAGGCGGTCCTCGGTTTCACCCATCAGGCGGGCGAGTGGCCGTGGACCTATGCAGCGGAGCAGCATTTCGCGCTGGATGAACGAGGGCTCTCGGCCGCCCTCCTCTGCCGTAACCTTTCCGATGAACCGATGCCCTGCGGCCTCGGCTTCCATCCCTATTTCCCCTGCCTCGGCCCGACCACGCTGACGACCGGCGTAAGCGGCGTCTGGACGGTCGATGAGGATATCCTGCCGGTATGGCGTATTCCCGTCTCGGGGCATTATGCGCTCGATGGCCGCGAGATCTGCGGGCGCGGGCTGGACAATGGCTATGACGGCTGGAGCGGAGAAGCGTGGATCGAGAGCAGCGACGCCCCGTTCCGCCTGCGCCTGTCCTCGCCGGGGACGCCCTGCTTCCAGCTATACGCGCCAACCGGCGGCGGCCTCTTTGTCGCGGAGCCGGTCAGTCATGTGAACAATGCGCTCGCTCTGCCGGAGGAGCAGTGGCCGGAGCTGGGCCTGCGGATACTGGACCCCGGCGCATCGATGACACTCGCAATGCGCCTCGATGTCATTGTACAGCCATAAGCGCCCGCGCCAGATCGGGCCGCTTCTCGCGCAGCAGATAGGCGAAGTGATCCATCGCCTCGTCGAGCTGGCCCATCAGCCTGCCCTTCTCGCTCGCGAGCGGCACATAAAGCGGGCGCGGCGCGACCCAGCCGAGCGATGCCCCCGGCACGGCCTCGATCCCGGCGGTCCTCATGCCACAGGCAGCCGCGACACGCCGCCCGAAATCCGCCCAGCTCACCGGCTCGCCATTGGTCAGGTGCCAGAGCCCCTCCGCGCCATCGATGCAGAGATCGAGCACGGCGTTGACCAGCTGCGGCACGAAGGTGGGCGACACGACATGATCCTGCGCCGCGCGGAAGCTCTGCCCCGATGCCAGCGCCTGCAACGCGTGGATCGCGAAATTATGAGGGTCGGCCGCCGAAAAGAATGCCGCCGTGCGCACGATGAGGTGCGATCCGGAAAGCGCCAGCACCGCCTGCTCCGCGTCCCTCTTGCTGCGCCCATAGACATTGAGCGGCGCGGCTGCGTCGCTCTCCCTATAGGGGCGGTTGGCCTGCCCGTCGAACACCAGATCGCTCGAAAAGCTCACCGTCGGAATGCCGCGCCGGGCGCAGGCTTCCGCGAGACGCAGCGCACCCGCCGCATTTGCCGCATGGCAGGCGTCCGCCTCCTTCTCCGCATCATCCACCCGCACCCATCCGGCCGCGTTGACGACGCACCAGGGCTTATGGAAATCCAGCGCCGCGGCGATGCTCTCGCCATTGCCAAGGTCAAGCTGCCCGCGCGACGTAAGGACATGGGCGATATCGCGATGGCGGCAGGCCGCCGCAATGGCCTGTCCCAGCGTTCCCGTCGCACCCAGAATCAGCAGGGGCGGCGTCCGCGCGCCAGACCATGATGGCGTCGCGACATGCTCGCGCATCGGTGCCGGACGCGGCGCCGGGGGATGCGCGAGGCGGATCGGGCGCCGCCACCATCCCGCACCCGCCAGCACCGGGTGAGAGGAATTGGCTCCGCCCGCAAGGCCGCGCAGCAGCGCCGTCATGGCGGTCGCGCGCGGAGCCGGCCCGCTCACATCGAACGTGCCGGGCTCGTATCGTCCTTCCCCGGTCAGCAGCGTGTTCCAGCCGTGGCTGCCGAGCAGGGACCAGCTCGTCACCGCGCGTAGGTCCACGCCCTCATCCCGCAGCGCGCGCGCGACGTTCCACGCTTCCCATGTCCAGCGCATCTGTTCGTCGCGGGTGCAGCCATTGTGCACCTCGGTAATGGCGAGCGGCAGGCCGTATCGCTCCCACGCCTCCTGCGCGACGCCGCGAAGACCCGGCGGCGGCGGCGCCAGCACGCGCACCGCCTCGGTGTCGGCAAAGCGCTGGCGCTTGTTGCTGCCGTGGTTGCGGGCCGGATAGCGCTGCAACCGGTGGTCGAGGAAGCGGTCGCTGGTGAGATAGTGGTTGATGCCGATGATGTCGGGCGGGCACGGCGCCTCCGCCATTGCCCGCAGGCGGGCCTCGAAGCCGAAATCGCACAGCCGCTGCCACAGGTCGTGGCCGGGCACGACCCTGCCGCAGAGCAGATCCCACCCCATCCAGCGGCGGGCATTGTCGAACGCAGCCTGCTCGCGCAGTGCCGCAGTGGCGTAGGTGCGCCCGAGGTCATCCGTCTGCACAAGGCGCGCACCCGGATTGACCTCCCGCACCTCCCGCATCGCGAGCCGCACGCCATCGATCTGGTTGAGCAGCGCGGTCCAGAACAGGCGCTCATCCCGTGCGTGCGGGTGCCAGAAGCCATAAAGCGCGCAGAACCGCGCGGTCGTCACCGGCTCGTTGACCGGCGTCCACGCGTCGATCCACGGATAGCGCTCCGCCACATTGCGGGCATGGCGGGCAAGGCCCGGCGCAAACGCATCGGAGAGAATATTGGCATAGGCGGGACCGCTGCCATGATGCACCAGCCCGGCGATCACCCGCATTCCCCGGCTGCGGATATGCTCCAGCTGCCGGTCCGTCCAGCTCCAGTCGTTCCGTGCGGGATCATGGGGTGCCACCCGCTCCCACAGCACAGGATAGCGCAGCGTCGCAAAGCCGAGATCGGCCATCAGGTCGATATCCGACAACCGTTCCTCGTGGCCGCTCGCCGCCAGCTGGTCGCGATACTGATCCCCGACCCGGTTAACGGTGCATTCGGGGCCACCCCAAAGCTCCAGTTCATGCATGACTTCTTTTCCCGGCCGACAGCCCACCCGCGACAACAACCAGAAGCGGGTCGGATAGTTGCACGCTTCGACCCGATTCCTCGTTGAACGCTGAAAGATCGTGGTTTTGCGCCCGGCGGCGGAACCGCTCCGTTCATCGGAGGTTTAGAGTCTCAACCATCTGAAAGGTTTCCGTCCATGAATGATCGTCCCCTGTTTTGGGCCGCGGAGGCGCGCGCCCGGAAGAATAGTCACGCCACCAATTCTCTCGACCTCCTCTGCTTCAGCCATTTGCGGTGGGACTTTGTGTTTCAGCGGCCCCAGCATCTGATGAGCCGTTTCGAGAAATATCACCGTGTCACCTTCTGGGAAGAGCCGGTGCACCCTGAAGGGCTGACCGAGCCCCGGCTGGACGTGCGCAGCTGCCCGACGACGGGCGTGACGATCGCTACGCCCCATTTGCCGCGCGGGCTTGAGCCGTTCGCGGAGCGGGAGGTGCTCAAGAGCCAGCTCGACCTCTATCTCGTCGGCAGGGGCGATGCCCCCCTGGTGCGCTGGTATTATACGCCCATGATGCTTCCGTTCTCCGAACATGTCGCGGCGGACTGCACCGTGTATGACTGCATGGACGAGCTGGCAAACTTCCGGAATGCGCCGCCGGAGCTTATTCCCCTCGAACAGCGCCTGCTGCAACTGGCGGATATCGTCTTCACCGGCGGCCACAGCCTCTATGAGGCGAAACGGGGCCGCCATCCCAATATCCACCCCTTCCCTTCCAGCGTCGATGTCAGCCATTTCGCACAGGCGCGGGCGGAGGGGATCGAACCGGCGGACCAGCAGGCTCTCCCCCACCCTCGCCTCGGCTTTTACGGGGTGGTGGACGAGCGCATGGACCTCGCCCTGCTCGCCGCCGTGGCGGAAGCGCGGCCGGACTGGTCGTTCGTCATCGTCGGGCCGGTCGTGAAGATCAGCGAGGCCGAGCTGCCGCGCCAGCCAAACCTGCATTATCTCGGCGGCAAGGGCTATGCCGAGCTGCCCGATTATCTCCGTGGCTGGGACGTGGCGCTTATGCCCTTCGCGATCAACGACGCGACGCGCTTCATCAGCCCCACCAAAACCCCCGAATATCTCGCCGCCGGATGCCCGGTGGTCTCCACGCCGATCACCGATGTCGTGCGCCATTACGGCCATATGGAAGCGGTGAAGATCGCGGGCACGGCGGAGGGCTTCGTCACAGCCTGCGAAGAGGCGCTGGCGCTCGCCCGCTCGCCTGTCGCACCCTGGCTGATCGAGGTCGATCAGGTGCTGGCGGAAATCAGCTGGGACCGCACCTTCTACCAGATGGTCGGCCTGATCGAAGACCTCATCAGCAAGAGCGCGCACGTCCACCCCATCGTCTCGCCGGTGATCTGGGCCGGAGACCGCCCCAAGGCCTATGACGTGATGGTGGTAGGCGCGGGCTTCGCCGGCGCGGTGATGGCGGAACGGCTCGCCGTCGATGCGGGCAAGCGCGTTCTGGTGGTCGACCGGCGGCCGCATATCGCGGGCAATGCCTTTGACCGGCTCGACGATGCGGGCATCCTCATCCACCAGTACGGGCCGCATATCTTCCACACCAACAGCGACGAGATCGTCCGCTATCTCTCGCGCTTCACCGACTGGCGCCCCTATGAGCACCGCGTGCTAGCGGAGGTGGACGGCCTGCAGGTGCCGATGCCCATCAACCGCACCACGCTCAACATGCTCTATGGCCTCAGCCTTCAGAGCGACGAGGACGCGGAGGCGTTTCTCGCGTCGCGCGCGGAGCCGGTGGCGGAGATCCGCACATCGGAGGACGTGGTGATTTCCAAGGTGGGGCGGGATCTGTACGAGAAATTCTTCCAGGGCTATACCCGCAAGCAATGGGGGATGGACCCGTCCGAGCTGGACAAGTCCGTCACCTCGCGCGTGCCGACCCGCACCGATACCGACGACCGCTATTTCACCGACAGCTTCCAGGCGATGCCAGCACAGGGCTATACCCGCATGTTCGAGCGGATGCTCGATCATCCCAATATCGAGCTGCTGCTGGGCGTGGACTATAGCGAGGCGCAGGCCGCCTATTCGCATGATCTGCTGGTGTTCACCGGCCCGATCGACGAATTTTTCGACTATCGCTACGGCAAGCTGCCCTATCGCTCGCTACAGTTCCGGCACGAGACGGTGGACGTGGAGCAGTTCCAGCAGGTCGCGGTGGTCAACTATCCCGGCCCCGAGGTCCGCCACACCCGGATCACCGAATATAAGCACCTGACCGGGCAGGAATCCGCACGGACCAGCATCACATACGAATATCCGAGCGCGGAGGGCGATCCCTATTACCCCATCCCCCGCGCGGAGAACCAGGCGCTGTTCAAGAAATATGAGGCGCTGTCCCTCGCCCGCCCGGATGTGGTGTTCGTGGGGCGTCTGGCGACCTATCGCTATTACAACATGGATCAGGTGGTCGGTCAGGCGCTGGCAACCTACCGGCGGCGCTTCGCCGCGCGGCAGGCGGTTGTGCGCGATGCGGCCGAAGCCACCACCCCCGCGAGCCGCTTCGCCGCGATGCGATAAAGAGACGGGGCGATAAAAAGACAGGGGAAATCCGTCCGGGAAGGCTATTGCCCCTCCCGGGCGGATGATACCCATAGCTGCCCTGTCAGCAGCCCCTATCGACATGACATTCGAGTGCGGCACAGCCTCCCCGCCAAGAGGCGAGCGGAGCCCTCCTTTGCGCCCGCCCCTGCGCGGCACATACGACATCCCTTAGACCTCCCGAATAGATCAGCACAGCTCACCGGGCGCGCCATTGTCGCTGGCCCGCGAGTGATTCGCGCCGCCAGGGCGCCTTACCGGCGACGCTTTCATGCTTTCGAGGGGGCAAACCCCGAAAACCCCCTTTATTTCATAATCCTATGTTGAAAATAGCACCTCCGCGCCCTCTTCAAGGTAAACGCGGTGTTAATGGGATCACGTCTCAAAATAAGATGGCAAATATTATTGGTTAATCCAATATTAATTTCTCAGATACCCGGTTTTTCTTCGGATTTTATATTAACACGTCATACATCCTTCTGGAGATTTCGTTTGTAAAACTTGGCGGATTAAAGCAATTTTAATTCGACACCCAATAGCAACTCTCCAGCGCTCCCGGATCTCGGGAAGCCCATTCAAAGGGACCAGATATGGCTACTGCAACAGTTTCAGGTGGCAACAACGTCTCGCTCAGTCTCTCTGGCGCGGATCTGGCGATGGCCAAGGATGCGCTGGCGACGCTTTCCAGCCAGTTCGCCACCTCCAGCGTGCAGGGCATCCCCCTGTTCCCGGGTTCGCCCACCGTGCTCGACGTGCTGAACGTCAACAGCGACTACACCCATAACGTGACCGCGACACCGGATCTCGACGCCATCGTGGTGACGGGCGACGAGGGCACGCGGATTACCGGCAACTCGACCGTGCAGCTGATCGCGGGTGGTCGCGGCGCCGACACGATCAACGCGGCGGGCGCGGCCAACGTCACCATCGTCGGCGGCGGCGGCGGCGATGTCATCCAGCTCAACAGCCGGGGCATGGCGGGCGGCGACGCGCATATCTCGCTCGCATCCGGCAACGACACGGTGCGCATGTGGGGCGGCAACGCCACCATCACCGGCTCGCGGATCGGCGACGAGATCGAGCTTAACGGCGGCACCAACCATGTGGTCGTCGACAAGAGCGCGAACTTCGACATCAACGGCGGCGACAACACGATCGTCACCGGCGGCGGCAAGTTCACCGTCACCGGCGCAGGCAGCGACAATGTGACCGTCACCGGCCGCTCGGTCGATATCGTGAAGAGCGGACCGTCCACGATGGACCTGACGCTCAACTCCACCGTCGGCGGCAGCTACGACCTCAAGGGCGACATGACCATCCACCAGATGGGCGCAGGCCACCACGAGCTCGACCTCAGCGGCAACGACACCGTCTATCTCGGCGCGGGCAATGTCGACATCACCAACACGAAGGGCACCACGGTCTTCGGCGGCAGCGGCAGGCTCAACTTCGAGGGCAGCGGTCATGGCAATGACTCGGTCATGGCGGGCAGCGGCTCGGCGACCATCCTCGGCGGCGGCGGTTTCGACACCATCATCGGCGGCTCGGGCGCATTGAAGGCGGATGGCGGCGACGGCAAGGATCTGCTCGTCGGCGGCAGCTTCAAGGATACGCTCACCGGCGGTGCGGGCGCGGACAGCTTCCGGTTCGTCAACTCGGGCGGCCCCTCGACGGCCACGCACGTCATCACCGACTTCACCCACGGCATGGACAAGATCGACCTTTCCGGCGGTGGCTACACGATGGCGGACATCAGCTCGACCACGATCAAGGCCGGCTCCACCGTCATCAAGCTCAACGATGGCACGCAGATCACCCTCAAGAACTTCACCAACCTCTCTGCGTCGGATTTCTCCTGACACCCCCACCAACCTTGAAAAGCCCGGCAGCAGCCGGGCTTTTTTGTGAGGAATGAATGCCACTGCCAGCCGCGGCCCCTGTCAAGAAATCTTCAGCCGACCGGCCTCGGGATGCATCTTCCCTGTCAGCGGTCATCGAGGTGGCGAACCAGGCCATTTCCGATGGCCGCTTCGACGTTGCGCTGCGCATGGCGGACCGGGCGTGGCGCCTGTCGCCGCAATCCCCCCTGATCTGCCAGATGCTGATGACGTTGCTGCTGAAGGACGGCAAACACAGCGCGGCCTTGCGGGTCTTCGACAGGATCGAACCGCACAGGGTTCGGGGCGATCTCGCCGCGCTCCATATCGACGCGCTGAGGCTTGGCGGTCGCCACGACGACGCGCGTGCGGCGCTGGAACGCTATCTCGGCCTGTTCGCCGTTCAACCGGAAGGCACCCTTGCCCGCGCCGCGACCACGCTGGCGGCGGAGCACCAAGGCTGGGGCTGGGTCGGGGTCACACCGGACCTCGCGCTGACCGGATATCCGCGCGAACATCTTCCCGATGCCCAGCCGGTCGATGGCCTGCTGGTGCGGATGGAGACGGTCGAGACGCTGATCGGCGCGTGCATCCGGATCCCGGCCGGCTTCGGCCTCAACGGCGCGGCCAGCGTGACGCGCACCGGCGTCTCCGGCACGCTCTCGCTCGGCTGGATGCCCGCATCCTGCCCGCCGGAGCTGTTCATGGCAGACAAGGGACAGGCAAGGCGGATACCGCTCTCCAGCGACGACGCGCTCCCCGGCACATGGCGGTTCGACATTCCCGTCGGCACGCTCGGCAAGCTCATCCGCAACCGCATCAGCCTCACGGTCGCGCTGCCGGACGGCAGGATAGTGCCCTTCCCCGGCTCCCCGATCAGCTTCAGCACCGCGAAGCCCTATCGCCCCCGCACATCCACGGCACCCGCTGCTGGCGCGGCACGCGGGGTCGCCATCGTCATCCCGGTCTACCGGGGCGAAGAGGAAACCAGCGCCTGCATCGACTCTGTGCTCGAAACGGTTCCGCCGGGAACGCCGGTGGTGCTCGTCAACGATGCCAGCCCGGAGGCGGGCATCGCGAAACTGATCGAAGGCTTCAAGGCCGACGCCCGCCTGACCGTGATCGAGAGCGGCGTCAATCTCGGTTTTCCGGGGGCGGCGAATTTCGGCATGGCCGCCCTGCCCGATCATGACATCGTCCTCCTCAATTCGGACACGATAGTATTTCCCGGCTGGCTTGAGCGCCTCAGCGCCCATGCGGAGACGGACGCAACCATCGCCACCGTCACCCCCCTTTCCAACGCCGGTTCGATCGTCAGCTATCCGGGCGGCGAGGAAAGCGCCTGCACCCCGGAAATGGCCCGGTTGCGCGACGAGGCGGCGGCTATGGCGAATGCGGGCCAGCATGTCGATGCGCCGACCGGCGTCGGCTTCTGCCTGTTCGTCCGCCGCGCCTGCCTCGATCAGGTCGGCGCGTTCGACGAGGATCTGTTCGGGCGCGGCTATGGCGAGGAAAACGACTTCTGTATGCGCGCGGCGGCACATGGCTGGCGGCATGTCATCGCGGGCGATGTCTATGTGCTCCACCGCAACGGCACCTCGTTCGGCACGGCACGCAACGGATGGATGGCGCGCAACGAGGCGGTGCTCGATCAGCGCCACCCGGGCTACAAGCCGCTCGTCCATGCCTTTCACGAGACCCAGCCCCTTGCGCCGCTGCGGCGGGCGATCGACATCGCCCTGCTACGCGAAAAGCGGCAGCCGGTGGCGCTGCTGGTGTCATTGGCGCTTTCTGGCGGGGTGGAGAAGCATGTCGCGGCGCGCATCGCGGCGCTGGAACAGCAGGGCTATCTGCCGATCCTGCTGCGGCCCGACGCAGATCACA
Source organism: Sphingobium sp. (assembly GCA_022652485.1). GTDB lineage: Bacteria > Pseudomonadota > Alphaproteobacteria > Sphingomonadales > Sphingomonadaceae > Sphingobium. The sequence goes on from JALCRK010000028.1 coordinate 37,191, forward strand.
GCCATGCGCGGCTCACCCTGCCCGCCGCCCCCGAATTCCAGGATCTCGCCTTCCGCGCCGATGACGGGATCGCGGCGTTTCGCGATCTTCTCGCCGCGCTGCCCGTGCAACAGGTGGAGCTGCACCATTTCCTCGGCCTTGACGCACCCTTTGTTGAGGCCGCCCTCGCGCTTGATGCCCCGGCGGACATCTTCATCCACGATTACAGCTGGTATTGCCCACGCCTCAGCCTGCTGGGCGCAGGCGGCATCTATTGCGGCGAGCCGGGCGCGGCGGCGTGCCAGAGCTGCATCGTGCAGAACGGCTCCGAGCTGCACGACCGGCTCGATCCCGATGCCCTCAAGGCGCGCAGCGCGGAGTGGCTGCACCGGGCGCGCCATGTCTTCGCCCCCTGCGAGGATGTGGCGGCGCGCTACCGGCGCATGTTCCCCGGCGTGGCGTTCACCCCCGCGCGCTGGGAGGAAACGCCGCCCGCCGCCCGCCCGATCGCGAACCCCACCCCGCACCGTATCGCCATCCTCGGCGCGGTCGGCGAGCAGAAGGGCCGCGCGGTGCTGCTCGCCTGCGCGCGGCACGCCGCGCTGCATGATCTGGCGTTAGAATTCGTGCTGATCGGCTTTGCCGATGAAGAGGATGCTCTGCTCACCACAGGCAAGGTTTTCATCACCGGGCGCTATGACGACGCCGAACTGCCGGAGTTGCTGCAACGCGAGGCACCGTCCGCGATTCTGCTTCCCTCGGTAACGCCGGAGACGTGGAGCTATTCGCTGAGCCACGCTATGGCGACGGGTCTGCCTATCATGGCGTTCGACATCGGGGCGATTGCCGAGCGCCTCGCCGCAAGCGCCCACCCGCACCGTCTGCTCCCGCTCGAAACCCCCGCCGCGCAGATCAACGAGGCGCTGCTCGCGCTGCCTGAGGAAGCCGCCGCCGCCCCTCGTCCTGCCCCTTCCGCCGCAAAGTCCGAACCGTCCCCCACCCCTGTCATCGCAAAAGGTCCGATCATGCCCGATCCCGGCAATGCCCTGATGTCCACCGCCGAATTCCTCACCCTTGCCCGGGGCCTCTATCATTTTTCGGTCATGCCTTCCGGCACCGCCCCGGCCGAAGCGACCCCGATGCTGCCCGCGTTGCAGATCGTCACCGCGCCGGGCCAGAGCAGGGCCGACATCGAATATGTCTCGGCACCGGGGTCGGAGCAGCAATGGCTGCGCAGTATGCAGGACAGCGTGATCCTCAAGGTCAACAGCGACAGCGTGAAGGTGGTGGTGATGTCGCTGACCGCGCCGGGCCTCCCGCCGCTGCATATCGACGTGCGCAAGCTGGACGGCGAACATGGCGTCACGGCCTTTGCCGAACAGGCCATGCCCGCGCACCAGCCGATCCTTGTCGGCCAGCCGCCGGTTGCCGCGCCCGGAGCGACACTGCTGCGCGCGCAGGTGGTCGCGCATGTCGAATATATGGGCGATGTGATCGGGATGGATCAGGCCTGGGCGGGCGCGCCAGATGGCGGACGCGCGCTCGAATGCCTCACGATCACGCCGATGACCAACGTCGCGCCCGCGGCGATCGAGTATAAGGTATTGAGCGCAACCGGCGCCGAGACACCGTGGACCGATCAGGGCCGCCCCTGCGGCTCGCGCGGGCGCTCGACGCCGCTGCTCGGTTTCGCGATCCGCCAGCGGCCCGATGCCGCCGCGCGCTTCGGCTGCGAATATTCCGGCCGCTTCACCTCCGGGCGGATCGTCGGGCCGGTGCGCGACGGCGCGCTCTGCATCAGCCCGCTTGCCCATGACCGGCTCGTCGGCGTGTGGGTAACGATCACCGATCACGCCGCCGCACGCCACCCCGCGCATCACGGCGCGCAGGTCGATCCGAACCTCTCCGCGCTCGCCCGCACCGCGCAGAGCGGCCCGCGCTTCAGCAGCTTCCGCGAAGTCGGCGCCTGATCGTCCTACCCCATAACCCGCCCAAGGAATACGCTGTGCAACCCATCATATTGAACGCCGGCTGCGGCCGGTCCGGCCCGGAGCGCCTGCCCCCGATGTTCGGCGGCTGGCGCCATATGCGTGTCGACATCGATCCGCAGGCGCAGCCCGATGTCGTGGCGGACATCACCGATCTCTCGCCCTTCAACGACAATTTCGCCGATGCGCTGTGGACCTCGCACTGCGTCGAGCATCTGTTTCAGCATCAGGTGCGGCAGGCATTGAGCGAGTTCCTGCGCGTACTGAAGCCGGATGGCTTCGCCGTCATCCTGGTGCCGGATGTGCAGGTCATCGCGCGCTATGTCGCGGAAGACAGGCTGCACGAGGTGCTCTACGAGTCCCCCGCCGGGCCGATCACCGCGCATGACATCCTGTTCGGGCACGGCGACTCGATCGAGCAGGGCAATCTCCACATGGCGCACCGGACCGCCTTCACACCCTCCAGCATCATCGCCGCGATGCAGGATGCGGGCTTTGCCGACATCGCCATCCGCCGCCGTCCGGGGCTGGAGCTGGCCTGTGTCGGCCGCAAGACCGCGCATCATGACCAGACCCACATGGGCAGCCTGCTCGACGCGATGGCCCTATGATCTATCTGTTCATCCACCAGAATTTTCCGGGGCAATACAAGCACCTGATCCGGCATCTGGCGGATGACCCGGAGAATACGGTCTATTTCATCTCCCAACCCAACCCGAACTGGATGCAGGGCGTCATCAAGCTCGTTTACTACCCGGACCTCGCCTCGCCGATCCAGTGCCACCGCTACACCGTCGATTTCGAGGTGGCGGTGCGCCACGGCGAGGCCGTTGCGAAGTCGCTCGGCATGTTGCGGGCGCAGGGCGTGACGCCGGATATCATCATCGGCCACAGCGGCTGGGGCGAGACGCTGTTCGTGAAGGATGTCTATCCCGACACGCCGCTTTTGAGCTATTTCGAGTTCTTCTATCATCACGCTGGCGCGGACGCCGATTTCGACCCCGAATTTCCCGGCGGCCCGGACGACAGTGGTCGCCTGCGGATGCGCAACGCGGTCAACCTGCTGAGCTTCGAATCGACCGACTGGGGCAACGCGCCGACCCGGTGGCAGCGCAGCCTCTATCCGCCCGAAATGCGCCCGCGCATCTCCGTGCTGCACGAGGGCATCGACACCGACGCCATAAAGCCGGACGCGAACGCATGGCTCCAGATCGAGCGCGGCAATCTGCGTCTCACGGCGCAGGACGAGGTCGTCACCTATGTCGCCCGCAACCTGGAGCCCTATCGCGGCTTTCACATCTTCATGCGCGCGATCCCAGAGATCCAGCGCCTGCGGCCCAACGCGCATATCCTTGTCGTCGGCGGCGACGAGGTGAGCTATGGCTGCCCGCTACCCTCGGGCCAGACCTATCGCCAGAAGATGCTCGCCGAAATGGGCAACAGCATCGATACCAGCAAGGTCCATTTCCTCGGTCAGCTGCCCTACGAAACCTACTTGAGCGTGCTCCAGATTTCCTCGGCGCACATCTACCTCACCTATCCGTTCGTGCTGTCCTGGTCGTTTCTCGAAGCGATGTCCGCCGGGTGCGCGATGATCGGCTCCGCCACCGCTCCGGTCGAGGAAGTGATCCGCGATGGCGAGAACGGACTGCTGGTCGATTTCTTCTCCCCCCGCGCGATCGCGGAAACGGTCGACCATGCGCTCTCCGACAGCCGCCAGATGCGGGAAATGCGCGAGAATGCGCGCGCGACCGTGGTGGAGCATTACGATCTGAGGACGCGGATTCTGCCGCAATGGCAGAGCCTGATGGCCGATCTCGTCATGGGCCGCCGGCCACAGCTCGCGGAGGCACCGCCGAGGGCCAGCATGGTTCCGCCACCCGCCGCGCCCCAGCGCCGGGCGCCCCCGGTATCGAAGGCCACGGGTCCGCGCAAGGCGCCGCGCGCATCCGATGCCCGCCAGACCGCGCCAGTGGGATGACGAAATGCGCAGGAATTGTTAATATTAAAATCGAAGGCTTTTCTAAACGTTCGATGCCTAGGGTCAAAACGAAGATCCGCGCTTCGCACCGTCTGCATGGATGTCCGTCAATGAACACCGCGATTTGTCATAAATGAGACTTGAACCATGAAAGTCGACAGCTCCCATTTTTTATCCACATTTGTGGTGATGGCGTCGCGTTGTGGGATAGAGACGAGTGCGGGTGAGTTGCGTCGTGGGTATGCGCTTCCTGAGGGTTTGATGGCGTTTGAGGTGGCGTCTGGGATGGCGCGGGAGCTGGGCATTCATTTGCAGGCTCTTCATGTGGGCTGGGATGCGATCACGGAGCTGCGCGGTGCGTTTCCGGCGATGCTGATGGTGCGGGACGGCAGTTTTCTGGTGGCCGAGGGTCTGGTGGAGGATACGCCGCAGGGTCCGGTTCTGCTGGCGCGGGATCCTGGGGCGAGCGGCGGCGATGTGGACATCGCGCTGGACCGGCAGCGGTTCGAGCGGCTGTGCAGCGGCGATTTCATTCTTTTGAAGCGCCATTATCATCTGGCCGACACGCTGCAGCCGTTCAGCATGCGCTGGATCGTGTCGCAGCTGCTGCTGGAGCGGCCGTTGCTGCGCGACATCGGCATCGCCTCGTTCGTGATGACCTTTCTGTCGCTGTTTCCGCCGATCCTGACGATGATCGTGATGGACCGGGTGCTGGTCAACCACAGCTATTCGACTTTGGGGGTGATGTGCGGGGCGGTGGGCTTCCTGATTTTGTGCGAGATGCTCACGGGCTATACGCGGCGTCTGTTCATGGAGGTGATGGCGACGCGGATCGACGGGCGGCTGAGCCTCTATCTGCTCGACCGCCTGCTCGGCCTGCCGCTGGAGTTCTTCGAGCACAACCCGACCGGGCTCATTCAGTCGAAGCTGTCGAAGATTTACCAGATCCGCAGCTTTTTGACCGGCAAGCTGCTGCAGACCGCGCTCGACATGGTGGTGGTGGCGATCGTGGTGCCGATCCTGTTCGTGCTGAACTGGGCGCTGACGCTGGCGATCCTGTCGCTGGCGGTGGCGCTGGCGCTGATCGTCTATTTCTACGCCGGCCCGGTGGGCGAGCGGTTCAAGGCGGTGGTCGCGTCCGAGCAGCACAAGAACACGCATCTGGTGGAGAGCATCTACGGGATCAGGACGATCAAGTCGCTGGCGCTGGAGGGGCGCAGGCGCAGCGAGTGGGATCTGTTCGTCGCGCGCGCGGTCGAGGCGCGGCACCAGCTCGGGCGCATCGCCAACATGCCGCAGACATTGTCGGTGCCGTTCGAGCGGCTGATCTTCGCGGGCGTGTTCCTGCTCGGCGCCTATCTGACGCTGGTGGCGCCCGACAGCTTCCGGCCCGGCGCGCTGATGGCGTTCATCATGCTGGGCAACCGCGCGACGCAGCCGATCATCCAGCTGGCGCAGCTGATGCAGGACTTCGGCGACATCCGCGAGTCGATCCACGAGGTCGGCTCGGTGGTGAACGCGACGCCCGAACTGACCCGGATCGGCACCGGGCTGCGCCAGCCGATCTCGGGCCATATCGCCTTTACCGATGTGAGCTTCCGCTATGGCCCGAGCGCGCCGCTCGCCTTGAACGACGTCAGCTTCGAGCTGGAGGCGGGCTCGATCCTGGGCATCATGGGCCGCTCGGGCTCGGGCAAGACGACGATCACCCGGCTGCTCCAGGGCCTGAACAACCAGTATGAGGGCATCATCAAGATCGACGGCATGGACCTGCGCGAGATCGACCTGCAGCACCTGCGCACCTGCATCGGCGTGGTGGCGCAGGAGAACTTCCTGTTCAGCGGCACGATCCGCGAGAATATCGGCATCGCCAAGCCCCACGCCACCTTCGCCGAGATCGTGCGCGTGGCGCAGCTCGCGGGGGCGGAGGAGTTTATCGAGCGCCTGCCGCGCGGCTATGACACGATGCTGTTCGAGGGCGCGGCCAACCTCTCGGGCGGCCAGCGCCAGCGCCTCGCGATCGCGCGCGCGCTGATCCTCGATCCGCCGATCCTGATCCTCGACGAGGCGACCTCGGCGCTCGATGCGGAGTCGGAGGCGATCATCAACGCCAACCTGATGCGCATCGCGCAGGGGCGCACCATCATCTGCGTCTCGCACCGGCTCGCGATGCTGGTGAACGCGGACCGGATCATGGTGATGGAGAAAGGCAAGCTCGACGACATGGGCTCGCACAGCGAGCTGTTGCATCGCAACGAGATCTACAAACATATGTGGTACACCCAGAACCGCGCTCATGAGGGAAGCTCCGTTGTCCGAATCCCGCTCGCTCATCGTCAGTAGCCCGGCCAGCACCTCGGGCCAGGTCGCGGTCTTCCAGTCGGAGACCCAGGCGGTGCTGGCGCAGGTCATGCCGCGCCGCAGCTTCGGCTTTCTCTACATGCTGTGCGCCATGCTGCTCGTCGCGCTGCTGCTGATGGCGCTGGTCTCGCTCGACCGGGTCGTGACCGGGGCGGGCACGATCACCCCGGTCGAGGGATCGCTGTTCGTACAGCCGCTCGACCGCGCCATCGTGCGCGAGATCAGGGTGCGCGAGGGCGATGTGGTCAAAAAGGGCCAGATCCTCGCCACGCTCGACCCGACCTTCGCCAAGGCCAATCTCGAACAGTACGAGATGCGCGGCGTCGCCAACCGGGCGATGGTCGAGCGCCTCCAGGCCGAGGTCGACGGGCGCGCCTATGTCCCCAAACCCGGCGATGCCGATGCCGATCTCCAGATGAGCATCTACAACCAGCGCCAGGCCGAGCTGCGCCAGTCGGTCACCGACTTCGACGCCCGCATCGCCGCGCTGCGGACATCGGAAGCGCGCGCGCGCACCAACGCCGGCAACTATGGCCAGCAGCTCGCCATCGCCACCCGCATCCGGGATATGCGCAGCGAGCTTGAGGCCAAGGGGTTCGGCTCCAAGCTCAACACCATGATCGCCACCTCGGACCGCACCTCGGTCGAGCGGCAGATGCAGGAAAGCCAGCACGAGGCCACCCAGATCCGCAGCGAACTCGCCGCCCTGCACGCCCAGCGCGACGCGTTCGTCAGCAAATGGAAGAACGACGCCGCCGTCCAGCTCGCCGAGGCCCGGCGCCAGCTCAACGACGACAAGGGCGAGGCCACCAAGGCCCGCAGGATCAGCGACTATATCAACCTCGTCGCCCCCGAGGACGGCATCGTGCTCGATATCGGCGAGGCCTCGATCGGCTCCGTCATCGAGCCCAACGGAAGCACCAAACCCCTCTTCACCATCACCCCCGTGCGCGGCAGGCTCGAAGCCGAAATCGCCGTCAGCAGCAGGGACGTCGGGTTCATCGAACGCGGCCAGAAGGTCACCCTCAAGCTCGACGCCTACGACTTCCTCCGCCACGGCACCGCACAGGGCACCATCACCTCCATCAGCGAAGGATCCTTCACCCACGACGCCAACGGCAGCCAGCGCGACCCCTTCTTCAAGGTCAAGGTCCGCATCACCAACGCCACCCTCAATAACGTCCCTAACGACTTCCGCCTCATCCCAGGCATGACACTCACAGGCGATATCCTCGTCGGTAAACGCACCATCCTCTCATACCTCCTCACCGGCGCTCAACGCGCCTCCGCCGAAGCCATGCGAGAACCTCAATGAT
>JALCRK010000029.1 GCA_022652485.1 Sphingobium sp.
CGAAGGGCCGAAATCCAAGGTCCGCCAGATCAACATCATCGGCAACAGCGTCTTTTCCGACGGCAAGCTGCGCGGCGAAATGGCGACCAAGCAGGCGCGCTTTACCCGCCTTTTCTCCTCCGGCACCAGCTATGATCCGGACCGCATGGCCTATGACCAGCAGAAGATGCGCCAGTTCTACCTGACGCAGGGCTATGCCGATTTCCGCGTGGTTTCCGCCGTGGCGGAGCTGACGCCGGACAAGCAGGACTTCATTATCACCTATGTCGTCGAGGAAGGCCAGCGCTACAAATTCGGCGACGTGAAGGTGGAGAGCGACATCCGGGATCTTTCCGGCGAGCGGCTGACCTCCATGCTGCCGATGCACAAGGGCGACTGGTATAACGCCAAGCGGGTGGAAGACACCGTCGACCAGTTGAGCGAAACCGCGGGCCTGTTCGGCTATGCCTTCGCCAATGTCGAACCCGATTTCCAGCGCGACAAGGACAGTCGCACGATGGGGATCACCTTCCATCTCAACAACGCGCCGCGTGTGTATGTCGAACGGGTCGATATCAACGGCAACACGCTGACGCAGGACAAGGTGGTGCGGCGCGAGTTCCGCCTTGCCGAGGGCGACGCGTTCAACAGCTTCCAGGTCAAGCGCTCGACCGACCGCATCCGCTCGCTCGGTTTCTTCCAGGACAAGATGGATGTGGAGCAGAAGCCCGGCTCCGCGCCGGACCGCATCGTGCTCGAAACCAATGTCGAGGAAAAATCGACCGGCGAGCTGTCGCTGTCGGCGGGTTATTCCAGCCTTGAGCGGATCATCTTCTCCGCCTCCGTCACCCAGCACAACTTCCGCGGCAAGGGGCAGGAGCTTTCGACCAGCGTCGATTATTCCAAATATTCCAAGTCGATACAGCTCGGTTTTACCGAGCCATATCTGTTCGACAAGAATGTCGCGCTCGGTGGCGACATCTATCGCCGCGACCAGAACAGCTTCCGCTATCTCAACAACAACGACCGCAACCGCACCTATCAGCAGGTGACGACCGGTACACAGGTCCGCGCCGGTGTGCCGCTCACGGAATATACCTCGCTGGCGCTGCGCTACAGCCTCAATTTCGATGATGTGACGCTGGACCGGAGCACCTATTTCTCCGATCTCAACGGGGATGGGGTTATCGGCGGCAATGAGTGTGATTCTTTGCTGGCGGGCCGCTATTTGTGCGACGCGATCGGCAAGCGGACGACCTCTTCGGTTGGCTACTCGTTCATTTTCGACAATCGCGACAACCGCCTCCGCCCGACACATGGCCGCACCTTCACCTTCAGCCAGGATTTCGCCGGACTGGGTGGCAGCGTCAAATATCTGCGCTCGCGGGTCGATGCCGGGCAGTGGATTCCCATAACCGGCAGCTTCGTTCTCAGCCTGAAGGCGGAAGCGGGTTATATTCTTGGCCTCGGTAAGCAATCGTCTGATCCAACAGTGGACAAGGTGCGCCTGACCGACCGCTTCTTCCTCGGTGAGCCGCAGCTGCGCGGGTTTGACATTCGTGGCGTGGGGCCGCGCGTGATCCGTGAATACGGGAGCTACAGCGCGACTGGCTTCACATCCAGCGGACAAAAGGCCGATGATGCCTTGGGTGGCCGACTCTATTATCTGGGCCATGCGGAAATCGAAATCCCGCTCGGTGCCGGAGCGCGCGAAATGGGTCTGCGCCCCTCAATTTTCATGGATGTTGGCGCGGTAGGTAAAATCCGCAAGCCGACTATCACGCCTCAGTTTGGCGGGTATTGCCAGGCAGTTTCGGGTACCATTTCAACCAATTCACAAGGGCAACAGGTAAAAACGCCAAACCCGAACGCCGCGCCTGTCAACACACCAGCCACCAATTTTATTGGTCAGTGCCCGACAAATACCGTTAATGGCTCCAATTATACGGATTACACATATCTCGGTAATGCCTTCCAGGAAACCTACGTCGGCAACAGCCTTTCGCCGCGCCTTTCGGTCGGTTTCGGCGTCAACTGGAACTCGCCGTTCGGGCCGTTCCGCATCGACATCGCCAAGGCGCTTCTGAAACAAAAGGGCGACGACACCAAGCTCATCACCTTCAACATAGGAACCCAATTCTGATGAAAAGCATTTTCAAGGCGCTCGCGCTGGCGAGCATTTCCGTTTCCGCCCTGTCGCTGACGGCGGTGCCCGCTGCCGCGCAGTCGAAGCTCGGCATCGGCGTCGTCAACATCGAGCAGGCGGTCGGCACCAGCTCTGCCGCCACCACCGCGCGCAGCCAGATGGAGACCACCTACAAGGCGACCATCGACAGTTTCAATGCGCGCAAGACCGCGATCGACACCGAGCTGAAGCAGAAGGCCGATGCATTGCAGGCAGGCCTCAAGGCAGCGGGCGGCAAGTCGACCCCGGCGCTGCAGACGCAATATGAGGCGCTGCAGACCCGTCAGCAGCAGGCGCAGGCCGAGCTTCAACGCCTCGGCCAGCCGCTGGCGCTCGCCAATGCCTATGTCGAGGAACAGATCGGCGCGAAGCTGGGCGATGCGCTCAAGAACGCGATGAAGAAGGCGAACGTCGATCTGGTGCTCGCGCCCGACGCCACCGTTTCCTATGCACCCACAGTTGATATCACCGCGATGGTGGTGACGGAGCTGAACGCGCTCGTCCCGGCGGTCGGCATCGTGCCGCCTGCTGGCTGGCGTCCGGGTGGCCAGCAGCAGGCTGGTGCGCCCGCTGCCGCTGCCGCGCCTGCCGCTTCCGCTCAGCCGGCGGGGCGCTAAGCCGCCCATGAGTGAGGAAGGCAATACAGAAGTGACGGCGCGGGGGCCGATGGATATCCGCGCCGTGATGGCCGCGCTGCCGCATCGCTATCCGATGCTGCTGATCGACCGGGTGGTCTCGATGGTGCCGAGCACCTCGATCCACGCGGTCAAGGCGGTTTCGGTCAACGAGCCGTTCTTTCAGGGCCATTTCCCGACCCGGCCGATCATGCCCGGCGTACTGATCGTCGAGGCGATCGCGCAGGCGGCGGGGATATTGGCGGTCGAATCGCTTGGCCTCTCCGGCACCGGCAAGCTCGTCTATTTCATGGGCATCGAAGGCGCGAAGTTCCGCCAGCCGATCGAACCCGGTTGCCTCGTCGATTTCCATGTCGAGTTCACGCAGGTGCGCGGCGCGATTTGCAAATTCTCCGGCAAGGCGATGGTCGAGGGCAAGCTCTGTGCCGAGGCGCAGTGCGTGGCGATGATCTCCGACCCGCCGAAGGATTAAATTTTGCCGCTGGAATTCCACCTAACCGCTCGTCTTTCCCGCGAAAGCGGGAATCCAGTGAGTAGAACGTAACTTATCCTTGTGGATCCCCGCGTTCGCGGGGATGACGGGTTGGGCTAGCGGCATGGATAGGCTTCCATTTTCCTTGCCTTTGGGGCTTCCGCCCGCTAAGGGCGGCGCTTCGATTTATACCCTACGCTTGAGGCCGGTCGGAACCGGCCAATGATGGAGCAGAACATGAAGCAGGATACCCACCCCGATTACCATTTCATCACGGTGCAGATGACCGACGGCACCACCTTCCAGACCCGCTCGACCTGGGGCAAGGAAGGCGACACGATGGCGCTCGATATCGATCCCAAGTCGCACCCGGCATGGACCGGCGGCACGCGCAATATCGACCAGGGTGGCCAGGTGGCCCGCTTCAACAAGCGCTTCGGTGGGCTTACGCTCAAGAAGTAAGCATTTTGCGAGAGCAGATACGGAGAGGGCGCCCATTGCGGCGCCCTTTTTTGTTCGGTGGCGAAGAGCTTTTTGATACCGTCATGCTGAACTTGGTCCAGCATCCATTCTACATCACCCGCGATCAGTTGATGAGGAGTAGTGGACCCTGAAACACGTTCAGGGTGACGATGTCCTTCACAGCCTCGGCAGCGTCACGCCCCGCTGCCCCATATATTTCCCCGCGCGGTCGGCATAGGTGACTTCGCATGGCTCGTTGCCTTGCAGAAACAGAAACTGACACGCCCCCTCATTGGCGTAGATTTTCGCAGGCAACGGCGTGGTGTTGGAGAACTCCAGCGTCACATGGCCTTCCCAGCCCGGCTCCAGCGGCGTGACGTTGACGATGATGCCGCAGCGCGCATAGGTCGATTTGCCGAGGCAGATGACCAGCACGTCTTTCGGCACGCGGAAATATTCTACCGTGCGGGCAAGGGCGAAGCTGTTGGGCGGGATGATGCACACGTCGGTCTTGCGATCGACCAGCGATTTGCCGTCGAAATTCTTGGGGTCCACCACGGCGCTGTCGACATTGGTGAAGATCTTGAACTCGTCCGCCACCCGCGCGTCATAACCGTAAGACGAGAGGCCGTAGCTGATGCAGCCATCGCGTTGTTGCCGGTCGACGAACGGCTCGATCATGCCGTGTTCGAGCGATTGGGTGCGTATCCAGCGGTCTGAAAGGATCGACATGCGGTGAGGGTCTCTTTGCCTGTGTGTGTTGCGTGCCTAACCGGCTAAGGACTGACCCGCAAGCCGCTCTCTCACTTCGCGACGACGATCCATTCCACGGGCATCTGCACGCCTGCCACCTGCCGCGCCGGATTGGCTGTCCACATCACCCACGGATGGCTGGCATAATGGGGCGCGAACCAGGCGCGGTCGAGCCACAGGGTGCGGTTGATGCTCTCGCTGATCGCGTAACGCTGCTCCGCTGCTTGCGAAAGATGGAGCAGCGTCGGCTTGCCCATATGGGCCTCGACGAGATTGATGAGCGTGTTCAATTCGCTCACGACCCTGTCCCGGCCCGGCAGCGCGGCGCAGGCCGGGGCATCGTCGATGCGGATGGCGGCGGGGAGTGCGGCGTTGTCGCGCGGCACCGTGGTCACGAACACGGTAGCCTGGGCGCTGGCGGGAAAGCAGGGATCGAACAGGATCTCCGCGCCATAGCGCATCCCGGCGGCTTTCGCCTCGGCCCAGTTGCGGGAAAAGGCCGGATCGCGCCCGTGCTGGCCATTGACGGCGCGGACATAGACGAAATCGGGATTTTGCGTTTGCAGACTGCCCCAGTCGACGACCCCGTGCACGGCGGACAGCGCCAGACCCTGCATCGGATAGTCGGTGCGGGCGGGCGTCCAGTGTCGCCAGCGCTGCCAGCCGAAGGCAGCGGCCACCGCCAGCAACAGCACAAGCGCCAGCACTGCGCGCAGCCAGAACCTCGGACGGGTGCTCATTGCTTGATGTGCAGGACGCAGATGAGCGTGAACAGCCGCCGGGCGGTGTCGAAATCGACCTCGATCTTGCCGTCGAGCCGCTCGATCAACAGCTCCGCCGCCTGGTTGTGGATCGCACGTCGCGCCATGTCGACTGTCTCGATCTGCTGTGCGGTGGCCTGTCGGATCGCCTGGAAATAGGAATCGCAGATAGCGAAATAGTCCTTGATCGGGCGCCGGAAACGGCCAAGGCCGAGGATCACGGCCTCCAGAGGCGTACCGTCCTCGCGGTCGATCTCGATGACGAGTCGGCCTTCCTGCACCGAGAGGCGCACCTTGTAAGGGCCGGCATAGCCATCGTCATGCTCGCGCAGGGGGCGGAAGAAATTTTCCTCCAGCAGGTCGAAGATCGCAATGCGGCGCTCCTGCTCCACATCGGCGCTGCGCCAGATGATGCTCTCCTGATCGAGGGCTATGTCTATGATGCGCGGATCGGCCATACCCAAGCAGTGCTGCGATGCAACGGAAAGATCAAGCGGATAGTTTTCCACAGCATCGCGCAAACTTCCCACAGCCAAGCGCCCTGTCGTGAATCTGGTGCTTGCATCTCGGCGCGGACAGGCCGACAATCCTGCTTATGGCCGAAGCACTGAAACTGGTGGAGGCGCCCGAGGGCGCCGTGAAAGAACTCCCGCGCAACATCGAGGCGGAGGCCGCGCTGCTGGGCGCGCTTCTCATTGACAACCGCGTCGCGGAAGATGTGCAGATGAAGCTGAAGCCGGTGCATTTCTTCGAACCCGTGCACGGGCGCATCTATGAGGCGATCCTCAAGCTGCTGGATCGCAACATGATTGCCAGCCCGGTGACGCTGAAGCCGATGCTGGATCAGGATGCGGCGCTGAAGGATCTCGGCGGCTCCGCTTATCTGGTGCAGCTGACGGCGAGCGGCGCGTCGCTCATCGGCGCGCGGGATTTCGCCCAGCAGATCTACGACCTCGCCTTGCTGCGTGAGCTGGTCGGCGTGGGGCGTGAGCTGGTCGAGAACGCGCTCGATACCAGCGAGGATGTCGATCCCAAGGCGCAGATCGAGGCGGCGGAAGTCGCGCTCTATCGGGTGTCCGAAGGAGAGGGCGAGGTCGGCTCGGTCAAGAACTTCCTGCAAGCGAGCACAATGGCGGTGCAGGTGGCGGAGCGGGCGCTGAACAGTGGCGGCCATGTCTCCGGCATCACCACCGGCATTGACAGCCTCAATGCCAAGATCGGCGGCCTGCATAATTCAGACCTCATGATTCTCGCCGGGCGGCCGGGCATGGGCAAGACATCGCTCGCCACCAACATTGCCTATAATGCCGCCTCGCGCTGGCTGCGCGATGAAGCGGACGGGATCGATCCTTCCAAGAACATGGGGGCGCGCACCGCCTTTTTCAGCCTCGAAATGTCGGCGGACCAGCTTGCGACACGTATCCTTGCCGAACAGTCCGGTATTTCGGGCGAGGCTCTGCGCATGGGCAAGATCAGCAGGCAGGAGTTCCAGAACCTCTCCCGCGCGGCGCGGGAATTGCAGGAATTGCCGCTCTATATCGATGATACTCCGGGCCTGACGATTGCCGCGCTGCGCACCCGTGCGCGCCGATTGAAGCGGCGGCATGATGTCGGCTTCATCGTGGTGGACTATCTCCAGCTATTGCAGGGCTCCTCCAAATCCGGCGACAATCGCGTGCAGGAAATTTCGGAGATCAGCCGGGGTTTGAAAACGCTGGCGAAGGAACTGCACGTGCCCGTTCTTGCGCTGTCCCAGCTCAGCCGTGCGGTCGAAAGCCGCGAGGACAAAAGGCCGCAGCTCTCGGACCTGCGCGAATCAGGCTCGATCGAACAGGACGCGGACATGGTGTGGTTCGTGTTCCGCGAGGATTATTACGAAATGGCCAAAGAGCCGAAAATGGAGGACGAGGGCGCCTACGCCATCTGGCGCGAGAATATGGAACGCATCCACGGCCTCGCCGAGCTGATCGTCGCCAAGCAGCGCCACGGCGCCACCGGCAAGGTGCGTATGAAATTCGATGCGAAGACCACCAAATTCAGCGACCTTGCCGAGGGCGAGTACGCCGACTACGGCTATGAGTGATTACCGAACCGCGATGGACGCGAGATAGCCGGCAGGAACCAGAATCGCGGCGAGCGTCATCAGCATCCCAAGGCCTCGCGCCGGCATGACCGTCCCCAATATGCCGACGATATGGAGCGCCCGCCCGCAAAGCAGCAAGGCGGCGATGATGCAGACCAGTGTCTGGCCTGCGCCCTGATATTCGGCCAGCGCCATCAGGATCAGCGCCATTGGCACCGTTTCGGTGAAGTTTCCGTGGGTGCGAATGCGTCTGAGCAGCACATCATCCGTGCCATTGCCGAGCAGGGTCTTGGTCTTGGTCCGCTGCAGGCCGGTCATTATTGCCAGGACGACGAGCATCAGGCCGCAGATGGCGGCGGTAAGCGATGTTATTGGCAACGAAGTCATGTTGGATCCCTCCCCCAGGCAGCCCGGAGTGCGAGCCGCGTAGGGGAAGGTATAGGGATTGTCGCGTTTGGCAAGCCGCTCAGAACACCGGCATGTTGGCCGGATCGTCCGGGTCCGCGAGCGGGGTCGAGGCGGTGTGGATGCCGCACTCCACCTTGTCCCACCCGCGCCAGCGCCCGGCGCGGGGGTCTTCGCCCGGCAGCACCTTTGATGTGCACGGCTCGCAGCCGATCGAGAGATAACCTTGCGCCTCCAGCGGATGGCGCGGCAGATCGTGCTCGGCGAAATAGGCTTCGAGGTCGTCCTTGGTCCAGTCGCCCAGCGGATTGAGCTTCAGGCGTCCGTCCTCGACTTCGAACCGGGGCAGGTTCTGCCTCGTGACGGACTGGAACGCCTTGCGGCCCGAGATCCATGTGTCCAGACCCTGCTTGGCGCGGGCGAGCGGCTCGACCTTGCGGATGTCGCAGCAGCCATCAGGGTCGTATGACCAGCGCAGGCCGTTCGCGTCCTTCGCCGCCAGCACATCTTCCAGCGGCGTGACGACGCGGCTATCGGTGAAGCCGAAGGCCTGCATCAGGGTTTCCCGATATTCCAGCGTTTCCGGGAACATCTTCAGCGTATCGACGAAGATCACCGGCACGGTCTTGTCGGCCTGCGCCACGAGGTGCAGCAGTACCGCGCTCTCGGTGCCGAAGGAGGACACCACCGCGACATTGCCCAGCAGCCTTTCCGCGAACACCACCCGCAGCATCGAGAGCGTATCGACGCCTTCGAAACGCGCGTTAAGAGCGTCCGCGTCACCTTGCGTGAAGGCGGGGCGGGCGTCGATCACATCGAGCTGGCGGGCGGTTGCGTTCATGGGTCAGGCTTCCTCATGCCGCTTCGCCCAGATCGGGCGGCGGTCATCGACGGTCTTCTGGTAAACATCCGGCCACCGCGCGAAGGCGGCCTCGACATCGGCATCATCGAGCGGGGCATTAGGCTTGAAGCTGTCAAAGCCGCAGCGGCGCATATGGCTGATCTGGTCGACCAGAACATCGCCCACCGCACGCAGCTCGCCGGTATAGCCCGCCTCGCGCAGGATGCGCGCCGCACTGTAGCCCCTGCCATCTGTATAAGCGGGGAAATTGACCTCCACGAGCGCGATGCGACCGAGGAAGGGCAGCAGCTCGCGCGCGTCCTCGCCCGGCTCGATGCGGACGGCGGTAGCGTTCGACTGGTCGCCAAAGGACTCGAGCGTCACGACCGGCTCCTGTGCCGGCTCGTCGGAACGGAGAGTGATGAAATCAGCCATTTACTATCTCCGTCATGCCAGCGCAGGCTTGCATCTTGCGCCATTGTGCAATTTTCCCTGAGATCCCAGCCTTCGCCGGGATGACAACCTGATCAGCCATAAATCGCCTCCTTGAACGGGGCCATGCCAAGACGGCGGTAGGTATCGAGGAAGCGCTCGCCCTCGGTGCGCTGCGCCAAATAAAGGTCGGTGGCCTTCTCGACCGCATCGACAATGCCGTTCTCGTCGAAGCCGGGGCCGGTGATCGTGCCCAGCGAGCAATCCTCCGCGCCCGATCCTCCGAGCAGGAGCTGGTAGTTCTCCGTGCCCTTGCGGTCGACGCCGAGGATGCCGATGTGGCCAGCGTGGTGATGGCCGCAGGCATTGATGCAGCCCGATATCTTGAGCTTCAGCTCGCCGATCTCGGCATCCTTGCCGTTCGATGCGAGCCGCTGCGCGATCTTCTGCGCGACCGGGATTGAGCGCGCATTGGCGAGCGAGCAATAATCGAGGCCGGGGCAGGCGATGATGTCCGTCACCAGATCGAGGTTGGGTTCACCGAGGCCGTTCGCCTCCAGCGCCTGCCACAGCGCGTACAACTCCGCCTTCTTGACATAGGGCAGCACGATGTTCTGGGCATGGGTGACGCGCAGCTCATCGAGCGAGTAGCGCTCGGCAAGGTCCGCCATCAGCTCAATCTGCTCGGCGCTCGCATCGCCGGGGATGCCGCCGATGGGCTTGAGGCTGATATTGACGATGGCATAGCCCGCCTGCTTATGCTGGGCGACGTTGCGGTCGACCCAGAGAGCGAAATCAGGGTCTGAGCGGTCGAGATCGTCCGACAGGCCGGTCTCATAGGCCGGATCGGCAAAATGCTCGGCAATCCGCGCCAGTTCCTCGCGTGGCGGGTTGAGGCCCAGGGTCTTCATGTGGGCGAATTCTTCCGCCACCTGACGACGATATTCCTCGACGCCCAGCTCGTGCACCAGGATCTTGATCCGCGCCTTGTACTTGTTGTCGCGGCGGCCATAGCGGTTGTACACCCGCAGGCACGCTTCGACATAGGAGATGAGCTCGTCTTCGGTGACGAACGGGTTGACCTCCGGCGCGACCATCGGGGTACGGCCCATACCGCCGCCCACGAACACGCGCGCGCCGACGACCCCGTCCTTCTTCACCAGTTCCAGCCCGATATCGTGCAGGCGCATCGCCGCGCGATCTTCCGGTGAGGCAATTACGCAAATCTTGAACTTGCGCGGGAGATAGGTGAACTCGGGGTGGAAGCTCGACCACTGGCGCAGCAGCTCGGCCCAGGGGCGGGGGTCCGCCGCTTCGTCCGCCGCGACGCCAGCATATTGATCGGCGCTGATGTTGCGGATGCAGTTGCCCGAAGTCTGGATCGCGTGCATCTCGACGCTGGCGAGATCGGCGAGGATGTCGGGCGCGTCACTGAGCTTGATCCAGTTATATTGGATGTTCTGCCGGGTGGTGAAGTGGCCATAGCCCTTGTCGTACTTGCGCGCGATGTGGCCGAGCATCCGCATCTGCCGCGCCGACAACGTGCCATAAGGCACCGCGACGCGCAGCATATAGGCGTGCAGCTGGAGATAGAGGCCGTTCATCAGCCGGAGCGGGCGGAACTGCTCCTCGGTCATCTTGCCTTCGAGACGGCGTTTCACCTGATCGCGGAATTCCTCGACGCGGGCATCGACCATCGCCTGATCGTAAGTGTCATACTGGTACATCTCAAATCACCCACTGTGTGAGGTCGCTAGCCTCTGGCTTCAGGGTCAGGTCCGGGCGGACGGTGGGGCCGAGGCCACGGATGCGCTCCTTGATATGCGCGGGGCGGGGGCCATCGGCGGTCATCTCGCCATCCACGACATAGGCTGCGACCACGTGCCGGGCGATTTCCTCGTGCTTGCCGATTTCCTCGCCTTTGTCGCCCGTATCGATCGCTTCCACCAGCAGGCGGCTCCAGCCGTCGCCCGCCCACCAGACGACATCGCCGGTCGCGAGATCGTTCGCCGTTAAAATCTTCACTTCACTGCCTCCCTTGCCCGGCTTTCCAGTTGCCGGAGCGTTTGTTCCTCGGCCCTTCCCGCCACATCGCCGATCACGATGAGAGCGGGGCTGACGACCTGCTCGCGCGCGACGACTTCCGCCAGACCGGCAAGCGTCGCGCTCAATATCCTGCTGTCCGCCCGTGTGCCCTTCTCCAGCACCGCGACGGGCATCGCGGGCGATACGCCGTCCGCGATCAGCTTTTCCGAGATCAGCGGCGCGGAGGCGATGCCCATATAGATGACGAGGGTGCGGTCTTTTCCCGCGAGGCCCGCCCAGTTCTGCTCGGCCAGCCCCTGGCATTGCCCGGCGACGAAGGTGACGGCGCTCGACAGGCCGCGATGGGTGAGGGGCAGATGCGCCTCCGCCGCGCAGCCGATCGCCGCGCTGATGCCGGGAACGACCTCGACCGGCACGCCCGCCGCAGTGCAGGCGTCCATTTCCTCGCCACCGCGCCCGAAGATGAAGGGGTCGCCGCCTTTCAATCGCACCACATCGCGCCCGGAAAGCGCCTCGCGCACCAGCAGCGCGTTGATCTCGTCCTGCGGGAGAGTGTGGCGCGCGCGGCTCTTCGCGACAGAGATCAGTTCCGCCCCGGCAGGAGCAAGGGCGAGGATCGCCTCGTCCACCAGCCCGTCATGCACGATCAGCTCCGCCGCTCCGATCAACCTTGCGGCGCGCAGCGTGAGCAGATCCGGATCGCCCGGACCCGCGCCAACGAGATAGACAGTCCCGCGCCCTGAGATTGATGCACCTTCGGCCATGTTGGGCAGATGGCGGTTCGAACGATTTTCCGCAACGCAAAATCATTTTGGCCGCGCCAAGGATTTCTATTGCTGACTTAAGGAGTCAATCTCCCATGCCGCTGGTGTCGATCGGCGCAAGCCCGATGCCGATGCCCGCGCGTGGCTGGTCCGCCTCGGAGGACGTGACGGGATAGGCGCAGAAATCGGCGGCATGTCCGCCCGCCGGGCGATGGTTGCCGGATACACCGATGCCGCCGAACGGCGCTGATCCGCCGATGCCGAAGGTTGGGCCGTTCCAATTGATGATCCCGGCACGGACCTGCTGCCAGAATTGCTCATAGTGCTCCGGCGACCCGCCGACGAGCGCGGCGGAGAGGCCGTAGCGGGTGGCGTTAGCCTCCTGGATCGCGGCGTCAAAGCTCTCCACCCGGATCATCTGGAGGATCGGGCCGAACAGCTCGATATCGGGCCGATCCTCGATCGCGGTGACGTCGATCAGCGCGGGCGACAGGAAGGGCCGCTTCTCCTCGGTGCGCCTGAGGTGCACCAGCGGCCGCCCGCCCATGCTCATCAGCGCCATGAAGCTCTCGCTCAGGCCATCCGCCGTCTGGTTATCGATCACCGGCCCCATGAACGGCGCGGGTTCGGCATGGGGATGATCGACGATCAACCGCGCGACCAGCTTGCGCAGCTCGGCAACGATGTCGTTCGCGAGGCCCTCTCGGACGATCAGGCGCCGCGCGGCGGTGCAGCGCTGGCCCGACGTGCCATAAGCGGACTGCGCGATGATAGCCGCCGCCGCAGCGAGGTCCGGCGTGTCCCACAGTACCAGCGGATTATTACCGCCCATCTCCAGCGCGACGATCTTTTCCGGGTAGGCGGCGAGCGCCCGGTTGATGGCGATGCCGGTGCGCGCCGAGCCGGTGAAGAGCACGCCGTTGATGCCCTCATGCCTTGCCAGCGCCTTGCCGATATCGGGGCCGCCGATGAGCAGGCGCACCGCATCGCGCGGCACGCCCGCTTCATGTAGCAGCTCGACCAGCAGCGCGCCGGTGGCGGGTGTCTTTTCGGAAGGCTTGAACACCACGCTGTTGCCCGCCACCAGCGCGGGCAGGATCTGGCCGGCGGGAACATCCACCGGGAAATTATAGGGGCCGATCACCGCCAGTACGCCGTGCGGCTTGTGGCGCACGCTCTGGCGGCTGTTCATCGCGCCATCCATGCGCTTCTGCCCGGTGCGCTCCGAATAGGCCGCGATGTGCATGTCCACCCGCCCGATGACCGAGGAAACCTCCAGCCGGGCATCCCACAGCGGCTTGCCGGTTTCGCGCGCGATCAGATCGGCCAGAGCCTCGTCCTTGGCGCGCACGGCATTGGCGAACCGGCGCAGCGTCTCCATGCGCTTGATGACGGGCTGCGCGGCCCAGAGCGCTGAAACGGAGGTGGCGCGTTCCACCTCGGCATCGACGTCGCCTTGCAACCCTCCCCACAGCAATGCACCCGTCGCGGGCTCAAAGGACTGGAGCTTTTCTGTCATTATGGTCAGGGATATGCCCGAAATCCTGCCGGTTGGGAAGCGGATAGCGCCCTCATGCGGCCAGGGATATATCCCGATGCGCCGCGCCCATGAGGCGTATGGCCTCGATCTTGCGATCCAGCACCGACCAGTCGTCGCGTTCGTCGATGGCGGACCAGATCGCCTCCACCTCATCGATATGCATCGAGCAGGGCGCATCGCCGCGCCAATAGGGGTGATCGGCGGCGGCGGGGTTGGCTGATCCCGCGATCCGTTCGCGGAAAGGCGCCCATTCCGGCGCGCCATAGCGGCCTTCCGCCTCCGCCGTGCGCAGCGATCCGCCCCGCCAGTCGAAATAGAAACGATCGATCGGCGTGCGGGTTTCCATCAGGCCGCGTACCGCCGCCTCCATCAACGTGGCGACATCCTCCGCGCCGGTCTGCGCGATTCCCAGCCGCCAGCAGAAACGCCGCCGCATCGCATCGGCATAGAGTTCGGGGAAGCGGTTGAGCGCATCCACCAGAGGTTCGGTGTCGGAGAGCGCGCGCAGCGACAGCGCCAGTTGCGCGACATCCCAGTGGATCGCCTCGGCCTGACGGGCGAAGGCATAGAGCCCCTGATGATCGAAATAGGCGGCGGTGAAGCCCGGCTCCCAGAAGGGGGTGAAGCGCCACGGGCCATAGTCGAAGCTCTCGCCGGTGATGTTGATGTTGTCGCTGTTCAACACGCCATGCACGAAGCCCGCGATCATGTAGCTGGCGGCGAGGTCCGCCGTGCGCGCGACCACCAGCGCGAGGAGCTGCGCGGCGGGGTTGGGGCCGGGCTGCGCATCATAGAGCCGCTTCAACGCGTAATCGGTAAGCCCGCGCAGCAGCGCCTCGTCCTCCAGTGCCGCCGCGCGCTGGAAGCTGCCGATGCGGATATGGGAGTGGGAGAGGCGCACCAGCGCCGCCGCGCGGGTGGGGGAGGGTTCGTCGTTGCGCTCCAGCGCCTCGCCGGTCTCGATCAGCGAGAAGGTCTTGGACGTATGCACGCCCAGAGCCTCCAGCATCTCCGTTGCCAATATCTCTCGTACGCCGCCTTTCAGCGTCAGCCGCCCGTCGCCGAAGCGGCTGTAGGGCGTCTGGCCCGATCCCTTGGTGCCAAGGTCCATCAGGCGCCCCAGATGATCGCGCAGCTGGGCGAACAGGAAGCCGCGACCGTCGCCGATATCGGGGTTGTAAACGCGGAACTGATGGCCGTGATAGCGCAGCGCCAGCGGCTCCTTGAGCGAGCCTTCGAGCGGCTCGAACCTCCCGAAATGCGCGATCCACCGCGCGTCGTCTAGGTCATCCAGCCCCACGCTCTGCGCCCAGCGGTCATTGCGGAAGCGCATGATGTGCCGGGGGAATTGCGCCGGTCGCACCGGGTCCGAGAGGCCGGGGAGATCGCATATCGCGGTGGCGGGGCTATATTTGGCGGCTTGCGGGGTGAGGATCATGCGGCAATATGGTGCATGGTGGCATGAAGGATCAAGTATGGCACGATATGACGACAAATATTGGTGGTCGGGGGAAGGCCTGCGCCTGCATTACCGGGATTATGCCGCGGATGCCGCTCATGCGGACAGGCCCGCGCTTCTCTGCCTTCCCGGATTGACCCGCAACGCGCGCGACTATGCCCGTTTCGCCGAGCGTTATGCCGGGGAGTGGCGGGTGATCTGCCCGGAGATGCGGGGGCGGGGCGAGAGCGCCTATGCCAAGGATCCGATGACCTATGTGCCCCTTACCTATGTGCAGGATCTGGAGCGCCTGCTGGCCGACATCGCGCCGCAGAAGTTCGTCGCGGTTGGCACCTCGCTGGGCGGCATCCTGACCATGATCATGGCGCCGACGCATCGCGACCGGCTGGCGGGAGCGCTTATCAACGATGTCGGTCCGACGATCGAGGAGGCCGGGCTGGACCGCATCCGCCATTATGTCGGCACCGGCGGGAGCCACCTGACATGGGTTCATGCCGCACGCGCGGTCGCCGAGACCCAGGCGCGGAACTACCCGGATTATACGCTGGAGGACTGGCTGGGGATGGCGAAGCGCCTGTATCGCCTCAACAGCAGTGGCCGCATCGTGCTCGATTACGACATGCGCATCGCCGAGCCGTTCAAGGTGCCGGGCAACGAATCGGGTGTCGATATGTGGCCGGTCATGGCCGCGTTCCGCGATCTGCCGACCCTGATCCTGCGCGGCGAGCTGTCCGACCTGATGAGCGAGGCCACCGGGCGGCGCATGGAGCGCGAGATCGGGGCCAGCGCCGACTATGTGGTGGTTCCCCAGGTGGGCCATACTCCGACGCTGGAGGAGCCGGAAGCGGTTGCAGGAGTGGAGCGCCTGCTGGCGCGGGTGCTAGCGCGTGGGTGAAACGGGCATTCCGCGCATTCTCCACCTTCACAGCGGCTTCAACCTTGGCGGCAAGGAGGCGCGCGCGGTGCGTCTGATGAACGTCTGGGGGCGGAGGGCGCATCATTCCGTCATCAGCGCCGATCATGCCGCGATGGGCGCGCGTAAGGCGATCGCGGCGGATGTTCCATGCGATTTTCCGATGGAAGCAGCTCCGTCGCTGAATGGCCTGCCGGGGCTGGCGCGCTATCGGCGCTGGGCGCGGTATATGCAGCGCTTCGATCTCGTGTTGACCTATAACTGGGGCGCGATGGACGGGGTGATGGCGCACCGGATGTTCGCGCCGTTCGTCAAGCTCCCGCCGCTCATCCATCATGAGGATGGCTTCAACGAGGATGAGGCGGAGCGGCTGAAGCCGAAGCGCAACCTGTTCCGGCAACTGGCGCTGGGGAGCGCGCACGCGCTGGTGGTGCCGTCGCGGGTGCTGGAAGATGTGGCGCTGGGCGCATGGGCGCAGCCGCGCCCGCGCATTCGGCGCATCGCAAACGGGATCGATGTCGCGGCCTATGCCGTGCCGCCCGCGCCGGGCGCGATCCCTGGTCTCGGCAAGCGCGCGGGGGATGTGGTCGTCGGCACCCTTGCCGGATTGCGCGCGGTGAAGAACCTGCCCCGTCTGGTACGCGTCGTCGCGTCGTTGGGGGAGCATGTGTGGCTGGCCATCGTGGGGGAGGGGCCGGAACGGGAAGCGATCGTTGCGCAGGCACGGGCGCTGGGCATGGAGCAGCGGCTGATCCTGCCCGGATTTCTGCCCGATCCCGCGCGCTATATCGGATCGTTCGATATTTTTGCGCTGTCGTCGGACAGCGAGCAGGCGCCGATCTCGCTCATCGAGGCGATGGCGGCGGGGCGGCCTGCGGTCTCGACCGATGTCGGGGATGTCCGTAACATGGTGGCGGACGAGAATGCCGCCCTGATCGTTCCCCGGAATGACGAGACGCGGTTCGAGGCTGCGCTGCGCCGTCTGGTGGAGGGCGCGGAGCTGCGCGCAACTATCGGCGCGGCGAACCGGCGCAAGGCGCAGGCGGAATTTCAGGAGTCGACGATGCTCGCCCGCTATGGCGCGCTCTATGAAGGCGCGATGGGGCGCCCTGGCGCGCTGAATAAGTGAACCCAAAACACCGTCTCACTTTTTCCATGCGCCTGTGATAAAAGTTGCTATAGGCGCGTTTGCACGGATGCATCCGGGTCGTTTTCAGGAGCAATAATGGTGTTCAAGGGGTTGAAGCCCATCAATTATGGCGGACGCGAGGTATGGCCTCTGGTAGAAGGGGGCAAGGGTGTTGCCGTTTCCAACCATATGAGCTCCGGCGCATGGGCGGCAGCAGGTGGCATCGGCACGGTTTCTGCCGTCAATGCGGATAGCTACGACAGCTTCGGCAACCCCATCCCGCAGATCTACCACGCCAAGACCCGCCGCGAGCGCCATGAGGAGCTGGTCGCCTATGCGATCGAGGGCGCGGTCGAGCAGGTGAAGCGCGCGTTCGAGATCTCGGGCGGCAAGGGCGCTATCAACATCAACGTGCTCTGGGAAATGGGCGGCGCGCAGCGGGTGCTGCACGGCGTGCTGGAGCGCACCAGAGGCATGGTCGCGGGCGTGACCTGCGGCGCGGGAATGCCCTACAAGCTCTCCGAGATCGCGGCGCAATATGGCGTCTATTATCTTCCCATCGTCAGCTCTGGCCGCGCCTTTCGCGCGCTGTGGAAGCGGGCTTATTCCAAGGCAGCGGAATGGCTGGCGGCGGTGGTCTACGAAGACCCGTGGCTGGCGGGCGGGCATAACGGCCTTTCCAACGCCGAAGATCCGCTGATGCCGGAAGATCCCTATCCCCGCGTCAAAGCCCTGCGCGATACGATGCGCGAGGGCGGCATTTCGGACGATGTGCCGATCGTGATGGCGGGTGGCGTCTGGTATCTGCGGGACTGGAACGACTGGATCGACAACCCGGAGCTGGGCGCCATTGCCTTCCAGTTCGGCACGCGGCCCCTGCTGACGCAGGAAAGCCCGATCCCGCAGGGATGGAAAGACAGGCTGACGCAGCTCGAGGAGGGCGACATCCTCCTTCACCGCTTCTCGCCGACCGGTTTTTATTCCTCGGCCGTGCGTAATCCGTTCCTGCGCAACCTTGAGGCCCGGTCCGAGCGCCAGATCGCCTTCTCGCTGGAGCAGGCGGGCGACCATACCCACCAGCTCGATGTGGCGGTGAAGGGCAAGAATTTCTGGGTGACGAAGGGCGACCTGCTGCGCGCCCGCGAGTGGGCGCTCTCGGGTTTCGACAGCGCCTTGAAGACGCCGGACAATACCCTGGTTTTCGTGGATAGCGCGGAGAAGGCCGTTATCCGCAAGGATCAGGCGGATTGCATGGGCTGCCTGTCGCAATGCGCCTTTTCCAGCTGGATGGACAGCGAGACCAATTCGACCGGCCGCCTCGCCGATCCGCGCAGCTTCTGCATTCAGAAGACGCTGCAGGACATCGCGCATGGTGGCGACCCGGATCAGAACCTGATGTTCGCCGGCCACGGCGCCTACAAGTTCGGCAAGGATCCGTTCTACTCCAACGGCTTCGTGCCAACGGTGAAGCAGCTGGTGGACCGTATCCTCACCGGCGACTGAGGTTTAGGCCACTCGGAAATCCGCCCATATCGGCAGATGATCGGACGCGCGCCGGGCGAGCGGGCTATCGTGAACACCGGCGGCGACCGCTTCCATGCGCCCGCAGTGCATGATGCGGTCGAGCCGCGCCACTGGCTGTCGCGCGTGAAAACTCCTGCCCGTTTCAGCAAAATGAAAATGCCGCGCAAAGTCCGCGAGGCACCCCCGCGTTGCGCTCCATTCGTTGAGATCCCCCGCCAGCACGGTGGGTAGCGGCGGCATTTGCCCGTGGGCGTGAACGATCGCCGCCGCCTGACGCTTGCGCCAAAGGCCGGAAAGATCGAGGTGCATCCCGATCAGGCGGATGTCATGGCCCGAAAAGCCTATGTCGGCCACGACCGCGCCGCGCGGTTCCAGGCAGGGCAGGTGCAGGATGTCGCACCGCTTCAGTTCCGCCGATTTGCGGAGGAGGATCGCGTTGCCATGCCAGCCGATGCTGTCCGTCCGGATATTGAGCGGGGCGGGCTGGTAATCGCTGTGATGATCGAGCAGCGCGACCGGCAGTGCGGATGCGCGCGCCCCGAAGCGGCGATCCGCTTCCTGCAGGGCGACAATATCGGCATCCACCTCAGCCAGCACCGCGAGGATACGCTCCGGGTTGCGCCGGCGATCCGTCCCCACTGCCTTGCGGATATTATAACTCGCGATCCTGATGGTGTGTGCGGGGGGAGGGCTGAGCGACATCATGCCAGCAATGCATGAAGTGCCGCCCTGTTTCCAGCATCATGTGGATTTACGGGTGAGCGCGCGCATTCAGGCCCCAATTGCGGTGAGATCGAACCCGGCAGGGTTCGCAAGGCCGAACGGCCGCCCGAGCTTATGCGAGGAAAGCCAAGGGCGCGGATGCGCCCGCCCGGCGATTGAGGGCCGGCAAACAGTGGCGCACCCAAGAGGATTCGAACCTCTGGCCTCTGCCTTCGGAGGGCAGCGCTCTATCCAGCTGAGCTATGGGTGCCAATGCGCAGGCGCGTCGGTGCGCTTAGCAAAGCATCCGCGCCTGCGCCAGCGGCAACTTGCGGTATCCGCCGTTTTTATGCCAGGGCGGCGATGATCCATGCGGAGGGAGACTATTTCTTCACCTTTTCCATCTTCTGGAACTTGCCGAGGCCGCAGCTCGCGCCCTGGCTCAATCCGCCACCGAAGGATTGCAGCACGGTGATGATGTCGACAGAGCAGAGCTGGCTGGTCGAGAGCTTGTAGGCAAAGCGTTCCTCAAAGCCCAGGCTGGGGCAGCTATAGGGCAAAGTGTTCCGATAGATGGTGCGGTTGTTCATCTCGAAATCGATGGTTCTGTCGTCGCGCACATGGGTGCTGCGGACCATGTGCGGTGTGATGCAATCGACAGGCTCTCCCACGGCGACAAGGTCGTCCGGCTTTTTGTCCTTTGCAAGCGCGGGGCCGACGGCGAGGGCGACCAGGGCGAAAGCGGCTAGGGTTTTGAAGGTGAGGGTGGATGGCATGGCGATATCCTTTCCTGATCTCATTCTACCCGCATCGTCCTGAACGCCGGATGACTCGGGCGACTTCAGGCGGGCGGCGGGGTCTTGGGCTTATAGCGGCACAGGTCCGCCACCGGGCAACGCCAGCACTCCGGCTTTCGTGCCTTGCAGATATAGCGGCCATGCAGGATCAGCCAGTGATGCGCGTCTCGGCGGAAGGGGGCCGGGGTCTGTTTGTCCAGCTTTTGCTCGACTGCGAGGGGCGTCTTGCCGGGCGCGAGGCCGGTGCGGTTGCCGACGCGGAAGATATGGGTGTCGACCGCGAAGGTCTCCGCGCCGAACGCGGTGTTCATCACGACATTGGCGGTCTTGCGGCCGACGCCGGGGAGCTGGGTGAGAATGTCGCGGTCCTGCGGAACCTCGCCGCCGAAATCGCGCACCAGAATTTCGGACAAGGCGATCACGTTCTTCGCCTTGGCGTTGAACAGGCCGATGGTCTTGATGTGCGCTTTCAGGCCTTCCTCGCCCAGCGCGACCATCTGGTCCGGGGTTTTGACATCGCGGAACAGCGCGCGCGTCGCCTTGTTGACGCCGACATCGGTCGCCTGGGCCGAGAGCACTACCGCGACGAGCAACTGATAGTCATTGCCATATTCGAGCTCGGTGCGGGGATCTGGGTTCAGCTCCGCGAGGCGGCGGTAAAACTCGAAAATATCGGCTTTCTTCATGGGCTACAAACCGAGCACGCTCTTCATGTCATAGCGCCCGGCACCTTGCCCGACGAGCCAAAGCGCCGCCTTCACCGCCCCCCGCGCGAAGATGGCGCGGTTCTCGGCGCGATGGCCGATCTCGATGCGCTCGTCATCCGTTGCGAAGATCACATGATGATCGCCCGCGACAGAGCCGCCGCGCAGCGCCGCGAAACCGATCGCGCCGCGCGCGCGCGCGCCTGTGATGCCGTCGCGCCCGCGCTCGCTATGGTCGGCAAGAGATATGCCGCGCCCCCGCGCCGCCGCCTCGCCCAGCAATAAGGCAGTCCCCGATGGCGCATCGACCTTGTGGCGGTGATGCATCTCGACAATCTCGATATCCCAGTCGTCACCCAGCCGCGCGGAAGCGCTTTCCACCAGCGCCGCGATCAGATTGACGCCGAGCGACATATTGCCAGTCTGGAGCACCGGAATGGAGTGCGCGGCGGCGTCGATCAGGTGATGATGCGCTTCCTCCAGCCCGGTGGTGCCGATGACTATGGGCTTGTGGGCCAGCATGGCCACTTCCAGATTGTCCTTGAGGGCTGCTGGGGAAGAAAAGTCGATAATCACGTCGCTCGCCGTAACCAACTCGGAGAGGCTACCTGCGTTAGGATGTTGCTGCAAAAAGCCAATCAGGGTTCCGGGCTTATCGATTCCAGAATAAACGAGTTTGCGAGCATCGCCTCGGTCTATATTTTGTCTGTTAATCTCTTCGGCAATGGCTTGCCCCATTCGGCCGCCTAATCCGATGATCCCGATTGCCGTCATGGCTTGCGTCTTTCTTCCGTGAATTGCATGAGATGCCGATGCCAGACTATCGATCGATTGTCATCCTCACAGGTGCCGGAATTTCCGCCGAGAGCGGCCTCGCCACCTTTCGCGGGCCGGACGGGCTGTGGGAAGGGCATCGGGTGGAGGATGTCTGCACGCCCGAAGCCTTGGCGCGCGATCCCGCGCAGGTGCACCGCTTTTATGACGAACGCCGGGCAAAGCTCGCCAGCGTGGAGCCGAATGCCGCGCACCGGGCGCTGGCGCGGCTGGAGCGGGAGTGGAGCGGCGAATTGTTGCTGGTTACGCAGAATGTCGATGATCTGCACGAGCGGGGCGGCTGTTCCCGTGTGCTCCATATGCATGGCGAGCTGCTCTCCGCCTTGTGCGCGCGGTGTGGCGAGAGCTGGCGCTGGGCGGAGAGCCTGCCACCGGGCAGCGTCTGCCCTGCCTGCAATGCGCCCGCGCTGCGCCCCGATATCGTGTTCTTCGGCGAGATGCCCTATCAGATGGAGCGGATCGACGCCGCGCTGAGGAACTGCGATCTGTTCGTCTCTATCGGCACCTCGGGTGCGGTCTATCCCGCCGCCGGGTTCGTGCAGACCGCGCGCTATGTCGGCGCGGATACGCTCGAACTCAATCTCGATCCTTCGGCGGGCAGCGTCTATTTTCACGAGAGCCGGATGGGGCGGGCGGGCGATCTGGTGCCGGCATGGGTCGAGGAAATGCTGGGCGGCTAGTCCCGGTCGAGCAGGCTGGTGAGGCGCGTCTCGCTCATCAGCATATAGGCAATAAGTGACAGTCCGCACATGCCGGAGACATACCAGTAGAAGGCGCTCTCCACTCCCAGCGCTTTCAGCTGGAGCGCGACATATTCGGC
Organism: Sphingobium sp.; assembly: GCA_022652485.1. GTDB lineage: Bacteria > Pseudomonadota > Alphaproteobacteria > Sphingomonadales > Sphingomonadaceae > Sphingobium. Next base: position 22,241 of record JALCRK010000029.1, read on the forward strand.
GCTGCCACCGAATAGGGCGTTGGCTATCGCATAAGGCAGGGCGACGCCCAGCGCGCGGATATGCGCGGGGAAAAGCTCCGCCTTCACCACCGCGTTGATCGAGGTATAGCCGCTCACCGCGATGAGCGCCGTGAGCACCAGCGCGAACGCCGTCATCGGATCATGCGCGGCTTCCAGGGCGCGAAATAGCGGCACGGTGCCGAACAGCCCCGCTATGCCGAAGCCGATCATCAGCGGTCTGCGCCCGATCCGGTCCGACAGCGCGCCGAACGCCGGTTGCAGGCACATGAAGCAGAACAGCGCCGCTGCCATGATCCAGCTCGCGCTCTCTCGGCTGAAGCCGGAGCTGTTGACCAGATATTTCTGCATATAGGTGCTGTAGGTATAGAAGGCGAGGGTGCCGCCTGCGGTCAGCGCGATCACCAGCGCCGCCGCGCCGGGATGGTGGCGGATGAGGGCTGCGAAGCCGGAACGTCGCGCGTCGTGTGTTGCGGCCACGCGCTCAAAATGCTCCGTCTCCATCAGGCGACGTCGCAAAACCAGCACGATGAGCGCGAGCGCACCACCGATGGCAAAGGGGATGCGCCAGCCCCATTGCTCCAGCGCCTGCTCGCTCAACACCGATTGCAAAACCAGCAATACAGCAAGCGCCACGAGCTGGCCCATGATCAGCGTCACATATTGAAAGCTCGACCAGAAACCGCGGCGCTTTGCTCCGGCCATTTCGGAGAGATAGGTTGCGCTCGCGCCATATTCCCCGCCGACCGAAAGCCCCTGTATCAGCCGCGCGATCACCAGCAGAAGCGGCGCGCCGATGCCGATGCTGTCATAGGTTGGCGAGAGAGCGATCAGCATCGAGCCCGCGCTCATCATCAGGATAGAGAGGGTGAGGCCCGCCTTGCGGCCGTGGCGATCCGCATAGGTGCCCATCAGCCATGCGCCGACCGGGCGCATCAGAAAACCGACCGCGAAAATCGCGCCCGCGCTCAAAAGCTGGGCGGTGCGGTCATCCTGAGGGAAGAAGCTGGGCGCGAAATAGAGGGTGAAGGCGGCATAGGCATACCAGTCATACCATTCGACCAGATTGCCGGCGGAACCGCCGAAGATCGAGAGCAGCCGCTTTCTCTCGGTTGGCGGGGAAGGGTGAGGGGATGCGGGCCGGGTCATGCCGTCTTATCGTGGCATGGCGTGCAGGAATCCAGCCCGCATTCTCTATCGGACGGCTATCAGCGGCCTTTCCACACTCCGGCGCGCTTCTCGACGAACGCGGCCATGCCTTCCTTCTTGTCCTCGGTGGCGGTGAGGATCTGGAAGCTGCGGCGTTCGCTCAGCAACCCCTGCGCCAGCGTCGTCTCGAAGGCGACATTGACCAGCTCCTTGTTGATCATCGCGGCCATCGGCGGCATCGCGGCAATCGCGGCGGCAGTCTTGAGCGCTTCCTCGAGCAGATCGGCGGCGGGGACGACGCGGCTCACAAGACCGGAACGCTCCGCCTCGGTGGCATCCATCATCCGGCCGGTGAGGCACATTTCCATCGCCTTCGCCTTGCCGACCGCGCGGGTAAGCCGCTGCGAGCCGCCCATGCCCGGCGCAACGCCGAGCTTGATCTCGGGCTGGCCGAATTTGGCGGTGTCGGCGGCGATGATGAAGTCCGCGATCATGGCGAGCTCGCATCCTCCACCGAGCGCAAAGCCCGCCACGGCGGCGATCCACGGCTTGCGCGTGGCGGCAACGCGGCTGGTCCAGCCAGCGAAGAAATCCTCAAGAAAAAAGTCAGATGCGGCCTTTTCGGACATTTCCTTGATGTCGGCACCCGCTGCGAACGCCTTTTCGCCGCTGCCGGTCAGCACGGCGCAGCGCTGGCTGGGGTCTGCGTCATAGGAGGCGAAGGCGTCTATCAGATCCGCCAGCACGTGGCTGCTCAGCGCGTTCAGCGCCTGCGGACGGTTGATGGTGATAAGCGTGACGGCGTCGCGCTTTTCCACCAGGATGGTTTCATATGACTTTGACATGGTGTCTCCTGCACGGGATGGTTTCGAACCAAACATGCGTTAGGCCGCACGGGTTCCGTTTGGCAAGTCTCGCGAGTGCCTAACGGCCGCAGCGGGTGTAATGGGCGGTTTGGGCTGTCACCCCCTCGCCATATTCCCGGCGCACCAGGCTCTGGCCCGAATCCTGGACTTCCAGCAGGACGTCGCGCTGCCAGCTCTGGCCCTCGCCCTCGAAATCGAATGTCGCGCGGATGCGGGTAGGCTCGATCTCGCTGATCCTGGACAGCGTGCCGCGCGATTCGTAGAAATCTAGGCGCGAGGGGGAAATTTCGAGCAATCCCTTGGCGTCGCCGTGCAGGCTGGTGCAATCATTCTTCACCATGCCCCACCGGCCGCGCAGCGCGGTGGGGATGGTGCTGGCTTGCTGAGCCTCGCCAACGCCTGTCTGATTTTCATCGGAGGGTATAGTCACGGTCTGATTGTCTGGCGCTTTGGCCACGGCATTTTCGTTTACGATCATGCCGTGGCCGGATGCGGAGCGGTTATCCTCGCCTTCCGGGGAGCAGGCTCCCAGCATCATCAACATGGCAAGGGCGATCCAATAAGGGTTCCGCGTCATCCAAACTCTCCGCAGTCTGTCGTGGCCATGCTACCAGCCGTCTATCCGGCAGGCCAGCAGGGAAACAATCCATTCCCCGGTTGGTTGCCGACAAGCGTCTTGTGTTCCCCGGCCATCCTCGTCACAAGGCGGGAGAAGCAAACTTGTGGAAAACGTACCCGCAATGATTCCCAAACCCAAGCCCGCACGCAGTGTCGCCCTGCCCAAAAAGGCCGATTTAGGAGAGGCGGCGCGGGAAAATTTGGAATTCTTTCTGGGCTGGCTGCGCAAGCCGCGGCAAACGGCTGCGATCATGCCTTCCAGCCGCTTTCTCGCCCGGCAGATGGTGCGCGGCATCGATCCCGAAGGAGGTCGTGTGCTGGAGCTGGGCGGCGGAACGGGTGCATTTACACGCGCCATTCTGGCAACCGGTCTATCTCCGGCGATGCTCGAGGTCGCGGAGATCAACCCGGTGTTCGCGCGCGGGCTGGAGCGGCAGTTTCCGGAAGTCCGTATCCTGCGCCAGAAGGCAGAGCGGATCAGCGCGGCTGCGGCCGGAGAGCCAGGCAGCTATCAACAGGTCGTGAGCGGCCTGCCCATGCTTGCGTTCAGTCAGGACAGCCAACGCGCCATTCTGGACGAGGCATTCCGGCTGTTGAAACCGGGCGGGGTGTTCGTGCAGTTCACCTATTCCGCGCTGTCGCCCATTCCGAAAGCGGTCTTGGAAAGCCTCGGGCTGATCGCGGTTCCGGTCGGCCGGGTTTGGCTGAACGTGCCTCCTGCGACGATATTCCATTTCCAGCGCGCGGAGGCCGAGTAGGACGCCGATAGTGCTCCATAAGGGGACAGTCGCGCCTTAACCATTTATTCACCTTTTCGCCCTGTTAACAAATCGTTAACACTCCGGGCATGAAAAGACGCGCGCTCGTTCTCACATCGGAAGCTGCCCGGCACCCGTTCCGCCAGACGCTGCCGCCCCATGTGCTGAGGCCGCTGCCGGAACCTGAAGACCGGCAGGGGAAGAACGAGGATCTCAGGCTGTTCCTGAACGGCTTCGCCGCATTCTTCGTGATGACGTTCTGCTTTATCGTCTGATTTTGCCGCTCTAGTCGCAGGCGAGGTGCAGCTTCTGCGCGAGGAACGCCGAGACGACCGTCATCGAGGCGGTGAACAGCAGCTGGTTGACCACATCGATCCCCATCGCGCTCATCCCCAGCGTGATGACCGCGCCCACCACCATCGCGCCGGAGTTGACGATGTTGTTGGCGGCGACGGTGCGTGCAGCATGGGACTTGTGCACCGTGGTGGTGAGAAACGCGTAGAGTGGGACCACGAACATGCCGCCGGAAATGGCGATACCCAGCAGCACCAGCACCAGCGCCACCGCATAATCATGGGCGAGGAAATCGTGCAGCGACATCAGCTGCCCCGGTGGCAGGCCGCTGTCCCACAAGCGGCAGATGATATGGAACGCGATTACGAATGCTCCCATCGCCAGCACTGATGCCGGCGCGAACTTCGCTGAAACATGGCCCTGCAACATGCGGTTGATCAGGATCGAGCCGATCGCGACGCCGACCGAGAAAATGCCGAGGAACAGGCTCGCGATCGCCTTGTCGGCCTCCAGCACATTCTTCACCAGCGGCGGAAACTGAATGAACAGCACCGTGCCGATGGTCCAGAAAAAGCTGATCGAGACGATGGCGAGGAACAGGCGCGGAATATGCAGGGTCGCGTTCACCAGCCGGGCCGATGCGCGCACGATATGAAAATCGAGCTTGACCGGCTCGTCGAGCGGCGGCGCGGGCGGCACCATGCGCCCTGTTAGATAGCCGACGACCGCCACCAAGAGCACGATCACCGCCGCCACCTCGACATGGATCAGCCCGGCGAGAATCGTGCCCGCGAGGATAGCGATATAGGTGCCCGCTTCGACGAGGCCCGTGCCGCCGAGCACCTCGTCATCGGCGAGATGCTGAGGCAGGATCGCGTATTTGATGGGGCCGAAGAAGGTGGAATGCACGCCCATCGCCAACATTGCCGCCATCATCAGCGGGATCGCGACGATCTCCACCGCGGCGCCCATCCAGGCCATGAAAAGCCCCGCGGCCCCCACCAGCATGATGCCTATTTCCGCGAGCTTCACCAGCCGGATGATGCCGGCCTTGTCGCGCTGGTCGGCGAGTTGCCCCGCGAGCGCGGACAGCAGGAAAAAGGGGAGCGTCGCGGCGGCAGTGGCGAGCGCGCTGAACCATGTTTCCGCGCGCGGATCGCTATAGACGCTGTAGACCACGAACAGCACCATCGCGTTCTTGAACAGGTTGTCGTTGAACGCGCCGAGGAGCTGGGTGGCGAACAGGGGGGCGAACCGCCGCTTCGTCAGCAGGCGCAGCGATGCTTTCATATGAGGCGGCTGGTTCCCATCATGACGACTGCGCCCGCCTCTAGCCGTTTGCTCCGGCGCTGTCCAATGATGAAAGCGCTGCAGGGGAGAATTGCGGCCTGTCGCGCTTCCGCCAACACCTCCGCGCTTGCCAGCGCGCCGCCTCTATGGCAGGCGGAATCGATGCAGGCTTTGCCCAATATCCTGACCCTTTCGCGCATCTTCGCGGTGCCGATCCTCGTTGCGCTGCTTTGGCCGGCGGAGCAGGGGCATGAATGGCGCACCGGATATCTGCTCGCCTGGCTACTCTATTGCCTGATGGGCATCACCGATTATTTCGACGGCTATCTCGCCCGCGCGCAGGGAACGGTGTCGCGTCTCGGCATCTTTCTCGATCCCATTGCGGACAAGATCATGGTCGGGGCGGTCATCCTGATGCTGACCGCGACGCACGATATCGACGGCGTCCATATTATCGCGGCGCTGGTGATCCTGCTGCGCGAGATAGCGGTGTCCGGCCTGCGCGAATTTCTCGCCGGGTTGCAGGTGTCGGTCCCGGTATCCCGGCTCGCGAAGTGGAAGACGACCTTTCAGCTGATCGCTCTGGGCGCGCTGATTCTTGGCGGCGGGTTGCCGCAGTGGCTGTTCGTGCATCAGGTAGGCATTCTCACCCTCTGGGCGGCGGCGATCCTGACGCTGTTCACCGGCTGGGATTATCTCCGCGTCGGCCTGAGGCACATGGATTAGGATGACGGCCCAGCTCGATATTCTCTATTTCGCCTGGGTACGCGAAAGGATTGGCAAGGATGGCGAGAGCATCGCGCATCCCGGCGCGGAAGTGTCGGTCGCGGAGCTGATCGCCCTGCTCGCCGCGCGGGGGGAGGGCTATGCGCAGGCCTTTGCCCAGCCGGAGCGCTTGCGCGCGGCGCTGGACCAGCATTTCGTGCCGCTGGACGCTCTCCTCGGTTCCGGGCGGGAGCTGGCGCTGTTCCCCCCGGTGACGGGAGGGTGAGCCTCGTCTCCATCACCGTCGGCGAGGCGGATTTCGATCCCGCCAGCCTGCTCGCGCAACTGGAGGGGCTCGGCGGCGGCGCAGTGGCGAGCTTCACCGGGATCGTGCGCGGCGGCGATGGCCTCGTTGCCATGCGGCTTGATCATTACCCCGCGATGACCGAGGCGCAGATCGCGCGGATCGTGGAGGATGCGCAGGCGCGCTGGCCCCTGCTCGGCGTTATCGTGGTGCATCGCGTGGGGGAGCTTCATCCGGGTGAGCGCATAGTGTTCGTCGGTACGGCATCGGCGCACAGGGGAGCGGCGCTGGAAGCCTGCGCGTTCCTCATCGACTGGCTCAAGACATCGGCGCCGTTCTGGAAGAAGGAGCGCTTCGCCGATGGCCGCGCGACATGGGTCGAGGCGCGCGCCGAAGACGACGCCACGCGGGACAGATGGGGCTGAGGCTCAGGCTCAGGCGGCGGTCTGAATCGAGTGCCGCGATAAATCCTTCAATATCTCCGCCAGCATCTGAAACTCCTTCTCGCGCGGGCTGCCCTTGCGCCACACCAGCGCGATCTCGCGCGAGGCGTTGCTCGAGGCGAGCGGGCGTGCGGCGATATGGGTATGTTCCAGTATCCCGCCCGCGATCGCCATTTCCGGCAGCAGCGTCAGCCCCAGCCCGTTATCCACCATCTGAACAAGCGTGTGGAGGGAGGTGCCCATCATCGTCGCGTGGGCGCGCAGCTCTGGCCGGTTGCACGCGGCGAGCGCGTGGTCCTTGAGGCAGTGGCCGTCCTCCAGCAGCAACAGCCGCGTTTCGTCGATCGTCTCCGGCGCGATGCTGGGCGGGGGATCGCGCGGGTCGTCCTTCGGGAAGGCGACATAGAGCCGGTCGTCGAACAGGTGCGCGCTCTCGACCTCTCCGGTGGCATAGGGCAGCGCCATCAGCACGCAGTCCGCATTGCCATGCCGCAGCGACTCGATGGCGGACTGGCTGGTCTCTTCGCGCAGATAGAGCTTCAGCTCGGGCTTCTCGTGGCGCAGATGGGGAAGCAGGCGGGGTAGCAGAAACGGGGCGATGGTGGGGATCACGCTCATGCGCAGGTCGCCGGTCAGCGGCTTGGCCGATGCCTGGGCCAGCTCCGCCAATTCCTCTGCCTCGCGCACGACGCGATAGGCCTTTTCGACGATGCGGTCGCCCAGCGCAGTAAAACGCACGACGCGCCGGGTGCGCTCGACCAGCGTCACACCGATCAGCGTTTCCAGCTCGCGGATGCCGGCGGAGAGGGTGGACTGGGTGACGAAGCAACTGTCCGCCGCGCGGCCGAAATGCCCATGCTCCTTGAGGGCGATCAGGTACTGAAGCTGCTTCAGCGTCGGTATATAGTTCGCCATTGATCGCTCCTGCCGGTCACCAAGGCAGGAGTAATCGGTCGGATCGATGAGATCAATCCAGCCGGACCTTGCCGCGCCCCTGCTTTACCGAAGACCGTGCCTTCTTGGTATCCACCCGCCGCGCCTTGGCCGCCTTGCCGGGCTTTGTCGCGATGCGGCGGGCATCGCGCTGGTGCGCCTTTTCCAGCAGGTCCATCAGGCGGGCGCGGGCGTCCTGCCGGTTCGCTTCCTGCGTGCGGAAATTCTGCGCGAGGATAAGCAGCGTGCCATCCGCCGTCATGCGGGAACCCGCGAGCGTGCGCAGCTTGCGGAAGGCGTGAAGCGGCAAGCCGAGCCGGTAGGCATTGACGCGCAGCTGCACCGCTGTTGCGACCTTGTTCACATTCTGCCCGCCGGGGCCACTCGCGGTGATGAAGCGCTCTTCCAGCGCATCCGCCGGGATTACGAAGCTAGATGCGTCAAAGCCCGGCATCGGTGAGGGTTTCTTCCGAGAATCCCGCCGCCGTGAACCGGGCGGGCAGCGGCGCCGTGGCCCGGACAGGCGACTTGCCCTCTCGCGGCACGCAGAGGGTGCGCGCGTGGAGCAGCATCGGCACGCCGGGCTCGATCGGCGGCGCACCATAGACCGGATCGCCAACGATGCCGAGGCCCAGCGCTTCGGACAGGTGCGCGCGGATCTGGTGGGTGCGTCCCGTCTCAGGGAAGCAGGCGATGAGCGCGCGGCCATCCTTGCTCCCGATCAGGCGCCAGCGGGTGAGGGCGTGCTTGCCCTTCGTGCTGCCGACCATGCGCCAGCCTTCTTCCGCGCTGCTCACCTTGGCCAGCGGCAGATCGATCACGCCTTCCTGCGCCTCGGGCACTCCCGCGACCACGGCGACATAGACCTTCTCCACCGTTCCTGCCTCGAAAGCGGCGGTGAAGCGCTTGTGTGCCTTGGGATTGCGCGCGAGCAGCAGGCAACCAGACGTATCCCGATCCAGCCGGTGCACCGCCAGCGGCCAACGCTGGAAGCCAAAGGTGAGCGACGCGAGATGGTTTTCGAGGCTTAGCGATCCGTCACGCGGAGCATCGACCGGCAGGCCGGCCGGCTTGTCGAGGACGATCGCCTCGCCGTCGATCATCAGCACGCGTTCGGTCAGGGGGGAGGTGAGGGCGGAAGCCACGACTATCTCTTGCGTAAATGGGAAGGATCGCGATGCTATAAGGCTATCGGGATCGGGAACAAGCCTTATGGACAAAAAGACGGCGAGGCTCGGCTGGCTGGACGCCGCCAAGGGGTTGGGGATCATCCTGGTGGTCATCGGCCATGTCTGGACCAGAGGCCCGGTGCGCGACGCGATCTATGCCTTCCATATGCCGCTGTTCTTCATCGCGGCGGGCTATACCTCCAAGCCCGCGCCGCTGGGCGCATTCGCGGCGAAGCAGTGGCGGGCGCTCGGCATCCCCTATGTCGCGTTTCTCGTCTGCCTGTTGGCCGCAGACCCGCTGATCGAGTGGTCGCGCGGCCATGCGCCGATGTTCCAGAGCTGGCAGGCGGCAGTGCGCGCGGGGCTGCTGGGCGGCACCGAGCTGCGCGGGCCGCTCACCGTCTTCTGGTTCGTGCCCTGCCTGATGCTGGCGCGGGTGGCGCAGGTCGTGCACTACCGGCTTTGGCCCGATCCGTGCGACTGGCGCTGGGCGGTGGCGATGGCGATCGCGCTGGCGGGCGGCGTGTGGTGGGGCAGCGAGAGCGATACCTCCCCGCTGGGTATTATTGCCGTGCCGGTCGCGCTGCTGCTGCTGTGGTTCGGCGCGCTGTGGCGGACGGTCGGTAAAGACAGGCTGTTGGTGGGATTAGGTGGGGCCGCTTCGGTGCTGATCCTGACAAGCCATCCGCTGCCGCTCAATATGAAGGTCGGGGATTATGGCTGGCCGCCCGTGTCGCTTCCCGCAGCCGTCTTATTGTCGCTCGGCCTTGCCTGGCTGGCGCGGTTGATGCCCTGGCCGCCGCTGGTCGCGCTGGGGCGGATGTCGCTTGTCATCATGTTTCTGCACGTCCCGGTGATCCATTATCTCCGCCCCTATTTCGGGCCGTGGATGCTGGCAGGGCTGGCGCTGTTGCTTCCGGTGGGAGCCCACATCCTGCTACGCCGTTTCGAAATGGGACGCCGCTATTTTCTCGGCGAGGGCTAAACCGGGGTGGACTCCGTTCGTCGCATTCCGAGTCGATTCATCTCTATTTCCGGGCCGTTAAGCGTATGAAATAAGATTCGTTTCATCGCGACTCGTGCTCATATGCGGGTTAGGGAAAAATTAACCTTTTGCATTCATGTTTATTTTAGTTAATATCATCCTGCGTCGACCGTTCTATGGGCAGAACGGATTTGGCGTTTTTGTCAAGTCCTTAAATGGGCAAGGGAACAAGGGGCGAAATATGCGGGTGCTGCTCATTGAAGACGAACCGACGACGGCGAAGGCGATCGAGCTGATGCTGACGACCGAGGGGTTCAACGTCTATACCACCGATCTCGGCGAGGAAGGCCTCGATCTCGGCAAGCTCTACGACTATGACATCATCTGTCTCGACCTCAACCTGCCGGACATGCATGGCTATGACGTGCTCAAGAAGCTGCGCAACGCCAAGGTTCAGACTCCGGTTCTCATTCTCTCCGGCATTTCCGAGATGGACAGCAAGGTCCGCTCCTTCGGCTTCGGCGCCGATGATTATGTCACCAAGCCGTTCCATCGCGAGGAGCTGATCGCCCGCATCCATGCCGTGGTGCGCCGCTCCAAGGGCCATTCGCAGTCCGTCATTCGCACCGGCAAGCTCTCGGTCAACCTCGATGCCAAGACCGTGGAGGTCGATGGCAACCGCGTGCATTTGACCGGCAAGGAATATGCGATGCTGGAGCTGCTCTCGCTCCGCAAGGGCACCACGCTCACCAAGGAAATGTTCCTCAACCATCTTTATGGCGGCATGGACGAGCCGGAACTCAAGATCATCGACGTGTTCATCTGCAAGCTGCGCAAGAAGCTGGCGCTGGCCTGCGGCGGCGAGAATTATATCGAGACGGTGTGGGGCCGCGGCTATGTGCTGCGGGATCCCGAAGTGGAAGGCGCTGTGCGCGCCGCCTGACCGGATCACCAGATTTCCAAGACCCAGTAGCGGGGATATGGGCTGGCGCAGCGATGCGCCGGCCCTTTTTGCTTAGGGATCGGAAGAGGCTTGCCCGTATGCCGCGCATGGCGCATGTTCCGCCATGCGGGAGCGCGCACGCCACATGGTCGGCGCCATCCTGTGGAGAGAGGATGAGTATGGCCCAGCGCGATCAATTCCGTCCTCCCTTATTGCTGGTCTGAACCGACGGAGCCCTCCCCATGAAGCTTGAATCGATTGCCCTTCATCACGGTTACACCCCAGAGGCGACGACGCGCGCCGCCGCCGTGCCGATCTACCAGACGACGTCCTACACCTTCGATGACACGCAGCATGGCGCGGACCTGTTCGATCTGAAGGTGGAAGGGAACATCTACACCCGCATCATGAACCCGACGACAGCGGTGCTGGAAGCGCGCGTGGCGGAGATGGAGGGCGGCATCGCCGGGCTGGGTCTCGCCTCCGGCATGGCGGCGATCACCTACGCGATCCAGACCATCGCGGGTGTGGGCGACAATATCGTCTCCGTCTCGCAGCTCTATGGCGGCACCTATAACCTGTTCGTCCATGCCTTTCCGCGTCAGGGGATCGAGGTGCGCCTTGTCGATGGCGAGGATTTCGCGGCGCTGGAAGCCGCTATCGACGGGCGGACCAAGGCTGTCTTCCTCGAATCGATCGGCAACCCCGCGGGCAACATCGTCGACATCGCGCGGATCGCGGAGATCGCGCACCGGCATGGCGTGCCGGTGATGGTCGACAATACTGTCGCGACGCCGTTCCTGTGCCGCCCGATCGATCATGGCGCGGATATCGTGATCCACTCGCTCACCAAATATATCGGGGGACATGGCACGACGATCGGCGGCATGATCATCGACAGCGGGAAATTCGACTGGACGGCCGACAAGCAGCGCTTCGCCATCCTTAATGAGCCGGATCCGTCCTATCATGGCGTTACTTTCACCGAGGCGCTGGGGCCGGCGGCCTATATCGGCCGGGTGCGCGTCGGGCCGCTGCGCAACACCGGCGCGGCACTCGCGCCGCACAGCGCATTCCTGCTGTTGCAGGGGCTGGAGACCCTCGGCCTGCGTATGGAGCGTCACTGCGAAAATGCGCAGAAGGTGGCGGAATATCTGCGCGCCCATCCCAAGGTGCGCTGGGTCAATTATGCCGGTCTGCCGGACAGCCGATATCACGCGCTGGCCCAGAAGATGACCGGGGGCAGGGCGTCCGGCATTTTGAGCTTCGGCATCGAGGGCGGCAAGGAGGCGGGTGGCGTGTTCATCGACCGGCTGAAGATGATCCTGCGGCTGGTCAATATCGGCGACGCCAAGTCGCTCGCCTGCCACCCGGCGACGACAACCCACCGGCAGCTGAGCGACGACGAGCTGGCGAAGGCTGGCGTCAGTCAGGATCTCGTCCGCATATCGGTAGGGATCGAACACGCGGACGACATTATCGCGGATATCGAGCAGGCGCTTGCGGGCGTCTGACGCGGGATGACGGGGCTGCGCTGCGGGATTGACCGGCGCAGCTCCACCGGATCACGGTTAATTTTCCCGTCACCACGCGCCGCTTAGCCCGATCCTCATCCTATAATCAGCCTGAAACCTCAATCGGAGAGCGGATTATGGATGCGGATGCTGCGGACCAACTGAAGGAGAGGCTCTCCTTCTTCAATATGGCGGGCGACGAGGATTATTACCCCTATGTTCGTCAGGCGCTGAACAAGATCGGCGACGCGAGCCTCGACAGGTTCTACCGCATGATCGCGGCGCAGCCCCACCTCGCGGAGAAGTTTACCTCGCAGGAGGCGATGAACGGCGCTCGCCGCGCGCAGGTGGCGCATTGGGGGCATCTTTTCACCGGCCGCCCGACGCCCGAATATGCGGTGCGCGCGCAGCATATCGGCAAGGTTCACTCGAAGATCGGGCTGGAGCCGCGCTGGTATATCGGTGGCTATGCCAATGTGCTGGCGGATATCATCGTGCATCTCGTCAAAAGTTCGCCCTATGGCCGCCTGCCGGGAATGGACCGGCTGGCAAAGACGCTGGTGGCGCTGGTGCGCGCCGCAATGCTGGACATGGAGATCGCGATCTCGACCTATTTCGACTCCGAGCAGGCGATGCGCAACGAGATGCTCTCCAAGTTCGGCGAGGCGATGGGGCGGATGGCGCAGGGCGACCTCACCGTCAACATGCCGCCGATGCAGGGCCAGTTCGGCGAACTGAGCGACAATTTCAACAGTGCGATCCGTCAGCTGCACGAGGCGATGGCGGCGGTTGCCTACAGCGTCGAGCATATTCACAGTGGCTCGGAGGAAATCCGGGTCGCGTCGGACGATTTCGCCGCACGGACAGAGCGTCAGTCGGCCTCGCTGGAGGAGACGGCGGCCGCGATGGCAGAGGTGACGGGCATGATCCAGCAGGGCGCCAGCCAGACCGCGAGCATGAACCAGACCGTCACGATCATGCAGAAGGAAATCGCCGAGGGCGGCGAGGTGGTAGCGAGCGCGGTGGAGGCGATGGACCAGATCCACCACAGCTCCAGCGAAATTGCCCAGATCATCGACGTGATCGAGGGCATAGCGTTCCAGACCAACCTGCTGGCGCTCAATGCTGGGGTGGAAGCCGCGCGGGCGGGTGACGCCGGGCAGGGCTTTGCCGTGGTGGCGAGCGAGGTGCGCGCGCTGGCGCAGCGTTCCTCCGAGGCGGCGCAGGGCATCAAGGATCTTATCTCCAAGAGCGGGGCGCAGGTCGAGAAGGGCGTCACGCTGGTCGGCCGCGCGGGCACCGTGCTTCAGGATATCGTCCTGCGTATCAACGGCATGAGCGGCACGATGAAGGAACTCGCCCAGGCCGCCGAGACGCAGGCGGAGACGCTCGATCATGTCAACGCGGCGGTGGGAGATATGGACCGCATGACCCAGCAGAACGCCGCGATGGCGGAGCAGAGCAACGCGGCATCGCGCACACTGGCGGTTGAGGCGGATTCGCTGAGCGCCCTGATCAAGAAATTCCGGGTTGCCCTGAGCGCCAACCGGGTGCGCGAGGCGGCCAAGGGCAAGACGGGCTATCGCGCCGCGGCCTGACGGGCGTTCGAAAAGGTTTGGAGAGGGGCGGGGAGACTGTGCTGCGCGCAGCTCCCCGCCTGACGTTCAGGGTGCGAGCTTCAGCACTGCCATCGGAACCGCGCGGGTCTGCGGCGTTATCTTCCACACGACCTGTTTGCCGCGCGGCGTATCCGTCGCCCCGCTTTCCTCGTTCTGGCTGACGATCTCGGCATCGGTGGTGAGGGTGAAGGTGCCGTTGCGTTCTTTCGCCGCCTTGTCGCCGCCGCCCATTCCTCCCATGTCTCCCATAGGGGACGCATCGCCGGCATTGCCGAACGCGGGTGCCTGCATCCGCACCTTGCCGTCGGCGCGCACTTCCACCGCGAGGAACGGGATGATGGCCTTCGCGTCGATGTTGAACGGGAACAGGAAGCTGTGGTCGAGCCTGCCGCTGATCCGGTAGTCGACGCTGAGCTTGTGGTCGCCGATCACTTTGACGGAGCGGAAGCCCTTTTCCTTGGCAAGCGCCTCGGCAATCTCGCGCGCCTTCGTCATTGCCGCTTCCTGCTTCTTGGCGGGTGACGCGGTCGCGCCCGGCTTGTCTTCGCCATTTGCGCCTGCTGCATCGGGCGTTATCGCCTCGTCCTGCTCGCTCACCACAACCTCGCCCACATATACAAAGGTGAACGCACCATCCTTGCGGATGTCGAGGCTGGAGGTGAATTTGCCGGGGCTGAGCAGACAGCCGGACAGCAAAAGCAGCGGCGCAAGCGCGGCGCAGACACGGGCAAATCTGGTCATGGCACTCCCCCTTCGTTCGAGGGATCAGTCAATCACCGATTGGTCGCGGCGTAAAGCGCAATCGCGGCGGCGTTGGAGACGTTGAGGCTCTCCATGCGCGCGCTGATCGGCAGCTTAGCGATCATGTCGCAATGCTCCATGCTATTGTGGCGCAGGCCATCCCCTTCGGCACCGAGCACCAGCGCGACCTTTGTGGTGCCGTCGAGTGCGGTGGCGAGCGTTTCCTTCGCTTCGCCGTCAAGGCCGATGCGCCAGTATCCGGCCTCCGCGATCTCATCGAGCGCGCGGGCGAGGTTCACCACCCGCACCCACGGCACGATCTCCAGTGCGCCACTCGCCGCGCGGGCGAGCACGCCCGATTCGGGCGGCGCGTGCCGGTCCTGCGTCACGATCGCGAGCGCATCGAACGCGGCGGCGGAACGGAAGATCGCGCCGACATTATGCGGGTCCGTCACCTGATCGAGCACGAGGATGGGGCGCGCCTTCTGCCCTTCTTCTTCCGCGCCCTGTTCCAGCACGTCGCCCAGCCAAACATCCTCCAGCGGCTCGACCTCGCAGACGATGCCCTGATGCGGCGCATCGCTGGGCACCATCCGTCCGAGATCCGCGACATCGGAATAGACGATGGGCAATACGGGCGGCAGTTCCAGCGCGTTGATGACCTCGCGCGTGCCCCAGATCTTGCGCACCACCCGGTCCGGATTGGCGAGCGCGGCGATGACGGCATGGCGCCCATATAGGCGGGGATAGCCGCTCTTGGGCTTGCCGGTTCTGTGTCCTCTTTTCATGGTGCCTCTTTTCACCATCAAGCATTGACAGGCAAGCCTCCATTCGCCATGAGCGCGCTTCCGATGACGAAAGCCCTTCCGGGCCGCATCTGAGGACAGGTGGCCGAGTGGTTAATGGCAGCAGACTGTAAATCTGCCCGCGAGAGCGTACGCTGGTTCGAATCCAGCCCTGTCCACCACCCCCTTATCCGCAAGCATCCACGAATGACCGTGGAAATCCCGGAAAACCTGGGGTATTCTGCACTTCTTGGCCCGCATTTGTCCGCTGCTGTTTGCATGCAGCCGGAGGCTAGTGTGGGAGGGATGTGGGAGTAAGTTGGCTTACTCCCACACTGCACCCCTCCCAAGGTGGGCTTGAAAGTGTGGGAGGAAGAAATGGGCAAGCTCACGGCGGTAGCGGTCAAGGCAGCGATGGCGAATCCTGGCACCTATCAGGATGGCGATGGATTGGTTCTCAGGGTCGATAAGCGTGGTGGAGCCTATTGGGTCCTCAGGCTCCAGCGAGACGGCAAGCGACAGGATATCGGCTTGGGTAGCGCCAAGCAGATGACACTTGCGGAAGCGCGGCAAAAAGCCACGGTCTTGCGTAAGGCGGTTAAGGTCGACCACCGCGATGTTCTGGCCGAGAAAAAAGACGAGGCCGCCGCCAAGGTGACGTTCCGCGCTGCCGCGACTCAGTACCACAGCGAGAACGAAGCGGGCTGGAAAAGCACGGTCTATGCGCGCCAGTGGCTCGCCAGTCTCGAAAACTATGCCTTTCCGAAGCTGGGTGACATGCCGACGGGCAGCATCAGCAGTGCTGATATCATCGCTGTGCTGACGCCGATCTGGCAGGAAATCCCCGATACCGCCCGTCAGGTCCGCAATCGGATTTGCGCTGTGCTGGATTATTCTCATGCCAAAGGCTGGCGTTCCCGAGAGGCCCCATCGGGCAATGGCAGCCTGAAGGCGGGTCGCGGTCTGCCACGGCAAGTGAAGGTGCGTGAGAATCGCAAAGCCATGCCCTATGTCGCGCTGCCCGGATTCCTCACAGCCTTACGCCGTAAACCATCCTTCGGGCGGCTTGCGCTGGAGCTGCTCATCTTGACTGGAGTGCGCAGTCAGGAGGTCCGTCTGGCGACATGGTCCGAATTTGACCTAGAGAGCCGGTTGTGGACGATCCCCGCCGAGCACATGAAGCGAAACAAGGCGCATATCGTGCCGCTGTCTGACGAGGCTCTGGCCGTGCTTGCAAAAGCCGATGCCCTGCGGATGTCTGAGAGCGATGTCGTGTTCCCCGGCGTGGCAGGTAAGCCTATGTCTGACATGACGCTGCTCAAGGTGCTGCGCGACATGAGCGAACCATACCACGTCCACGGCTTCCGCTCTGCGTTCACTGATTGGGCAGCAAATGAGGGCATCCCCGATGCCGTGGTAGAAGCTGCTCTCGCGCACAAGACGCCCGACGCTGTCCAGGCTGCCTATCGCCGCACAACCTATCTCGGCACACCCGACCAGCCGGGCGCCCGCGTGAAGTTGATGGCTGCCTGGGGGCGTTACTGCCTAGGGGTGGCGACGGGCGCGGACAGGGCAGCCCCGCCGGCTTGAGTGTGGGATCAGCTTACCGATGCTCTCGCGCAGCAACTGAGACGAGAGGCAAACTCTCACCTTGAGCGTCGCTCTAAAATTCGGAGCGACCGCTAAAAGCGCCAATGGCGAAGCACTTCGCGGACATAGCCAGGAGTCTCGCCATTGCGGGGAATGCCGCCTGCACGTTCAACGGCGCCGGGACCTGCATTGTAGGCAGCTACCGCGAGGTGGACTACGCCAAACCTGTCGAGCATCTGCCGCAGGTATCGCGCTGCGCCGAAGATGTTGGCCATTGGATCGAAGCGATTGAAGACCCCAAGCTCTTTTGCCGTATCGGGCATCAGCTGCCCAAGGCCCGCGGCACCCGCCGGGCTGACAGCCAAAGGGTTGTAACGAGATTCTGTCCATACGAGCGCATCAAGCAGGCCCGCAGGCAATGAGTACTTCGCCTCAGCGGCATAGATGTGAGGCAAGTAGGTTGCTCGCCGAAACCCGGATGGGGCCGGCTTGGTATTGGGCTCGTATCTGTATGGCAGGTTGACCCGGCCATCGTCCGCCACTGACAGGCGCGGTGCTGGGGCGGTCTGCGCGGAACGCCAGAGCCCATGCTCGACCAGTTGGAAGCCGTTTGATGCTTCCGCAATCCGAATGCCTTCGGATGGGATCGCCGCAGCGCCGTTCGTAGCTGGCGCTGCCATGTCCTGAGCACTGGCCGGGATAGCAGAAGTGATCGCGATGCCCGCGACCAAGAGAGTTCTGATTGTCATTTCTCGATCCTTGTCTAGCCGAATCGAGTGAGAACATATAAAGAACAATTGATGTAGGTGAACTTCGTGAGGGCAGGGGTGAAGGTCGTGTCAGCGCCCGCATAGGCGGCGCTCGCCGCAAGCGCCGCGACTGCGACCGGGATGGCAATGTTGAGGACGCTGCCAAGGTTCCTTGGGCCGAGACCTGTGACGCCGACGCGTCGGGGGAGGTTGAGAGACTGCATGTGAAGCTCCGGTTGGAGGGGTGGTCACAGCGTTCTTGCGTTCGCTGTGTGTTCCACATGCATCTAGGAAATGGTCGTAGGAAAGAGTTGTGCTCCGATCTCCGCTGAAGGTGGAAAGATGTGGACGCATTTTTTGCTGCCCAACGCTTCATGCCGACGATAATGCCGATAAATCAGTCTTCTTGCGTCGGTGACTTCCGTCACGTCCGCCGTGATTCGGCGACGACTGGGATAGAGGAACTGATTCGCCTCGAAACGAGATGTTCTATGTATGTTCTTTTCGTTTTCCTACATGCGACAATTCGCGATATGCCTGCGACTCGCACCATTGCAGAAACAAGGAGACTACAATGTACCATCCAACAACCGCCGCCAGACCGGCCAATGAAAGCCTGGCTCGCGTGCTAGCCCATGCGATCGATGCTGCAGGCAAGCCCCGCCACAGGATTGCCAATGAATGCGGGATGCATCGCGAGACCTTGCTTCGCGTTGCGCGTGGTGAGCGGCCCATCGGGCTCGACGAAGCAGCTCGTGTGCTTGCCGCCTGCGGAGCTCACCCCCGCGCATCCATGATTCTCGCGCTCGCCGGGCAGGAAGATCTTGCTTGCGAATGGATGCATGGCGAGATGGGCGAATTTCTCGAAGAGTTCTTCACCAGCCTGCCCGTCCATCTGCAGCGGACCCTGGGGCGTCGGATTGAGGATTTGCGGCCTCGGTGGGCCAATGGCACCTCACAGCTTGTTGCGCGAATGCTTGCCAAGCACATCGATGATTTTGTGGGCCGAGACATCGCGATGTCGCTGCCCCGGTAAATTCCAGAGTTCGGAGGGGACCGAACCCAAGCGAATGAGATTAGAAATGCAACATTCACCTCAAGATGGCACGCAACCCCCGCGTCTGGCCGCCACTGCACCTGCTCGCTTTCTTCGCCTCCCGGAAGTCATCGCGCGTGTCGGACTGCGCCGCTCCGCTATCTATCAACGGATGAGCGAGGGGCGGTTCCCACGGTCGCGGTCGCTGGGGCCCAAATGTGTTGTGTGGGTCGAAGCAGAAATCAACGATTGGATGCGCGAGATCGTATCAAGCTGACTTTGAATTCAGCCCTATCGCTTCCGGAAAGGGCGGCTTCCGACCCAGACCCCCGTCGTTCAAGATCGCCGGATTGAGCGCCTGCTTCCGCCAATTGCAGCCACGCTGCATTAGGTATTACTCATCACGCCCCCCATGACTGGTGAGTGCTCGAGGAACGAATGCCAGCATCTGGCCAGCCTGTTGGGTAAGATCAAAGCTCGATGTGCACACCAAAGCCCGGGCGCGGGGCAATCGTTGCCTTGCCAGAATGCGCCGCAACGATTGCCGCAACCATGGCCAGCCCCAGACCATGACCGGGCGTTGAACGGCTGCGGTCGACCCGCGCGAAGCGGTTGAAGAGTTCGGGAGCCTCATTCTCGCTTACGCCCGGACCATTATCAGTGACGGCGAGGCTGATGCCGTGATGAGCGTTTGCCAGGACGATGTGAACGGTCGTTCCCTGCGGCGTGTGCTGCGCGGCGTTGTCGAGCAGGTTCGTGAGCATCTGTTGCAGCAGTCTGCGATCGCCGTGCATGGTGAGGCCGGGCGCAATGCTAGTGAGAAGCTGGTGGCCGCTGCTCTCCATTGAGGGTCGGAAAGCATCCGCCACATCGGCCACCACCGCGCTGAGGTCGATGGTCTGGAAGTGTGCGCGGGCGGCCATGCCTTCGACCTCGGCAATCCGTAGCAGGGCGGAAAAGACCTCGAGCAGCTCACCTGCTTCCCTGGCGGCAGCCTCGATCGCCTCGCGTTGCAGCTCGGGGTTGCGTTCGCGCAGGGCCTCGTCGAGCCGATTTTGGAGCCGCGTGAGCGGCGTGCGCAGATCGTGGGCGACATCGCTTGAGACCTGGCGCAGGTTCTCCATCAGCCCGGCGATGCGGTCGAGCATCCGGTTGAGCGTTGTGGCCACGCCGTCGAACTCGTCGCCGCTTCCGGTCAGGGGCACGCGCCGCGACAGATCGCCGGCAATGATCGCAGCCGCTGTGTGATCGATGCGGGCGAGCCGCCGCCGGGTTACGATGCCCACCAGCCAGGCCGCACCGATGCCGAGCAGCAGCATCGCGCCGAATGCGCCGAGGAACAAGAGTATGAGGCGATTGTCCATTTCGTCGATGGCGGCGCGATCGGCTCCGACAAGCAGCCGGTAGCCACCCGGCAGGATAGTCGTCAGCGACTGCGCGATCCGCTCCTCGCCGTTCGCTTTGTAAGGCAGCAGTTCGACATAACCGGGCTTGGGCGGGACGATCGTATCGAGCGATCCCGCCACGGGCCTGTTTTGGGCATCAACGAGCCGATAGCCGAGGCTTGCCGTGCTGCTTGCCGCATCGCGCCGACGGATAGCGGCAGCCACGCCCTCATGCCCGTCCTGCCCTTCGTCGATCAGCGCCTGCGTCTCGATGGCGATGCGGTGATCGAGTTGCAGTTCGAGCGCTTCGTGGGTGGTTTCGAAGGCCACAGCGCCGATTACCAGCGTTGCGAGCGCAAAGCCCACAGCGACTGCTGCCACCAAGCCGAACGTGCCGCGCCACCAGCGCTTCATCCGCCGTCCCTGACGAGATAGCCCGCGCCGCGCACGGTCTCGATCGGGTCGCTGTCGAACCCGGCGTTAAGCTTGGAGCGCAAACGGCTGAGATGGGTCTCGACGATATTGGTCTTGGGGTCGAAGTCGAAATCCCACACCCGTTCGAGCAGCATGGTCCGGGTCATGATGCGGCCAGGGTTGCGCATCAGTTCGGCTAAAAGGGTGAACTCGCGGGGCTGGAGCGCGATCTTGCGGCCTGCGCGCGTGACGGTGCGGCGGTGCAGATCGAGCACGATATCGCCCGCTGTCAGCCGCGCAGGTTCCGCCGCGGCTGAAGGCCGACGCCCCAGCGCATGGAGGCGGGCCGCCAGCTCGGTAAAGGCAAAGGGCTTCACCAGATAATCATCCGCCCCGCCTTCGAGCCCTTCGACCCGGTCGGCAATCCCGCTGACGGCGGTGAGCATCAGCACCGGGGTCATGTTTCCGGCAGCGCGCAGGGCCTTGACCAGCGCGAGGCCGTCCAGCCCGGGCAGCATCCGATCGACCACCATGGCATCGAAGCCGCCATCGGTGGCGTGGAACAGCCCGTCGCGCCCGTCGCCGCTGGTCACCACCTGATGGCCCAGTTCGGCCAGGCCGCGGGCGATGAACTGGTTCGTGTCGGCATCGTCCTCGACGATCAGGATTCTCATGGGTTCATTCTAGCGGCTTGGGACCGCTGCGCCAGCCACCGCCAAGCGCCCGGAACAACGCAACCTGCGCCTGCACAACGGCGAGTTCGGACTGCGCCAGCGACAACTCGGCCTGGACCAGCGTGCGATCGGCGTCGATCCGCAGGAGCGGTGCCGCATCGCCGAGCCGGACGCGCGCCTCGGCGCGGCGGGCATAGAGGCGTCCTTCGTCGCGGGCCTCGGTCAGCGCCCGGTTGCGGCGCACTTCGCCATCATAGGCCGCAAGCGCTGTCTCGACATCACGTAGCGCGCGGAGAACTGCGACATCCCATCCGGCCAGCGCTGCCCGCTCGGTCGCCTCGGCCTGTTCGATGCGCGCGCGGGCCGGGGCCTGGTTGGGGAAGGCCCAGCTCACCAGCGGTGACCCGGTTGCAGCCAGCCCCCCGCTCAACAGGCCCAGCGCGCCGCCGAGGTTGATGCGGGGGTAAAGATCGGCACGCGCCACGCCGATCCGCGCAGTGGCGGCAGCAAGGCGGCGTTCGGCCTCGCGGATGTCAGGGCGGCGCAGTAGCAAAGACGTGCCATCGCCGACGGGAGCCGCAGCGCGCAGTTTCGGCGGCGC
>JALCRK010000030.1 GCA_022652485.1 Sphingobium sp.
GGCTTCATCTTCGTTCCTTCGTCACTACGACGAAGCCCAAATCCTCCTTAATTCACAACCTCAAATCTGTGCCATTGGCGCTGACGCCGGACAATCTCACGGCTGTCCCCCAACCCATCGAGGTAAAACTATTTGGCGATGATCCCGGTACCCTTGCATCAGCGGCCCGCAAGGTTGCCCAAGGTATCGGCACCATCAATGGGATTGTCGAGGTACAGGACGGATTGCGCGTGGCGGGCGATGCGATCATCCTGAAGGTCAATCGGCCAGCCGCTGCGCTGGCTGGCCTCGACCCCGACATGGTCGCAAAACAGGTCGAAGCCCAGATTGCGGGCACAGTGGCCACGCGGCTACTCGCTGGCGAAACTTTGATCGACGTCCGCGTCCGCGCGCCACTCACTTTGCGTCAGCGCGCCGACATGTTGGGTGCCCTCATTTTGCGCGCGCCGGATGGGCGGACCGCTGCTCTGAACCAGGTAGCTCACGTCGAGATCGCTGCAGGTCAGCGCCAGATAACGCGGGAGGATCTGGCGCCCTTCATCGCGGTGACGGCGCGGCTCGAAGGACTTGACCTTGGCTCTGGTATGAAGGCCGTGCAAACGAAGGTTGGACAGCTCCATCTCCCAGCGACGATCCGCATCGACTATGGCGGCCTTTACGCGCAACAAACACAATCTTTTTCGGATCTTACGACTGTTTTTGTCGCAGCATTGCTCCTGTCGGCATTATTGCTCACGCTTCTCTATGAAAGCTGGGCATTCACTATCGCGGTTATCTGCACGGTCCTCCTTTCGATCTGTGCCGTCCTGTTCGGCCTATGGATTACCGGTACCGAACTCGACATATCTGCACTCATGGGCGTGACGATGGTCGTCGGCATGCTGACCGAACTTGCCATTTTCTTTCTCGCCGAGCTTGTCCCGGACGCATCAATTACCAGCGAGTCTCTCATCGAGGCAGGCCGTGCCCGGTTGCGGCCAATCCTGATGTCGGCCTTGATTGCGATCCTCACATTATTGCCGCTGGCGTTGGGGTTAGGCCGCGGATCCGGGCTGCAGCGGCCGTTGGCGACGGCGATCATCGCCGGCTTGGCGATCGGCGCCCCGCTTGTGCTAACTCTACTGCCCGGACTAATTTTGTTGCTGGGCAGGATCGGAGCCGGTGTGCGGATAACGGAAAATACGGCGCCATCCTAACCGGTGATGGGTCTCTGCTTCGCCGGTCTGACCTAGCGGCGCACCAGTCCGAGCGCTCCAAGCTATCTGTGAAATCAGGCCGGCGCTTCTAGAAGCGGTGACGTAGCGTGAACGCTAAGCGACTGTCCGTCCCGCTGGTCCGGCCACCGATCATCGTGGCATCGGCCAAGCCTACACGTTGAAGGCGGGCATCGAAACCCAAGGTCGTTCCGCGGTTTCCTGTACCTGCCAGGCCCCACGCCAGGACATCTCCTTCAAAGCGAAGACCCGAAGCGTTGAGTGGAGCACCGGCGGCAAGTTCGGCCAGCCGATCAAAGCCGTGTCGTACCCCACTATTGCCGGCCTTGAACACGCCAAGTGCGATATGTCCGCGCTCCTCGCCGACCCATTCGACGCCGGCGAACACCGTTCGTGAACCTAGCGCGTGTCCGCCAGACATGAGCCCCCACGGACGTCGCTTTTCAACCAAAACCGTGCCGACAAGACCGATGGTGCCAAGCGATCCAATATTATGGTCATAACGGCCAGACAGCGACCAGGATTTGATCTTGTTGTCCGGCCTGAGCGCAAAGCGATCGACAAGGCTCGCCGATTTTGCACGCGTACCGTCGATTGACAGACGCTGGTTACCAAAATCAAAAGTACGTTTCCAGTCTTTGCGGCGGAGATCAGGCTGTTTCACGACAGTTGCATGACTAACGCCGGGCGAATCATAAACTATTGGGACTGCTTCGGCTCGCGCAATCTGAGGGATCACCAAAAGCGCCAATGCTATCCCGTACCGCGTCCAATGATAGCGTTGAGTATCTGATGCCCTGTCCATGATGAATTCCCCTGACATCGAGACATCATCATGTCCCGGCACCTCTGGGACGTTGCCACGCCGGGATTATCGCATCCTGCGCAAACTGCTCCAGCCCACTGCGACATTGGGAGGCGCACGACGTCATTGCCTTGACGATCCGAGCGAGGGAGCGACAAGTGCGAACGAGAAATTGCTGGATACTGGTTGCCTTTAGCCTCCTTGGCGCTTCCCCACCGCTGCGTTCAGCACCCTTTGATCTTGAACCAAATAGCAGTGCTGCCCCCGAAGCGCTTTCGGTCATGACCTACAATGTAAAGGGCCTGCCCTGGCCCGTGGCATGGGGGCGTGATGGTGCACTTGAGGCCATCGGGCAACGACTTGGTCAGCTCCGCTCACGGGGACGTCAACCGCACATTGTCGCATTGCAAGAAGCATTTACAGACGAAGCCAAGTCGATAGGGCGGGCTGCCGGCTATGCCCATATCGTCACCGGTCCAGCAGCCGATACGCATGACGATAGAGCCTTGTCCGCCGATGATCGACGGTTTGCAGCAGCCGGTAGCTGGATCAAGGGGGAAACTCAGGGCAAATTCGTCGACAGCGGCCTGCAGATTCTCTCTGATTATCCCATCGTGCGTATGCGGCGCGCCGCATTCCCAAGCTATACTTGTGCCGGTTACGACTGCCTTGCCAACAAGGGCGTGCTCCTTGTCGCCGTTGCCGTACCTGGCGTCCCCATCCCTGTCGAAATCCTGACCACACACCTCAATTCCCGGCGTGCGTCCGGTGTAGCGGATGATCGCTCACTCTATGCCTATCAGCGCCAGGTCGCGTTTCTGCGCCGCTTCGTTGCGATCTATCACGATCCTGCCTCCCCCCTCATTATGGCTGGTGACTTCAACATGGGACCGCGCCCAGCGCGACGCAGCCTCCTGCTAGGTTCGGTCCGCGGCTTAAGCAACGACCGGGGTCGAGCCGTTGTGCGCGATGGCCTAAGCATCTGCTTCACCAATCCGGCGGGCGGAATCGCGCAATCGGCCGATGCCAAATGGATCCTGAAACGCGGGCGCGACTGGCAGTTCATGAGCGATGGCGAACATGTCATATTAAATGCCATGCACGCCGCTATTCCATTCGGGCGGGCGGGCGGTGCCGATATGCTATCGGACCATATGGGTTTTTCTGTCGATTACCGGCTCAGCCATTCTTGATATGTCGACCATGAGCGCTCAATCAAAATCATGACAGCCCTTTCATCTGCCGCATCCAGTTCGCACCGACTTCGCCCCCACCTAACCTACGCACTGGCGGGGATGGGAACGGAAGACCGTAAGGAAAGACACCATGAGCATTTCGGCAGCCATCGTCGCGCTACATTTGCTCAACGCACCCGTCGCGGGTGACGGAAAACTGCCCCGCGAGATCGAACATCTCCGAGTTGCTGGTCCGCGCATCGACGCGACTCCAGTTCAGGAAACAGCACTCGCATCACCTCCGCAGGTGGCGCCGGTCACACCAGCAACGCGCCAAGAGGTCGATCAGGATGATATCGTCGTAACGGCGCGACCACGCATCGTCAGCGATCCGTTGGAAAGCGTCAATGTGAAGTCCTTTGAGGTCACGCAATCGGTCGACAAGGCATTTGTCGGCCCTATAGCGCTCACTTATCAGCACAGGGTTCCTGGACCGATACGCAGCGGACTACGCAACTTCCTCTACAACCTCCGCGAACCAGTCGTTTTCCTTAACTTCCTGCTTCAGCTCGAACCCGGCAAGGGCGCTGAAACATTCGGGCGTTTTGCCATCAACTCCACTATCGGCGGCGCAGGTCTGGTCGACGTGGCGAAACGGCACCCTTTTGCCCTTCCCCGACGACCAAACGGCTTTGCCGACAGCATGGGCTACTACGGTATTAAACCAGGGCCGTTCCTGTTCTTGCCCCTGATCGGACCCACTACCCTACGCGATCTTGTCGGCGACGGGTTGGACCGGCTCGTCCTGCCACTCGCTTTTGGCAAGCCATTTAACCAGGCCACTTTCACACTCCCGGCAAGTGTCATCGGAGCGCTTGATCACCGAGCCGAGTTTGACGAGCAACTCCATACGATACGAGATGGAAGCGCTGATCCCTATGAAGCCTCACGCGCTTTCTATCTTCGCAAACGCCAGGCCGAAATCGATGGCCTTCGAGGCAGACGCACAGAGCAAGGCACGCCGACAGCGGTGCTAGGCGATCCCGCCTTCGATCCTAATGTGGTCCCGGCCCCTCGAGCAGCGGTGCCGGTCACCGTTCCATTGTCCGTGCCAGTAGAAGGTCCTGAAAAGGTAACGCCCCAGAGCGCGCCGATTTTCTCCAACACCTCAGACGAAAGGCCCGAGATCAGGATGTCGAACTCGGACTTACACAGCCCTTCGCCCCGACATGGCGGAACCACCTGACGCCCAGCATCGGAACTCCCTTGGTGCCTGGCAATAAGCAGGCCGTCATCGCCCCACGACGCAAGCCCGAGGAGATAGTCTCGTAATGTGACTCCCCGTCGATCGCGACGTCTCATAAGGTGGCATCAGCGATCCCATCCTATGGGGAAACCCTTCAGCAACCCCGGCTCGTCGAACAAGGAATCCTCGATGGACCTCTCCCGCTCGACAAGCTCATTCGAGCCGATCCAAAAGCGCGGCCACGACGATCAATCCTGTCGCACCGTCGCATACTGCTGATCGACAGGTACATTGCCTCCGGCATCATCGCACCCTTTGCCGCAACAGTGGCGATCATCGTGATGCTGCTGACGCTGGAGAATGTGCCGCGCCTGATCAAGGCGATGGTAGATGTTTATGACCCTATCAACCTTTTGGGCCGCTATGTCGTCGCACTGCTTCCTGAATATCTTGGGTTCGGATTGCTCGTAGCTCTTTATCTGTCCGTTGCTTTGGCTTTACGAAGGTTGGCGCTGCAAGGCGAGCTCGAGATTTTCGCCGCAGCTGGGTTTTCCAATGCTGCGATCCTGAAAGTCCCCATTATTACCGCATTCTGCGTGGCAGTTTTGATTTTCGGAATACGCGGCTACGCGCAACCCTGGGGCGAACGTCAGCTCGACTCATTAGGTACAGAAATCCAAAGCGGCGACCATGGTCTGAGAATTCGCCCTGGCACCGTCGTGCATCTCGCCAAGGATGTAGCCCTATCGGTCGATCGGATGGGGATTGCCCCAAATACCTTCTCCGGTGTTTTCGTACAAACGGGTACCACCACTGTGGCAGCTGCGTTTGCAACAGCGCAATTTGACTCAGATCATCGGCTTCGACTCATACTAGAGGATGGAACTTTTGTGCGATGGAATCGCGGTTCATGGTCAGGCTCCGGTCAGTTCGCTCGGCTCGAACTGCCATTGCCGTTGGGAGCAGCCTTACCACCACGCATCTCGCCTCGCGAACAGCTGGATCGCGTGCGGATTGATACGTTGCTGGCCATGACGCGTGGCGAGCCAAGGGTGTCGACGGGCTCCCCAAATGGCGCCATCGCAGCGCTGGCAGCCAGGATTGCCGGGATGTGCTTTTGTTTCATCGTGCCTTTCCTTGCTTTTGCCCTCGCGATTCCGCCCAAGCGCTCCCGTTCCGCTATTGGGCTCGGCGTAGGACTTGTTTTGCTGGTCGTTTTCATCCGGATGAGCGCGGCCGTCGAGGCCGTCTACGCGTCGAACGCAATATCTTTTTTTGCTCTACTTCTGGCGGGTTGGGCTGTAGCTGCCTGGCTGCTAATGCGTATTACGACCGCCGGTGGCCTGGGGGTGATCGAATCACATCTGATCAAATGCATATCTCGACCGATAGCATCGCTTGGACGCCGATACCGCTAGACTCGATGCCTTTTCGCTCGGTGTGAGCGGCTGTGCTCGGGACAGTCTATATCTGTGTCGATGCAATTTTGAGAATTGCTCTGGCGGCCCGCTGCGCTGATGGCTCGGCAGCAAGATCAAACGTATATCCGAACAGTTGTTCCTGGATGGGGCGGTATAGCACGTCATGATCCCGAATTGCCTGATCCAATGCAGCGTCCAGCCGATCGATGGTTTCGATCACCGGACCGGCCTGCCAATGAGCGAAGTTAGGATCTTCCTCCCATGCACAGCGATGGGCATTTATAAATACACAAGGTCGAGGCTTTTTGAGGAATTCGTACACTTGGCTGCTTACGTCCCCCAAATAAATGTCTGCCATTCTAACATAGCTCATGTCAGTTGATGCAACCGATCCGGTATCAATATGAAAATGGGCCGCTTCACGGTATCTGGGAGCTATAGATCCTGTTCGCGCTACCCTTAGCTTATCAATTGTCACCGTGACGGCACGCTGGAACAACATCATGTGCGGCGCAAAAATGAGATTGTACCGATCACTGTTGAGAAAATGCTCAAGTACGCGAGCCCCCATCCCGAACCATGACGAGAGATGCGGCGAGACATGCGGGTTGTAGAGAACGGTTGGTTTGCCATTGGATTGCATCGGCAGAGGAACCGCGTCACCTGGGCAGGCATCAAATTTTGGGTAGCCGGTTATCGTCAATCGCGCCGGATCCACACCGGCATCTCGAACCAAACGATCGCGTATTTTTGGGCCTGCGGCCAGTATGTGGTCAAATAGGGCCGCCTTGCGACCAAAACCAATCGCACGGTCACCTGCTCCATGATCGGCAAGGACCATGAGCGGGCGATCCAGGCCATACCGGGTTTTGAGCAGCAAAGAAGTCCGTTCGCTTACAACAAGAATGTCTAACGAGCGAAAAAACTCGAGGTTGTCGCGATAAATAAGAATCTTGTGCGCTGGCAACGCTTTGCCAAATATGGTGACCAATGAACGCGACACAGCCGACGTCATGTTCAGGTCGACGAGCGTAATCCGGTCCAAAAGCGATCCAGCCAATCGCACGATTTCCTGCCGCATCGTGGCGTTAGTCGATGCGATGATAACCTCAAAAGCGCCGTCCTGCGCTGCCAATGCAAGGGCAATCGGGAGGCTGTGGGCGATCTGGTGTATCTGATCATGGTTGAACAAAAAACCGATCCGCCTCGATCGACCAGCGACGCGGGCTGCCCCTCGTTTGCTTGTCGCTCCCGGTTCCAGACCAGCGACGACGAGGGATGTCTGGTCTGGTTTGTTCATTATCCCGCCCTTCCCAGCTAGGACGGCAGCGATCCGACAATGTCGCACCTCCAGCTGTTCGCAGAGACAATTTCATGGGCACAGGAGGTGCGACTCTCGACCAGTCGTGCCGTCCTAGAGCTGCCTCATGCGCCAGGGGACAACAGGGCAGACCAAATGCAGAACTCATTGTCGCCGAAAACCAGTAGATGCTCTCCCTTAGCCCCTGAGCAGGCGCGAGGGAGGCTGCCAGAGCTTAGGACTGACAGTCGAATCCGGCTGTCGATATTCGATCTCGACCGGACGCTGACGCGCAAACCAACCTACACCGCCTTTCTCATATTCGCCGCCCTGCGACTTGCTCCATGGCGGCTATTGCTAGCACCTGCGGTCATCGCCTGCATGCTCGCCTATCTTGCGGGTCTGATCACCAGACGTCGCGTGAAGGAACTGGAACAAGCGCTGCTGCTTGGTCGCTCCACACCAGGCCCCGCAATCACGGCCTTGGCAGAGCGTTTTGCGAGCAAAATCTGCCGGAACGGGATTTACCCATCCGGAATGGCACAAATCGATCAGGAGCGTGCGGACGGTCGAAGAGTGATTATGGCAACCGCCGCCAATAGCGTGTATCTTGATGCGATCGCGGCAAAGCTGGGTATTGACGAGGTCGTAGGAACCCGGTCTTCCTGGCACGACGATCACCTCATCGCAAAGATCGACGGCGAGAACTGCTATGGCAGCGCCAAGCGCGACATGCTCGCGGCCTATCTTGAAACCAACCGCCTCTCGCGTGGTAAGACCGACATTCGCTTCTATTCAGACCACATATCAGATCGACCGACATTCGAGTGGGCGGACGAGCAGGTCGCCGTGAACCCTTCACCCAAATTGCGAGAACTGGCATCACGTCGCAGTTGGTCGATCATCTTATGGGAATGAGATTTGCGCCGCCGCCGACGACTACCCCGCACCTCCCGGGGCGAAGGAAGGTAGTCCTATTCGCCTATATGTTGAGCCAAGGCGGCACCGACCGGGTGACCGCCCTGCTGGCGCGCGGTTACGCCGATGCGGGATTCGACGTCGAGCTGCTGGTCCTATGTCGGGGTGGTACCGCACAATCGCTGCTTTCAGACATGCTTGGTCCGGCGGTTTCCGTTCGCTTTATCAGTCAGCAATCGACTTGGCGGACATTTGACCTGCTAAGGTTGATGCCTGCACTCGTCCGAGCGCTTCGTGCGGCGGAACCGGACGTTCTTATTTCGACAGCCAACAATACAGCCTGGATTTGCACAGCGGCCCGAAAGTTTGCGCAAATTGAAAAGGCAAAACTGGTTCTAAAAACGACCAATCCCGTTGTCGGCTCGCGTCATCGTGGACCGGTCCGAAAATTGCGCCTCTGGGGCTATGGGAAAGCCTTTTCCTGCGCGAGCGCCATATGGACATTGAGCGAGGCAGAAACGACGATGTTGAAAGCTGCCTATCCTCAGGCAGCGCGCCGTGTCCGAACCGTGATCAATCCCTATGTAACTGATGCTATGCTGGCACCAGACGGCTCGAGCGCCTCTGCCACCGCACCTCCTCTAATCCTGGGTATCGGTCGCCTGACGAGGCAGAAGCGCTTCGATCTTCTGATCCGCGCCTTCGCGCGTGTACAACGGACTGATGCGCGGCTGATCATATTGGGTGACGGCTCAGACCGAAAGAGATTGGAGCAACTGGTCAGGTCGCTTGGCCTCACAGCTCGCGTTACCCTCCCAGGATATGTGTCCGACGTCGCTGGATGGCTCAAGCGCGCGAACCTGTTCATTCTGCCGTCTCGCTATGAAGGCTTACCGGCCGTGGCCTTAGAAGCCATGGCAGCCAACTGCCCGGTCCTAAGCACAGATTGCTTTGCGTCCGCGCGCGCATTGCTGCGCATGGCACCTGGCTGCGGCATCATCGAAAAGGCCGATCCGTTAAATCTTGCCCAGTTGATAGACAGCAGGCTGGAGGGCGAAAGGCCCACGACATTGCGGGCGATAGCGCAGGGTCACTCTGTTACGGGGGGGATTGCCGACCATGTGAAGGCCCTTTGCGCGTTGTGGGAGGGGGAGGGCGCTTGCCGGCCCGATGCACGATAGTGTCGCTGCTCAGGGCTCGTTATTGTGAGCATCGCTTTAGCCGGTCAGGCTGCCTCTCAATACGGATTGGACCGACCCTCCCGTGACTTATGGCAGTAATCTCTTGCGCCGCTTACGACACCCAGAGTCTGACACGCATCGCGATGGCGCATGGCACGGCATTTTACGCAATACTGGTTGGTTGCTCGCCGGAAAGATTGTGGGGGCAGTTCTGAGCCTTATCTATCTTGGACTGGCAACGCGCTCGCTTGGCCCAACCGCCTTTGGCCAGTTTGTCGTGATTCTCGGGACGGGCCAGGCGATCGCCACTATTGTCAGCTTCGAATCCTGGCAGTTGCTCATTCGGTACGGAATGGGCTTCCTTCGTGCCGGGCAGTCCGATGCGCTGGGGCGCCTGGTAGCTTTTTGTACCATATTGGATTTCGCAGGTGCCATAATCGGCGCAGGCCTGGCTGTTGCCGGCGTAGCGCTTCTTGGACCCTGGTTCGGCTGGTCGAGCGGAACGCAAACCCAAGCGTTGATCTTCTGTTTCGTCCTACTCGTTTCTTTCCGTTCCGCCGCCACCGGCGTGTTGCGTCTTCACGACCGCTTTGGGGCGGCCG
Organism: Sphingobium sp.; assembly: GCA_022652485.1. Taxonomy (GTDB): domain Bacteria; phylum Pseudomonadota; class Alphaproteobacteria; order Sphingomonadales; family Sphingomonadaceae; genus Sphingobium. The sequence continues at coordinate 9,863 of JALCRK010000030.1, forward strand.
CTCTTGCCGAGACAGTGACGCCTGTGGTCCGTCTGATAGGCGCATTGCTGGTGATAAGCACGGGCGCCTCCGTCACGGGATTGTTGATCGCGTGGGCGGTGGCTGAATTGGTAACGGCCATAGCCCATTGGGCGCTTGCATTCCGCGTGCTGCAACCTCAGCGAGAATGGTGGAATTGGCGAGGTTTGGTAGCCGTACCCAAAGAGTGTCCCGGTCTCTGGCGATATGCTGCCATCACCAATGCGGGGTCAACGCTGGGGCTCGTCGGCAAGCAGTTCGCGGTATTGCTCGTCGGCGCCTCCGTCAGTCCTGCTGCAGCGGGTGGTTACAGGATCGCTCATCAGCTCGGCCAGGCTCTCGCGAATATCTCAGACATGCTCTCGCGTGCGACATTCTCAGAGATCATGCGCGCGCGCGCCGGTCACACAGCAGCCGAACTTGCGCGGCTGTTCCGAAGCGCTTCGCTGCTTGCGCTGATTACCGCAGCTATCATGATCGCAATGTTGCTGCTGCTCGGCCGCCCAACGCTCGCGTTATTGGCCGGTGCGCCCTATGCCCCGGTCTATCCGTTGGTGCTGATTCTGGGTACGGCAGCAGCGCTGGACGCGGGAAGTGTTAGCTTTGAGCCTGCCCTTCTCGCAACGGGTCGAGTGTGGCTGGCGCTCCGCCTTCGCCTTGTATCAACGGCATTTTTATTTGGTGCCCTCTTCCTGTTTCTCGACAAGATGGGAACGATTGGCGCAGCGTTCGCGACGGTTACAGCCTCCCTGCTCGCACTCATCATGCTTGGTACAGCCGCTTGGCGCGCTGTTCATCAACCGCGATGACGCTGCCGGTTGAGCGGGCAGTGCCGCTATTACCCCCGGACCGGTTCATCAAATGACGCGCACCGACGTTGGGGTTTTGTATAACCTCTCCAATTTTCCTCCAACCACTTCATGCTAAACTGATTGGCAAATTGAGCGAGAATCATGGTTCCCCAAATATTTGCGCATATCTTCACGCGCCACCGCATAGACAGCCGCATCTTGATGGTATTTCTCGTCACAGCTGTAGGAGCGCTTATATTCCTTCGTCTCGGATCGGAAGTCCGGGAGGGCGATAACTTCGCGCTGGACAGGCTAATCCTGCGCGCGCTGCGCGGAGCAAACAATTCTGCTGTCCCGATCGGTCCAGCTTGGTTGCAGGGAGCCATGATCGATATCACCGCTTTGGGAGGTGTGACGGTTCTGACTCTGCTGACCGCACTCACCGCTGGGTATTTGCTGGCCTCAGGGAAAACGAAAACGGCAATTTTTGTGACCATCGCCATCACAAGCGGGGCGATTTTGAGCAACATTCTGAAGTTTGGCTATGCTCGGCCCCGACCTGATCTGGTCGCACATCTGGTCGATGTGCACAGCCTGAGTTTTCCAAGCGGCCATGCGATGAACTCGGCGATAACGTATCTTACGCTTGGCGCACTCCTCTCACGCGCGGAAGGCAGCCGCAGCATGCGGATTTTCCTCATGGGCGTTGCCATCCTTCTCACCCTGACGATCGGTTTCTCGCGCGTATATCTGGGCGTGCACTGGCCAAGCGATGTTGTAGCAGGGTGGTGTGTCGGCGCCAGTTGGGCCGCACTTTGTTCGCTGGTTGCTCGGAGCCTGCAGCGGGGCCACAAAATCGACGAGCCCGGGTCAATCTCAGCCGTGCCTCCCAATCAGACATAAGCCTAACGCCAGACTGGATGGACTTCCCTGAAAAGAGAGGACGATTTCATGACGTCCAGATAATCCAATCTACCAATACCGCGTTGGGGTCCAAAAAATTTATAAATCCCGTTAAAGCAATGCGATAGCTGTTCAATGGCTCCCTGGCTGTCCCCCATGATGTTCGTGGGTGTCGAAGGTGGCGCGCCTCAACATTGGGGTTTTGTATAGCGCCGCCAAGCTCGCCCCAATCGCGTTATCTTAAGGAAGCGCGATGAACCGCGTCCTACACATCGCCCTGCTACTGCCCATCACCCTGCTTCAGGGTTGTAAGAGCGAACCTGCGGCGAAGCCAGCAGTGTCGGCCAAGGCTGAAGCCGTTGCCCATGAGGCCGACCTCCTGAAACTTAGGCTAACGCCCCAAGCCCAACAGCGACTTGGCATTCGCGTCGTGCGAATCGAGGACGGCAGCGCGGAGCGAATGCGCGAGACGAGCGGCGAAATCGTCGTGCCGCCATCAGGCGCGGGCGGCGTCCCTACGGGCTCGACCAGCAACATTGCCCAGATCGGCGCCAGCCAGGCAGCAGCCGATGGTGAGGTTGCTCGAACCCAGGCACTCGTTCGTCTCGCGCGCATCGCCCTCGCCAGAGCCGATGCGCTGGTCCGGGAAGAAGCGGGCAGCGTGCGCGCCCGCGATGAAGCAGCGGCGGGATTAGCGACGGCACGCGCCGTGGCAGATGCCGCTCAGGCGCAGCGACGATTGCTAGGGCCATCCGTCGGCGCGATGGGCAATCAGTCAACCCTGTGGGTCCGCGTACCTGTCTTCGGAACCGATGTTGGCGGCGTCGAGCGTGGACGCGCCGCGACTGTCCGGCCCTTGGGCGACGCTATCGCTTCGCCGCGCAGCGCGCGCGCCGTTCAGGCTCCACCCTCAGCAAATGCAACGGCGGGCACCGTTGATCTGTTCTTCGCGCTCGACAATCGTGACCGCACCTATCGTGTCGGACAGCGGGTGGCTGTCGCTCTACCGCTTGGCGGAACGGACGCCGGGCTATCCGTACCGACCGGGGCGATAGTCCGCGATATATATGGCGGTGAGTGGGTCTACCGGCGCACCGCGCCCAACAGTTATGTCCGCCAGCGTATCGAGGTTGCGAGCGTTACGGGTGACGTCGCCTTGCTGTCACGCGGCCTTCAGCGCGGCGCCGACATCGTCACGGACGGCGCGGCCGAATTGTTCGGCACCGAGTTCGGGACGCCGCACTGATGCTTGGCCATCTGGTTCGCGCTGCGCTGACCCAGCGGGTGCTGGTTATCGCCATGGCCGCGCTGCTCGTCGTCCTCGGTCTGCGGGCCACCGGCGACGTGCCTCTCGACGTGTTCCCGGAGTTCGCACCGCCGATGGTCGAGGTGCAGACCGAGGCGCCGGGCATGTCGACCGAGGAAGTCGAAAGCCTGGTCACGGTGCCGATCGAGGTGGCGGTAAGCGGCGTTCCCGATCTGGCGACGCTGCGCTCGAAATCGGTGCTGGGGCTTTCGTCGGTCCAGATTCTGTTCAAGCTTGGCACCGATGTGATCCGGGCACGGCAATTGGTGCAGGAACGGGTGACGCAGGCGCAGGCGCGGTTGCCCACCGCCGCGCGGCCGCCTGTCATGCTGCCACCGCTCTCATCGACCAGCCGCGCGATGAAGATCGGCATCACCTCGACAAAGCTCGACCAGATGCAGATTTCGGAACTGGCGCGCTGGACGATCCGGCCGCGGCTGATGGCGGTGCCGGGCGTCGCCAATGTGGCGATCTGGGGCCTGCGTGACAGGCAATTGCAAATCCTCGTCGATCCAGATCGGCTGCGCGCGGCAGGCGTGACGCTCGCCGAACTGCGGGCAGCGGCCGGTGATGCCGTGCTGGTCGGTGGGGGTGGCTTCGTCGATACGCCCAACCAGCGGCTCGCGGTGCAGCAGACGAGCGCGATCCAGAGTGCCGATGATCTCGCACAGGCGATCGTCAAGCAGAGCGGCGACGCGCCAGTGCGGATCGGCGACGTTGCCCGCGTGGTCGATGGGTTCGCGGCCCCGATCGGCAATGCGATCATCGACGACGTGCCCGGCCTGATGCTCATCGTCGAGAAGCAGCCGACCGGCAATACCCTGCAATTGACCCGCGACGTCGAGGCCGCACTTGGCGAGCTCGCACCGGGACTTCGCGACGTGAAGGTCGACACGACGATCTTCCGTCCGGCAACATTCATCGAACGCTCGATCGACAACCTCACCCGTGCGCTGCTGATCGGCTGCGTCCTGGTGGCCATCGTCCTGTTCGTGTTTACCCGCGACTGGCGGCAGGCCACGATCAGTCTGGTCGCGATCCCGCTGTCGCTGCTCGGTGCGGGGCTGGTGCTACTGTGGAGCGGCGCCACGATCAACACGATGGTGATCGCCGGCCTGGTGATCGCGCTTGGCGAAGTGGTCGATGATGCGATCATCGATGTCGAGAATATCGCCCGGCGGCTACGGCTCAATCGCGAGGCGGGCAATCCGCGCTCGGCGTTCGACGTGGTGCTGTCGGCCTCACTTGAGGTGCGCTCGGCGGTTGTCTTCGCGTCGCTGATCGTGATGCTGGTGTTCTTGCCGATCTTCTTCCTCGGCGGCGTGGCCGGCACTTTCTTCCAGCCGCTCGCCATCGCTTATGTGCTTGCGATTGCCGCCTCACTACTGGTCGCACTGGTCGTCACGCCCGCGATGTGCCTGTTCCTGTTGCCGAATGCGCCGCTGAAGGCCGAGCGCGATACGCGGCTCGTGGCGTTGCTCAAGCGGCGCTATGCGGGTGCGCTTCCCCGGCTGGTCGCGCGCCCGACGCTCGCCATGGGGATTGTCGCGGGTGGACTGCTGCTCGCCGGGCTAAGCTATGCCGGGTTCAAGGATCAGTTCCTGCCCGATTTCCGCGAAACCGACTTTCTGATGCACTTCGTCGAAAAGCCGGGGACGTCGATCGAGGCGATGGAGCGCATCACCATCCGCGCGTCGAAGGAGCTGCGCGCCATCCCCGGGGTGCGTAATTTCGGCGCGCATATCGGCCGCGCAGAGGCTGCCGACGAGGTGGTCGGGCCGAACTTTACCGAACTGTGGATCAGCCTCGATGAAAACGCGCCCTATGACGAGAGCGTCGCGCGCATCAAGGCGGCGATCGACGGCTATCCCGGACTCTACCGCGACGTGCTGACCTATCTGCGCGAGCGCATCAAGGAAGTGCTGACAGGCGCTGGTGCGACCGTCGTCGTCCGCATCTTCGGCCCCGATCAGGCCGAGCTGCGCGCAGCCGCGGAGCGTGTTCGCGCAAAGGTGGCAGGCATCCCTGGCGTTGCTGATCTGAAGGTCGAGCAGCAGGTGCTAGTGCCGCAGATACAGGTAATTCCGCGCCCGGCCGATCTTGCGACCTTCGGCCTGACCGCCGGCGAAGTCCGCCGACAGGCGCAAACGCTCGTCGCGGGGCAGAAGCTGGGCGAAATCTACCACGACCAGAAGGCATTCGATGTCGCGCTGTGGGGCGAACCCGCGGTGCGCGGCGACTTGCACGCGCTAGCCGACCTGATGATCCTGTCACCATCAGGCGCGCCGGTGCGATTGCGCGATGTTGCCGATGTGCGGATCATGCCAGCGCCAAACGAAGTGAAGCGCGAAAATGGCCAGCGCCGGATCGACGTGACGCTCAACGTCGCAGGCGCCGATCTGGGCGGTGTCGCCCGCGCGGTGGAATCGGCAGTGGCACAGGTGCCGTTCGCCACCGGCTACAGCCCGCGCGTCCTCGGTGAATATGCCGCGCTCCAGGAATCGCGCCAACGCCTTTGGAGCACGGGACTGCTGTGCCTGATCGGCATCCTGCTGCTGGTGTGGCTGGAGTTTCGTTCGGGACGGATCACCGCGCTTGTCGCCTTGAGCCTGCCTTTTGCGCTGGTAGGCGGGGTAGTTGGAGTGGCGTTGACCGGTGGCGTGCTGTCGCTCGGTTCGTTGGTCGGCTTCGTCACTGTGATCGGCATTTCAGCGCGAAACGGCATCATGCTGCTGTCGCATTATGACCACCTCCGCCGGGTGGAGGGAGAGGCGTTTGGCCCTGCATTGATCCTGCGCGGCGCCGAGGAACGGCTGGTGCCGATCCTGATGACCGCCCTGTGCGCGGGCCTTGCGCTCCTGCCGTTGGTGGTCGCGGGTGACAAGCCCGGACACGAGATCGAGCATCCAATGGCGATCGTCATCCTGGGCGGGTTGGTGTCGTCGACCCTGCTCAACCTGTTCCTGATGCCAGCGCTCTATGCGCGCTTCGGTGAGGAGAAGCGCAGGCCCGAGGCCGCAGGAGCGGGGCAACCGGCATGAAGCGCCTCACCCCCCTCGCCGCTTTTGTCCTCACAGCCTGCATGACCGCCCCCGCGCCGCCTCCGACGATAGCGCCGCCCGCCGCCATGGGGCCGTTCGCGGACCTGCCCATCGCGGCCATCGCACCCGTTCCGGAGAATTGGTGGCACCTCTACGACGATCCCGTACTCGACCGCCTGGTCCAGACGAGCCTTGCTGCCAACGCCGACCTGCGCGTCGCCTATGCCAATCTCGACGGCGCGCGCGCTGCGCTGCGCCAGGCACGCGCGGCGCGGTTGCCACAGACGACGATAGAGAGCGCCGCCACGGTCGATGGCAGCGCCAGCCAGCCAAGCGCCTCGTCGAACGTGCCCACGACCGACTATGACCTTGCGCCGACTGCGAGCTGGGACGCCGATCTGTTCGGTCGCCTGCGCTCGGGTGCGCTTGCCGCTGCTGCTGACGCAGAGGCGCAGGCGGCCGCGCTCGACGGGCTTCGCGTCGCGGTCGTCGCAGACACCGTCCTTGCCTATGTCGAGCTGTGTGGCGCGACGCAGGCGCTGCGCGTTGCGGGCGAACAGGTGCGGGTGCAGGAACGCTCTGTCGCCGCTATACGCAGCCAGCTACGCGCCGGCGAGGTTTCGCCACCCGAAGTATCTCAGGCGGCAAACCTGCTCGAAACTACCCGCGCGACGATTGCGCCCTATGAGGCGCTGCAAGCGAACGCCCGCTATCGGATCGCCACGTTACAAGGCCGCCCACCGGCTGACGCGCGGACCGATCCGATCATCTGTAGCGCCCCGCCGAAGCTTGGCGCGACCGTCCCGGTGGGCGATGGACAGGCGCTGCTCCTGCGCCGACCCGACATCCGCGAAGCTGAGCGCCGCATCGCCGCTGCCGCCGCTCGCATCGGAGTTGCTCGCGCGGACTTGTATCCGCGCGTCAATCTTGGAGGCGCCGTCGGGTTGCTGACCGGCAATTTCGTCGCGACCGCATCGCCGTTGATCAGCTGGGCATTCCCCAACCAGGCACCCGCGCGCGCAAGGATCGCGCAGGCGCGCGCGACCGAGCGGGCAGCGTTGGCGAGCTGGGATGTCGCCGTCCTGCGCGGGCTGCGCGAGGTCGAGACCGCGCTGGCAGCCTATGACGCCGAGATGCGGCGAAACTTCACGCTGGGCGCAGCCTTGACGCAAGCCGACCTCACGGCCCGCCGCGCCGCAGCGCGCGTCCGGCTCGGCGATGTCGCTTTCTTGGTTCAGCTCGACGCGGAACGGACCCGCGCCCAAAGCGCACTGGCGCGAGCGCAGTCCGATCTTGTTGTTGCACAGGCCCAAGTCGCATTGTTCCGGGCGCTCGGTGGTGGGTGGCAGACCGACGCCGCGGCGCTACAGTGACGCCATGCGTATCCTAATTGTCGAGGACGACGCCGACACCAGTCGATTCGTCGCCCGCGGCCTGAGCGAACTCGGGCACCATGTCGTCACCAGCTTGGACGGTCGCGACGGACTGTTCCTGGCGACCGAGGGCGGCTTCGATGCGCTGGTGATCGACCGGATGCTCCCTGGGCTCGACGGGTTGTCGCTGGTCAGGGCGTTGCGCGCTGCGGGCAACACAGCGCCGGTGCTGATGCTGACCGCGATCGGGGGCATCGCCGACCGGGTCGAAGGGCTGGAAGGCGGCGCCGACGATTATCTAATCAAGCCTTTCGCCTTTTCCGAGCTTGCAGCGCGGCTCCAGGCACTTGGCCGCCGCCCGGTCGCGGCGGTCGAACCTGCGCGCCTGTCAGCAGGCGACATCATCCTCGACCTTCATCGCCGCACAGTCACGCGCTCAGGCCAGCGCGTGACGCTCCAACCGCGCGAATTCGCGCTGCTCGCCGAGCTGATGCGTCATCCCGGCCGGGTGATGACGCGCACGATGCTGCTCGAACGTGTTTGGGATTTCGATTTCGATCCCAAGACCAACATTGTCGAGACCCATCTCAGCCGACTGCGCTCGAAGCTCAATGCCGGATTTGATACCGATGCGATCGAGACGATACGCGGCGCGGGCTATATGATCCGAGAGGCGTGATGCCCGGCTCGCAGGCAAAGAGCTGGTGGCGGACAACCTTCGGCCTTGTTGCGCTTGTCGCGATCGGGTTCGGGGTCGCCACCCTGGTAGTTGGTGGTATTGCCTTCGAGGTCGTCCATGAAGAACTGGAAAAGCAGCTCGACCACCGTGTTGCCGCGGAGACCGCCGCGCTGATCGACGAGGGAGATGATGGTCCAAACGGCGTCGCCAAAGCAATCGCGCGGCGCGAAGCGGCGCGGAGTACCGCCAGTCTCGACTATCGCCTCGTCGATGCAAATGGCCGCGCCGTCGCCGGAAAGCTCGATGCAACGGTGCCGGCTGAACCGGGCTATGTCGAACTACTGCCCTACACTCGCGACGGGGAACGACGGATTGCTCAGTCGCTGACCACCCGGTTGTCGGGCGGCCACCGCCTGCTCGTCGCCGCCGACCGCGCGGTTATCGACGAAATGGACGCGACGATGATCCGCCTGTTTGCCGGGGCATTTGGCGCGATAATGCTGCTGGGTATCGGAGCTGCATGGATTGTCGGTGCGGTCACTCGATCACGCCTGGCGCGGATCGACCGCACGGCGCTGGCAATCATCGATGGTGATATGACGCAGCGAATGCCGATCACCGGCCAAGGCGACGAGTTCGATCGCGTCGCGGAAACCTTGAACCGGATGCTCGACCGCATCGGCCTGCTCATGGACAATCTGCGTCAGGTGTCGAGCGACGTCGCGCACGACCTGCGCACCCCTCTCACCCGGCTGCATAACCGGCTCGATGAGGCACTCAGCAGTGAAGATCGCGCGGTCCAGTTGTGCGCGATCGAGGCTGCAAGTGCGCAATCGCATGAACTTCTGGATATCTTTGCCGCCTTGCTCCGCATAGCCGAGGTCGAAGGATTGGGTTTAAGGGGGGAGTTCAGCGATGTCGCACTAAGCGACCTCGTCGAGGGAATCGTGGAGACCTATCGCCCCGACATGGAAGCCGGGGGCCATATTCTCATCGCGAACATTAGCCCTGACATCAATCTGAAGGGAGATCGGCGCCTACTCCAACAGTTGATGACCAACTTGCTGGACAACGCCCTCACCCATACACCACGAGGGACCACGGTAAACGTGACGCTGAATCGCCGAGGAGCGTCCACCCGATTGCTCGTCGTCGACGACGGACCTGGCGTCGAGGGCGACGTCACCAAACTCTTCGAGAGGTTCACGCGTGACGAGCGGAGCCGTACCACCAACGGTCACGGCCTTGGCCTCGCCTTAGTGTCAGCAATAGCGACCGCCCATCGGGGCAGTACCCAGATCACCTCACCACCCGGATTCGAAGTGTTGGTCGAACTATCGGCATTATGATCGTCCGAGCGGACACGCCTTTTTTGACTGGCGCCATCAATGCGCCAAAATCAAAATAGTTTTAAGTTGGTGCGGTACAAACTTGGGAAGAAAAGGGTAAATTTGTGCCCTTTTGTCCGCATTGATACGCAAGCGGCACTTCAGTGCCCTACCTATTGCGGCGATCAAAATCCTAAGCCATCATCACTCCCAGATCGAACCGAGAGAGAGCCGAGCTACACGCTTTTTGCGGGCGATGAACCGCTGGACCTCGTGCCACGATTTTAATTAAACGCTGCCTTATTGATTCAAAGCGCAAGAGAATAGCCACACAAAAATGGAACTGGCATGTTCTCTTGCGCCATTTTGAACACTACAGGACGTATTGTCTGTCGTTAAATAATATATCAAGCCGCGTTCTTGAACGCGGCACGGTAACGCGTGACCAGTTTTCTAGCTTCCATCGTTGGAATCCTAAAAAAGTTCGCAATGTGGATTATAGGGGGAGCCACTACCTTCCAAACTGGCTCAGTTCATCCGTTCTCCACCTTGCCAGACAATGCGCCGGATTTAGCGCCAGATAATTCGGCATCGGATAAGCGCTTGATCGCATCTTTCGACAGCCTCTTTTGATCGGCGGCGGCAACGCGCAGCATCACTTCCTCATCCCGGCTAAGCAGGGTGACAGGCCTTATGTCTGCATTGCCGATCCCTCTTCGATGGCACGTCTGCTGATGGCCCTACGCAATCCGTGGAACGGGCAATGCGTCAGGCACGGGCACCGCAACCGGCGCGGTGACTATCGGCGGCTCGGCCAACACCATGAGGCGGGGCGGTGTTCGTCGGCGCGGTCTGCGACGGCACCAACTGGGTGGCATTCTAATGCCCTGCCAGCCACGCCCCTACATCGAACCCGTCGTTGATCGCATTGTGGTACGCAACCACGCCGCTCGTGACGAAAGGCTCATCGCTATCCATCTCGATTGCCCAAGGATAGCGGGCCACATCAAAACGCCCACGCTTCACGAAGGCGACCTTGTGGCGAAAAGGAAGCGCGTCGAAAATTGGAAGGTGGCGTTCTTCAAAGCCGTCTCGATCACAAATTCTGATGCGCAAGTCATCGTCCGAAGCCGGAAGCCGCGCAGTTCGACGGCTCCACTTTTCCCGCGCCTCGTCTTCGGATTTGAAGTGAAGAAACTGGATATCAACCGCATCCGAGAGTGTGCCGACTGGATATGGCTTTCGGCCCGAACGGGGATTTTCAAGAAAATGGAGGGGCTTACCCACCAGTTCACGAAAATTCTGCAGGAACGAAATATAATCGTCAGCGTAAAACCAAAGCCCGATCGTCGGCGTGTTATAGGCGCGCTGAAATTGCTTGTAGACCGGCTCTGCCCAGCAATTGTTGCTGATGATCGGCCACATTGTCATCCCTTCCACCAAACCTGGGGGCTTTGTGGCGCAACGTCGGGTCAAATTCAATGACCCTCACCCCGAATGATAGAGCGCCACGCGAAGACCATAGCCGGAGCCACTTTCTTCCAAACGCTCCACATTGTCCGGGTTCGCCCGCAGCGCCAACGCTTGGCGGCAATCAGGCGCGCGTGTCGTGGGTTTGACGGCAGGCCGACGTACTGACATAGATAGCCGCATGAGCGTTCCGCCCCCCAGCCGCCCTCTCCGGCCCGATGTCGCAGCCTTTGTCGAACGGATGAACGGATCGGGCAGACCGCAGCTCCACAGCATGGATGTGGACACGGCCCGGCGTGCGGCACGGCTGCTCGCCCGCGAAGCCGACCTCCCCTATGACCCCACGCCTGTCGATGAGGTCTATCACGCTCCGGCTCCCGATGGCGCGCAGATCCCGGTAAGGCTGTTCGACACCGCCATTTCCCGCCCCGCAGGCCCGGTCGTCGTTTATTTCCACGGCGGCGGATGGACATTGGGGGATGTCGATATCTACGCCTCTCCCTGCGCGGAAATCGCCCGCGCGCTGGATCTGCCGCTGCTTTCCGTCGAGTATCGCCGCGCGCCGGAGCACAAGAGCCCCATCGGCCCGCGCGATTGCGAGGCGGCGGCGCGATGGATCGCGACAGGCCCGGAGGAACTGCCGGTAAAGCCGACATCCCTCATCCTGATCGGCGACAGCTGCGGCGGCGCCTATGCGATCAGCACCGCCATCGCCCTGCGCGATGCTCCGGCGGCGGTTCCGGTAGCGGCGCAGCTCGTGTTCTATCCATCCGCCGACATCGCCCGGCGGTACGACTCCTTCCGCGATTTCGCGACCGGCTATCTGCTCGACAAGCATATCATGCGCTGGTTCGCCGAGCAGTTCGAGCCTGACGATCAGGACTTCCGCGCTTCTCCGATGGCGGCGGATCTCACCGGTCTGCCCCCCGCGATGGTCGTCACCGCCGAGTGCGATCCGTTGCGCGATCAGGGGCGCGCCTATGCCGAAGCACTCAGCACAGCGGGCGTGCCGACGGTCCACCACGAGGCAGAGGGCATGGTGCACGCATTCCTGTCGATGCGGCGCGCGATACCCTCCGCGCGGCAGGAGCTGGCGCAGTGCCTCGCGGATTTTCGCAGGTTTCTCGACGCGCTTCCGAAGGCCGGGTGAGCCCGCCCTAGCCGTCCTGCTCCGCGAAGGCATGGTCGCGCATCAGTCCTTCCTGCGCCACGGTCGCGATCAGGCGTCCGTCCTCGCCGAAGATATGGCCGATGCCCATCCCGCGCGCGCCGCCTGCCCACGGGCTTTCGACATCATACAGCATCCACTGGTTCATATCGACATCGGCATGAAACCATATGCTGTGATCGATGCTGGCGCCCTGTAGTTCGACGATGTCATGCGGCAGGGCTGCCGCCGACAGCACGCCGAGATCGCTGACGAAAGACAAGGCCACACGGTGCATCCACTGGGGTGCATCCATATGCCCGGCGGCCCGAAACCAGTAGGCAAAGGGACGCGCGCCCTGCTCTCCCGAGGCGGCGCCGCTCACGATCACGGGTCGTATCTCCACCGGCCAGGGGCGGTCTATCATTGCCCATGTCCCGCGCTCTGGCCTTCCCTTATTCCTGGCTTGCTCGATCAGCGCCTGGTGGCCGAGCAGGCTGTCCGGGCCGGCGGCGGCAGGCATGGGCATCTGATGATGATGGCCAGGCTCGGCCTTGTGAAACGAGGCCGCGAGATTGAGGATGACCTCGCCCTGCTGTGACGCGATCACCCGCCGGTTGGAGAAGGAACGGCCGTCGAAATCCGCCTCCACCCGATATTGCGAGGGGCTGGTTTCGCTCCCGCCCCGCAGGAAATAGGCGTGAAGCGAATGCACGATCCTGTCTGCCGGCACGGTCTTGCTCGCCGCCGCCAGCGCCTGCGCCACGACCTCGCCGCCATAGACGCGCCCTACGCCGCCATGCTTGCGCTGACCCTCGAAAAGCCCCGGCTCCAGCTCCGCCACATCGAGCAGCCGGTTAAGATCGCGTGCGCGGCTCTCGCCTGTGCCCGAATGAATATCGATAGTGGTCACACCCTGCCCTCGCCTGTCTGAAATACCGCGCAGGAGGCCCGAACGGCGAAGCCTCCGATTAAGTTATGGTAAACGAACCGTTGCATTTGCTGCAACTGCTTCGTCCCTGTTTGCGTTTGCGGAATGATGCACCGCAACATAAATGAGAGCTCTAGACCATAAAACTAACTGTTCACAGGAGCATATCATGAAAAATGTTACCGATTTAGGATTTACAGTGTTTGCGGGCGTTGTCTCGCTCGGCATTCCGGCGATGGCTTATCTGACGCTGTTCGGATGAAGGCCAGGCTCTCCGCGTTTCGCGGGGCGCTCAGCGCTGACCAATAGAACCCCTGCCGCACCGCGGTGGGGGTTTTTGTTTGCACCGCACCAATGGCGCGGTTCACTGACCGCCAAGCTGTAGAATGTGCCGGAATTCGGCCTCGCCGACCGGAGAGACCGATAGCCGCGACTGACGCAGCATCACCATATCCTGCAACGCCGGATCGGCCTTCATGGTCTTGAGCGTCACCGGCCGGGCGAGCTTCTCCACCGGCGCCACATGCACCGCGATCCAGCGCCCGGTTTCATCGGTACTGTCCGGCGCGGCTTCCTCGACGATCTCCATCACGCCGACGACTTCGAGACCGATGTTGCTGTGATAAAACAGCGCGCGATCGCCCTTGCGCATCGCCTTCATGTGGGATTGGGCCAGATGGTTGCGGACCCCATCCCACTCCGCCTTGCCCTTCCGGACCAGATCGTCCCACGAAAAGACGTCCGGCTCGGACTTCATCAGCCAGTGATTCATTGTGCGCCGCTTCGGATGAGGGCGCGCACAGCGTCCAGCGCTGCCTGCGCCTTGGCGCCGTCCGGTCCGCCGCCCTGCGCCATGTCCGGACGCCCGCCGCCGCCCTTGCCTCCCAGCATTTCCACGCCCGCACGCACCAGATCGACCGCGTTGAAGCGGCCGACGAGGTCGTCCGTCACGCCCGCCGCGATCGAGGCCCGCCCGTCGCTGATCGCGATGACGGCGGAAACGCCCGAGCCCATTGCGCTCTTGTTGGCATCGATCAGGCCGCGCAGCTCTTTAGGGTCAAGCCCCTCGATGATCTGGCCGATGAAGGCGACCCCACCCAAATCTTCCGGCCCGGCCGCCGCAGCGCTACCGCCACCGCCCAGCGCCAGCGCCTTTTTCGCCTCTGCCAGCTCGCGCTCCATGCGCTTGAGCTGTTCGGCAAGCGCCGCCACGCGGGCGGGCACGTCCTCCGGCGTGGTGCGCAGGCTGGATGCCGCCGCCTTGAGCGCATCCTCGCGCTCGGAAAGCCACAGGCGCGCGGCCTCTCCGGTGAGCGCCTCGATCCGGCGCACGCCGCTGGCGACGGCGCCTTCGCCGATGATCTTGAACAGCGCGATATCGCCCAGCGCATTGACATGGGTTCCGCCGCACAGTTCGACCGAATAGCTGGCGTCGTCCGCCCCGCCCATCGAGAGGACGCGCACCTCGTCGCCATATTTTTCGCCGAACAGGGCCATCGCACCGGCGGAGATGGCGTCTTCCGGGGTCATCAGCCGGGTGAGGACCGCCCCGTTGGCGCGGATCTGCGCATTCACATCGGCCTCGACCCGCGCGATCTGCTCGGCGCTGAGCGCCTCGGGATGCGAGAAGTCGAAACGCAGCCGGTCCGCCGACACCAGGCTTCCCTTCTGGGTGACATGGGGGCCGAGGCACTGCCTCAGCGCGGCATGGAGAAGATGCGTGGCGCTGTGATTGGCGCGGACCCGGTTGCGCCGCGCGGCATCGACCGCGAGGTGCACATTGTCCCCAACCGCGAGGCTGCCCTGCTCGATATGCGCCTGATGGGCATGGAGGCGGCCCAGCGGCTTGGCGGTATCCCGCACGGTGACGGACAGGCCGCCCGCCCCCTCGATGCGCCCGGCATCACCGGCTTGGCCACCGCTTTCGCCGTAGAACGGGGTCTGGTTGGTGAGGATGATGACATCCTCTCCGGCCCCGGCGCGCTCCACCCTTTTGCCGTCCTTGACGATCGCGAGCACCTTGCCCTCGCCCTGGGTGGCGCCATAGCCGATAAATTCGCTCGCCCCCGCTTCCTCGGCGATATCGTACCAGATTTCTTCCGAGGCCTTCTCGCCGGAGCCCTTCCACGCCGCGCGCGCCGCCGCCTTCTGTTCCGCCATCGCGGTATCGAAGCCGCTGCGATCGACCTTCAGGCCTCGCTCGCGCAGTGCGTCCTCGGTCAGGTCATAGGGAAAGCCGAAGGTGTCATAGAGCCGGAACGCCGTCTCGCCGGGCAGCACGTCGCCCTGCGCCATCCCCGTGGTCGCATCATCGAGCAGCCGCAGCCCCTTGTCGAGCGTCTGGCGGAAGCGCGTTTCCTCACGCAGCAGCGTCTCCTCGATCAGCGGCTGCGCGCGCAGCAGTTCGGGATAGGCGCCGCCCATTTCCTTCACCAGCGCGCCGACGAGACGATGCATCAGCGGATCGGCCGCGCCGATGAGGTGGGCATGGCGCATCGCGCGGCGCATGATCCGGCGCAGCACATAGCCGCGCCCCTCGTTCGCGGGCAGCACGCCATCGGCGATGAGGAAGCCAGAGGAGCGCAGATGATCGGCGATCACGCGGTGGCTCGCCTTGTGCGGCCCGGCGGTATCGCTGTGGGTCAGCGTGCCCGACTCCGCGATCAGCGCCTTGAAGGTGTCGGTGTCGTAATTGTCGTGCACGCCCTGCAGCACCGCCGCGATCCGCTCCAGCCCCATGCCGGTGTCGATGCTCGGGCGCGGCAGCGGGATGCGCGTGCCGTCGGCCTGCTGATCGAACTGCATGAAGACGAGGTTCCAGATCTCGACGAAGCGGTCACCGTCCTCATCGGGCGATCCGGGAGGGCCGCCCGGAATATGCGCGCCATGATCGTAGAAGATTTCCGAGCAGGGGCCGCAGGGGCCGGTGTCGCCCATCGACCAGAAATTGTCCGAGGTCGCGATCCGGATGATGCGTTCCTCAGGCAGCCCGGCAATCCTGCGCCAGTGGCCGAACGCCTCGTCGTCGTCATGATAGACGGTGACGGTGAGCCGGTCCGGCGAGATGCCCCATTCGCGCGTGATCAGCGTCCACGCATGATGGATCGCCTGCTCCTTGAAATAATCGCCGAAGCTGAAATTGCCCAGCATCTCGAAGAAGGTGTGGTGGCGGGCGGTATATCCGACATTGTCGAGATCATTGTGCTTGCCGCCCGCGCGCACGCATTTCTGCGAGGATGTCGCCGTCTTGTAGGGGCGGCTTTCCAGCCCGGTGAAGACGTTCTTGAACGGAACCATGCCCGCATTGGTGAACATCAACGTCGGGTCGTTATGGGGCACCAAAGGCGCCGATGGCTCCACGGAGTGCCCCTGTCCGGCGAAATACTCAAGAAAGGAGCGGCGTATGTCGTTTGTCGAGGTCATAACCCGTCCGATTAGGGGAGCGGAGGTGCGGAGACAAGCGCCAAATCCACCTCCACCCGGACAGAAACCGCCGCGCCGTCACTCCCCGATGTCGTCGCTGTCCGGTCCCGCCATCAATGCCTCGGAAACCGCCTCGGTCTTGCCGCGGATCGCGGCCTCCAGACGCTGCATCAGCTCAGGATTCTCCTTGAGGAAGGTCTTGGCGTTCTCCCGGCCCTGCCCGATCCGCACCGAATCATAGGAGAACCATGCGCCAGACTTCTCGACCAGCCCCGCCTTGACGCCGAGATCGAGAATCTCGCCGATCTTGGAGATGCCCTCGCCATACATGATGTCGAACTCGACCTGCTTGAATGGCGGCGCGACCTTGTTCTTCACCACCTTCACCCGCGTGGTGTTGCCGACGATATCGTCCCGGTCCTTGATCTGGCCGGTGCGGCGGATGTCTAGACGAACCGAAGCATAGAATTTGAGCGCGTTGCCCCCCGTAGTCGTCTCGGGATTGCCATACATCACGCCGATCTTCATGCGCACCTGGTTGATGAAGATCACGGTGCAGCGCGAGCGCGAAATCGAGCCGGTGAGCTTGCGCAGCGCCTGGCTCATCAGGCGCGCCTGAAGGCCGACATGGCTGTCGCCCATCTCGCCCTCGATCTCCGCCCGCGGCACCAGCGCCGCGACCGAATCGACCACCAGCACGTCGACCGCATTCGAGCGCACCAGCGTATCGACGATTTCCAGCGCCTGCTCGCCGGTGTCGGGCTGGGACACGATCAGTTCGTCGATATCGACCCCCAGCTTCCTGGCATAGACCGGATCGAGCGCATGTTCGGCATCAACGAAGGCCGCCGTCCCGCCTATTTTCTGCGCCTCTGCGATGGCATGGAGCGCCAGCGTGGTCTTGCCCGAGCTTTCCGGCCCGTATATCTCGATGATGCGCCCGCGCGGCAATCCACCGATGCCCAGCGCGATGTCCAGCCCCAGCGACCCCGTGGAGACCGCCTCGATCTCCATCTTGTCCCGGCTGCCCAGCTTCATCGCGCTGCCCTTGCCGAATGCGCGGTCGATCTGCGCCAGCGCGGCTTCCAATGCCTTCTGCCTGTCCATATTGCCCTTCTTGTCGGAATCGATGGGTTTGAGCTGTGCGGTCATGGGCCTGTCTCCTGCCAAGTGCAATATGCATTGCCTCCGGAAGACCATGTATCCCTTTTGTTCACCAAGAACAAGAGGGGAACATAATTTTTGTTTCAGGCCACGCGGCTGAGAATATCGGCGAGAGAGCCGATGGTATAGGGCTTTTGCAGCAAGGGTGTCGCCGCATAGCGCTCGGGCAGGGTGGAGACCGACCCGCCGGAGCTGAGGATGATGGGAATGCCCTGTCCGGTCAGCCGATCGGCGACAGGCCAGATTTCCTCGCCGCCCAGATTGCAGTCGAGCACCGCGAGCTCGACCCGGCCGCCATCGATCAGCGCCTCCGCCTCGGCGATACAGGCCGCGATGCCGGCGACATGGTGCCCGAGGGCAAGCAGATATTCCTCCAGCATCATCGCGATCATCGCCTCATCCTCGACGATGAGGATAGAGCGCGCGCGTGCGGCCCCCTCGGAAATGGGTATCGATATCGTCATGATCTAAAGCGTGCCAGCTTCCCCGTGCATCCGCTCATGCTGGCGAACGGAGAGACAATTCGCAACAGGATAGCGCCGAACCGAAAGAACCGTGCCTATGTCTGCCCATCGCGCCGAGGGCCGCGCGCGAAGGTTTCCGCCACCGCTTCGGAGAGCTGCGCCACGGAAAAGGGCTTGGGCAGGAAGGACACATTGTCCATGTCGATGGACTTGCGCAGCTGCTCCTCGGCATAGCCGGACATGAACAAAACCGGCAGATCGGGCCGCGCCGCGCGGGCCAGCCGCGCCATCGAGGGGCCGTCCATATTGGGCATGACCACGTCGGAGATGAGAATGTCCACCTCATCGAGATCGCGCAGTGCCTCAAGCCCCTGCTCGCCGTCGGACGCGGTGATGACCGTGTAACCCTGGCGCGTCAGCGCGCGTTCGGCCACCGCTCGGACCATATCCTCGTCCTCCACCAGCAGGATCGTGCCGGTGCCCCAGTCCCCCCGGCTCGGCGGCGCGGATTTGATGGAGGGCGCCTCCTTCTCTCCCGCGCCCGCCATATGCACCGGCAGATAGACGCTGAAGCTGGTGCCGTGGCCCACCTCCGAATCGGCGAAGATGTATCCGCCGGACTGCTTGACAATGCCATAGACGGTGGAGAGGCCGAGCCCCGTGCCCTTGCCCACTTCCTTGGTGGTGAAGAACGGCTCGAAGATCTTGGGCAGGATTTCGGGCGGTATGCCCATGCCGGTATCGGACACCCGGAGGCCGGTATAATCCGCCGCGGGCAGCACGGTCGAGCGCATCTCGCGCGCCTGCGCGGCGGTCACCGCAAAGGTCTGGATCGAGAGGATACCGCCGTCCGGCATCGCGTCACGCGCGTTGACCGCGAGGTTGACGATCACCTGTTCGATCTGGCCCGGGTCAGCGCGCACATGGCCGAGATTGCGCCCGTGCGTCACCTCCAGCTTCACATTCTCGCCGATCAGCCGCTTGAGCAAGCTGGAGACATCGGAAACGATGTCGGGCAGCTGGATCACCTGGGGACGCAGCGTCTGCTGGCGCGAGAAGGCGAGCAGCTGGCGCGTCAGGCTCGCGGCGCGGTTGGAGTTGGACTTGATGTGCTGGATGTCGTCATAGTCGCTGTCGCCCGGCGTATGACGCATCAGCATCAGGTCGCAATGGCCGATGATCGCGGTGAGGATGTTGTTGAAATCATGCGCGACGCCGCCCGCGAGCTGGCCTACCGCCTGCATCTTGGTCGCCTGCGCCACCTGCCGCTTGAGCCGCCCCTCCTCGTTGTCGTCCTTGAGGCTGAGGACGACCGCCGCCTCGCCCAGCCCGCGCACACCGGCGAGGCTGAACGCGACCGGCTCCTCCGGCTGATTGCGCAGGCGCACCGCGATATCACCCGACATCTGCGGCCCGACCGCATAGCGCCGCACCGCAGCCGCCAGCGCGGCCTGATCCTCCGCCACGACGAGATCGCCGGGATAAGCGGGCTTCTGCCCGTCGGGCACATTGGCGGCCCTGCCGAACATGGCGTTCAGAAACAGCAACCGCCCGTCCCTGTCGGCGAGGGCGATACCGAAGGGCATCAGCGCGAGCAGCCCCTGAAGATATGACAGGGATGTCCCGCCGAGGGTTGCGTCGCCGGGCTGATCGATCAGCATGACGAGCGCCGGGCCGTCGGGCTGATCCGCCTTCAGCGGCACGCGGAACACAGCGACGGGCAGCGTCGACAGGGTTTCGCGCTGGAAGAAGATGCGCCCCTGCTCGTCGCGCCGGAAAAATTCGGTGAACTCCCGGCCGGAGAGGTCCGCATCCATGCGGCCTGCCGCGCGGATCTGGAACGCCTCGTTCGCGATGCGGATCCGGCCCTCCCCGCCGATGATCGCAGCCATCAGCCCCGCATCACCCAGCTGGCGCCCGACATCCCCGGCGACGATCCGCGCGAAATCCTCCGCCGCGCTATAATGGCGCACCGGCTGGAAATGCCACAGCAGATAGTCGTCCGCCCGGCCCGTCCGCGTGACATGGACCTCCAGCGTCGTGGCGCCCTGAACGAGGCCATCGCACCGGCCCTCCCCGTCGCGCGCGGCGACGCGCCCGGCCTGCACCAGCGCGGTGATCTGCTCCGCACCGAACGGCAGCGCCGAGGGCGCGGGCCAGCCGGTAAACCATTCGCCATAAAGGTCGCTGGCGCAGACGAGCTTGCCCGCATGATCGGTCACCGCGATGGCGAGGCCCGAAGCGTTGGCGGCGGCGCGCGTGATCGACCAGTCCGGCGGAGACTCGCGCGTCATGACCGCCGCAGGCTCGCCGGGGCGCAGCGCATAGCCGAGCGCCGCCATCCCCAGGATCGCCGCCGCAAATCCCGCCGCGATGATCCAGTCGCCCAGCGCCACAAAGATCAGCACCGCACTCGCCAGCGCCGCGATCAGCAGCAGCGGCACGGCGTAGCGCTGTTCCGCCTCACCCGTCAGGGCCAGAATGTCCTTTTTGTAGCTGCTTCCCGAGGCCGCAGACATGCCGGCACCTTGTCCTTGTTATAGTCGTCCTGTCCGCGGGCGTCGCCCCCAGCCATCCGCACCTTAGCAAAGGTGAGCGCGGGGTGAAGTATTATCTTGGCCGGTTTTGGAGGCGATTGGTCGCCGCGAGAAGGCTGTCAGGCGTGCCCGCGCGCTTTCCATTTGCGCAGCAGATGGGAGCGCCAGAGGCCATCGGCGATGAAATAGCCTATCACGGCGACGGCAATGGAAATCAGCGCCAGGCCGAACACCAGCGCAGGCGCGGCCTCGGAAAACAGCCATTGCATCCAGCGCGATATGCTGGCGTGATGATTGACCAGCTCCATGAACTGCGCGATCTCTGACGAGCGCCCGAGCGCCATGTTACCGATATAGACCGAGGCCCAGAGGATGAACGGCGTCGTCGCCGGGTTGCTGAGGAAGGTCATCGCGGCGGCCAGCGGGATATTCGCCCGGAACGGCAGCGCGAGAAACGCCGCCCCCGCGACCTGAAGCCCCGGAATCATCAGAAAGATGCCGACCAGAAGGCCGAGCGCCACTCCGCGCGGCACCGAGCGCCGCGTGAAACGCCACAGCTCCGGCGCGAGCACCCGGTGCGCCACGGGTGCGAGAATGCGGCTGTTTTCGAACATCTCCCGGCGCGGCGCGTGCTGGTGCCACCAGTTCGTGAAGCGGTTGCGCATCAGCGATGCTCCTTGAGCAACCGGCCCTGCTCGCGCTTCCACTCGCGCTCCTTGGTCGTGTCGCGCTTGTCGGCGGCGTTCTTGCCCTTGGCGAGCGCCAGCTCGACCTTGGCACGGCCCTGCCCGTTGAAATAGATCGACAGCGGCACGAGCGTCATACCCTTGCGCGCCACCGCGCCATGCAGCTTCGTGATCTCGCGTTGATGCATCAGCAGCTTGCGCGGGCGCTTCGGCTCATGGTTGAAGCGGTTGCCGTGGCTGAATTCGGGCACGTTGCTGTTGATGAGCCACACTTCCTCGCCCACCACCTCGGCATAGCTCTCCGCGATCGATCCCTCGCCGAAACGCAGCGACTTGACCTCGGTGCCCTGCAATACGATCCCGGCCTCGAACACCTCATCGATGGCATAATCGAACCGCGCGCGCCGGTTCTCGGCGACGGTCTTGACCTTCTTGAAGGTTTCGGGACGGGGACGGGCCATGATGATAGATCTTCCTGCGGCCGATATGGGGGCGACGGCGCCCCTATACCAGACCCGCGATTTCCAGCGCGCGGTCAACTGCCGCCTGCGAAGCGGCGCTGGGCCAGGTAATGGGCAGGCGAACATCGGTAGGCATCTCCGGGCGAACACGCGACAGCGCATATTTAGTCGGCCCCGGTGAAGAATCGCTGAACAACGCATCGTGCAGCGGATATAATCTGTCCTGATATTCGAGCGCCCTGCCCCATTCCCCCGCCGCCATCGCGGCCTGGAACTCGGCGCACAGGCGCGGCGCGACATTCGCCGTCACGGAGATGCAGCCGACTCCGCCCATCGCGTTGAAGCCGAGCGCCGTCTCGTCATTGCCCGAAAGCTGCAAGAAATCCGGGCCGCAGGCGAGCCGCTGCGCCGTCACGCGGCCGAGATTGCCCGTCGCGTCCTTGATGCCGATGATCGACTGATATTCCTCGGCCAGACGATGCATCACCGGCACGCCGATATCGGTGATCGTCCGCCCCGGCACATTATAGAGCACGATCGGCAGGTCGCAGCGCTGCGCCAGATAGGCGAAATGCTGGTAGACGCCGTCCTGGCTCGGCTTGTTGTAATAGGGCGCGACCACCAGCGCGGCGTCCGCGCCCGCCGCCTGCGCCGCGAACATATGCTCCAGCGCAATGCGCGTGTCGTTGGAGCCGCAACCCGCGATCACCGGCACCCGCCCCGCCGCCTGCTCGACGCAGATCGCGATGACGCGGTTATGCTCCTCCACCGTCATCGTCGCGCTCTCGCCTGTGGTTCCGCAGGGCACGAGCGCGGCGCTGCCTTCCTCGATCTGCCAGTCCACAAAGGCGCGAAATGCAGCCTCGTCCAGTGCTCCATCCCTGAACGGCGTCACAAGAGCCGGTATCGAGCCGGAAAACATGCAAAAAACTCCTTCAATCGCGCCGTTCATCAGGGCATAATCCGGTTCATGCCATACTCATGCAAATCGGATCCGGCAAGGAACCTGAAAGAGGATATGCCCCATCACGCCCGCCGCAGACTCACCCGCCGCCTGATGGCTACAGGCGCGCTGCTCGTCGCGTCGGTGGCAGTTGCGCAGATCGGCACCCCGCGCAAGGAAATTGTGCAGCCGATCCCGCCCGGCGCCTCGGCCGCCTTGCCCCAGGGCTCGCCGGACTGGAACGCGACGCAGACGCGCCTGCTGAAAACCGCCGATGTCGGCATTCTCGCCCAGGTCGATGAGTGGAAGCGCCTGCGTGGCAGCGATGCGCTCGGCTTTGGCGATTATGCCCGCTTCCTGATGGCGCATCCCGGCTGGCCGGACGAGAGCCGGATGCGCGGCCTCGCCGAGCGCGCCGCCGATCCGCAAACGTCGGTGCCGGAGATCATCAGCTTCTTCCGCCAGTTCCCGCCGCGCACCGCCAGCGGGGCCGCGCGCTATGCCATCGCGCTGATGAGCGCGGGGATGACGAGCGAAGCGCGCAGCGCCGCCCGCAGCGCCTGGCGCATGGGGGCGATGAGCACCGACGACGAAGCCCTGATGCTGGGCCAGTTCGCCGCCTCTTTCACCGCGGACGATCATGATGCCCATGCCGATGCCGCGCTGTTTACCCGCAACAGCTCCTCCGCCGAGCGCGTGCTTGGCTTTGCCTCGCCCCAGATGCGCCCGGTCATCGCGGCGCGCATCGCCATGCAGCGCCTGACGCCTGACGCCGGCACCCTGATGCAGGCGGCGGACGCCTATGCGAAGGGGCACGCGGGCTATATCGCGGACAAGGCGCAGTGGCTCGGCGCCAATGGCAATACGGCGCTGGCGCGGGATCTGCTCGCCGGGCGCGAACCGCTGGTCATGCGCCCCGCCAATGTCGAACGCTGGTACGAGCTGCTCCTTTCCAACGCCCGCGCCGCCGCCAAGGAGGGGCAGTTTAGCCTCGCCTACGGCATCGCCAGCCGGATCGACGATGCCTATGCGCCGGGGATGGACGTCAGCACCCGCCCGCTGGGCGAGCGCGACGATTATACCAGCCTCGCCTGGCTCGCGGGCACGCTGGCGCTCGATCGCCTCGGACGCCCGCAGGATGCGGCGGCGATGTTCCTGCGCTATGCCAATGCCGCGAGGTCGCCGCAGTCGATGTCCAAGGGCTATTACTGGGCCGCCCGCGCCGCCGCCGCAGCCGGAAACAACGGCGCCAGCAACCGGGATCTGCAAATGGCCGCCGCCTATCCCGATCAATATTATGGCCAGCTCGCGCTTGAGAAACTGGGCCGCACCGTGCCCGCGCCGCGCAGCCTGCCCTCCGCCTCGGCCAACGAACGCGCCCGGTTCGAGGGGCAGTCGCTGGTGCGCGCCATCCGCGCGCTCGGGCTCGCCGGGCGGTGGAGCGATCAGAGCTTCTTCGTCCGCGCCCTCGCCTCCAATGTCGCCACCGATGCGGAGCGGGGGCTGGCGAGCGAGCTGGCCGCCACCACCGGCAGGCCGGATCTCGGCGTGATGGTCGGCCGCCGCGCCCGCGCGGATGGCAGCTCGGCCTATAATCTCGCGAGCTTCCCCACCCTGCCCGTGCCAGCGGATCATGAGGCCTACTGGACGATCATCCACGCCATCGCCCGGCAGGAAAGCCAGTTCGACAAGGCGGCGGTCAGCCATGCCGGAGCGCGCGGCCTGATGCAGCTGATGCCCGGCACGGCGCGGGAGACGGCGGGCAAGATCGGCCTCGTCTATCTGCCGGAAAACCTCACCAGCGACACCGGCTACAACATCCAGCTCGGCAACAGCTATTTCCAGCGCCTGCTCACCCGCTATGGCGGCAGCTATCCGCTCGCGATCGCGGCCTATAATGCCGGGGCGGGCAATGTGAACAAGTGGCTCGCCGCCAATGGCGACCCGCGCCTCCCCGGCGGAGACATAGTGCGCTGGATCGAGAGCATCCCGTTCTCCGAGACGCGCAACTATGTGCAGCGCGTGCTGGAGAATGCGGTCGTCTATGATGTCATCCACGCGCAGCGGCAGGGCTATGCGTCCGCCGCCGCCCCCTTGAGCCGCTATCTGGGCAAATCGGTCGACGGCTGATAGGCGTGCGTCATGCACGACAAGACCAACTATATCACGCCCCAGGGCTTTGCCGCGCTCCGCGCCGAATATGACCATCTTATGGGCGTCGAGCGCCCGCAGATCGTCGAGGTGGTGAGCTGGGCGGCGGGGAATGGCGACCGCAGCGAAAATGGCGACTATCTCTATGGTCGCAAGCGTATGCGCGAGATCGACGGCCAGCTCCGGCGACTATCGAAAAAGATGAAGGCGGCGCGGGTGATCGATCCCTCGCAGCAGCCGGACCGGAGCCGCGTCTATTTCGGCGCGACCGTGACCATCGCCGATGAGGATGACCATCAGCGCACCGTCACCATCGTCGGCAATGACGAGGCCGATGCGTCAGCGGGAAGGATAGGCTGGGACGCGCCGCTTGCCCGGGCCTTGCGCGGCGCGGCGGTGGGGGATCTGCGTCGGGTGATACTGCCCGGCGGCGAAAAAGAGTATGAAATAACGGAAATCGGCTACCCTGCCGGAGCGGAGTAGCCGATTTCCCTGTTATGTCGTTCCGCCGGAGCGGAAGAAATCAGAAAGCGTAGCTGACCTTGGCGGTCTTGGCGCGGCGGCTGCGCATAGCCATGCCGACGGCGCCCATGCCGAGGATCATCATCGCCCAGGTGGCGGGCTCAGGAACGGCACTGACGGTGATCTGGCCGATCTTGAACGCGTCGAAGGTGCGGTCCGTGCCGCCAGCCGCGATCGCCCAGAACTTGCCGGTCTCACCGGCAGTCGCGACGGTGCGCAGCGTGCCCAGGATCGTGTTGCTCGACGTAGCGGGCGAGACGATCGAACCGTCCGAGGTGGACGCCGTCTTGCCATAGCTGAACACGGCGTCGGCATCCTTCACCGGCTGACCGAACACGGGGTAGCCCTTGGCGGTCAGGAAAGCGCTGGTCAGGCTGACAGGGCGGCTGAACTGCAGCAGCACGTAATCGACGCCCGCATAGTTATCGACCGAGTTCTGGTCGGCAGCGGCGTTCTTCACGCCCAGGCCTTCCGGATAGTTGCCGAGCCACGAAGCGCTGGTCACGCTGTTCACGGTGCTCCAGGCGCTGGCGATCACGCTGACCGAAGTCGAACCGTTGGACGCGGTCGACGAGATCGTGTTGCCCGGCGTGCCGTAGCTGCCCGAGTTGTTGTTGCCCGCATAGTTGAACACATAGACGGCCGCGTTGGCCGAGCTGAGCGTGGCAGTGGCGAGTGCCGCTACCGAAGCAATTTTGGCAAGTGCCCGCATTTTCAATACTCCCTTAATTCTGAACCGGAGGCTCCGAACAACGGACCCGCCCACTGAACTTTATTATGTCCCGACCTTGGAGGCTTTATATGTTAATCCCTTCGCATCCGCAAACGCAAAGATAGTTAATAGCTGCGATCCGTCTCATTTGGTCTCATTTTTATTTTGACGCTTTTTCAATGCCTTGCATGAATACCAACTAAGACCAACCGACAGCCCTTCAATTTCCGTTCCAAATTGAAACAGGTTTTGCAGCCCTCTAGGTGAACGGACAAGGTAAAGAATGTCTTAAAAAGCGGCAGATTTGGGCCTTTTTTCGTCTGCGAGATTGGGCTGGACATCGGCGTCCTTTCCCTGTAGATGCCCGCCTCGCATCGCCCGTGGAAACAGGGGTCTGTGCGCCGTCCGAGACAGTCGGTGAAGGGAATATGCCCTTCTTAATGCCCGACCTAGACGGGAACAGGTTTTCAATCGCCATCGGCACTTGTGCCGCGGCGCGGCATCGCATCATCCGCCCTGACGGGCCTGAGCGGGCTATCGATCCTTTTCCCTTTCGGACCACATGTGGGGCAGCGCCTTGGGGCGGTGTCGCATGTGTTTATCCCGTCGGATGGGCCGACGGGAGTGTATGGAGAATGGCATGGATCGTACCCAGAAAGCTGAGTTGGTATCCGCGCTGAACGTAACTTTCGGCGAGGTCGGGGTTGTCGTGGTGACACGCAACCTGGGCATGACCGTGGCGCAGTCCACGGTTCTCCGCCAGAAGATGCGCGAGGCCGGTGCCGCTTACAAGGTATCGAAAAACCGCCTCGCCAAGATCGCCCTGAAGGACACGGCCTATGAACCGCTCAGCGACCTGCTGACCGGCCCTGTAGCGCTCGCGACTTCGGTCGATCCGGTTGCCGCCGCCAAGGTGGCAGTCGAATTCGCCAAGACCAACGACAAATTGGAAATCGTTGGCGGGGCGATGGGCAGTGTTGTGCTCGATGCGGAGGGCGTCAAGGCGCTCGCATCGATGCCGTCGCTGGATGAGATGCGTGGCAAGTTGATCGGGCTTATTCAGGCTCCGGCAACGAAGCTCGCAGGCATCACCCAGGCGCCGGCCGCACAGCTCGCGCGGGTTTTCAACGCATATGCAACGAAGGATGCCGCCTGATTTCAGGCGGTTACCATCGATACTTACAGTAACTCTAGTATTAGGGGCCACGCCCCGCTCAGAAAGGTAGATAGGTTAACATGGCTGATATCAATGCTCTGGTCGACCAGCTGTCGGCTCTCACCGTCCTCGAAGCTGCCGAGCTCTCCAAGGCTCTGGAAGAGAAGTGGGGCGTTTCCGCTGCCGCTCCGGTCGCGGTTGCCGCTGCTGGCCCGGCCGCCGCTGCTCCGGCTGCTGAAGAGCAGACCGAGTTCGACGTGATCCTGACCGGCGACGGCGGCAACAAGATCGCCGTCATCAAGGAAGTCCGCGCCATCACCGGCCTGGGCCTGACCGAAGCGAAGACGCTGGTCGAGTCCGCTCCGAAGGCGATCAAGGAAGGCGTTTCCAAGGCCGAGGCCGAGGAAGTGAAGAAGAAGCTGGAAGCCGCCGGCGCCGCCGTCGAGATGAAGTAAGCTTTTTCGCTCCGGCGGAAATGAATGGGGCGGCTCCTTTCGGGGCCGCCCTTTTTCTTGGATTTTTAACTTCCACCGTCATCCCCGCGAAAGCGGGGATCCAGTCAAACCTTTATTGGATTATGGATCCCCGCTTTCGCGGGAATAACGGCAAATAATAATACCTAACGGCTTGCTTTTATTTCTTCGCCTTTTTCTTCGTCGTCTTGGGTGCAGACTTCGCATCCAGCCAGGCGATTACCTCCGGCTTGAGCCGCGCCCGCGTCGCCGCCCGCGCCTTGATCGCGACGATCACCCGGTCGGTGGTCTTGCGGCTGTCGGCGGTCAGATATTTGTCGGCATAGACCGTGAGCTTGTCCGCCATCGCCGGATCGGCCGAACCGGACCCCAGCCGCCCGATCGCCCGGCTGCGCGCCGAGCTGTCGATCAGCGGCAGATACTGGTCCATATGCGCCAGCGCGAAATCGACCGCCTGCATACTGTGGTCTTCCGCCACCGAGGATATGATATCCGCGCTGGTGGTCTTACCCGGCTCGTCGGTCAGCGCGAGATCGAGCGCCTTCGCAGAGAGCGCCTCATCCTTCGCGCGGCCAAGCAGGCTGAACAGCTGGCTCTTTTCAAGCGCGGTCGGCGCGGCGTTCGCCATTGCGCGGAGCTTGTCCCACGTCGCCTGATCCGCGTTCTTCGCCACGATCCGCAGCCAGACGAACTTCATCGGCCCATCGAGCGCGGCGGGGTTGGTGCCCAGCGCGGCAAAGCGCCGGTTCGCCTCGGCCACCACCGCGCTATCGCCCATGTCGCCCAGCGTGGCGATCAGCGACTGGCGCAGCAGCGCGGTCTGCGCGCCCTCCCCTTCCTTCGCATCCATACCGATCGTGGCGAGGATCGGCGCCAGCTTGGCCGACGCGTAGGACAGCACCCGCGCCTGGGTTGCGGCGTCGCCGTCGAACATGTCATGCGTCGCGGCGAGATAATCGGGCAGCGCGGTCAGGATCGCGGCGCTGGCATTGGCCGGAACCGCATCGACCAGATCGAGCGAGCGGCTTATCGGCTGATAGCCGCCGAGGCCCAGCTGCCAGTTGTCGGCGAGCAGCCCCTTCTGATCGATCGAGGCGAGCTTGGTGAAATCCTTCGCCAGCGCCGTCACATTCTCCGCCGGATAAAGCGAACGATAATAGCCCGCCTGCCCAAGATTGACGACATAGGCGCCGCACCCCGGCAGATCGACCGTGCCCTTGCCCTCCAGGATCAGCGATTGCGGCGCGCCGCCCAGCACCTGTGCCTTCACAGGCACATGCCAGCTCAGCGATGAGGCGTCCTTCGCGTCCTTCGCGTCGCGGCTGAACTCGCCCTGCGACAGCGAGAGCTTCGTCACGCCATTGACGCACTGCGCGCCGTCCACCTTCACCAGCGGGATGCCCGGCTGCGAGGTGAAATCATTGGCGATGGTCGTCAACCCCTTCGCGCCCGCCGCCTCGACCGCGCTCCACAGGTCGCTGGTCACAGTATTGCCGTAAGCGTGCTTCTTCATATAGGCTCGGATGCCGTCGCGCCACGCATCCGCCCCGGCGAAATTCTCCAGCATCGTGATGACCGCCTCACCCTTTTCATAGGTGATCGAGTCGAACGCCTGATTGGCTTCCTCCACGGTCTTGACGTGCTGCACCACCGGGTGGGTCGTCGTATAGGCATCGAGCGCCATCGCCTGCTCGCGGCCATCGACGCGGGTGAGCAGGGTCTCCCACTCCGGCTTCATCACGTCGGTCACCTTGGTCGCCATCCAGCTCGCAAAGCCCTCGTTCAGCCACAGGTCGTCCCACCACGCCATCGTCACCAGATCGCCGAACCACTGGTGCGCCATCTCGTGCGCGACGATCTCGTACACCCGGCGCTTCGACGCTTCCGAGGTCGATTTGGGATCGACCAGCAGCGCGCGCTCGAAGGTGAAGATCGCGCCCCAGTTCTCCATCGCGGAGAAGAACTGGCTCTGGCCCGGCCCGGCGACGTTATCCAGCTTGGGCAGCGGGAACGGCGTGCCGAAATAGTCGTTGTAATAGGGCAGGATGTCCTTCGCGGCATCGAGCGCGAGCTGCGCCTTCTGCACATTGCCCTTGCCGGTGACGACGCCGACTTCGGTGGCACCCGCCTTGTCCGTCATCCGCTCCAGCTCGCCTAGCCCCAAGAACAGCAGATAGGTGGACATCTTGGGAGACGTGCCGAAAGTGACGAGCGAGGTGCCATCCTTCTGCGCCATGCTGGAGGCGATCGGCATGTTGCCCACCGCCATCTGCCCCGCTGGCACCACGACGGAAAGATCGAACGTCGCCTTGTAGCTCGGCTCGTCCCAGCTCGGCACGAAGCGGCGGGCGTCCGGCGCCTCGAACTGGGTGAACAGCGCGCGCTTGTTCTGCCCTGCCCCATCGGTGTAATCGAGCGCGAAGAAGCCGTTCGCCTGCGTGTTGATGATGCCGGAATAGGCGAAGGCCAGCGTGTACTTGCCCGGCTTCAGCGGCTGCTTGAAGGTCACGGTCGCGGTCTGCGCGTCCTTGTCCAGCGCCACGGCGCCCGCCATCGCCTTCTTCTTGCCCGCTGGCGTGATGCTGGCAGAGGTGAAGCTCAGCTCGGCGGCATTGAGCGTCAGCGCGCTGGTCGCGCTCTTCACCTCGATATCGATGCTGGCCTCGGCGGCGAACTTGAGGTTGGCGGCGTCTGGCACGACCTTGATCCGGTAGTGGCTCGGCACCGCGACGCGGGGAAGCTGGGTCGCGACATCGGCCGCCGGGCCATCGCCGGTCTGCGCCAGCGCGACAGGCGCAAGCAGGGTGGAGAGCGCCAGCGCGAGCGGCGCGGCAGTGCGGGATAATAGTCTGATATTGTGGGATAAGGTCATTTCATCATGCTCCGACAAGCAAAGTGAAAAGCGCCCGGAGGCGCAGGGAATCATCCGGGCTCGGCCGATATTTACCGGTCCTTGTCCGATGGATAGGCCTGCTTAACGGATGTTGCAGGTGAATAATAGCTGAACGAAGCGCCGCCTATGGCTTGGGGCTGGCGCCGGTGGCGCCACTGGCAGGCGCCACCACCCTGCGCGCGGTCACGATCCGCACCGGCTGGGCCAGCATCTGCCCCACCATGCCCTCCTTGACGCCCAACGCCGGGTTGATCGGCGCGCGCATGATCTTCAGCACCACGTCCATACCCTCGACCACATGGCCGAACGCGGCGAAGCCCTGATTGTCGCCCGGCTTGTCCGGATGCGCGTCGAGGCTCGACATATCGCCGACCGTGATGAAGAAATCCGACCGCGCCGTGCCGAGCGCCCCCCGCGCCATCGATATGGTTCCCGTCTGGTGCGAAAGTCCGGTCAGCGTCGTCGGCTCGTGCGCAATCGGCGGGATCAGCTTCTGCCCCGGCTTCATGATCGTCGCGCCGCCCTGGATCAGCCCGAAATTCTCGGCCATGTTGATGGCGCGATAGAAGGTCTGCCCGTCATAGCGCTTCTCGTCGATATAGCGCAGGAAATTACGCGTGGTGATCGGCGCGCGGTCCTTCTCCAGCTCCAGCACGATCGGCCCCTCGCTGGTCTGGAGCGCGACGCGCACCGTTGCAGGGCGCGGCTGTGCCGGCGGGGCGGAGGGCGTGGCGGCGGTCTGCGCCGCAACGGACGCGGGAACGGCCAGCCCGCACAGCATCAGAACGGCGACCAGCTGCGCGCGCATGAGCTTCATCCCTGCGCCTCTGTGTCGAAGGACGCCAGCCGCGCCCTGTCCTCGATGAATATCGCCCAGACGGAGAGGAAGAACGCCGCGATCACCGGGCCGACGATGAGGCCGGAAACGCCAAACAGCTCCAGCCCGCCCAGCGTCGAGATCAGCACCATATAGTCCGGCATCTGGGTATCGCGCCCCACCAGGATCGGGCGTAGCAGATTATCGACGAGGCCGATGACGAATACCCCGCAGAACACGAGGATGGCGCCCTTCGCGACCGCACCCGTCGCGAAGAAATAGATCGCCACCGGCACCCATACGAGGCCGCTTCCCACCGCCGGGATCAGCGACATGAACGCCATCATCACGCCCCAGAGCATCGCGCTGCCGATACCCAGCAGCGCGAAGGTGATGCCGCCCAGCCCGCCCTGCACCACCGCGACCGCCATATTGCCCTTGATCGTCGCGCGGACCACGGCGGCGAACTTCTGCGCCAGCGCGCGGCGATGCTCCGGCTGCAACGGCACCGCCCCGATCACCAGCGAGGACAGGCGCTTGCCGTCCTTCAGCAGGAAAAAGGTGAGATAGAGCATCACGATCAGCGACAGGAGGAACGAGGCCGCCTGCTGGCCGAGATTGAGCGCCTGCGCCGCCAGCGTCTGGAAGCTGCTGGAGAGCCCCGCGCCGAGCTTGTCCCGCAGGGCGTCGAGATTGCCGACCCCCAGCCGGTTCAGTTGCAGCCGCCCCCACCGGGGCAAAGCATGGCGCATCTGGTCGAAATAGTCGTAGAAGTTGATCTTGCCCGTCTGGATGCCCTGATACAGATAGGCCGCCTCCTGCAACAGGAAGCTCGCCAGCACCATCAGCGGCACGATCACCAGCGTAATCAGCACGAGCAGGGTGAGCACCGCCATCGATCCGGGCTGCTCCGGCCGCCAGCGCACCAGCCGCGCCTGCAGGGGCGCGAGGATGATCGCCGCGACGAGCGCCCACAGGATCGCGTCGAAGAAGGTGGCGACCAGCCACAGGAAGAGGACCGTCGCGGCCACCACCAGCAGCAGAAAAACCCTGTCTTCGAAGCGCCTTACCATAATGAGTCGTTCCTAGAGCTTGTCCCCTATCCTGCGATAGGCTCCGTCGAAATAAACGAGGGGATCCGCACTGTCCGCAAGCCGCACCGCCTGGACAT
The DNA here is from genome assembly GCA_022652485.1 of Sphingobium sp. Lineage (GTDB taxonomy): Bacteria > Pseudomonadota > Alphaproteobacteria > Sphingomonadales > Sphingomonadaceae > Sphingobium. The sequence continues at coordinate 42,423 of JALCRK010000030.1, forward strand.
CGCCGATGAAGATATCGTGCGAGCCATAGGAAATGCGCTGGCGCTGGTGGCAGATGATCGCGGCCTGCGCGTCGGCGAGATAAGGCACGCCCTGCGCGTCCGCCTGCCAGTTCCCCGATCCGAAACGCTCTTCCCCTTTTGCCGCGCCGCCGCAGGTGCGGGCGACATCCATCTGGCCGGTGTGGAGAATATTGAGCGCGAAGTTGGCGCCGCCCTCCAATATCGCGTGGGACGATGCCGTGCGGTTGACGCAGATCAGCATGGACGGCGGGTCCATGCTGAGCGGTGTTACCGCGGTCGCCGCCATCGCATAGCGCGCGCCGTCATTTCCAACCGTCGAAACTATGACGACCGACTGGGCAAACCCCCGCATCGCCTGCTTGAGATCGACGGCCAGATTGCCAACATCACCCTCTGCACTCATTATCGCGCTTTTCCTTATGTTCCCTGCTCCCCTGATGCGAAAGCGCAGGCGCGCAGTCAATGCCGATCCCTTGTCGGCGGCACAAAAAAGCCGGAGGTGCGCGAAGCACCCCCGGCCATTTTTCCTGATATCAGGCGATCGGGACTTAGAAGTCCATGCCGCCCATGCCGCCCATGCCGCCGGGCATACCGCCACCCATTGCGGGGGCTTTGTCTTCCGGTGCATCGGCAATGGTCGCCTCGGTGGTGATGAGGAGACCGGCCACCGAAGCGGCGTCCTGAAGCGCGGTGCGGACGACCTTGGTCGGGTCGATCACGCCAGCAGCCTTCAGGTTCTCGTAGGTGTCGGTCGCAGCGTTGAAGCCCTGCTCCTGATCACCGACGCGCAGCAGGTTGCCCGCAACGACGGCGCCATCATGACCGGCGTTCTCGGCGATCTGACGGATCGGAGCCTGGATCGCCTTGCGGATGATGTCGATGCCGCGGGTCTGGTCGTCGTTCGCGCCCTTGAGGCCGTCGAGAGCCTTGGTCGCATAGAGCAGCGCGGTGCCGCCACCGGGAACGATGCCCTCTTCGACAGCAGCGCGGGTAGCATGGAGAGCGTCGTCAACGCGGTCCTTGCGCTCCTTCACCTCGACCTCGGTCGCACCACCGACCTTGATGACAGCGACGCCGCCGG
>JALCRK010000031.1 GCA_022652485.1 Sphingobium sp.
CGCATGAAGCTTCCTTCGACTTGTTGAGGCCGAAGGAACTGTAATTATCTGGAGTGAAATCATGGAAAACCGAAGGAAACCTGCGCCTCCCGCCGCCACACTCGACATAAACTGCGACTGCAAAGAATATGTTCTGGATTACCTCCTTTACAGCTTTCCGACCCAGCTCCACGAGAGCTTCACCGACGGTGATGGCAATCTCACATCACGGCCTGCCTATGATGACAACGGCAATGTCGTGCAGTGCCGCGAGGCCATCGAACGGCGCGATAGGCTGATCGAACAATTGGCATCGATGGAACCGGTGCAAGGCGCGCTCGACCAGATCGTCCAGCGGTTCGGGACCGACATGTTGGCTGAGGTGACAGGTCGCTCGCGGCGGATCGTCCGCAAAGTCGATGCGAATGGCGACCGGCTCGCTGTTGAGAACCGGCCTGCCCATGCCAACCTCGCCGAAGCGCAGGCGTTTATGGAGGACAGGAAGCAGATCCTGGTCTTCTCCGATGCCGGTGGCACCGGGCGCAGCTACCATGCGGATCTCGGGAGCCGGAATCAGCGGCTGCGCCACCACTATCTGCTCGAAGCGGGCTGGAAGGCCGATACCGCGATACAAGGCCTCGGTCGCACCAACCGCACCAACCAGGCGCAGCCGCCGCTGTTCCGGCCCGTTGCCACCAACGTCCAGGCCGAGAAGCGCTTCCTCTCGACCATCGCCCGGCGGCTCGACACGCTCGGCGCAATCAGGCTTTCGATCTTATCAATCGACGCGCTATAGCGCCCGCGCTCCAGGCTGCTGACGTAGGTGCGATCAAGATGCGCGCGGTGGGCCAACTCTTCCTGCGACAGACCAGCCGCAAGGCGAAAGTGTTTCAGATTGGTGGCCAGAACCTCGCGCAATTTCATCGCACGCAATGACCACTGTTGCAGAGTATTTAACCACGGAGTATACTCTACAAGCCAATCAATCGGGCCAAATCAGCCACTTGGTAGACGAAGACGCTTATCCGCATGCGGGCACCATGCTCTCCAACAAGTCGGATAACCGTAAAAGTCACCATTTCGGAGAGGCTTCGTGCTATGCATATCGACATGATCAACGAGTCGAAGCGAAGGCTCGTCCTATGACGACACCGCCATTTGAGGACCGCGCGCCAGCCGATGATTGCATCACGGCTTATGACGAGCGGCATTTTGTCACATATTTACGGATACTTGACGCCGCTGAGGAAGGTGCAGACTGGCGCGAAGTGGTTCAAATCATCTTCGAACTCGATGCCGCAGTCGAACACGACCGCGCACGCCTAGTGCACGACAGTCATCTTGAACGCGCCCGCTGGATGACCACTCACGGCTATAAGCATCTTCTTGAAATGTCGCGCAAAGGTTGATTGAAATTCGCAATTCACGTTGAATCACATAGTCATTCATTCCGCTTTACTCGGATTGTCGCACAATATCCCGCATCTTTGGTTACTTGCGGCTTATCCTTGATCCACAAAGACTTGAGACTTGGCCTTTTCGCCTGTGCATTGCAGGGGGCGCTATGTCCGGTGGTTCGTCATGGCGGTCACCATCGACCGCAGATCAGTATCAACACCATGACTATGCGGATTTTGCGCAGGAGTATTTGCAACGCAATGCCGACTACCGCAGTGACTATGCAGAAACCGAAGCCCGTGTCGCAGCACACCCCGACGTTGATCTGATAGAACGGGAGGGTCTGGCCGGGCGGTGGGGCCTTTGCTTTCCCCACTGCCCCCGAATCCGATCCCCGAACAGCGCCAGCCCTGTGGTCCCCAGCAGAAGCGCCCGACGTGGTCGTGCTGGCAACCACCGATATAGAGGCAGCGGTATCACTTCCGGCCGACTTTGAGTCCCTGGCGGAAGCAATTTCCAATAGCGAACACCACATGGTCTTCGGACGGGGAATTGCTCGGCTTCGCCTTTGCCTGCGCCCCGTGCCATCCATGTGCCCCGAATGTCTGATTATCCTCCATGATCAAAGTACAGCCATCCGGCTTGCCGCTGCGGCCCGCTTCGACCGGGCGATACACAGCGACCGTCTGATGCCGGATCGGAAATTCATGCCTTCCGCTTACCAACGCGCGCGCCATACCCAGCTCCTGCAAGTTCACGATACGCTGGAGGCTGGTGCCTCCTCGCGCGACCTCGCCTTTGGCCTTGTCTTTCGGGGCCATCGCCCGCTTGTCGGTGCGATCTGGAAGGGATCGGGCGAAAGGCGGCACGTGCTCCGGCTGATCGCCGAAGCGCGCCGCATGGTGGACGGCGGATATCGCAAGTTGCTCCGGCACGAATGACCCGCACCAAGGGGTGACAATTTTCGCACCCCCAAATCTGTCACTCCCTCCTGCCTTTCTGTCTTCGCCATTGATCTCCGCAACCAGCTGCAGCCCGCCGCTGTGTCCGAACCTGAGCGGAGTCAGCCAATGGATGCCAGACCCACACCCGTAATAGCCCGCTTCCTGCGGACGCCCGATGCCGCTGTGCATCTGGGCTTGTCCGCCCGCACGCTCGAAAAGCATCGCTGCTTCGGGACTGGCCCGGCTTACCGCAAGCTTGGCGGACGGATCGTTTACTCGATCACCGATCTCGATGCCTGGGCCGAACTCGGCCTTCGCCGTTCAACCAGCGATCCCGGCAAGGGCGTCGTCCATCCGGCTAGACGGATGGACGGTTATACGCCCCCTGTTCGCCGCTGAGCCGATCCATGCGCCGCACTTCCCCCTTTCCGGTTACCAGCCAGCAGCTCGACCTGTTCGTCAGCGCAGGCGGCGACATCGCCGCCCGCGACGCACAAGATCTGATGGCCTGGCCCTTCTTCAGTCTCGCCAAGTCGAAGCGGGTGCGCCCGATCGACTTCCGGATGGGCGAAGTCTCGATTCTGGTCGAGGCGACCGCAGAACATGGCATGGCGACCATCTGGGACGCCGACGTCCTCATCTGGGTCGCGAGCCAGATCGTCGAAGCGCGCGACTTGGGCCGCCCGACATCGCGGCTAATCGCTGCAACCCCACACGAAATTCTCGCTTTCACCCGGCGTGGCACCGGCAAGGCGAGCTACGAACGGCTTAAGGCCGGACTCGACCGGCTGCAATCGACCACAATTGCGACCTCGATCCGCCAGCGCGACGCACGGCGTCGGCATCGCTTCTCGTGGATCAATGAATGGAAAGAGCGGCTCGACGGTTCGGGCCGCGCGCTCGGGATCGAGATGATCGTCCCCGACTGGTTTTACGAAGGGGTGATCGACCAAGCACTCGTGTTGACCATTGACCCGGCCTATTTCGCGCTAACCGGCGGGCTGGAACGCTGGCTCTACCGCCTCGTGCGCAAGCACGGCGGCAAGCAAAAGGGTGGCTGGAGCTTCGATTTCCAGCACCTGCACATGAAGTCCGGCGCACTGTCGCCGCCCAAACGCTTTGCGTTCGAAATGCGCGACATTGTTCGGCGTCAGGCGCTGCCGGGATACCAACTCACCATTGAACACGCGCTGGGCCGCGAGCGGCTGAGCTTCGTCGCCATTCCCGCCGATCCGTTCGACGCGGCCATGCGGCGCGTCGGTCTTCAGCCTGTGGATATGTCGTGATGCAACACGGACTATCAGGAACCGCCAGACTCGGACGATCAGGAACCGAAAGTTCGGACTATCGGGAACCGAAATGGCCTTCAAAGCCGCAGAAAACTGCGCCGAATTTCGCCCTTAACTTAGCTAACAAAGAATCCTTCGGATTCTTGCTAACGGACTCAGCGCTGTGGACGGATGGCGAAGCGCCGCCGCGCAGGCCTGCCGAAACGAGGATGAGCGATGGGCCAGAGCTGACTCATGTCACGCTGTTCTGGCGCAAGGGTAAACGCGAGGACTGGCTCAAGTTCGGCAAGCCAGTAGCGGACCGAATTGTCAGCCGCAGCGAGCGCATCGAAAGCTATGCGGCCGGCCAGGTGTTCGGCCTGGTGCGTTGGGCCTCCAATGATTACGGCACCATTCGCTCGACGCTCGATATCGTTCGTGCCGTCGATGGACACGAACCTTGCACACCCGTACCGCAGGTTGATCCAGGCGGCGACGTGCTGCTCAGCATTCATGGCTGGCCGAAAGTCGCGCAGGTCTTCCGCTTGATCGATGCCATTGAGGCCGCGGGCATCGACCCTTGCGACGTTGCGCCCGACCACTGGCGACACATCCACAATCGAATGGCGGGTCGCGAATTGCCCCGCGATTACAGCCCCGCGCGCCATCGCGCATGGCTCCAGCGCAAGGCGCTGTTGCCATGACCCGGCGCAGCCTCATCCTGGCTAGCGTCGTCGTGGCCGCCACACTCGCGACGCTGACCGTTCCGGTCTCGCGTTACGCGGTATGGAACGCGACTGCCTCCGTGCCGACCGGGCTTTACGCCATCCGTGGCAAGGCGAGCCTGCACGCTGGCGAGCGGGTCGCCATCGAACCGCCGCCGGAACTGCGGCGTTTGCTTGCCAAGCGGCATTACCTCCCGACCGGCGTACCGCTGATAAAGCGCATCGCGGCTGTGCGCGGCCAGCGCGTCTGCCGCTTCGCGCATGGCATCACCATCGACGGCCAATATGTCGGCGCGGCGCGAGCGCGCGACCGTCTGGGCCGCCCTCTGCCGGTCTGGGCGGGCTGCCATGTGCTGCGCACTGGCGAGGTGTTCGTCATGAACCCGGCTGCGCCCGACAGTTTCGATGGACGTTATTTCGGGCCGCTCAGGCTCGATTCCGTGATCGGCCGCGCCACCCCGGTGTGGACCGATGAAGCAGGCGACGGACACCATGTCTGGTTCGCCGACCCGCGTGAGACTTTCTCACCAACCACCCAAAAAGGAGACTGACCAATGCGTATCGGATATTTTGTGAAGGGCGAAGACGGCTATGTCGGGCATTTGCACACGCTATCGCTCAACATCGACCTTGTTCTCGTCGAGGTCGAAAAGCGCGAAAGCGAAACCGCCCCCGACTACCGGATAATCGCCGGAGAGGATGACGAAGCGCGCGAAATAGGCGCGGGCTGGAAGCATGTCGGCGAGAAGGCTGGCGACTATGTTGCGATCCAGATCGACGACCCGATGTTCCTTGCTCCGCTGCGCGCCAACATCTTCAAGGACGATGATGGCCACCATCACCTTGTCTGGTCACGCCCGTCCAAGCGTGACGGCGAAGGCTGAGCGATGCGCCGCAAAGCTGTGTTTGCCGCACTGCTCGCGGCTGTCGGCCTGTTCGGTTATGCGCCTGCCTTTGGGCAGAACGCTGCCGAACAGGCTTCGCCGCGCAACATCGACATTGCCGCGCACGTTGCCGAAGCCGCGCAGCGATTCGGTCTTCCGGAGGGATGGATCTATGCAGTCATGCGCACTGAAAGTGCGGGCCGGATTCGTGCGGTTTCGTCAGCGGGCGCAATGGGCCTGATGCAGCTCATGCCAGGAACCTGGTCGCGCCAGCGCACCCGGTTCGGGCTTGGTCCTGACCCGTTCGATCCGCGCGACAATATCATGGCGGGCACCTCCTACCTTCGTGAAATGTATGACAGCTACGGCGCCTCTGGCTTCCTTGCTGCCTATAATGCGGGACCGGGCCGCTTCGAAGACTGGCGAGATCGCGGTCGTCCGCTCCCCGCCGAAACCCGCGCCTATGTCGCCAAGATTGCACCGATGCTGCAAGCAGGAAGCGCGGCAACAGCCGTTGCCAGCGCATCGCCCGTGCAGCCGGTCCGCCCGTCTTGGACACAGGGCCAGCTCTTTGCCGTGCGCGGAAACGCACCCGCCGACGCATCCGGCAGCTTCGCCGCCGCCGCGCCGCCGACCTCCATCCCCGCTTCGTCTGCCCCGCTGAACGGGCTCTTCGCGCCCGTTTCGGGGAGCCGTCCGCAGTGATTGACCGTTTGTCCTTCTGGCGTGTCACGGCGTGGTTTGGCGCAGGATTGTGCGGAAGGTCGGCTGCAGGAGAGGAAGGTTCAGGAGGATGGCAAGATAAAACGGGAGCCGTCGGTGTGGGTGGAGAGGTTAGGATTTCTAAGCTTTCCAGCGCCAGCCACGATATCGCCCGGCTGGCACGATGTTCAAAAATTGACGCAATTTCGCCATTTCGACAGCCGTCGCAGGCGCAGTCATGAGCGAAGATGATTTCGAGATCAGGCCAGGACGGATCAAAGACCGAGGCGGTCGACCAGGTGGGTCAAAGTCGCTCGTCGGGCAGGTCAAAGCACAGCTCAACAAGTCAGGCCGCGCCGGACATTTCGGCGCAGCATCAAGCCAGCGCGGCACCGGTCGACATGGCCGAGGACGCATCGCCTTGCTCCGGATGCGCGCCAATCAAGGCCAGCGCCGGGTCGTGATCAAGGCGCGGATCGTTCGGCATAGAGGCGCCCACTTTACCGCTGCACCACTGGCCCGCCACGCAGCTTACCTCAAGCGCGATGGCGTCACCAACGATGAAAAGGAGGCGAGCCTTTTCAATGCAGGTTCCGAGGAGGTCGACGGCGACATCTTTGCCGAACGTTGCGCCGATGACCGGCACCATTTCCGCTTCATCGTATCGCCCGAAGATGCGGTCGACATGTATGATGTGCGGGCCTTCACGCGCGAGTTGATGAGCGACATGGCGACCGATCTTGGCACCAAACTCGATTGGGTGGCAGTCGATCACTGGAATACTGACAACCCCCACATCCACATCCTGTTGCGCGGCAAGGCTGACGACGGCCGCGACCTTGTGATCGACAAGGACTATATCCGTGAAGGAATGCGCAGCCGTGCCGAAGAGCGGGTGACACTTGAGCTTGGCCCGCGAACCGAACGCGAGATTGACCGGGCTTTGGCCCGCGAGGTCGATGCCGATCGCTGGACCAGCCTTGACCGGCGGATGCAACGACAGGCGGATGATTTTGGAGGGGTGGTCGATTTGCGGGTTGCGCCCGGCGCACAACAGTCCCGCACAACCAATCACATGGTTGCCCGCGCCACCAAACTTGAGCGGCTTGGCCTTGCGACACGGATAACGCCGGGGTGCTGGATGTTGAAACCAGGGCTTGAACCGACACTGCGTCAGCTAGGCGCACGCGGCGACATCATCAAGACCATGCACCGGGCAATGGGGGCAAGCGGACTTCGCCCTGACACGGGGCGCTTTGCGCTGCATGACGATCTGGCAGCCGAGCCGGTGATCGGACGATTGGTCGAGCGTGGTCTGCATGATGAACTGACTGGCAGCGCCTATGCGGTAGTCGATGCGACCGACGGGCGGACACACTATCTTCGGTTCGATGACATTGATCAAACCAGCGACGCTAAGCCGGGTGCTATTGTTGAGCTTGGCCAATGGCGCGATAATCGTGGCAATGACCGGCAATCGCTGTCTGTGCGGTCAGACCTGTCGCTGGGCGACCAGATCAACGCCCCCGGCGCGACATGGCTCGATCGTCAGCTGGTCGCCCGTGAGCCTGTAGATACCGCCGGAGGGTTTGGCGCAGAGGTGCGCGATGCGCTTGCCGCACGTTCAGAGCATCTGGTAAGCGAAGGACTAGCGCGTCGGCAAGGCCAGCGGTTCATCTTCGCCAAGGAACTGCTTGATGAGTTGCGCAGCCGCGAATTAGCTGAGGCAACCAAGCACATCGCCACCCGGTCAGGGCTGGAACATATACCGGCACGACCCGGCGAACATATTGCCGGAATCTACCGTGAGCGCGTCACCCTCTCGTCAGGACGCTTTGCCATGATCGATGACGGGATGGGATTTCAGTTGGTGCCATGGCGACCCAACCTTGAACGCCATTTGAGTCAGGCCGTCAGCGGAACCATCAACGCTCGCGGCGGAGTCGATTGGAGCTTCACGCGCAGCAGGACACTGGGATTATAAGTCATGCTTTTGTCTGGCCTCTTCGCTAAACCCCGTCCTTTTTCGCCACATTACGCCAGCAGGAGTTCCGGTCTTGCGCGCTTGCACTAACCAATGATTGGGCTTGTCCGAAAGGAGAAAGTCATGGCCGCAACCAAAATTCTCTGGGGACAGATCCTCGCTGTGTTCATGCTCGTGCTGACTGGTATCTGGGGTGCAACACAGTGGACCGCTTCCGCTCTAGCTTACCAGCCGGAACTGGGCTCGCCTTGGTTCATGCTGCTGGGTTGGCCAGTCTACCGGCCTTACGACTTCTTCTGGTGGTGGTTCAGCTACGACGCCTATGCGCCGCACATCTTCGAAACCGGCGGGCTCATCGCCGTCACCGGCGGCTTTGCCTCGATCATCGCTGCCATCTCCATGTCAGTCTGGCGCGCCCGTGAGATGAAAACAGCCGCGACCTACGGCACAGCACGTTGGGCCAACCGGCAGGAGATCCAGGAGGCTGGACTGCTCGACGACAAGGGCGTCGTGCTCGGCCAGTTCAATAACCAATATATTCGCCATGACGGGCCAGAGCATGTGCTGTGCTTTGCCCCGACCCGCACCGGCAAGGGTGTTGGGCTTGTCATACCAACGCTGCTTACCTGGCCTGGTTCAGCCATCGTCCATGACATCAAGGGCGAGAACTGGACGCTGACTGCGGGCTATCGCTCTAGCTTCAGCCGCGTGCTGCTGTTCGATCCGACCAATGCGGATTCCGCAGCCTACAACCCACTGCTCGAAGTGCGTCGCGGTGTCTGCGAGGTGCGCGATGTCCAGAATGTCGCCGACGTGTTGGTCGATCCCGAAGGCAGTCTTGAAAAGCGCAACCATTGGGAGAAGACCAGCCATTCGTTGCTCGTTGGCGCGATCCTGCATGTTCTCTATGCCGAGCCCGACAAGACACTGGCTGGCGTCGCCGCATTCCTGTCCGATCCGAAGCGCTCGTTTGAATCCACGCTCGCGGCGATGATGATGACAGCCCATCTCGGCGATGACGGTGTTCATCCCGTCGTCGCCAGTGCCGCGCGCGAACTGCTCAACAAATCCGAGAATGAAAGGTCGGGCGTGCTCTCGACCGCCATGTCGTTCCTCGGCCTCTACCGCGATCCCGTCGTCGCGCAGGTGACGCGGCAATGCGATTGGCGGATAGCCGATCTGGTCGATGCCAAACGGCCAACCACACTCTATCTGGTCATTCCGCCATCGGATATCAGCCGCACTAAACCGCTCATCCGGTTGCTACTCAATCAGATCGGCCGCAGACTAACCGAAGAGTTGGCCCCCGATGCCAAGCGCCAGCGTGTGCTCATCATGCTCGACGAATTCCCGGCACTCGGACGACTCGATTTCTTCGAAAGCGCGCTGGCGTTCATGGCGGGCTATGGCCTTAAAGCCTTTCTCATCGCCCAGTCCCTCAACCAGATCGAGCATGCCTACGGCCAGAACAACGCAATCCTCGACAATTGCCATGTCCGGGTCTGCTTTGCGACCAATGATGAACGCACCGCCAAGCGTGTGTCGGAATCGCTAGGCACAGCGACGGAGCTGCGCGCCATGAAGAACTACGCCGGGCACCGGCTCTCCCCTTGGCTGGGCCATCTGATGATTTCGAAATCAGAGACTGCCCGGTCATTGCTCACACCCGGAGAAATTCAGGAGCTTCCCAAGACCGATGAGATTGTCATGATGGCGGGCGCCCATCCCATTCGGGCAAAGAAGGCCCAGTATTTCCGGGACAAGCGGCTGTCCGCCCGTGTGCTGACACCGCCAAAAGTTCGTGCAGCCTCCAAAGAGATGAGCGCAACGCACGATTGGCTGGGCTTGATCGCGAAGATGCCTGCAGAAGCGAAGCGCGGTCCGAAGCGGAAGGGCGAACATGACACTGATCCGCACAACGCCGGCATACGCACCGAACCTGAATTGCCGATCCATGAAGACATCGCCCCACCGCCAAAATCCGTTGCGAGGGAGTTCGACTTTGATCGCGATGAGCAGAATGACGACGACGTGGCGCGCAATCGCCGCCTGCAGGACCGGATGCGCGGCAATGCAAGGCGGGCTTCGCTCGATCCAGGCGATGGAATAGAATTATGAAATCCGGCAACCGCATCAAGCACACATTCCGTTTGCCGCCGGACATCTCGCAACAACTCGCTGAGTTCGCGATCCGGAAACGCGCGACACAGGCATCAATCGTCGAGACCGCCATTGCGTCGTTCCTGTCGCCAGATGGGTCAGAACGGATGGAGGCTGCCGTCACAAGGCGGCTTGACCGCCTAACCAAGCAGAATGAGCGGCTTGAATTTCAAATTGAGGTAACGAACGAGACGTTGGCTCTGTTCGTGCGTTTCTGGCTCACTGCAAATCCGCCGCTACCTGAATCCGCAAGGGCTGCGGCGCAAGCACAGGGAAAAGAGCGCTACGAAGGCTTTATCGAGGCACTGGCGCGGAAGCTGGAATCGGGCTCGCATCTGGTCGACGATTTGCACAGCGGGAGGCGCTGAACAATCATGGCCGGGTCGCTGGTCGGTCTTTCCATACCTCGTTGTGATTGATATTCACAAAGTGTCATTCCTGTGATAGATTTTCACAATCGGTGAACTGGATTCGCAGCGGGCCATGACCCCGGTGAGAGTTTTTCGCAAAGGATGCCTATGGGTGATTGGCCCTCACAAGCGGTGAACAATTTTCGCGCAAAGGCATTGCCTGAGCGCGCAACGCCGGTTGGCTACGCCGCCTTGATAGCCGCTTATGATCTCGCGCTGCCGCTGCCGCCGCGCCTCGCTGCCATTGCCGAGCGCCATCACCCGGTCACAACGGCTGAGTGGATAATGTTCACACCGCGCCACCGCCCCGAACCAAGTCTGGCCGGTCACCTCACTTTCGCAATCAAGTGGGAGGGTATCGATCTCTCCATCCTTGCCCGTCTCTTCCAAACAGTCGAACCCGGCGCGGTCGCCGATCTTGTTCGGGCAACGCCGACGGGGGCGTTTGCGCGCAGGATATGGTTTCTTTATGAATGGCTGACCGGACAAGCATTGGATGTCCCCGATGCCGGCAAAGTCCGCACCGTCTCGGTCGTTGATCCAGAACAGCAATTTGCCTTGGATCAAGGTGAGCCCTCGCCGCGCCACCGGGTCTTGAACAACCTGCCCGGCACACCAAGCTTCTGCCCGATGATCCGCCGATCGGCAGTCCTGGTCGAAGCCGCTGCAAAGAAGCTTGATGCACGCGCGCGTGCCCAAATTGGCCGCGTGCGCCCCGATCTTATCGCACGCGCTGCCGCTTTTCTGCTGCTCAACGACTCCAAATCCTCTTTTGCTATCGAAGGTGAGCGCCCGTCAGGAACCCGTGCCGTCAGATGGGGGCAAGCCATTGCCGAAGCTGGCAACACGCAACTGAGCTTGTCGGAGTTTGACCGCCTTCAACGCATTGTCATTGGCGACGCGCGATTTGTGCGTCTGGGCCTGCGCGATGAAGGCGGCTTTGTTGGGGTGCATGACCGCGAAACGGGTGACCCCATTCCCGACCATATCAGCGCCCGCGCGCAAGACCTTCCGGATCTCATTGCGGGCCTTGCCGATTTTGCCGCACGCGCGCAGTCGGGCGGCTTTGATCCCGTCGCCACGGCAGCTGCGCTCGCCTTCGGGTTCGTCTATATCCACCCTTATGTTGACGGAAATGGTCGGCTTCACCGCTGGCTCATCCATCACGCACTCGCAGCCGCGAACTATAATCCCCCCGGACTCGTTTTCCCCGTCAGCGCTGCGATCCTCAGACGCCTTGATGATTACCGTATTGTACTCGAAACCTACTCTCGGCCACTGTTGCCGGAAATCGAATGGCAGCGGACGGCAAAGGGCAATGTCGAGGTGCTGAACGACACTGCTGCATTTTATCGCTATTTCGATGCAACCGCGCATACGGAATTCCTCTACGCCTGCGTCGAACAGACGATCATGGAAGACCTTCCTGCGGAAGTGGCCTTTCTCGAAGCGTTTGATCGCTTCGCCCAGGAAGTCCAGGAAATCGTCGATATGCCGACCGACCGGGTCGAACTTTTGCAGAAGTTCCTTCAGCAAAATGATGGCACACTTTCGCAGCGTGCGAGAACGCGCGAATTTGCAGCGTTGACGGACGAAGAGGTGCAACGCGTCGAACAGCTCTATAGTGACACATTCGAGATCGCGCGATGAGCACCGCGCGCACATATCACCACCCTCGTATAGCCGCAGAATCACAACGACACTGCCACCGAGCGGCATAAAAGCAGTTCCTGCTCAGACTGAGAGACCAGCCGCCTCTTTCTCCCTTTTCGCCATACTACGCTGACCGCAAAAGGCTGTTGCCTTACCGCTGACTAATGTCCTTTTGATCCGCCTCGCGGGCACAGCCGATGGTCGGATGCCTCGCAGACACGAGGCATTTCATGAGCGTCATCCCGATCCGGTCCGAAGCCTCATCGCGCGGCGCGCGCATGCTGCGCACAGCCCTCGGGCCGGAAATAGCGGCATGGCTTGAAGACGCCTCGGTGATCGAGGTCATGCTCAATCCCGACGGGCGGCTTTGGATCGACCGGCTGGGAGCCGGAATCGCCGATACGGGAAGCGGGATGTCCGCTGCCGATGGCGAGCGGATCATCCGGCTGGTTGCGCATCATGTCGGGGCCGAGGTCCATGCCAAAGCACCGCGGGTATCGGCAGAGCTTCCCGATAAGGGCGAGCGGTTCGAGGGGCTTTTGCCTCCGGTCGTGGCTGCACCCAGTTTCGCGATCCGCAAGCCTGCCGTCGCGGTGTTCACGCTCACGGATTATGTCGCGGCGGAGATCATGTCTGCCTGGCAGGCCGAGGCGCTGATTGACGCGGTTGCTGCCCGCAAGAACATCCTGGTCGCCGGCGGAACCTCGACGGGCAAAACCACGCTCACCAACGCACTGCTCGCCGAAGTTGCAAAGACCGACGACCGAGTCGTCCTGATCGAGGACACGCGCGAGCTTCAGTGCGCCGCGCCTAACCTCGTGTCACTGCGCACCAAAGATGGCGTTGCAACGCTCTCCGACCTGGTCCGCTCCGCACTGCGCCTGCGGCCCGACCGTATTCCCATCGGTGAGGTGCGCGGTGCCGAGGCGCTCGACCTCTTGAAAGCTTGGGGCACTGGCCACCCCGGCGGCGTGGGCACCATTCATGCCGGATCGGCGCTCGGCACGCTGCGGCGGATGGAGCAGCTGATCCAGGAGAGCGTGGTCACAGTGCCGCGCGCGCTCATCGCCGAGACCATCAACGTCATCGCCGTGCTGGTCCGCGACGGCACCGGCAGGCGGCTGGCCGAACTCGCTCAAGTCACCGGGCTCGATGATCGAGGCGACTACCTGATCCTTCCCATCACCCCCCAAACCAAAGGAGTTATCTCGTGATCCAGACACTTACTCGCGCCCGTGCACGCCTGTCCGCCGCCATGCTCGGCGGCTTCGTTGCCCTTTCCGTCGCCACGCCTGCCCATGCGGCGGGCTCGTCGATGCCGTGGGAGGCGCCTCTTCAGTCGATCCTTGAATCGATCCAGGGGCCGGTCGCCAAGATCGTGGCGGTCATGATCATCATCGCCACCGGTCTGGCGCTCGCCTTCGGCGATACGTCGGGCGGCGCGCGGCGGATGATCCAGATCGTGTTTGGCCTCTCGATCGCCTTTGCCGCCTCGTCCTTCTTCCTGTCGTTCTTCTCGTTCGGCGGCGGAGCGCTGGTCTGATGGAGGCCGCACCGCCCGAAGCCGTGCCGGGCTTTGTCGTCCCGGTTCACCGCGCGCTGACCGAGCATATCTTGCTCGGCGGCGCACCGCGGGGCCTTGCGATCGCGAATGCGACGCTGGCCGCGGCGATCGGGCTGGGCCTGCGCCTGTGGATCGCCGGCGTCGTGATCTTCGCGCTCGGCCACATGGTTTCGGTCTGGGCGGCACGGCGCGATCCTCAATTCGTCGATGTCGCGCGGCGGCATCTGCGCTTTCCCACCTATCTGAGGGTTTGAGCCGATGCTCTCGCTTCGCGAATATCGTAACAAGGCCGACCGTCTCGCGGACTTCCTCCCCTGGGCGGTGTTGGTCGCACCCGGCGTCGTGCTCAACAAGGACGGCAGCTTCCAGCGCTCGGCCCGCTTTCGCGGTCCCGATCTCGATAGTGCCACGCCTGCCGAATTGATCGCGACAACCGCGCGGCTCAACAGCGCGCTGCGGCGGCTGGGTTCGGGCTGGGCGATTTTCGTCGAGGCCGTGCGCCGACCGGCGCTGGACTATCCCGACAGCGACTTTCCCGATCCTGCTTCGGCGCTGGTCGAGCGTGAGCGCGCTGCGCAGTTTGCCGAAGAAGGCGCGCATTTCGAGAGCGGCTATTTCCTGACGTTGTTGTGGATGCCGCCCGCCGAGGACGCCGCGCGCGCAGAAAGCTGGCTGTATGAGGGCAAGGCCGAGAAAGGCATCAACGCACGCGAGCTGCTCGACCTCTTCATCGACCGCACCGATCGGTTGTTGCGGTTGGTCGAAGGGTTCGTGCCCGAAGTTTTCTGGCTCGATGACAGCGAGACGCTGACCTATCTACACAGCTGCATTTCGACCCGCAGCCACCGGGTTCGCGTTCCCGAAACCCCGATGCACCTCGACGCGCTACTGGCTGATGAGCCGCTCACTGGCGGACTCGAACCGCGCCTCGGTCGCGCCCATCTGCGCACGCTGACGGTGGTCGGTTTTCCCAGCAGCACCTTCCCGGGCCTGCTCGATGAACTCAACCGGCTCGCCTTCGGCTATCGCTGGTCAACCCGCGCGGTAATGCTCGACAAGACCGATGCGACCAAACTGACCGCCAAGATCCGGCGGCAATGGTTCGCCAAGCGCAAGTCGGTCGCCGCGATCCTCAAGGAGGTGATGACCAACGAGGCCTCGACGCTGCTCGACAGCGACGCGTCGAACAAGGCCGCCGATGCCGATGCGGCACTGCAGGAGCTTGGCGCGGACCATGTCGGTCAGGCCTATGTCACCGCCACCGTTACCGTCTGGGACGAGGATCCAGCACTGGCAGCCGAAAAGCTGCGCCTCGTCGAGAAGGTCATCCAGGGCCGCGACTTCACCGTGACCGTCGAAGGCATGAACGCGGTCGAGGCCTGGCTCGGTTCGCTCCCCGGCCATGTCTACGCCAATGTCCGCACATCGCCGATTTCCACGCTCAACCTTGCCCACATGATCCCCCTCTCAGCTGTGTGGGCCGGGCCGGAACGGGACGAGCACTTCCACGCCCCACCGCTCTTCTATGCGCGGACCGAAGGTTCGACACCGTTCCGGTTTTCGCTTCACGTCGGCGACGTCGGCCACACCCTAATCGTCGGGCCAACGGGTGCGGGCAAGTCGGTGCTGCTGGCGCTGATGGCGCTACAGTTCCGCCGCTACAATCGCGCCCAGGTCTTCGCCTTCGATTTCGGTGGCTCGATCCGCGCGGCCGCGCTCGCCTGCGGTGGTGACTGGCAGGATTTGGGCAATTCGTTGACCGGTTCTGGCCTTTCCGAAGACAGTGCTGGCGCAGTGCTGTTGCAACCGCTGGCGCGGATCGATGAACCTGCCGAACGCAATTGGGCGGCCGAATGGCTGCAGGCGATTCTCACGTCTGAAGGCGTGACCGTAGATCCCGCCACCAAGGAGCATCTCTGGTCGGCGCTGACCTCGCTTGCCACTGCGCCGGTCGCCGAGCGAACGCTAACCGGGCTGGCCGTGCTGCTCCAGTCGCAGGCATTGAAGCAGGCGCTGGCGCCCTACTGCATCGGCGGACCATTCGGGCGGTTGCTTGATGCCGAGTTTGAACATCTCGGCGAAGCGAGCTTCCAGGCTTTCGAGACCGAAGGCCTGACTGGATCGGCGGCCGCGCCTGCCGTGCTCTCCTACCTGTTCCACCGTATCGAGGGACGGCTCGACGGCTCGCCAACGATGATCATCATCGACGAGGGCTGGCTGGTGCTTGATAGTCCGGCCTTCGCCGCGCAGCTGCGCGAGTGGCTGAAAACGCTGCGTAAGAAGAACGCGAGCGTGGTCTTCGCGACGCAGAGCCTTGCTGACATCGAGACGAGCGTGATCGCGCCAGCCATCATTGAAAGCTGCCCGACCCGCATTTTCCTGCCCAATGAGCGTGCGGTCGAGCCGCAGATTCTGTCGATTTACCGCCGCTTTGGGCTCAACGACCGGCAGATCGAAATCGTGGCGCGGGCGACCCCCAAGCGCGACTATTACTGCCAGTCGGCGCGCGGCAACCGGCTATTCGAGCTGGGCCTAGGTGAAGTCGCGCTCGTCTACACCGCCACCTCGTCGAAGACCGACCAGCTGGCGATTGCCGAACTCACCGAAGCGCACGGGACGGCAGGTTTTGCCGCAGCATGGCTGCGCCATCGCGGCCTCGCCTGGGCCGCCGACATGCTTCCGGCTCCTGTTTCCATTCACCCCGCCCAATTGGGCCAACCCAAGGAGTAATGCCCATGAAGTCCCCCCGTTATCGTGACGTACTTGCCGCCGGCGCGGTCGTGCTGTCGCTGACCGCCACCGCGCTCGTCCCCGCGCCAGCCTATGCGCAGTTCGGCGGGATCGTTTACGACCCCTCGAACTACTCGCAGAACATCCTGACTGCGGCGCGCACGCTTGAGCAGATCAACAACCAGATCCGCCAGCTGCAGAACCAGGCGACCTCGCTGATCAACGAAGCGCGCAACCTGCAATCGCTGCCACTGACCATGCTTGCACCGCTCCAGCAGCAAATTCAGCAAACGCAACAGTTGCTCGCCCGTGCGCAGGGCATTGCTTATGATGTCCAGCAAATCGAACGCGAGTTCGGCCGCCAGTACAAGGACATCGATCTGACCGGCAGCCAGCGCGCGATGGTCCAGGGTGCTGAGGAACGTTGGCGCGGTAGCGTAGCCGCGTTCGAGGATGCGCTCAAAGTTCAGGCCGGTGCGGTCAGCAACATCGAAGGTGCGCGAACTGCTGTGCAAAGCCTGGTCACCGCGAGCCAGTCGGCAACCGGCGCATTGCAGGCGGCCCAGGCCGGCAACCAGCTGCTGGCGCTTCAATCGCAGCAGCTCGCCGACCTGACCGCGACCGTGGCCAGCCTCGGCCGGGCGCAGTCACTCGATGCCGCCAATGCGGCAGCGGCCAAGGCGCAGGCCCGCGAACAGCTGCGGCGCTTTCTCGCGCCGGGACGCGGCTACGTCCCGACCACCGCCCAGATGTTCCGGAACTGAGGCGATGGACACCAAGCTCTTCGCGCGGATCGGGGCCGGGGCATTCGCCGCCATCGCGCTGACCATGTCGCTGCTTCAGCTGCGCGAAGAGCGCCCGGAACCGCTGCCGGAGGTGATTACCGTTTGGGAACCCGACGGCGATCCATTGCCCGCACAGCTGCGTGCCTGCGGGGCAATGGGCGAACTCGCGCTGTCCTCGCCCGACTGCCGCGCAGCCTGGGCCGAGAAGCGGCGGCGATTCCTTGGAGTCGATAACGACGGCGGCATTCCTGCCAGCGAACCCGCTGTCGACGCACTTGCGGCTCCGATCCCGTCATCCGAACCCCAACCAGCAAAGGGCCAGTGACATGGGTGGCACCGGCGTTGTCGACCGCTTTCTCGACATCTTCTCTCGCTACATCGATAGCGGCTTCGGTCTTCTGTCGGGCGAGGTCGCATTCATTGCGACGACCCTGATCGTGATCGACGTGACGCTGGCCGCATTGTTCTGGTCGTGGGGCGAGGCGGACGACGTGCTCGCGCGTCTGGTGAAGAAGACGCTGTTCGTCGGAATCTTTGCCTACATCATCGGCAACTGGAACAACCTCGCGCGGATCGTGTTCGAGAGCTTCGCAGGGCTTGGCCTCAAGGCCAGCGGCACCGGGTTTACTGCTGCTGAACTGCTGCAGCCAGGGCGGGTCGCGCAGGTCGGCCTCGATGCCGCGCAACCGATGCTGACCGCGATTTCCGACCTGATGGGATTTGTCAGCTTCTTCGAGAATTTCCTGCAGATCGTGATTCTGCTGGTTGCCTGGGCGATCGTGATCATCGCCTTCTTCATCCTGTCGATCCAGCTTTTCATCACCCTCATTGAGTTCAAGCTAACCACGCTCTGCGGGTTCGTGCTGATCCCGTTCGGACTGTTCGGCAAAACCGCGTTCATGGCCGAACGCGTGCTCGGCAACGTCGTTTCCTCCGGCATCAAGGTGCTGGTGCTTGCGGTGATCGTCGGGATTGGCTCGACCATCTTCTCCGAGTTCACCAGCGCAATTTCCGGTGAACCAACCATCGAGGATGCGCTGTCGATCATGCTCGCCAGTTTGGCCCTGCTTGGCCTCGGCATCTTTGGACCAGGCATCGCCAATGGCATCGTATCGGGCGGTCCACAGCTTGGCGCAGGCGCGGCTGCCGGAACGGCACTGCTCGCCGGTGGTGCGGCCGCAGGCGCGGTCGCTGGTGCCAAGCTTGCAGGCGGCGCAGTTGCCAGTACCGCTTCCAACGTCGCACACGGCACATCGCGCGCAGCGGGCGGTGCCACCATGGCCTATGCGCTAGGTTCGGCGGGCAAGTCCGGCGCGTCAGCAGTCGGTTCTGGCATGGCAGCCGTTGGCGATGCTGCCGTGGGTGCTGCGACTTCGCCGCTGCGCAAAGCAGGCGACGGCATGAAGCAGTCGTTCCGCGAAGGCAGCCGCGCTGCGATCACCAACACCGGCGGCACAATCACCCCCGGACCCAACACTCGGCCGCCCACGCCGCCCGCCGCTGAGGGCCAAGGCCAGCCCGCCTGGGCCAAGGCGATGAAGGACCGGCAGACCATCGCTCACACCGCAACACTTGCCGCCCACACGCTCAAGTCTGGCGACAGCCACGGCGGCGGGGCTTCCATCGACACTTCCGAAAAGGACTGACCCATGTTCCGACGACCCTCGATCCGCTACGGCAAGACCCCCGAGCCCGAAACGCCCTACCAACGTGCCGCGCAGGTCTGGGATGACCGCATCGGCTCCGCACGTGTTCAGGCGCGCAGCTGGCGGCTCGCCTTTTTCGGCGCGCTTGGCCTCTCGACCTGCCTTACTGCCGGGATCATCTGGCAGGGCGCGCGCGGGTCGATCGTCCCATGGGTGGTTCAGATCGATAAGCTCGGCGAAGCGCAGGCCGTAGCCCCCGCCGATGTCGGCTACACGCCCTCTGACCCGCAGGTCGCGTTCCATCTGGCGCGGTTCATCGAGCAGGTCCGCGCCGTCCCCGACGACCCGATCATTGTCCGCCAGAACTGGCTGCGCGCCTATGACTTCGCCACCGACAAGGGTGCGCTCGCGCTCAACGACTATGCCCGGACCAACGATCCTTTCGCGCTGATCGGCAGGGAACAGGTCGGCGTTGACGTCACCAGCGTGATCCGCGCCTCGCCGACCAGCTTTCGCGTCGCCTGGGTCGAGCGTCGCTACCGCGACGGCAGCCTTGCCGACACGAGCCGCTGGACGGCGATCCTGACCATCGTCGTTCAGGTCCCCCGCACCCCCGATGCCCTGCGCAAGAACCCGCTCGGCATTTTCGTCAACGCCATCAACTGGTCGAAGGAACTCGGATCATGATCAGCACTTTTGCAGCAGCAAATCGCCGCATCGCCATTGCCTTGCTCGCAGCAAGCACAACGCTTGCCTCCCCCGTGCAGGCCCAAAAACAACCAGCGCACCAGCCTACATCGCCTGCGGCACCTAACGAGGCGCCGCAGGCGGCCCATTCCGAACCGGCAATTGTGGCGATCCCTGTGCCGCTGCCGCTTCCCGGCCAGCTCAAACAGTTTCCGCAAGCGTCGCTCCCCCGCACTGCGGGCCGCTCCCGCCCGTCCTTGCCCCGGGACAGGGTGGGGGCGGCAATGGAGGCGGCGCGGGTGCAGCCCGACCGTACCGGGTTCGTCAATGCGATCCAGGTCTTTCCCTACACCGAAGGCGCGCTCTACCAGGTCTATGCCAAACCCGGTCAGGTGACCGACATCGCCCTGCAGGAAGGTGAACAACTGGTCGGCTCTGGGCCCGTGGCGTCCGGCGACACAGTGCGCTGGATGATCGGCGATACCGTCAGTGGCAGCGGACCCGCATCGCGCGTTCACATTCTGATCAAGCCGATTCGTCCCGACATCGCGACCAATCTGGTGATCAACACCGACCGGCGCACCTATCATGTCGAACTCCGCGCCAATCCGTCAGTCTATATGGCCTCGGTCTCCTGGACTTACCCGCAGGACGAGTTGATCGCGCTGCGGCAAGCTCGGAGCGAAGCGATCGGGGCCGCGCCGGTTGCGGCGGGGATTGATCTATCCACCCTCAACTTTCGCTACGCGATCGACGGTGACCGCCCTGACTGGCGCCCGCTGCGCGCGTTCGATGACGGGGTGCGCGTGTTCATCGAGTTCCCCGAGAGCATTGCGCAGGGCGAACTTCCGCCGCTGTTCGTAATCGGTGCGAAGGGCGAGGCCGAGCTGGTCAACTATCGGGTCGCCGGTCGCTACATGATCGTCGACCGGCTGTTCGCAAAGGCCGAACTGCGGCTTGGCGGGCGCAAGGGTCAGCAGACAGTCCGGATCACCTCCAACCGGCGGGGGCGGGCATGAACGGCGAGGACCAGACCGAACGCCCCGAAGCGGAAACCGCGGATCCGGACAGCGCGGTCAAGCTGCGGGGCGATCCGCCGCGTGTCATGCGGCTGTCGCGCAAGGCGATCGGCATTGCTTCGGCCTGTGGCTTTGCGCTGGTCGGCGGCGCGATGATCTATGCGCTCCAGCCTGTTGGCCGGAAGGGCGCGGAGGAACTTTACAACACCGATGGCGTTGCGGTGGCCGACAACCTATCGGGCGCGCCCAAGGATTACGGCCAGGTACCCAGGCTCGGCCCGCCGCTTCCCGGCGATCTAGGCAAGCCGATCCTTGATGCGCAACGGCGCGGGGACGTGGCTGCCCTGCCGCCGATTGGAGCTGGGCCATCTGCGGCTCCGATCGACCCTGCAGTCGCTGCCGCTGATGCCGCCCGGCAGCGCGCCGAACAGGAACGAGAAGCAGCGCGCAGTAGCCGCCTGTTCTTCGGCGGTGGGTCGCAGGCAAGCGGGAGTGCTGGCATTGCAGGAGTTCCACCGCACGTAGAGGTTGCGGCTGCAACTCCAGCGCCCGCGCCGCAATCCGATGCTGGCCGCAAGCAGGCCTTCCTTGAACGCGCCAGCGACCGGCACACCGTGTCGGGTGAGCGGCTGACCGGGCTGGCGTCACCTTCGATCCTGCAAGCGGGATCGGTCATCCCCGCAGCACTCATTACAGGCATCCGTTCGGACCTGCCCGGGCTGGTAACCGCGCAGGTGACGCAGAACGTCTATGACAGCCCGTCCGGGCGCATCCTCCTCATCCCGCAAGGCTCGCGGCTGATCGGCGACTACGATGCCGACGTCGCGTTTGGGCAGAGCCGGATCCTGCTCGCCTGGAACCGGCTGATCCTCCCCGATGGCCATTCGATCGTGCTCGAACGTCAGCCCGCGTCTGACCCGCACGGCTTTGCGGGACTTCAGGACGGTACCGACTATCATTGGGGCAGTGTGCTCAAGGCGGCGCTGGTCTCAACGCTTTTGGGCGCTGGTTCTGAGCTGGGATCGGGCGACGACGGCAACCTTGCCCGCGCTTTCCGCCGAGGCACGCAGGACAGCATCAACCGCGCCGGTGAGCAGATCGTCAGCCGAGAGTTGAATGTCCGACCGACGTTGACGATCCGGCCCGGCTTTCCGGTTCGGGTGCTGGTGACGCGCGACTTGGTGCTTGGAGGCAAACAGTGACACGGCTGAAGCTTGAAGATTTGGCCGACGAGAAGCCAGTGCGAATGACGGTCGAGTTGTCGGCGCGGTTGCACCGTGAATTGCTGGCCTATGCAACCGCCTTGAATGGCGGCGATGCAAAGGGTGCGCCGACGCCAGAGCGGCTGATCCCGCCGATGATCGAGCGGTTCATTGCGACGGACCGGAGTTATGGCAAGACTCGTCGGTCAACTCAGCCCGGGTAGCGTTCCTCGATCAGCTTGAAGAAATGTTTGAGCGCCGGGTTTTCATTGCCCTCGCGCCAGTAGAGCGCGAAATCGAGGCGAGCGAGGCTGCTGGGATCGTAGATTTCCCTGAAATGGAGATCTGGCCAAATCACGCCCTGAGACGCTTCGGTTGCGATCGACACGAACCGCTTTGCCGTGATCATGCTCAAAACGCTTTCAAGACCGGTATCTTGATAGATGATATTGGGCCGATATCCCTGCTCTGTGAGCTTAGCAGACAACAAATTGCCGAGGATCGGGCCAAGGCCACCACTCGGGACGACGAACACCTCGCGCCTGAGGGCCTGCCAATAGATCCTTTCCTCCTTTAGCAGATGATTGTCGTCGAGCATGACCACCATCAGCTGTTCGGACCAAAGACGGCGCGATTTGATACCTGCCTCTTCAAGCCCGATCGGGGCGATGGCGACATCGACAGTCTGTGCTTGCAAGCCGTGGAGCAACTTTTCCGGGCTGGCCTCCATCCCGTCGAACTGCACATCGGGGAACCGGGTGAGATACTCCGTGAAGATGTGCTTCAAGTTGCCGGACATGAGCGACGAGCAATATCCGACCGCAATACGGCCATGAAGTCCATAGCTGACATTACGCGCCGTGGTCTGAAGATTGTCGATGTCGGTGACAATGCGCCGCGCTTGCTCGATCACAACGCGACCATTTTCGGTCGGTTCGGCACCGCGCGTGGTTCGTTCGAAGAGTTTTACGCCCAGACGCTCTTCAAGGAGCATGACCCTTCGGCTGAGTGTAGATTGCTTGACGCGGAGGGCAGCAGCAGCGCGCGAGAAACTCTGCGCATCGGCGGTTGCTACAGCATATCGGAGCTGGCGAATTTCTATCAATCTTCCCTCGGATAATTCTGTCGACCAGCCTTTGTCCGCACATCAGCACTCAGTATTTGGTGATGATTGCGACAAGGTCACGAATCGATTCGTGACCTTGTCGCAATCGTCTGGTGCGGCGTGATCCACTTGGCCGGTGCTCGAAACTAAAGAGAAGATAGTCTTCATCGGCAGGCACCGGCGACAGCCTGCTCGTTGAGCAGGTCGAGCGCGACGTCGACAATCATGTCTTCCTGCCCTCCAACCATCTTTCGTCGACCCAGTTCGACAAGAATGGCGCGGGTATCGAGGCCGTGTTCCTCGGCGGCTTTCTCTGCGTGTCGAAGGAAACTGGAATAGACCCCGGCGTAGCCTAGTGTCAGCGTTTCGCGATCAACTCGCACCGGGCGGTCCTGCATCGGGCGCACGAGATCTTCGGCAGCGTCCATTAGCGCAAAGAGGTCACAGCCGTGGTTCCAGCCGTAGCGATCTGCGGCAGCAATGAAGACTTCGAGCGGCGCGTTGCCAGCACCAGCGCCCATGCCGGCGAGGCTCGCGTCCACCCGGATGGCGCCGTTCTGTACTGCAACGATGGAGTTGGCGACACCGAGGCTGAGATTGTGATGCGCATGCACACCACGCTGGGTCTCGGGTTTGAGGACCCGGTCGTAAGCCTGCAGTCGCGCGGCATATTCATCCATGTTCATTGCGCCACCGCTGTCCGTGACATAAACACAGTGTGCGCCATAGGTTTCCATTAGCAGAGCCTGCTGAGCTAGCGCCTCGGGTGGAGACATGTGGCCCATCATCAAAAAGCCGGACACGTCCATGCCCAAATTGCGGGCCGCTTCGATGTGTTGTTTGGACACATCGGCCTCGGTGCAATGGGTAGCGATGCGGACCGAACGAACGCCAAGATCGTATGCGTGCTTGAGGTCGTGCACAGTGCCGATACCAGGCAGCAACAACGTGGTTAGAACGGAGTGTTCGAGTACTTCAGCGACCGCGCCGATCCAGTCCCAATCCGTGTGGGCGCCGAAGCCGTAGTTGAAGCTTGAACCTTGCAAGCCATCGCCGTGCGCAACCTCAATTGCGTCGATCTTGGCACGATCGAGCGCGCGAGCAATCGCCTTCACATGATCCAGGCCATACTGATGCCGGATGGCGTGCATGCCATCGCGCAGCGTGACATCCTGAATGTAGAGCTTCTGGCTCATGGGGTCGAAACTCATGCTGCCATGCTCCCTGTCATTTTGGCGACGATACGTTCGGCAGTGCGCAGTGCAGCCGAAGTCATGATGTCGAGATTGCCCGCGTAAGCCGGGAGGTAATGCGCTGCGCCTTCGACTTCGAGGAACACCGAGACTTTGAGTCCAGTGAAATCGGTCTTTCCGGTATCGGCCATCTCGGGAATATGCAGTGGACGGTTGGAACCGATATGTTCGAACTGTACTGCCTGCTTCAGCCTGTAACCGGGGACGTAGGTCTTCACTTCTTCGACCATTGCCTCGATGCTCGTACGGATGGAGTCCTGATCGGCATCGTCGCACAGACAATAGACAGTATCGCGCATGATCAGCGGCGGTTCGGCCGGGTTGAGCACGATTATCGCCTTGCCGCGGGTTGCGCCGCCAACGGCGACGATTGCCTGACTGGTGGTCTCAGTGAATTCGTCAATGTTGGCACGGGTTCCAGGGCCGGCACTTTTCGACGCAATCGACGCGACGATCTCGCCGTAGTGCACCTTGGCGGCGCGGTTCACTGCTGCAACGATCGGGATGGTCGCCTGCCCACCGCATGTGACCATATTGACGTTGGTCGCATCGAGATGGTCGAGCCCATTCACAGGCGGAATGACATAGGGACCGATCGACGCAGGTGTCAGGTCGATTACGCGCTTGCCGTGGGCTTGCAGCACGGCATCGTGATGCTTGTGCGCGCCGGCCGATGTTGCGTCGAACACGATCGCGATGTCGGCGAATTCAGGCATCCCAACCAGCCCGTCGATGCCCCCGGCAGTAATCGCAACGCCCAGGCGTTCAGCGCGCTTGAGGCCATCGGACTCTGGATCAATGCCAACGAATACCCCCATCTCCAGGGTCTTCGACAAACGCATGATCTTGATCATCAGATCAGTACCGATATTGCCGGAGCCGATAATGGCTACCTTAGTTTTGCCACTGGGGGTCTTGCTCATGGTTTCAGGCCTTTGTGTACGTGAAGCTGGCGTCGCCCAGCCCGCCAACATCTGCGCGAACATGGTCGCCGGGGTTGAGCGCCACCATCGGGCCGAGCGCACCTGCCAGCAGGATGTCTCCGGCCTTCAGTGGTTCACCGCGCCCCGCCAGGGTCCGGGCCAACCATGCTGCCGCATTGAGCGGATTGCCGAGCGCAGCCGCACCCACGCCGGTTGAGGCGGCCTCACCGTTGACTGTCATCGCCATTGCTGCGCCTTCGAGATCCAACCCAAGAAGCGGCAAACCTGCGCGTCCCAAGACAAAAAAGGCCGAGGACCCGTTATCCGCGACCGTATCGGCGAAAGTGATCTTCCAGTCTGCAATCCGGCTGTCGACAATTTCAATGGCTGCATGGACAGTAGCCACGGCTTCGGCGACCATCTCAGGTGTGGTTTGCGGGTCGGGTAAGTCTCTCCCCAGCACGAAGGCAATTTCCGCTTCTGCTTTTGGCTGGATCGTACGGGCGGGATCGAGCATGCCTCCATCAGGTATCTCCATGTCGCCGAACAGCACGCCGAAGTCGGGCTGGTTGACGCCAAGCTGCGTCTGGACCGCCTTGGCCGTGAGGCCTGCCTTGCGCCCGACGATGCGGCGACCTTGCCCCTCCCAGAAGCGGGTGTTGATCGTCTGCACCGCATAAGCACCATCGGCATCGACCGGATCAAGCCCGTCACGCAAAGGTGGCACTGCGCCGCGCGAATAGGCATCGCGCAAACGGCGAGCGAGATCATCGTAAGAAGGAATGGTCATGGCAGGGATCCTCTTTGTCTCCGCAGCTGATACGCGGCTATAGTGCTTGACACCAGAGCTTGGTATCGCCAATTTCTTATATTGTGAGACATGGGACGCCGCATATTAGTTCGCTCAAGCGCACCTTGAGCATGCTGGAAACAGTTATTGCCGACGGCGGACGCAACGGCTTGTCCGCGCTCGCCCGTCAAGTTGGCATGCCGATTGCCACGGCGCACCGACAGGTCACGACTCTGGTCGCGGAGGGCTATCTTAAGCCATCAGGCGGTGGGCGACATGTCGCAGGTTCGCGATTGCTGGGATTGCTTCATCGACTGGATGAGAAGCAGGTCATCGCAAATATTGCTTCGCCCGTACTGCATCGGTTAGCAGGTCAAGTGCGCAGCGTTGTGCAGCTTGGCACATTTGAAAATGATATGGTCACCTATCGGATCAAGACCGGGCGCGGGGCGAGCGACCTGTTTACCCGCGTTGGCTTGCAGCTTGAAGCCTATTGCTCCGGTATGGGGAAAGTCCTGCTAGCGCATCTGCCTGAGGTTGAGCGGGAGGCATATTTGTCTGGCGGACCTTTCGTTGCGCTTACGGATCGAACAATCGTTGATCCCAATCATTTGCGCCAGGAACTCGCTGTCGTGGCCGAGCAAGGGTTTGCCATTGATGACGAAGAGATTGCATCCGGCCTGCGCTGCATGGCGGTGCCGTTGCATAATAGCGAAGGTGGCGTGGTCGCAGCAATCTCCGTATCGCAGGCACTCTCGTCCCGCGTTCGTTGGAACGATACTGAACTGCTGAAAAGTCTTAAGGAGGCGGCATTTTCAATCGAGAATGACGCTTTATCATGAACCTATGTGCACCTGGTTAGCTTCTCCGTGAAGGTGGAGTTGGGCTCTGCGGAACGTGCGATGGATTTTCCGCACAAGCGCACCACATCTTTACAACTCCGCCAACGACGGGAGCATATTGGCTGTCTGGTCCAAGATTCGCTAAAGGTGCCAAACAAGGCGGTATAGTGAATGCCGATTCTCGGATCAGTTATTCTGTCCGTAACCAAAATCGCCGTCCCCAATTGAATTGACTCTCTTGGGTCAGGGGCCACTCCCAAAATGCCTTCCAATCCTGCGCTATTCTACGCACATTAAATGAGCCGACTTACGTTCTGCAAGACTTTCGGCTTCCATCGCGAACAATCAAGAACTGAAGGTCCGATATCATGATTGGAAACGAACAAGCTGCATACACCCGAACCATTCGCAGGCAGCAATTGAAAGAGATGGTGCCTCTGGCCGACAGCACCATTTTTGGGATGGAGCAACGTGGTGAGTTTCCGCGTCGTTTTGCTCTGTCGCCGCGCTGCGTAGTCTGGGACTTGTCCGAAGTCGAGGAATGGCTCGCCTCCCGGCGGACGCGACCGATCGAGCGCGGCCAGCAAGTCGATGTACGACATCGCCGCATCCGCCCGGTCAAAGACTCGGATCAAGTTCCAGCATAGGCGCGGAAGGCGGCAGCACAGCTGGCGCATACTTCTGACCCGCGATCCAGGCCTCCACCGTGTTAGACCATTCCTGCATCATGTGGCGGCGCTGTATCTCATACTCCGCCTTGTTATAGACGCCGCGCGACGACCGGCCATCTTCATGCGCCAGACATTTCTCAATCCAGTCACTGTTGAAGCCGAGCTCGTTGAGCAGCGTCGAGCCAGTGCGGCGCAGATCGTGAACAGTAAATGGCTCAAGCGGCAGCCCGTCCTTTCGTGCTTGATCGACGACCGAGTACGTCACCCGGTTAAATGTGGCGCGCGACATGGGTGCGTCGGCGTCGTAGCGCGATGGCAGGAGGTATCGCGAATTTCCGGCGCATGTCTTGAGCGCGATCAGGATGTCGAGCATCTGTTGCGACAGATAGACGTTGTGTGGCTTGGATCGTTTCATCCGTTCCCTTGGAATCGACCAGACCGCATTCTCGAAATCCACTTCATCCCATACTGCGTCCTGCAACTCGCTCTTTCGAACCATCGACAGCAAATAAAACTTCATGCCGAGCCTGATGGTGGGCAGCGTTGCTACCTTCTCGATACACCGAAACATCACCCGGATTTCAGACGGCGACAACGAGCGGTCCTTGGGGACGAAGGTTGCGATCGACGAAGGGCCAACCTCATCAGCCGGGTTGGCGATCTTTTCCCCGTGCAGGATCGCAAAGCCATAGATCTGTTTCACGATGTCGCGAACATGGATCGCGGTCGCGGGTGCACCTCGATCAACGATCGCAAGACAGTGCGCTCGAAGATCGCCAGGCGTTATCTCGGTCAGCAGCCGGTTGCGCCAGTGGGGCACCAATTCCCGCTCGAAGATCGAGCGGCGCATAGCGCGCGTGCTGTCAGCCATCGGCCCGGCTGTCAGCCATTTCTCGCCGAACTCGCCGAAGCTCTTTGCTTCTTTGATCCTTCGCTTGTCCCGCTGCTTCTCGATGGCTGGGGACAGACCCTCCTGGACCATCCTTTTGGCGTCGATGCACTTCTCTCTGGCGCGAGCCAAAGAAAGGCCGGAAGCGCAGTATTTTCCAAAGGTGACTGTCTCGCGCCGTCCATGTATCCGATAGTCGTAACGGAATGAAATCGTGCCGTTTGTCCCGACCCGAACATACATGCCGTCGCGGTCGGTGACCTTGTAAGGTTTGTCTTTGGGTTTCAGGTTTTTAAGGGCTGCATCAGTCAGCATTACCATATACTCCTTTCATTTTGACCGTCAGCCCGAAACGCACCTCTCCAGCTTGAAAAAGAACAGGCTTTTCCGATTGTTAGCAAGAAAAATTGACCGTCAGGGGCTGTTGTGACCCAGACGGTAACGAGCGATTTTGAGGGTGGCAAGAGTAGGCGATACCGTCAGCGCGACCGCGAATTTCGAACGCTGCCCACCGATTGTAGCTGAATGTTAGTGAATGAAAAGTGTTTGAGTTCAGTGCTTTACGTCGTAGTATTTCGCACTTTCGGACCCCTCTGGAGGGGTGGAAATCATTCCCACTCGATCGTGCCAGGCGGCTTTGACGTATAGTCATAGACTACGCGGTTGATGCCCTTCACCTCGTTGATGATCCGGGTGGCGACACGCGAGAGGAAAGCGGCATCGAACGGATAGATGTCCGCCGTCATGCCATCCGTCGAGGTTACGGCACGCAGGGCACACACGCTGTCATAAGTGCGCCCGTCGCCCATCACGCCCACGGTGCGCACGGGGAGCAGCACTGCGAACGCCTGCCAGATCGCGTCATAAAGGCCAGCGTTGCGAATTTCTTCCAGATAGACCGCGTCTGCCTTGCGCAATATGTCGCAGCGCTCCTGCGTCACTTCGCCGGGGATGCGGATGGCAAGGCCGGGGCCAGGGAACGGATGGCGGCCGACGAAAATCTCCGGCAGGCCCAGTTCCCGACCCAACGCGCGCACCTCGTCCTTGAACAGTTCGCGCAACGGCTCGACCAGCTTCATGTTCATCCGCTCGGGCAGGCCGCCGACATTGTGGTGCGACTTGATCGTCACCGATGGCCCCCCGGTGAAGCTGACGCTCTCGATCACATCCGGATAGAGCGTGCCTTGCGCGAGGAAGTCCGCGCCGCCCACCTTGCGCGCTTCCTCCTCGAACAGGTCGATGAACGCCTTACCGATGAACTTGCGCTTGGCCTCCGGGTCGGTCACGCCCGCGAGCCCCCCCAGGAACATCTCGGACGCGTCGACGTGGACGAGGTTGATGCCATAATGCTGGCGGAAGAGCGTCACCACTTGTTCGGCCTCGTTCATCCGCATCAGACCATGATCGACGAATACGCAGGTGAGCTGATCGCCGATCGCCTCATGGATCAGCACCGCCGCCACCGCCGAGTCGACGCCGCCGGACAGGCCGCAGATCACGCGCCCGCTGCCCACCTGCTCGCGAATTTCCGCGATCTTGGTGGCGCGGAACTCCGCCATCGACCAGTCGCCCGCGCAGCCGCAGACATGGCGCACGAAATTGGCGATCAGCTTGCCGCCATCGGGCGTGTGGACGACTTCGGGATGGA
The DNA here is from genome assembly GCA_022652485.1 of Sphingobium sp. GTDB lineage: Bacteria > Pseudomonadota > Alphaproteobacteria > Sphingomonadales > Sphingomonadaceae > Sphingobium. The sequence goes on from JALCRK010000031.1 coordinate 29,862, forward strand.
ACTGTGTGCCGTAGAAGCGGCGCTCGTCGTCTGCGATCACCGCGAAGGGGGCGCCGTCAGAGGTAGCGACGATGCGGAAGCCGGGCGCGAAGCGGGTCACCTTGTCGCCGTGGCTCATCCACACCTGATGCCGCTCACCGACATCCCATAGGCCATCGAACAGTACGCACGGCTCGGTCACGGTGAGGAACGCGCGGCCGAATTCTCCGCCCTCTCCCGTCTCATGGCCGGGGCGCACCTCTCCACCCAACTGGTGCGACATCACCTGCTGACCGTAGCAGATGCCGAGGATCGGCACGCCCGCATCAAACAGCTTTTGCGGAGCACGCGGGGAGCCATCATCGGGCACGCTGGCGGGCGAGCCGGAGAGGATGATGCCTCTTGGCTTCATGCGCTCAAACGCGGCTTCCGCCTGGCTGAATGGAGCGATCTCGGAATAGACTCCGGCCTCGCGCACACGCCGCGCGATAAGCTGCGTCACCTGGCTGCCGAAATCGACGATGAGAATGGATTCGTGGTGCTGGCCTGTCATGAGCCGCCGATAAAGCGGGTGCCCGCCCCTGTCCAGCCCGCGCACTCAATTCCGCGGAATCGGCGCCACCTCAAGCCCGGTCCAGCGCGCGAGAAAGGCATAGCTGTCGGCATATTCGTCGATCAGCTTGTCCGTGGGCTTGCCCGAGCCGTGCCCGGCGCGCGTCTCGATACGGATCAGGTGCGGTTTCGGGCCGATCCGCGCCGCCTGCAACGCCGCGGCATATTTGAAGCTGTGCCCCGGCACCACGCGGTCATCCGTATCAGCGGTTGTCACGAGAATCGCCGGATAATCGACCCCTGAGCGGATATTGTGATATGGGGAATAGCCGCGCAGAATGTTGAAGTCCGCCTCGCGATCGGGGTAGCCATAATCATCGACCCAATAGCGCCCGGCGGTGAACTGGTCGAAGCGCAGCATGTCCATCACGCCGACCGCAGGCAGTGCAGCCGCGAACAGGTCAGGGCGCTGATTCACGACTGCGCCGACCAGCAGTCCCCCGTTGGAGCGCCCCTCGATCGCGAGCTGATCCTTGCCGGTATAATGATTGTCGATCAGATATTCGCCCGCCGCGATGAAATCGTCGAATACATTCTGCTTGTTGGCGAGCCGCCCCGCCTCGTGCCACTCGCGCCCATATTCGCCGCCACCGCGCAGGTTGGCCACCGCGATCACCCCGCCCTGCTCCAGCCAAGCCATCCGCATCGCGCTATAGCCGGGCAGGATCGAGATGTTGAACCCGCCATAGCCGTAAAGCAGAGTCGGCGCAGGCGTCAGTGCGCGCGCGAGGCTCTTCTTGCGCACAATGAACATCGGCACCTTGGTCCCGTCCTTGGAGGCGTAGAAAAGCTGCTCCTCCTCATAATCGTCCGGGTTGAAGGCGAGACGCGGGCGGGCGAACTCCTCCACCGCCTGGTTGTCGGTGTTGAAGCGGTAGATCGTGCCCGGCGTGGTAAAGCCCGAAAAGCTGAAGAACGTCTCCGGGTCGCCCGCCTTGCCGCCGAAACCCGCCGCCGTGCCGATGCCGGGCAGCGGGATCGGGCCTACCAGCTTGCCATCCAGCTCCACCATTTCCACGACGGACTGTGCGTTGCTCATATAGGCGAGGATGATCCGCCGCCCGACCAGCGAGGCACCCGCCAGCGTATCCGCCCGCTGCGGCACGATCTCCTGCGGTGCCCTGCCCCGCCGCGCGGCGTCGAGCGTAACCAGACGCGAGCGCGGCGCGCCGAGATCGGTGACGAACCACATCCGGCTCGCCACGCTGCCGACGAACTTCCATTCGTTCTTCATGCCAGAGACGATCGTGCGAGGCTTCCACTTGGGGTCGGCGAGATTGATCGCGACAATCTCATAGCGCGGGTCCGTCCCCTCCGATGTCGTGATGACGAGCCACTGCCCATCGTCCGACACCTGCGCCGCGTGGTTCCATTTCGGGTGGGCGGGCGTGCGATAGACCAGCCGGTCCGCAGACTGATCCGTGCCGAGGCGGTGATAATAGACGGTGTTGTTGAGATCTGCGTTCAGATATTCACGGCCCTGCTCCGGCGCAGGAAAGCGCGAATAGAAAAAGCCCTCGCCTGCCCTGTCCCACTCAAGCCGGGAAAATTTCACCCACTCGATCCGGTCGGGCAGCACGGAGCCGGTCGCAACATCGATCACATGCAGCGTGCGCCAGTCGCTGCCGCCGTCCTGCACCGCATAGACGAGCTTGCGCCCGTCAGGCGAGGGTTCCCATTCGGCCAGTGCGGTGGTGCCATCCTTCGCCCAGCTGTTTGGGTCGATCAGCAACCGCGCCTTCCCGCCCAGCCCCTCGCGCACATAGAGCGGAGACTGGTTCTGCAAGCCGCTGTTGCGGGCATAGAAATAGAGGCTGCTCGCCTTGCGCGGGACCGAATAGCGTTCGTAATTGAACAGCGCCTTCATCCGGTCCTTGAGGATCTGGCGGCCGGGCAGCGTAGCAAGATAGGAGTCGGTGGCCCTGTTTTCCGCCGCAACCCAGTCCTCCACTTCACGGTCAGTGCGCACGTCGTTTTCGAGCCACCGGTAAGGATCGGCGACCTTCTGCCCGAATTTCTCCTCGACAAGCGGTAGCACGCGGGTAGCGGGATAGGTCAAGGCGGACACGCCCTCCTGCTTTGGGGAACCAAGGGTCGATAAGGGCAAGGCCTCGGGCCCTCCCGCCAGCGCGGCGGTGGCAGCCAGCATCAGCACGGCCGCCAGGGCGGCTTTACATCCTCTCCGCGCCACTGTCCCTCCCTTGCTTGGATATGGCGATAAGGTTTCCGCCCGACAACAGAAACGGGCCGCCAGCCTATTGGCTGACGACCCGTTTGTGAAGTCTTCTCAACGGGCAGAGCCCGGTTGAGACAAAAGTTTACGCCGCTTCCATCTCATCCGCGTCCACGGTCTGAACCGGGCCGCTGTCCTGACCCTTGGCGTTGACATCGCGATCCACCAGCTCGATCACCGCGATCGGCGCGGCGTCAGAGGCGCGGAAACCGGCCTTGATTACGCGGGTATAGCCGCCGTTGCGCCCCTTGTAGCGCTCCGCCAGCACCTCGAACAGCTTGGCAAGCTGTGCGTCGTCCTGAAGGCGAGCCTGCGCCAGACGGCGGTTGGAGAGGCCACCGCGCTTCGCCAGTGTGATCAGCTTCTCGACATAGGGGCGCAGTTCCTTCGCCTTGGCGACACCCGTAGTGACCTGCTCATGCTTGATGAGCGAAGCCGCGAGGTTGCGCAGCAGGGCGGTGCGGTGACCCGAGGCGCGCTGGAGTTTGCGATGTCCAACTTTATGACGCATATTTCATTCCTTCGTTCGTAAGGGGTCCGTGTCAGGTAACCCGATCCGGGCGATGATTGAGGGGACCGCCCTACCCCTGTCCGTCATGCCTACCCGTCATGCCAGAAAAAGCTGGCATCTCAGGCCTTGGCAGAGCCGAACGATACCCCAGCCTTCGCTGGGGTGACGCGCGTTTTAGCCCATCAGCTCCTGCTCGAGCTTCTTGGCCATCTCTTCGATGTTCTCCGGCGGCCAGCCAGGGATGTCCATGCCGAGGCGCAGACCCATGGAGGACAGCACTTCCTTGATCTCGTTAAGCGACTTGCGACCGAAGTTCGGCGTGCGCAGCATCTCGGCTTCGGTCTTCTGGACCAGATCGCCGATGTAGATGATGTTGTCGTTCTTGAGGCAGTTGGCCGAACGGACCGAAAGCTCCAGCTCGTCCACCTTCTTGAGGAGGTAGCGGTTGATGGTGTTGGCATTGCCTTCACCTTCACTGCCGGACGAAGCAGCACCGGCCATCGAAACCGGCATCGGCGCGGCGAGCGCATCCTCGAAGTGGACGAACAGCTGCAGCTGATCCTGCAGGATGCGCGCGGCATAGGCCACGGCGTCCTCGGGGGTCACGGTGCCGTCCGTCTCGACCGTGAGGCTGAGCTTGTCGAAATCCAGCTCCTGGCCCACGCGGGTCGGTTCGACCTTGTAGGCGACCTGACGGACCGGCGAATACAACGCATCGACCGGAATAAGGCCGATCGGCGCATCGGCCGGGCGGTTGGAAACGGCCGGGACATAGCCCTTGCCGACATCGGCGGTCAGCTCCATGTTGAGCGATGCACCCTGATCGAGGTGGCAGATGACGAGATCGGGGTTCATCACCTCGATGTCGCCAGAAACCGCAATGTCACCCGCCTTCACTTCAGCCGGGCCGGTGACGGACAGCTGGAGCCGCTTCGGACCCTCGCCTTCCATCTTGAGCGCGATCTGCTTCACGTTGAGGACGATGTCGGTCACGTCCTCGCGCACGCCAGCGAGAGAGGAAAACTCGTGCAGCACGTTCTCGATCTTGATCGAGGTGACTGCGGCGCCCTGCAAGGAGGAGAGCAGCACGCGGCGCAGCGCGTTACCCAGAGTCAGACCGAAGCCGCGCTCCAGCGGCTCCGCCACGAAAGTCGCCTTACGGCGGCCATCGCCGGTGGACTTGATCTCCAGGCTGTTGGGCTTCTTCAATTCCTGCCAGTTCTTGGTGTTGACAGTCATGTATTTCCCCTGGGAATGTGGCGGGAGTTCTGGTCTTCCAGTGAAGGGAACCCCGGCCGGTGCAAAAGCGAGGGCGACGCGTCCGCCGCCCCGAACGGGATAAAGATCAGACGCGGCGGCGCTTGGAAGGCCGCACGCCGTTGTGCGGGATCGGCGTCACATCGCGGATCGATGTGATGGTGAAGCCTACCGCCTGAAGAGCGCGCAGCGCAGACTCGCGGCCTGAACCCGGCCCCTTCACCTCGACTTCGAGGGTGCGCACGCCGTGCTCGGCGGCCTTGCGGCCAGCATCCTCTGCGCAGACCTGCGCGGCATAGGGCGTGGACTTGCGGCTACCCTTGAAGCCCATCATGCCGGCAGACGACCAGCTGATCGCGTTGCCCTGGGCATCGGTGATGGTGATCATGGTGTTGTTGAAGCTGGCGTTCACATGCGCGACGCCGGCCGAGATGTTCTTGCGCTCGCGTCTTTTGATGCGCTGAGGTTCCCGTGCCATATTCGTTATCCTACTTCAGAAAACTGGTGATGCGGAGGCGGTGCGCTTGGGGCACCCTGCCTCCGGCGGAGAAGAAATAATGAACAATCCCCCGGATTGTTCTTATTTCTTCTTGCCCGCGATCGGCTTCGCCTTGCCCTTGCGGGTACGCGCATTGGTGTGCGTGCGCTGCCCGCGAACCGGCAGACCCTTGCGATGACGCAGGCCGCGATAGCAGGCCAGATCCATCAGGCGCTTGATGTTCATCGCGGTGTCGCGACGGAGATCACCCTCGACCGAATAGTTCGCGTCGATCGTCTCGCGGATCTGGAGCACTTCGGCGTCCGAAAGATCCTGCACCCGGCGGCTGTGGTCGATGCCCAGCTTGTCGGCGATGTCGGCGGCGGTCTTGCGGCCGATACCGTGAATGTAGGTGAGCGCGATGATCACGCGCTTGTTGGTCGGGATATTGACGCCCGCAATACGTGCCATGTAGTCTGATCTCCTGCTCCACAGGACGCATGGCGTGCGCCCCATCTCAAAGCTTCATGTTGCCAGACCCCCATGCTATCGGGACCTGCAACGCCGGCTCCGAGACACAAAAAGCACGGCCAGCACGTCGCGCGCCGCCGTCCTCTCATGTTTCGGAAGCTGCTGCCCTTACCGAGTCGATACCAGACTGTCAAGCAAGGGAGCCCGTTTACACTCGCTTAACCAAAATATCGCAAAATGCGTCAGTCGGTCCGTAATGAATGGGGTAGCGACGGAACGACGGAGACTGGCACGAATGAAATATACAACAATCCTGGTCGTCGATGATTCCGTGACAATCCGCGCCATGCTGGAGGTTCTGCTGGAGCAGGACAAGTCATTGCGCATTGTCGGCATCGCCAGCGACGCCGAGGAAACCTTTCAGCTGCTTCGCGAAACCGACCCCGATGTCGTGACGCTGGATGTCGCCATGCCCGGCATGGACGGCATGGCTGTGCTGGAACGGATCATGAAGGAAGAGCCCCGGCCGGTCATCATGCTTTCCTCGCTGATGCGCGAGGGAGACCCGATGCGGGTCGAGGCGGAATTGAAGGGCGCCGCCGGCTGCTTCAACAAATCGCGAATGGTGTCCCAGTCGCGCGAGCTGATCGATATGATCAAGGAAGTCGCCTACTCCCGTGGGCACCGGGGGGATATTCCCCGCCTGCCGCTTTCCGCTATGGGCCGCTGACCCATTTCGCGCCCAAGGTGCGGAAACCGCTCCCCCTGATAAAATCACGAATTTTTGATAGCCGGGACCGGGTCAGCCCTGGCCTCGGCAGCCCGCGCTCGCCGATGCGCGCTCCACCGCGCGACGATCCATCTGCCCGCAGGCATCTCCACCCCATAATGCAATACCGTGGCAAGCGGCACTATGATCGCCAGCGCCAGCGCCAGCGCCGACCAGTGATCCAGCCCCGCAGCCTGCGCTTTTAGCAGAATCACGAAGCCGATATTTTCGTGCACCAGATAGAGCGGATAGCTGATTGCCCCGAACCAAAGCAGCGGGCGAACCGCAATGAACCGCAACACACCCGCCAGCACGAGGCCGAACAGCCCGACGAGAAGGAAGCCGACCACCAGCATGTCGCGCATTTCGGTCACGGCGAGCACCCCAAGCGCCGCCGCGAAATAGGGCGCCTGCTGCTGCCAGCTCCGTTGGCCTGCCCAGATGCGGTAATAGAGCATCCCGATGACGAAATAGGGCAGAAACTGCAGTGTCAGCACCATCGCGATCCGCGAAGGCATTCCCTGCCATACATACATCAGGATTTTGAGGCCGAGCCAGGGGAGCAGCATCGGCTCCAGCCGGTCGAGCTTGCGCCCCAATAACAGCCACAGGCCCAGCATACTGGCATAGAAACCCAGCTCCACCGTCAGGGTCCAGTAGGCGCCGTCAATCGCGGGGAGATAGAGAAAGCCCTGCAGCATGGTGATGTTGGCGAGTTCCGCTACCGCCGGAATCTGGAGGCGATCGACATCGCCCATCCACACGAACGCCAGCACCAGGGGCAGCGTCGCCCAATAGGCGGGAAACAGCCGCGCGAAACGGTTGACCGCGAAGTCCATCACCGTCTCGATCCGATCCAGCGTGAAGAAAATTGCGAAACCCGAAAGCGCGAAGAACAACAGAACGCGATATTCCCCCGCCCAGAAAGTGACGGGAACATGGTCCGCGTCCGGGAACATCTGGGGAAAGCGGGTGGTGAGATGAAACAGCACGACCGAGATCGCTCCAATGCCCCTCAGCGCATCGAGTTCCGTCAACCGTCGGTTGCCCGGACGTCGCGACGAATCGCCATTGGAGATCTTTCCGTGCATGGGCGGCTGATAGCGAAAATTGATTAACGTCCAAACCACCAAGGAACCGCACGCGCGGAACGGGAATCGTGCGCGCGCCTAGGCGCTAGCCGCGCCTGTATCTGCCGTGTCGATATCGAGCACGCCCGCCGATAGCCAACACCCTGCCGCCACCGCAACAGCGCACCACAGGCTGAAGGCACCGAAATGCACCTGCATCGCCGCGCCAGACACGGCCCCACATACCAGCGCCAGCCATAGCCCCATGTGCGGAAGCCACGCCCATTTGTCCTCGCCGACCAGCGCGCCCGCGATCCGCTGACCCGCCTTGACGAAAGTGCCGGTCATGTAGGTGAGCGCCACGCGCACCTCGCCGTCGCGCTCAAAGGTGGCATTTTCCGCGCCCATTGCAAAGGCCAGCAACAAAGCCGAGGCCATCGCCCAGTGCCATTGCGCCGCAGCAGCGCCCAGCGCCAAAACCAGCGTTACCAGGCCCAGCACCGCCCGATGCCGCCTGCGCGCGATCCGTCCGGCCAGCGACCCGCCGATCACGCCCAAAAAGAATGCGGCGATCAACCCGCCCGCCTTCATCCAGTCTGCCGCATGATCCATCAGGCCCACCGCGAGCCGGGTGCTATTGCCGCTCATGAACGAGACGAAAAACCCGCCCACCTGCATGAAGCCGATCGCATCGACATAGCCCGCGAGCGCTGCAAGGCACAGCGCCAGCGCCCGCGCGCGGTGGTTGAGGCGGATCACTTGCTGCCCGCAGCGCGTGGCACATCCGCGCTGCCGGTTTCGACGAGGCGTGCAAGCCTTGCCTGCTGCTCGCCAATCACGGCATCGACCGCGGGTGCGATCTGCTGAAGATCGAACCGCGCATAGCCTCCCACCACATAGTCGAAACGCAGGTTGGTGCCCTCGGCTCCCGGCTTCAGGGTGATCGTCAGGGTGCCGGTCAACGCCTCGCTCTGAAGCGGACCCAAGGCACCCGAGAGCCTCAGCATTTTCTCCGATGCGGCGTAGATCACGCGCGCATGTTGCACGCCGCCCCCATTGGGCAGAGCCTCACAGAAACATCCGCCAGCACGCGGATCGAGCGAGAAATTCTTCGCCACGCCGCTATAGCTGTGCGCGGGCGACCACCATTTATAGGGCTTGATGAGCGCCGCCCAAATATCCGCCGCGGAGGCCGGGACGACGCTCTCCCGGGAAACGGCAAAGCCCGTGTCGCTGACGCTATCGACCTTGGCGGCAACGGGCATCGCCCCGCCCGCCGTCATCATTGCAACCGCCAGCGCAGCCCATCTCCTTGCAAGAGAGGCTGCGCGGCAGGAGGCCATGCTATCTATCCAATATCGCGTTGATCGCAACGGTCACGTCGTCGATATCGGCCATGCCATCGACGCGGGAGACAATACCGCGCGCCTCGTAGATCGGCAAAATCGGTGCGGTCTTGGCGCGATATTCGGCCATGCGGGTCCGCACGGTTTCCTCATTGTCGTCGGCACGGCGTTTGAATTCGGTCGCACCGCACTTGTCGCACACGCCCTCTTTCGCGGGCTGCTTGAACGTGTCGTGATAGCCCTCGCCGCAGTTCGCGCAGGTGAAGCGGCCGGTGATGCGCTCGACCAGCGCGTCCTCGTCCACTTCCAGCTCGATCACGTGGGCGAGCGTACGTCCCCGCGCAGCGAGCAGATCGTCAAGCGAGTGCGCCTGCGCCTCGGTGCGCGGATAGCCATCGAAAATCACCCCGGTGTCGGTGGCAAGCGCATCCAAAGCCTCGCCGATGATGCCCGAGACGATCTCGTCCGAGACCAGCCCACCCGATTCCATCACCGCCTTCGCCTGCAGGCCGACCGGCGTTCCCGCCTTCACCGCCGCCCGCAGCATGTCTCCGGTCGAAAGCTGCACCATACCTCGGCTTTCCACGAGGCGACTCGCCTGCGTGCCCTTGCCTGCACCCGGAGGCCCCAACAAAATGATATTCATATCCGTCCCCTGTTAAACACGCCGATCCGGGTGCAGCCGATCAGCGGATACGTCCCTTGAGCCGCGCCTTCTTGATAAGGTCGCCATATTGATGCGCGAGCAGATGGCTCTGAATCTGCGTCACCGTGTCCACCGTTACATTGACGACGATAAGGAGGCTAGTCCCACCAAGGTAGAAAGGAATGCCCGCCTGGCTGATCGCATATTCCGGCACGAGGCAGATGAAGGCGAGATAGGCGGCGCCGATCACCGTGATGCGGGTCAGCACATAATCGAGATAATTCTCGGTATTCTTGCCCGGACGGATGCCTGGGATGAAGCCGCCGTTCTTCTTCAAATTCTCCGCCGTCTCCTCCGGGTTGAACACCAGCGCGGTGTAGAAGAAGCAGAAGAACACAATGCCGAGGCCATAGAGCGCCATATAGACCGGGCTGCCGTGGCTGAGATACTGGTTGAGCGCGAGCACAAAATCGCCCCACGCGCTCTCGCCCGCGACATGATTGCCCGCAAACTTGGAAACGGTGAGCGGCATCAACAAAAGCGAAGAGGCGAAGATCGGCGGGATCACGCCCGCAGTGTTCACCTTCAAAGGCAGATGGCTGCGATCCGCCTGCATCAGGCCCTGGCGCGTCTGGCGCTTGGGGTACTGGATCAGTACCCGGCGCTGCGCCCGCTCCATATAGCAGATGAGCGCTATCAGGCCGAGGCCGACGATGATGATGCCCAGGATCAGCAGGCCGGAGATCGAGCCTTCGCGGCCCGACTGGAACAGGTTCGCCAGCGTCACCGGCAACTGGGCGACGATGCCCGCCATGATGATGAGCGAGGTACCGTTGCCGATCCCGCGCGAGGTAATCTGCTCGCCGAGCCACATCAGGAACATCGTCCCGCCAACCAGCGAGATCACGGCGGTAACGCGGAAGATCACGCCCGGCTCGACAACAGCCTGCATTCCCTGCGCGGCACCGAAGCTCTCCAGCCCCACGGCAATGAAATAGCCCTGCACCGCTGTCAGCAGCACGGTGCCATAGCGGGTGTACTGGTTCAGCCGCTTGCGCCCGCTTTCGCCTTCCTTCTTGATCGCCGCGAGCTGGGGCGAAAGCGACGCAGCGAGCTGCACCACGATCGACGCGGTGATATAGGGCATGATGCCCAATGCTATGAGGCTCATACGCTCCAGCGCGCCGCCGGAGAAGGTGTTGAAGATATCAAGCACGCCACCCTGCGTCTGCGCATAGAGCGTTTTCAGCACCGTGGGATCGACGCCCGGCAGCGGAACGTGGCTCAGAAAGCGGAACACGACCAGCGCGCCAATGGTAAACCACAGCCGCTTCTTGAGTTCCGTCGCCTGGGCGAATTTGGCGAAGTTGATGTTCGCCGCCATTTTTTCGGCCGTCGATGCCATTGCTCTGTCAAACCTTCAAAGTGTCGCTGGAAGGAGCGAAAGACTGTCCTTAGCGGGTTAATTCGGCGCTGTGAACAGGCAAGCGCGCGTTATCCACAAACACGAAACCCCGCCCATCCGAAAACCGGGGAGGCGGGGTTGCGATCATGCATTCATGGGAGATCAGGCCTTGGCGGCTGCCTTCTTGGCGCTGCCCTTTTTCGCGGCGGCCTTGTCGGCGGCAGCGACAACCTCGATCACCGAGACAGAGCCACCGGCCTTCTCGACCGCCTCGATCGCGCCCTTCGACGCGCCGGCGACGGTGAAGCTGAGCTTGACGGCGAGTTCGCCCTTGCCGAGCAGACGGACGCCATCCTTGCCGCCACGGGCAAGGCCAGCAGCCTGAAGCGCCGCATGATCGAGCGATGCGCCAGCGGCGATTTTGCCCGCGTCGACCGCCTTCTGGATCGCGCCGAGATTCACGATCGCGTAATCCTTGGCGAAGATGTTGTTGAAGCCGCGCTTAGGCAGACGCATGTGGAGCGGCATCTGGCCACCCTCGAAGCCGTTGATCGACACGCCCGAGCGCGCCTTGGCGCCCTTCTGGCCGCGACCGGCGGTCTTGCCCTTGCCGGAGCCGATACCACGACCCACGCGCATACGGCCCTTGCGGGCACCGGCATTATCGGAGAGTTCGTTCAGTTTCATAATCGTGCACTCGCTTTCGCTTTGTTCGCGCTGTAAAAAATGAGAAGGGGGCAGCCTTTAGCCGCCCCGCTCTCCTGCGTCCAGCCCCGAGAGGCCGGTGGATTTCAGTCGATCACCTGCACCATGTGCGGCAGCTTCTTGATCGCGCCGCGCACTTCGGGCGTGTCCTCCAGCTCCACCTCACGGTGCATCTTGCCGAGGCCGAGACCGATCAGGATCTTCTTCTGGCTTTCGGGGCGACGGATCGGCGAACCGATCTGCTTGATCTTGATCTTCGCCATCTCGCTTACTCCGTAATCGCTTCGGCTTCGACCGCCGCGACCTCGGCAGACGCGCCGCCACGGCCGAGCAGATCCGCGACCTTCTTGCCGCGACGCTGCGCCACCGACTTGGGGCTGGTCTGTTCGGTCAGCGCCTCAAAGGTCGCCCGGATCATGTTGTAGGGGTTCGACGTGCCGACCGACTTGGTGACGACGTCCGCAACGCCCAGGCTCTCGAACACGGCGCGCATGGGGCCGCCCGCGATGATGCCGGTTCCGGCAGGAGCCGAACGCAGCGTCACATTGCCCGCGCCGAAATGACCACGGCCATCATGATGCAGGGTGCGGCCATCCTTCAGCGGCACGCGGACCATCTTCTTCTTGGCGGAAGCTGTCGCCTTGCTGATCGCCTCGGGCACTTCGCGCGCCTTGCCGTGGCCGAAGCCGACCCGGCCCTTGCCATCGCCCACGACGACCAGCGCAGCGAAACCGAAGCGCTTGCCGCCCTTGACGGTCTTGGAAACGCGGTTGATGTGAACCAGCTTTTCAACCAGCTCCTCGCCCTGCTCTTCCTCGGACTTGCCCCGGCGATCGTCCCGGCGGCCACGGCCACCACGGTCGCCACCGCGGCCGCGTTCGCCACCACCGCGGCCCCGACGGCCCCGGCCCTGGCCTTCGCCTTCTACAGCCGCCGGAATGCCGGCCTGCGCCTGAATGTCGTTTTCATCAGCCATATCAGAACTCCAGCCCGGCTTCGCGAGCAGCATCGGCCAGCGCCTTCACGCGGCCATGGAAGAGGAAACCACCACGGTCGAACACGACCTGCTTGACGCCCGCCTTGGTTGCGGCCTCGGCGATGCGCTTGCCGACAGCTGCGGCAGCGGCCGAGTTCGAGCCCAGCGAACCGCGCACGTCCTTGTCCAGGGTCGAGGCGGCAGCGACCGTGTGGCCCTGCGCGTCGTCGATAACCTGGGCATAGATATGCTTGCCCGAACGGTGGATGGAAAGGCGCGGACGGCTGCCCGAACGAGCCTTGAGGGCGGTGCGAACGCGCCGACGGCGGCGTTCGAAGAGAGAGAGTTTCGCCATGGCTTACTTCTTCTTGCCTTCTTTGCGGAAGATAAACTCGCCGCGATATTTGATACCCTTGCCCTTGTAAGGCTCCGGCTTGCGCCAGCGACGGATTTCGGCGGCGACCTGGCCCACCTTCTGCTTGTCAATGCCGCTGATCTCGACCGTGGTGTTATCCGGGGTCTTGATCTCAATGCCCTCGGGCACCGCGAAATCGACGTCATGGCTGTAGCCGAGCTTGAGGTTCAGCACCTTGCCCTTGGCATCAGCGCGATAGCCGACACCGGTGATTTCGAGCACCTTGGTATAGCCTTCGGTCACGCCCGTAACGAGGTTCTGCACCAGCGTGCGCTGCATACCCCAGAACGCGCGGGCGCGCTTTGTGGCGTTGGCGGGCGCGACGGTCAGCTTGCCGTCTTCCAGCGTGTAGGTGACCTCGTCGGCCATCGGGATCGAGAGGGTGCCCTTCGGCCCCTTCATCGAGACGACACCACCCTCGACGGACGCGGTCACGCCCGAGGGGATCGTCACGGGTTTCTTGCCGGTACGGCTCATCAGAACACCTCCGCCAGCACTTCGCCGCCGACATTCTGCTCGCGCGCTTCCGCGTCGGAGAGAACGCCCTTGGGCGTGGATACGATGGTAATGCCGAGGCCGTTGCGCACGACGGGAAGCTCCTTGCTACCCGAATAGACGCGGCGGCCCGGCTTCGAAACGCGCGCGACATGCTTGATCGCGGGCTGGCCCTCGAAATATTTCAGCTCGATGCGCAGGCCCGGGTGCTTGCCGAGCGCGTCCTCGGAATAACCACGGATATAGCCTT
>JALCRK010000032.1 GCA_022652485.1 Sphingobium sp.
CTCAACGACATCCAGCTCGAACTCGAGACCCTTGGCCTCCTCGACGGTGATGACGCCTTCCTTGCCGACCTTTTCCATCGCCTCGGCGATCTTCTCGCCGACTTCCTTGTCGCCATTGGCCGAGATGATGCCGACCTGCGCGACTTCGTTGGAACCGGAAACCGGGGTGGAGCGGCCCTTGAGGTCTGCCACGACCTTGGCAACGGCCTGATCGATACCGCGCTTCAGGTCCATCGGGTTCATGCCGGCGGCCACGGACTTCATGCCCTCGCGCACGATCGCCTGGGCGAGAACGGTGGCAGTGGTGGTGCCGTCACCGGCGGCGTCGTTCGCCTTGCTCGCGACTTCGCGGAGCATCTGCGCGCCCATGTTCTCGAACTTGTCCTTCAGCTCGATTTCCTTGGCGACGGTAACGCCGTCCTTGGTGATGCGGGGAGCGCCGAAGCTCTTGTCGATCACGACGTTGCGGCCCTTGGGGCCGAGTGTCACCTTCACCGCGTCGGCGAGGATGTCGACGCCGCGCAGGATGCGCTCACGGGCGTCGCGGGAGAATCTTACGTCTTTTGCAGCCATGATAACTACCTCTGCTTTCTATATTTCGTGAAAATGGAGCGAAATTCAGCCGACGATGCCGAGAATGTCGCTTTCCTTCATGATGAGCAGGTCTTCGCCATCGACCTTGACCTCGGTGCCGGACCACTTGCCGAACAGGATGCGGTCGCCCGCCTTGACGTCCAGCGGAGTCACCTTGCCATCTTCCGACTTCGCGCCGTTGCCCACGGAGACGACTTCGCCTTCCTGCGGCTTTTCCTTGGCGGTGTCGGGGATGATGATGCCACCCGCGGTCTTCTCTTCCGCCTCTACGCGGCGAACGAGAACGCGGTCATGCAAAGGACGAAATCCCATAATTATGCCTTTCCCTTTCCAATGGAGATGCGGCCCTCTATAGACCCCTCACGGCTGCCTCGCGGCCCCGCCGGGATGGGCACACCCCCTCATACAAACTGCGATTGGCACTCTCATGCGGAGAGTGCCAACGTCCGGTATATGGGGCCGGAAAACCGGGCATCAAGGGGGCCAGGCATATTTTTTCGGGTGCCTCCGATACACCAACGACATACCCAACGAAATCGCGCCAGCGCGGTTGCGATAGCCCCGGCAATCGCATAGCTGTACGCCTCAGCAACGCCCTCATCCCGCTGGAGCCCGTTTATGATTTTCCTCAAAGCCGTCTGGCGCTTCATCGTCGGGGTGAAGGATGTGCTGGTCCTCTGTTTCCTGCTCCTGTTTTTCGGCGGCCTTTATGCCGTGCTCAGCATGGCGCCCGGCGAGCGCCCCGTTAAGACCCACCAGGGCGCCCTCCTGATCGATCTGGACGGCAGCCTTGTCGAACAGCCGGAGGAAGCGGACCCCTTCGCCACCCTGCTCGGCAGCGAGGCGCCGGTTCAGCAGTACCGCCTGCGGGATGTCGTCGGCGCGGTCGACGCCGCGCGCACCGATGCCAATATCAAGGCCGTTGTCCTCAATCTTGATGGCTTCATCGGCGGCGGGCAGGTCGCCCTGACGCGGCTGGGCAAGGCGCTCGACGGTGTACGGGCGGCGAAGAAGCCGGTGCTGGTCTATGCCACGCTCTATAGCGACGACAGCTATCTGCTCGCCGCCCACGGCAGCGAAGTCTGGCTCAATCCCCTCGGCGCCGTGGCGCTTTCCGGACCCGGCGGCTCCATGCCCTATTTCAAGGGACTGATGGACAAGCTCGGCATCACCGCGCACATCTATCGTGTCGGCACCTACAAGAGCGCGGTCGAGCCGTTTATGCTGACGGGTGCTTCGCCGGAGGCCAGGGCCGCCAATCAGGCGCTGGTCGATACGCTCTGGGCCAACTGGCGCACGGACGTCGGCAAGGCGCGGCCATCCGCAAAAATCGCGGCATACGCGTCGGCTCCCCTGCCCTCGATCGAGGCGGCCAAGGGCGATCTTTCTCAAACCGCCCTCGCGATGAAGCTGGTCGACAGACTCGGTGACGAGCGCGCATTTGACGAGCGGGTTGCCGCACTCGCCGGGGAGGCACCCAGCCATCAGAGCGGGCCGACCTATGCCGCCGTGGACCTAAAGGACTATGTGCGCGCGCATCGCCCCGGCCATGACGGCCAGATCGGAGTCATCACGGTCGCGGGCGATATCGTCGATGGCGAGGCCGGACCCGGCACCGCCGGAGGAGACAGCATCGCCACGCTGATCGACGACGCTGTCGCGCAAGGCGACATCCGAGCGCTGGTCGTGAGGATCGATTCCCCCGGAGGCTCGGTGCTCGCTTCCGAACGCATTCGCGGCGCCCTCGCCGCAGCACGAGCGCGCCGCATCCCGATCGTCGCATCGATGGGCAATGTCGCCGCGAGTGGCGGATATTGGGTGTCGACAGCGGCAGACAAGGTGCTGGCCGAGCCTTCGACCATCACCGGCTCCATCGGCGTTTTCGGAATTTTACCGAGCTTCGAAGGGCTTTTGGCCAAGATCGGCGTCACCTCAGACGGGGTCCAGACAACCCCGCTATCCGGCGAGCCGAACATCATGGGTGGCTTTAGCGCCGATTTCGATCGTATCTCGCAGCTTGGCGTGGAGGACATGTACCGCCGTTTCCTCACGCTGGTGGCGCAGGCGCGGCGCAAGACGCCCGAGCAGATCGATCGCATCGCGCAGGGGCGTGTGTGGGACGGTGGCACCGCGCGGCAGCTCGGCCTCATCGACAAATTCGGCGGGCTGGAAGACGCCATCGCCGAGGCTGCCCGCCTCGCCAAGATCGATCCCGGCATGGCCCGCCCGCTCTATATCGACCCGCAGCCCGATCCCTTCCTCGCGCTGGTGGAGAAACTGACAGAGGAAAAAACGGCCCGGAGCACAACACCGCGCGATTTTCTAGGTCATCAGGCAGCACGGCAGCAGGCGATGATGACGCGTGCGCTCGTGGATGCCCGCTTGCTCGGTTCAGGCGCATCGATTCAGGCGCGGTGCCTGGAATGCGGCGCGTACATGCAGGGCGGCTATACGGCCGCACCCGCCGGCTCACGCCAACCGGACTCTCTGATGAAGTTGTGGCTGTCCGCCCTCCGGTAACCCGGAACGGCGGATCGGCTTCACATATGAATCGGCTTGCCCTGCACGGCCATTGCGGCTTCCTTGAGGGCCTCGCTATGGGTGGGGTGCGCGTGGCAGGTGTAGGCGATGTCCTCTGAGGAGGCACCGAACTCCATTGCCTGCGCGGCCTGCGCGATCATCGTGCCCGCGACCGAGGCGATGATGTGGACGCCCAGCACGCGGTCCGTCGCCGCGTCGGAGATGACCTTCACGAAGCCATCCGGCTCGTCATTGGCCTTGGCGCGGCTGTTCGCCATCATCGGGAACTTGCCGACCTTGATCGCGCCCCGCTCCTTCGCCTGTGCCTCGGTAAGGCCGACACTGGCGATTTCCGGCTGGGTATAGACCACGCCGGGGATCACATCATGGTTCACGATACCGGTGAGCCCGGCAATATTCTCAGCGACCGCGATGCCTTCATCCTCCGCCTTGTGCGCGAGCATCGGACCAGGGATCACGTCGCCGACGGCCCATACGCCCGGCACCGTGGTCGCAAAATCATGATCCGGCTCGATCTGCCCGCGCGCGTTCGTCGCAAGGCCGATCCTGTCGAGGCCCAGCCCCTCCGTATTGGGCTTGCGGCCGATCGCAACGAGCACGACATCCGCCTCGATCGTCTCGCCTGCGCCCCCCTTGGCGGGCTCGACGCTGACGGTCGCTTTCTTGCCCTTGACAGCAACGCCCGTGACCTTGGTGCCGGTCTTGATGTCAAAGCCCTGTTTCTTGAAGATCTTCGCGGCCTCCTTGCGGACATCGTCGTCCATACCGGGCAGGATCTGGTCGAGATATTCGACCACCGTCACCTTGGCGCCGAGGCGCCGCCACACGCTGCCCAGCTCAAGCCCGATCACGCCGCCGCCAATGACGACCAGATGCTCCGGCACCTTGGGCAGCGCAATGGCGCCGGTGGAATCAACGACGACGCCCTTGGCGTTGTCGATCTCGACCCCCGGAAGCGGCGTCACCGAAGAGCCGGTGGCGATGACGATATTCTTGGCCGTAACCGCCTTGCCCGCCACCTGAACCGTGTTAGGACCGGTGAAGCTCGCCAGCCCTTTCAGCCAATCGACCTTGTTCTTCTTGAACAGGAACGCAATGCCGCCGGTAAGGCCGGAAACGACCTTGTCCTTTTCGCCCATCATGGCGCCCAGATCGAGCGAAGCGCCCGAGACATTCACGCCAAAATGCGCGAGCACTCCGCTACTCACTTCCTCGAACTTCTCCGATGCGTGCAGCAGTGCCTTCGAGGGGATGCATCCGACATTGAGGCACGTGCCACCCAGCGTCTCGCGGCTTTCGACGCACGCAGTCTTGAGACCCAGCTGCGCCGCCCGGATCGCCGCGACATAACCGCCAGGCCCGGCACCGATCACCAGCACATCATAGTCGAAATCAGCCATGTCAGGCTCTCCGTATCTTAAAGGTCGATCAGCAGGCGGGTCGGATCTTCAATCGCATTCTTGATCGCCACAAGGAACGTCACGGCTTCACGTCCGTCAATCAGACGATGGTCGTATGAAAGTGCCAGATACATCATCGGGCGCACCACGATCTCGCCGTTCACCACAACCGGCCGATCCTCGATGCGGTGCAGGCCAAGCACCGCGCTCTGCGGCGGGTTGATGATCGGGGTCGACATCAGCGAGCCGAACACACCGCCATTGGAGATGGTGAAGGTGCCACCCTTCATATCTTCCATCGTGAGCGCACCCGCTTTCGCGCGCTTGCCGAAGTCGCCGATGGTCTTCTCGATGTCGGCAACGCTCATGGCTTCCGCGTTGCGGATCACCGGCACGACAAGGCCATTGGGCGCGCTGACCGCGACCGAAATATCGGCATAGTTGTAATAGACGATCTCGTCGCCCTCGATCATGGCGTTGACGGCGGGGACGTCCTTCAGCGCCATGCATACGGCCTTGGTGAAGAAGCCCATGAAACCCAAGCGAACGCCGTGCTTCTTCTCGAAAAGATCCTTGTATTTGTTGCGCGCCTCGATGACCGCGCTCATGTCGACATCATTAAAGGTCGTGAGCAGCGCGGCGGTCTCCTGCGCACTCTTGAGGCGCTTGGCGACGGTTTGACGCAGACGGGTCATCTTTACCCGCTCTTCCGCTCGCCCGGCGGCGGAAGACGCGACCGGGCTCGATGGAGCCGCGCTGGTGGTGGCCGATGGCGCCTTTGCCGTACCTGCAGCGACGGCAGCCAGCACATCATCCTTGGTCAAGCGGCCATCGCGGCCCGTACCCTTGATGCTGCTGGGATCGAGGCCATGCTCCAGCACCAGGCGGCGTACCGCGGGCGACAGCGTGACAGCTGAAGCGTCCTCGGCAACCGGAGCCGAGCTTACCGCGGGAGCCGAAGGAGCCGCTACGGCCGGAGCAGCGCTGGGAGCCGCCGCACTCGCGCCAGCCTCCACAGTGGCGATCACGGCGCCGACATTGACAGTATCGCCTTCCTTGACGAGCTGCTGCCCCAATACCCCCGCAACCGGCGAGGGCACATCCACCGCCACCTTGTCCGTTTCGAGGCTGGCAATAGGCTCATCGAGCGCCACTGCTTCACCCGGCTTCTTGAGCCATGCGCCAACGGTCGCCTCGGTTACGGATTCACCCAGAGTGGGAACTTTGACTTCGGTAGCCATGATGGATCAGCCTTTCTGCTGACGTTTGATTTCAGTGCGGACGCTATGACCCAACGCATCAGCGATGAGCGCGCCCTGCTCAGCGAGATGGCGCTTTGCGAGGCCCGTGGCGGGCGACGCGGCAGCCTTGCGGCCCGCGTAGCGCGCGCGCATCGGCGCCTTGCCGGCAGCATGCAGCGCCTGCTCGATAAACGGCTCGACAAAGAACCAGCTACCCATGTTGCGCGGCTCCTCCTGACACCACACGACCTCTTCCAGATTGGTCATACGGGCGAGACGGACCGCCAGCGCTTCCGTGGGGAAGGGATAGAGCTGTTCGATGCGCACGACCTGGGTGTTCTTGTCCCCAGCCGCGTCGCGCGCCTCGATAAGATCATAGGCGACTTTGCCGCTGCAAAGCACCAGACGCCTTGTTTCCTTATCCGGCGCCGGGTTGATGTCCGAGAGGATACGCATGAAGTGCTTCTCACCCATGAAATCCTCCGCCTTGCTGACCGCCAGCTTGTGGCGAAGCAGGGACTTGGGAGCCATGATGATGAGCGGCTTGCGGAACGGGCGTAGCATCTGGCGGCGCAGTATGTGGAAATAGTTCGCAGGCGTGGTACAGTTCGCGACCTGGATGTTACCCTCGGCGCAGAGCTGCAGGAAACGCTCCAGACGCGCGGAGCTATGCTCCGGCCCCTGCCCTTCATAACCGTGAGGCAACAGCATCACGATGCCGTTGGCGCGCAGCCACTTCGATTCCGATGACGACACATATTGGTCGATCATGATCTGCGCACCATTGGCGAAATCGCCGAACTGCGCCTCCCAGATCACCAGGCTCTTCGGATCGGCCATGGCATAGCCATATTCAAAGCCAAGCACGCCATATTCTGACAGCGGGCTGTCAAGCACCTCGAAAGTGCCATGCGGGATGGTCGAAAGCGGGATGAAGCGCTTTTCGGTCTCCTGATCGAGCCAGACCGAGTGACGGTGGCTGAAGGTGCCGCGCCCGGAATCTTGCCCGGACAGACGCACGCCATAGCCTTCGGACAGCAGGCTACCAAACGCCAGTGCTTCGCCTGTCGCCCAGTCGAAGCCCTCGCCCGTCTTGAACATCTGGGCCTTGGCTTCGATGATCCGCTGCAGCGTCTTGTGGACATTATGCCCTTCCGGGATCGTCGTAAGCGTGCGCCCCAAGCTGTCGAACAGCTTCTTCTCGATCGCGGTCTCGACGTTTTTGCGGGCGGTCTCGATGTCCGCAGGCTGATGCAGGCCCGACCAGCGACCGGCGAACCAGTCGGCATGATTGGACTTGTATGTCTTCGCGGCCTCGAACTCTTCCTCCAGATGATCGGTGAAGACCTTGGTCGCCTCGGCGGCAAAGCCGTCGTCGATTACACCCTCTTGCGCCAGACGCGCCGCATAGACCTCGCTGACGGGAGGATGCTGACGGATCGCCTTGTACATAAGCGGTTGGGTGAAGCCCGGCTCGTCGCCTTCATTGTGCCCGAAACGGCGATAGCACCACATGTCGATCACGATATCGCGGTGGAAGGTCTGGCGATAGTCGACCGCCAGCTTGCAGGCGAAGGTCACCGCCTCTGGATCGTCGCCATTCACATGCAGGATCGGTGCCTGGACGCCCTTCGCCACATCCGAAGGATAGGGCGAGCCGCGCGAATATTGCGGGCTGGTGGTGAAGCCGATCTGATTGTTGATGATAAAGTGGATGCAGCCGCCGGTATTATACCCTTTGACGCCGGAAAATCCGAAACACTCCCAGACGATACCCTGCCCGGCGAACGCGGCGTCGCCGTGGATCAGCACCGGCAGCACCTGTTCGTGCTTGTCGAGATCATCCCGGAACACCTGTTGCGCCCGGACCTTGCCCAACACCACCGGATCGACCGTTTCCAGGTGCGACGGGTTGGGGACAAGGCTCATGTGCACCTTGATGCCGTCAAACTCGCGGTCCGTGCTGGTGCCGAGGTGATACTTGACATCGCCTGAACCGCCGACATCCTCAGGGTTGGCGGTGCCGCCCGAAAATTCATGAAAGATGACTCGGAAGCCCTTGGCCATCACGTTCGCGAGCACATTGAGGCGTCCGCGGTGCGCCATGCCATAGACGATCTCGCGCACGCCGCGCGCACCGCCATATTTGATGACGGCTTCCAGCGCCGGAATCATGGACTCGCCGCCATCAAGTCCAAAACGCTTGGTGCCGACGTATTTCTTGCCGAGGAACTTCTCATATTGCTCGGCGTGAATGACCTTGGAAAGGATCGCCTTCTTGCCTTCCGGCGTGAACTCGATCTCCTTGTTCGCACCCTCCATTCGATCCTGCAGGAACCGGCGCTCCTCAACATCGGAGATATGCATATATTCGAGGCCGACATTGCCGCAATAATTGGCGCGCAATATGTCTACGATCTCGCGGATCGTGGCCCAATCCATGCCCAGTGTGCCGCCGACATATACCTTGCGGTCGAGTGCAGCGCCGGAGAAGCCATGATATTCGGGCGTCAGGTCAGCGGGAAGATCACGGTGGGAAAGCCCCAGAGGATCGAGATTGGCTGCCAGATGGCCGCGCACGCGATAGGTGCGGATCAGCATCATCGCCCGGATGCTGTCGCTTGCCGCCTGCGTTACATCCGCGTCGGCCAAGGGCTTGCCCACCGCCTTCGAGGCGGCCTTGATCGCAACCTCCATCTGGGTCGGATCTAGCGCGGAAGTGAGATCATCCGTGGTGGTCAGAGGCCATCCTGCCCGCGCCCAGCTTGGTCCATGCTCGACTTCGTTCAAGCCATCAAAATCCTGGCCTTCATATCCCATGACATTTTCCAATCGCTCTGGGGAGGAGCCTGTGCGGGTTCGAACCGCATTGCCATCTCCGGCGATGCCCAGCACCGCCGGAAATATCTTTAATCATTAACCTTTAAGAACTTCCAATAGGGTCGTTCCGAGTTCGGACGGGCTGGCCGCAACCTTGATACCCGCCGCTTCCATCGCGGCGATCTTGCTTTCAGCATCGCCCTTGCCGCCGGAGACGATCGCCCCGGCGTGGCCCATGCGGCGTCCCGGAGGCGCGGTACGGCCCGCGATGAAGCCGGCCATAGGCTTCTTGCGACCCTTCTTCGCCTCGTCGATCAGGAACTGCGCCGCCTGCTCCTCGGCATCGCCCCCGATTTCGCCAATCATGATGATGCTCTTGGTCTCGTCGTCAGCGAGGAACAGCTCCAGCACGTCGATGAAGTTGGTGCCGTTCACCGGATCGCCGCCGATACCGACCGCAGTAGTCTGGCCAAGGCCCGCATTCGAGGTCTGGAACACCGCCTCATAGGTGAGCGTACCCGAGCGGGAAACGACGCCAACCGAACCCTTCTTGAAGATGTTGCCGGGCATGATGCCGATCTTGCACTCGTTCGGCGTCAGCACGCCGGGGCAGTTCGGCCCGATGAGGCGGGACTTGGAGCCGGACAGCGCGCGCTTGACCCGCACCATATCCAGCACCGGGATACCCTCGGTGATGCACACGATCAGCGGAATTTCCGCGTCGATTGCTTCAAGAATCGAATCGGCCGCGAATGGCGGCGGAACATAGATCGCGCTGGCGTCGGCGCCGGTAGCGGCCTTCGCTTCGGCAACCGTATTCCAGATCGGCAGGTTGGTCTCGGTGTGGGTCGTCCCACCCTTTCCAGGCGTGACGCCCCCGACCATCTGCGTGCCGTAGGCCAAGGCCTGCTGCGTATGGAATGTTCCGGTTGCACCCGTCATCCCCTGTGTGATGACCTTGGTATTCTTGTTGATAAGGATCGACATGCTTACCCCTTCTTCAGGTGGTGTGGCATTTGACTATCCCGCCCCGGCCGCACACTATTCCTGGGGAGGAGTGCAGCTTGCTCAGGCGAGGCTGGGTTCGATGCCCTTACAGGCGACCAACAGTTCCTTCACCGCATCGACCGACACCTGGAGATAGCCCTTGGCCTCCTCATCCAGCTCGATCTCGACAACCTTTTCGACACCGCCCGCGCCGATCATCACCGGCACGCCGACATACAGATCCTTCACGCCATATTCGCCGTTCACATAGGCGGCACAGGGCAGGATGCGCTTCTGGTCGTTGAGGTAGGCTTCCGCCATTGCAATGCCGGAAGCGGCAGGCGCATAAAAGGCGGAACCCGTCTTCAAAAGACCTACGATCTCGCCGCCACCCGAGCGGGTGCGCTGCACGATGGCGTCGATGCGCTCCTTGGTGGAAAGGCCCATCTTGATGAGGTCGGGCACGGGAATGCCGTTGACGGTCGAATATTCCACGACCGGAACCATGGTATCGCCATGACCGCCGAGCACGAAGGTGTTGACGTCGCGGATCGAGACACCGAACTCCCAAGCCAGGAAAGTGGAGAAGCGCGCGCTGTCCAGCACGCCCGCCATGCCGACAACCTTATTGTGCGGCAGGCCGGAGAATTCGCGCAGCGCCCACACCATCGCATCCAGCGGGTTGGTGATGCAGATCACGAATGCGTTGGGAGCGTAGCTCTTGATGCCTTCGCCTACCGCCTTCATCACGCCGAGGTTGATACCGAGCAGGTCGTCACGGCTCATGCCCGGCTTGCGCGGCACACCCGCCGTGACAATAATGACATCCGCGCCGGCGATATCCTTATAATCGTTGGTGCCAATTATGCTCGCATCGAAACCCTCGACCGGACCACACTGCGACAGATCGAGCGCCTTGCCCTGCGGCACGCCTTCGACCACGTCAAACAGAACGATATCACCCAGTTCCTTCTGGGCCGCGAGGTGAGCCAGCGTACCACCGATATTGCCAGCGCCGATGAGCGCGATCTTCTTGCGAGCCATGCAGTCAATCTCCTTACGACGCCGACACGCGCCGGCCAAATTAACTGTGCCCGCTTAGGCCGATTTGGTTAAGGATTCAACACCGCATTTGGTCGCAAAACAACTTATTTACGATATTGAGAATTAATCGCAATAAAAGACGCCTGCCTATTCCCCATGCCCTTTTGCAAGATATTCGTCCGACTGCATTTCCATCAGGCGGGAAGCCGTTCTCTCGAATTCGAATGAGCCGTCGCCAGTCGGATAAAGCGCATCGGGCTGAGCCTCGGCACCGGCAAGCAACTTTACCTTATATTCGTAGAGCGCATCGATCAGGGTAACGAAGCGTGCCGCCTCGTTGCGGTTTTCCGGGCCCAGCACGGGAATGCCCACTATAATAACAGTATGATAGTGACGTGCAATCGCCAGATAATCGCTTGCCCCCCTGGCCTCGGCACACAGGCGCTTGAACGAAAACACGGCCACGCCCTTCAATGATTTGGGAACGTGCAAACTCCTCCCGCCCGGCACCAATATATCTTCGGAAGGAACTCTGGCCCGGTCCTCCACAGGATAATCGGTCAGCCTGAAGAAGGACTCGCTTAGCGCTGCCGTTGCCGAGGCATCATTGGGAGCCTGCCACAACTTCGCGTTACCAAGCCGATCGCGACGATAATCGACCGGGCCATTAAGGCTCATCACATCAAGCTTCTGTTTGATAAGCTCTATGAAGGGAAGAAACAGCTGGCGGTTGAGGCCATCCTTGTAGAGATCGTCGGGAGCGCGATTGGAAGTGGTGACGATGGTGACGCGCTGCTCCAGCAGGCCGGTGAACAGACGAGACATGATGGCCGCATCCGCCATGTTGTTGACGACCATCTCGTCGAAACACAGGAGACGCGCCTCTTCCGCCAGAGCGGCAACGACGGGTGGAATTGGGTCACCGCTCTCCGATTTGCGCACTTCCCTTAAGCGCTCGTGCACGTCCAGCATGAATTCGTGGAAATGCGCGCGGCGCTTGCGCTTCACCTGCGCTCTGTCGAAAAATAGGTCCATCAGCATGGACTTGCCGCGCCCAACCCCGCCCCAAAGGTAGAGGCCGCGCGGCGCTTCCGGGGGTTTTCGAAGCAGCTTCCACAAGGTCGAGCCTCGGGCGGGTTGCGCTTCCAGTTCCGCCTGCAAAATCGCCAGCCGCTCCGCCGCACGCTTCTGGTCAGGATCGGGACGCAACTCCCCTGCGGTGACAAGTTCCTGATAGCGATGTGCCAGGTCGGTCATCGACCTATAGCGCCATCAGAGCTGACGCTCGGCCATCATCTTCTTGGTTTCCGCGATCGCCTTGGCGGGTGACAACCCCTTGGGGCACACGTTGGCGCAGTTCATGATGGTGTGGCAGCGATAAAGGCGGAAGGGATCTTCCAGCTCGTCCAGACGCTCGCCGGTGAACTCGTCGCGACTGTCCGCCAGCCAGCGATAGGCCTGCAGCAGGATCGCCGGACCGAGGAACTTGTCGGAATTCCACCAGTAGCTCGGGCAGCTGGTCGAGCAGCAGGCGCACAGAATGCACTCGTAGAGACCGTCGAGCTTTTCGCGATCTTCGGGAGACTGAAGTCGCTCCTTACCCGAAGGCGTGGTGGACACCGTCTTCAGCCAGGGCTGGATCGAGGCATATTGCGCGTAAAAATGGGTAAAGTCCGGTACCAGATCCTTGATCACATCCATATGCGGCAGGGGTGTGATCCGCACTTCGCCTTTGCAATCCTCGATCGCGGTGGTGCAGGCGAGACCGTTCTTGCCGTTGATGTTCATCGAGCAGGAACCGCAAATGCCCTCGCGGCAGGAGCGGCGGAAGGTAAGCGTGGGATCCTGCTCGTTCTTCATCTTCAGAAGAGCGTCGAGCACCATCGGGCCACATTTGTCGATATCGATCTCGAAAGTATCGTAACGCGGATTCTCACCCGAGTCCGGATCGTACCGATAGACCTTGAAAGATTTGACGTTCGTCGCGCCCTCGGCCTTGTGCACTTTGCCCTTGCCGGTGATCTTGCTGTTCTTGGGAAGGGTGAAAGTCGCCATATCTGCAATCCTGATGAATCTGCGGGGTCCAGCCAATGCTCGTTTGGGCCCCAGATAGCAAAGATTGCGAAAAGGTCTAGGCTGAATGGCCGATTAGGGCGCAGCTGTCCTACAAAAACCAAATAGGTTAAAAAGCATCATTCTATCGGAGGTGCTTATGACAGAATTGGCCAGTCTGCTAAAGAAACTGATCGCGAGGGAGGGTGGTTTTGCGGATCATCCGGCAGATCGCGGAGGCGCGACCAACTGGGGCATTACGTCCGCCGTCGCGCGACAAAATGGATATGTCGGCGAGATGCGCGACCTCTCACGCGCGGAAGCCGAGCGCATTTACCGCTCCGTTTATTGGGAGAAGCCCGGCTATTCCGCCCTCGAAGCACTGGCGCCTTCCCTTGCGGCAGAGCTGTTTGACGCGGGAGTGAATACGGGCCCGCAGACCGCGACGCGCTTCCTGCAACGCGCGCTAAACGCGCTGAATCGCAATGGACACGACTATGCCGACCTCGCGGTCGACGGCGAATGTGGCTCCGTAACCCGGGAGGCGCTGTCCCGCTTCCTCGCCAAACGGGGCGCGCCAGGTGTGGCAGTGTTGGTCAAAGCGGTGCAGGCATTGCGGGGCGCGCACTATATCACATTGGCCGAAAACCGTTCCGCAAACGAAGCCTTTGTCTACGGCTGGCTCAACAACAGGATTGGCTGAGCACGCCCCCTCCTCCATCATTCACTTTAGAAGGAGCCGCATATGGCACTACTCGAAGCCCTTATCAGCCCGATAGCGGGCATCATCGACAAGATCATTCCCGATCCAAAGGCCCGCGACGCCGCCAAACTTGAGCTGCTCAAACTACAGGGCGCGCAGGAAATGGAGGCACTGCGCACCCAGCTCTCCGCGATCCTCGCCGAGGCGCAGTCCGCCGACCCCTGGACAAGCCGGGCCCGCCCGGCCTTTTTGTACGTGATCTACACCCTTTTGCTCTGGTCGATTCCCATGGGGCTAATCGCTGCGACGCAGCCCGCGATGGCAGAGAATATCGCCCGTGGGATGAACGCCTACCTCGCCGGAATACCCGAGCCGCTCTATACGCTCTTCGGAACAGGCTATCTCGGCTACACTGCGGCGCGAACCTGGGGGAAGATCAGGGGCGTGGACAAATAGGAACGCGTCCCGCGCTTATCCTACCCTGCGAAGATCCTTGGCAAAGCTGGAGGCCTTGTCCACATAACGCTCCGCCGACATGCGAAAGCCTGCGATCGCGGCTTCATCGAGGGCACGCACAGCTCTGGCCGGGACACCGACAATCAGGCTTCCCGGCTCAAAGGTCTTGCCCTCCGTAACCAGCGCACCCGCGCCCACGACGCAGTTCTCGGGAATGACGGCGCGGTTGAGAATGGTCGCGCCCATTCCGATCAGGCTGTTATTTCCGATAGTGCAGCCGTGCAGCATGACATGATGCCCTACCGTCACGCCTTCACCCACGGTGCAGGGAATGCCCTCGTCGCTGTGGAGCACGGCCTGCTCCTGAATGTTGCTGCGGGCGCCAACGGTGATCCGGGTGTTGTCCGCGCGAATGACCGCGCCGAACCATATGCTCACGTTTTCACCCAGATGCACATCGCCGATGACATCCGCGGACGGCGCGACCCAGGCCGATCCGCTTTCCGGCAGCTGCGGCGCCTTGCCCTCAAACTCGTAAAGCGGCACGGCGACCTCCCGTTTTAAATGGAGAAATGGTGGAGCCGAGGGGGATCGAACCCCTGACCTCGTCATTGCGAACGACGCGCTCTCCCAGCTGAGCTACGGCCCCGAGGCGCTCGCCTATAGGCGAGGCGGCGGAGCATGGCAACGGCAATTTATGCGCGGGTTCGTTGAGATAGTCGTTTGTATCAACGAGGGGGCCGGACGGCGGCCCGCACCGATCCAATTTTGTCTTTTTTCAAGAGCTTGGAAAAACCCTATTGCGAGAAGCTGACGCCGAGAAAATCCGGCACGGGGCCGTTCCAGGCGCCGTCCTCGGGCGTGCCATCGACATCCTGGAAGCGCGGCGCGCGCGCGCGCTCATCCCGCCCGCGGTCCTGCCCACGTTCATCGCGGGGCCGCTCCTCACGGGGGCGTTCCTCACGCCGCCGTTCGTCACGCGGGTGATTCTCCCGGCCACGCTCCCCGCGCGCCGTATCCGGCCTGTCGACCTTTTCGGCCTTTTCGGACTTGTCGCCACGACGGCCCCGGCCCCGGCCCCGCCCCTTCGGCGCTTCCTCGCGCTCACCGGCGTCATCCCCCTCATCGACCACAGCGGCCCCCGCCGCATAGTCGATCGACGTGCCGATCAGCTTCTGGATATTGTCGATCGCCTCGGCGTCGGCACTGGTCACGAACGTATAGGCAACGCCGCTGGCCCCGGCCCGCCCGGTACGCCCGATGCGGTGGACATAATCGTCAGGATGCCAAGGCGCATCGAAATTGAACACGTGGCTCACGCCCTTGATATCCAGCCCGCGTGCGGCGACATCGGACGCGACGAGGATAGTAACCTCGCCGGATTTGAACCGATCCAGCTCCGCGATCCGGGCGCTCTGATCGATATCGCCGTGAATCTCGCCGCTGGAGAAGCCATGTTGCCGGAGGCTCTTGTTCAGCTCCCGCACGGTCGTCTTGCGGTTGCAGAAGATGATCGCGTTGGTGACGCCCTCGGCGCGCAGCAGATCGCGCAGCTTTTCCCGCTTCTTGCGCGCATCGACCTTCACCAGCCACTGGGTGATGTTGGCGGACGCGGTCGCGGGGCGCGCGACCTCGACATATTTGGGGTTGGACAGGAACTTGTCGCTGAGCTTCTTGATCGGCGGCGGCATGGTCGCCGAGAACAGCAAAGTCTGGCGGTTCGCGGGCAGCTTGATGCAGATATTCTCGATATCGGGGATGAAGCCCATGTCGAGCATCCGGTCCGCCTCGTCGATCACCAAAAGGCCGCAGCCGGTGAGCAGAATGTTGCCACGCTCGAACAGGTCCATCAGGCGGCCCGGTGTCGCGATCAGAACATCGACGCCCTTTTCCAGCGCCTTCACCTGATCGCCCATCGAGACGCCGCCGATCAGCAGCGCCATCGAGAGCTTGTGATATTTGCCGTATTTCTCGAAATTCTCGGCCACCTGCGCGGCCAATTCGCGCGTCGGCTCAAGGATCAGCGAGCGCGGCATCCGGGCGCGGCTGCGGCCATGCGCCAGAATGTCGATCATCGGCAGCACGAAGCTCGCCGTCTTGCCGGTGCCGGTCTGGGCGATGCCGATCAGATCTCTCATCATCAGCACCGGGGGGATCGCTTGCGCCTGAATCGGCGTGGGCGTGTCGTATCCTGCCTCGGTTACGGCTCGCAGCAGCTCGTCAGACAGGCCGAGATCGGCAAATTTCATTCAGGTTCCGGGATAATTTGCGGCGACCGACGGGACGCCCTCACTAGGCCGCGCCCATGCGCAAGTTGGACGGTTTTGTCAAGGAATTCCCATAAAAAGGGGGTAGGAGCGCCGCTTTGGCGGGTGACGCTTGATAAATTACACCGATGTAGCTACATTGAAGCCACATATCGGAGTTCCCATCATGAATGCTGACACTGTTGTGCGCGCCCGGATCGACAATGAAACCAAGAAGCGAGCTATCAACGCCTTGCAAGCTATGGGTCTGTCCGTTTCCGATGCCATCCGTCTGTTGATGCACCGCATCGCAGATGAGCAACGCCTGCCCTTTGCCGTCGAGGTTCCAAACGCCGAAACACGGCGCGCAATGGAGGAACTTGAGACAGGTAAAGGCAAGACCTATGCAAGCTCCGCCGAGATGATGAAAGATATGGGGCTGTAATGCGGCGACTCGCGCCGTCCGGAAGGTTCAGAAAGGATCTCAAAAGGGCGGCGAAGCTGGATCTGCTTGTTGCGGATCAGCCTTTGCCTCCGGGCTACAACGATCATCCGCTCAGAGGAAACTGGAAAGGATGGCGCGATCTTCATATCGAGCCGGACTGGCTGCTGCTGTATCGCGTAACGGAAGACCGTATCGAGCTGGCCCGAACTGGAAGCCATTCCGATCTTTTTGACGAATAGGCCTCCGTCAGTCGTCTTCCGGCACGAGCCAGACCAGCTTGCGGATCGCGCAGTCCGCGCCGCTGCGCGCGAGCACCTTGTCCCTGCCCGCGCAGAGCTGGCCATCTTCATTCGGCTCGATATAGAAGCCGGAATAGAGGCTGGCGGGGTTGCATTCCCGGCTCAGCAGCGCGCGCATCCGCTCTCGCCCCTTGAGCAGCAGATCCACGCCGCGCTCCGAAGTAACGGCTGCGGCCCGCAACCGGCTGATCGGAATGCATTTCGGACCTTTATGCTCGTCCCACTCGACGACAGGCGGCGCGGAGGGCGGCGGTGGCGGCGCGCGGCGCATCATCGGTACGCGGATGATGACCCGCTGTTCGATCGTGAGCTGCGCGAGCTGGTCCGGTGGCGATGAGGCATCGGGTGCGGCCATCCACGGAAGGCGCACCGGCGGCGCGGCTCCGCCCTCCCCCTCAGGCTGGCGGGCATCCGGCGTCGCGGCGATGGACAATAAGAGAAACAGCAGCGACGCCACATTCATTCCATAACAGACGGGTCTCGACCGTGATGTGCATAATTCCAGACGGTTGAACAACAGGTGAATTGCGGCGATACGGGAAATCATGACCGATACACTCTCTCTCGACGCCTTCGCAGGCATTCTTGGCCCCAAGGGCATCGCCACCGACCCGGACGATATCGCGCCGTGGCTGCGCGACTGGCGGGACCATTATCAGGGCCAGGCGGCGGCGATCCTCAGCCCGGCAAACGTAGAGGAGGTGGCGGCGTGCGTGCGCCTCGCGGCGGAGCGGGGCATCCCCCTCGTGCCGCAGGGGGGCAACACCTCGATGGTGGGCGGCGCGACTCCACCCAAGGACGGCAGCGCGCTCATCCTCTCGCTCCGGCGCATGAACCGCATCCGCGCGATAGACCCGGAGGCCAACCAGGCGGTGTGCGAGGCGGGCGTGATCCTCTCCACCCTGCACGACGCGGCGGAGGCGGCCGGTAGGCGTTTCCCCTTAAGCCTCGGCGCCAAGGGATCGGCCACCATCGGCGGGCTGATCTCGACCAACGCCGGGGGCACACAGGTGCTGCGCCACGGCACGATGCGCGGGCTGGTCGAGGGGCTGGAGGCGGTGCTGCCCGACGGGAGCATCTATGATGGCCTCAAACCGCTGAAGAAGGACAATCGCGGCTATGACCTCAAGCAGCTGCTGATCGGCGCGGAAGGCACGCTCGGCATCGTCACCGCCGCGACGCTGAAGCTGGTTCCGGAGATCGGCATCGGCGCGACGGCATGGTTCGGGCTGGCGTCGCCCCACGCGGCGCTTCGGCTGCTGCGCGCGCTGCAGGCGCGGCTGGGGCCGATCATCGAGGGGTTCGAGGTGATGGCCGAGGAGCCGGTGCGCTATGTATTCGACCATATTCCCGACACGCGCCCGCCGATCACTCCGCTTGCGCCGTGGAACGCGCTGATCGAGTTCGACCTCACCGGCTTCGGGCCGGACGGGCGGGAACGGCTGGAAACGCTGCTGGGGGAGATCATCGCTGACGAATCGCTCGGGGTGATGGATGCCGCCGTCGCGCAGAACGAGACGCAGGCGCGCGATTTCTGGCGCATCCGCGAGACCATTCCCGAGGCGGAGCGCGCGGCGGGCTTCCCGATCGCGTTCGACATCAGCGTGCCGATCGAGGACATGCCGGATTTCATGATCGACGCCGCCGCCGCCGCGACGGCGCGCTTTCCGGGCACCACCGCGACCTCCTACGGGCATCTGGGCGACGGCAATGTGCATTTCCATGTCCGCGCGCCGCGCGACGTGACGGATCGCGCGGCCTGGCTGCATTCGACGGGAGAGGAGGTGCGGCATTTCGTGCATGATCTGGTGGTCGCCGCCGGGGGGTCGATCTCCGCCGAGCATGGCATCGGCCAGTCCAAGCGGGCGGAGCTGGGCCGCCTCGCCTCGCCCGCGCGCATCGGCGCTCTGCGCGCCATCAAGCAGGCGCTGGACCCGCAGGGCATCATGAACCCCGGCAAGCTCATCCCGCTTGCCAGCGAAGGCTGAGCACAGTATCCGCCGACACAATAGTGTCAAAATTCCGGGGCAGTGGCTTCGGAGTCCAGTTTGAATGGAGAGTTTCCGATGGCAAGCGCCCCACAGGCCAACAATCTACCGATCTTCTACAACGACCTTGTGCCGCTCAACAGCAACGAGCACGCCAAGCTGCGCCTGAAGCCCGCCGATGCCGCACCGTTCCTCAAGGATCAGCACGCCGTGCCGCTGACCGTCGATGAGTTCGTGACGGCCCAGCGCTTCGTGCCGATCATCTTCTCTGCTGGTGACGAGCCGGTGCCGCTCGCGCTGATGGGCCTAAACGAGGGCGTCAACACCTTCCTCGACGAGGACGGCAAGCTGCGCGGCTCGGCCTATGTGCCCGCCTATGTGCGCCGCTACCCCTGGATGCTCGCGAAGCTGCGTCCCGATAGCGACGAGCTGTCGCTCTGCTTCGACCCCAGCTCTGACACGCTCGGCGAGTTCGACGAGGGCGAGGCGCTGCTCGACGATGGCAAGCCGACCGAGCTGACGCAGAACATCCTGAAATTCTGTGAGGATTTCGAGACGGCGGCGCTCCGCACCGGCCAGTTCATGAAGGAGCTGAAGGATATGGAGCTGCTGATGGACGGCGAGGTCGCCATCCAGGTGCCGGGCAACGACCAGCCCTTCGTCTATCGCGGCTTCCAGATGGTGAACGAGGAAAAGCTGCGCGACATGCGCGGCGACCAGCTGCGCAAGATCAACCAGAGCGGTATGCTGCCGTTGATCCACGCCCATCTGTTCTCGCTCCAGCTGATGCGCGAAGTGTTCCAGCAACAGGTGGAACAGGGCAAGATGCCGCAGGTAAAGATGCCCGAAACGGTCAACTGACCGAAGCCGCAGATTATACTGCGCATTTCCTTTTAGCGGATTTTGAACCCGGCCTGTGCCCCTGGCGGCAGGCCGGGTTTTTATTTGCCGCGCGCTTTCCGACGAGCCGTTTCCAGTGCCGCAATTCTTTCCGCGGCAATGGTTGAAAATAAATCGCATATGGCTTACCTATGGTGCGTGCCGGCGCCTGTTCCCCTTTCGGGCGCTCGCATGATGCCTTCGTCTCGAAGGCATCTCCTCCCTGAACCTGGCCACCCTATGCTTCGCGCATAGGGTGGTTTTTGTTTTGTGGTGGAATGGATGCGCCGAAGCCCCGGAAAACCGGCGTTGTGGGTGGTTACTCAGCGGCGACGGGAAGATCCTGCCCGCGCAGTTCTTCCGCAAGCGCCCCCGCCAGATCGATGATCAGCGCCCGCATTGCGGACAGCCCCTGCCCCGGCTCCTCGAGTCGTTCATCGAGGTAGAGATCGCGCGAAATCTCGATCTGGAGCGCATGGCGACCCTGCGCGGGCCTGCCGTGCCGCTCAGCGATATAGGTGCCGGCATAGGGGTGATTGACCGCCGCGCACAGCCCGTGGCGCTCGACCACCGCGCGCGCACTCTCGGAAAAGCGCGTCGCGGCGCTGGCGCCGAACCGATCGCCGATGACGATGTCTGGTCGCTGCCCCGCAGGATAGCGGGCGCGCTCCAGCGGCGGCATCGAATGCACATCGAGCAGCAGCGCCTGTCCTTCCGCCGCACGGATAGCGTGCATCTGGCGATCCAGCAGGGCGTGATAGGGCGCATGGATCGCTGCGACTCGGGCTTCCGCCTCCGCCCACGGCAAGGGCGCGCGCCACAACCCGCCCACGCGCGGCAGGCTGCGCGGAAACAACCCGAGCCCGCCGCGCGATTTCGCCGTCTCGATCACCGCCTGACCGTGCGGCATTCCGGCGATCATGCGCCTGTCGATATCGCGCGGATCGCGGTTGAGATCGATCACGGCGCGGGCGACATGCGCGACGACGACGCCATAGCCCCGCGCGTCCAGCCCGGCGACCAGCGCATCGGCATGACGATCCTCCAGCCGGGCGAGAACATCGAGCGGAACCGCGCTGCGCGCCTTCTCCCGGTCTGGATAGAAACGGCCCGCATGAGGCACCGACACCAGCAACGGACGCGCGGCTCCGGACGGCGCATGGAAGGAAAAAGGCGCGCCGCCCTCCCCCGCCATCGGGCCTGCCACAGGTTCGCCCTCATGCCTCATGGTCGATTTTTTCTCCGCACCGCGCCAATATTAAGCCCTTATCCATAAAAGATAAGCATAAGTGCCGTGACATTGACAGCGCCTTGTGCCCTTGGCACGAGTTGCGCCGAACAGGATGAGGTGAAGGGATCGATGATCCGTATCTTGCTGGCGGAAGATGACGATGCGATGCGGCAATATCTGGCGCGCGCGCTGGAGCGTTCGGGCTATGAAGTCGTGTCGGTCGATCGCGGCACGGAGGCGCTGCCCCTGCTGGAAACCGACCGTTTCGACCTGCTGCTGACCGATATCGTGATGCCGGAGATGGACGGCATCGAGCTGGCGCAGCACGCCGCCAAGATCGCGCCCGACATGCGCGTGATGTTCATCACCGGCTTTGCCGCCGTGACGCTGAAGGCCGGAAAGGCCGTGCCGCAGGCGAAGGTGCTCTCCAAGCCGTTCCACCTGCGCGATCTGGTGCTGGAGGTTGACCGGATGTTTGGCCTCAGCAGCGCCAGCGGCCTCTAGGACTATCGATATTCCGCCCCGATGGGCCTGCAAAGCGTTGCTTCCTCTGCTTCGGTGCTCACGTACATTTAAGTACGCTGCGCTCCGATGCTCGAAAACCCCGCTTTTCGACTCCATCGGAACGAAATCTCAATAGCCCTAGCCTTCCCTGATAAAGATATTAAGGGGACGACGGCCAACCGCCGCCCCTTTAACACCAATCAGATTTTCAGTCGCACGCCGGCATAGGCGGCACGGCCGGGCTGGCCATATTCGAACACCGTTTCGTACCGGCTATCGAACAGGTTCTCGATCCGCGCATAGAGTTCGGCATGTGCGCCGAGCGGATAGGATGCGCGGACATCCGTCAGCACATAATCGGCATTGCGCTGGGCGCTGAAACCGTTGTCATAGCTCGCGCCGACATGGGTGACGCTCGCGCCTGTGCTGAGGCCGAAAGACCAGCGATAGTCCACGCTCGCATAGGCCTTGTGGCGCGGGCGGCGCGGCAGGTCGCGCTGCGTCTGCAAATCGGTCGGCTTGCTGTAGCTGTAGCTCATCTCGAAGAGCAGCGCGTCGACCGGGCGCAGCTTCAGCTCCGCCTCGATCCCGCGCCCGCGCGTCCTGCCGACATTGTCGTAATAGCCATAGTTGAAGCCGGTGCAGAGCGGCGAGGCATTGCCGAAGCAATCGACGAAATCGATAAGATTGCGCGTCTTGCGGCGATACCAGGTGAGGCCGATCTCGGCACGGCCGTCGAACGCCTTCTGCACGAGCCCGACATCCCAGCTCTGCGCGCTTTCGGGCCTGAGGGCGAGATTGCCGTACATGCTGTGCAGCTGATAGAGCGAGGGCGCCTTGAACCCCTCGCCATAGCTGATGCGGAGCACGCTATCCCCGGCGTTCGGCGTATAGGCCGCGTTGGCGGCAAACGTGGTGTGACCGCCAAAGTCGCTGTGCCGGTCATGCCGCGCACCCGCGTTGACCGTCAGCCCGGCGAGAAGCGTGGCGCTGAGCTGGCCGTAGACGCTTGTGAGGTGCGCCCTGTTGACGCTCGTGCCGAACGGATTGCCCGATCCCGCGCGCGTCCATTCCCGCTCCGCGCCGAACACCGCGCTCCAGCCCCGCGCCAGATCGAGCGAGCCCTGATATTCGAGGCGCTGGTTGCGCCCCTCATATTCCGAGCGTTTGACCGGGTTCAGCGCGGGATTGTAGTCGCGGCGGTTCGAGTCGGTGATCGCATACGCGATGCGGTTCTTCCAGCGCCCGCCGAACCCGGCCCAGTTGACGCCCGCATAGCCGATTGCCTCGCGGGTGCGGTTATAGTGCGCCGTGTCGCCGAAGGCGTAGGTGGGCGGGGCGTAGCCATCCGTCTCCGTCCGGCTGCGCGAGATCCAGCCGCGCAGATCGAGCGACAGGCTCTCGGTGATGTTCGCACGGGCATTGAGATTGGCGCCATATTGCCGCGCGCCGTCCCGCTCCGCGCCACCGCGCGCCTCGCTGAACGCCGAGATGCCGTCCGTGCGCAGGAACGACGCGCCGCCGCTCAGCGCAATCGGCCCCAGGCCCATAGCGGCGCTGGCCATCAGATCGACCGTGCCGCGATAGCCTGCCTCGCCTTGAAAAATGGCGGAGGGCGCGCCACCCTCCGCCCGACGGGTGATGAGATTGACGACGCCGCCGATGGCCTGACTGCCCCACAGCACCGACTGCGGGCCGCGCACGACCTCCACCCGTTCGATATTGCCTGTCATCAGTCTGCCAAAATCGAATCCTCCTGCCGTGGATGAGGGGTCGTTGATCTTCACGCCGTCGATGAGCGCCACTGTGTGATCGGACGATGCGCCGCGGATGAACACGCTGGAGAGCGTGCCGATGCCTCCGCTCCGTGTCGTGGCGAGGCCGGGCACGGTGCGCAGCAGTTCGGAGATGCCGGGTGCCTGCAACCGGGCGATATCGTCCGCCGTGATGATGCTGACCGAGAGGCCCACCTTGCTGACGGGCGTCTCGGCACGGTTGGCGGTGACGACGATGGGCTCGCCATCGTCCGCAAGCGCGTAGCCTGTGGGAAGAACAGAAGCCAAGATACTGAGATATTTAAGAGGTGTCACAGGATTCTCCTTTACGTGACGATTGACACAAGTGCCGTCACGCGAAGGAAATCCCCCCCGTTCAGTCGGTACGCCCCGCCCGATTGAAGAACGACTGCGTCAGGCAGGTCTCCTGGCTCCCGGGTCATCGCGATCCGCCTCACCTTCCCAGGCCGAAGCCCAGTGGCATATCGAGGCGGCTACTCGCCGGTCACAGTTGCGGGGGCAGCGCCGGATTATGGATTGCTCCATTCCGGCTTCCCTTTTGATCCCGTCTCCGGGAACCTGTCGCGAAGGCGCCTATCGCGCAAAACGCGACTCGGCGCAAGCGGGCCAAAAAAAGAGCCGGAGGAATGACCTCCGGCTCATATGCGTAACAGGTAAGGGGTGGGCCGGCGGACGAAAGGGGGATGCCCGCCGGCCCGAGGGAAATTACCAGCGGAACTGGCCGAACAGGCCGAATTCGTCGCGGGCGCTGATGGTGTTAACATTGTTGACGCTGGCGGTCTTGAGATCGCCGCCAGTGAAGCCGTTGTCGCCGGTATAGTGCTTATACACG
This sequence comes from Sphingobium sp., assembly GCA_022652485.1. Taxonomy (GTDB): domain Bacteria; phylum Pseudomonadota; class Alphaproteobacteria; order Sphingomonadales; family Sphingomonadaceae; genus Sphingobium. The sequence continues at coordinate 24,059 of JALCRK010000032.1, forward strand.
AGCGCCAGATCGACGATCTTCGCCGGGCTGTACTGCACGCCCGCGTTGAAATATTCGCCCTTGCGCAGCGGTGTCAGCTTCTTGTCAGGCTTGATGTGGTCATAACGACCGAAGACCGACCACTGCTTGATCGGGCTGGCAGAGGCGAACAGCGAGTAGCCTTCCGCCTTGGTTTCATTGTTCGCAATCAGCTTGGACGGGGTCTTCCAGTTCTTGGCGGTGAAATATTCGCCGCCCAGAGTGAAGTCGATGTCCGAAATCTTGCCCTTGTAGGCAAGCAGCGCGTTGAAGCGGTTGGCGGTACGGAGCGGAACGGCACCGAGGGTATCGTTACCCAGCTTGCCGGTATAGCCGCCGATCGCGGCATTGAAGCCCTTATAGTTTACCGAGACACGACCTTCGAGATCGACCGTCTGCGAGAATTTGGGATTGCGATAGCCCGCACCGTCAACAGCGGAGATCTGATAGCTGACGAGACCGCCAGCGAGATCGCCCATCACATGCACACCCCAATCAGCCGAGGTGCCGAAGCCGTTAAGGTCCGCGATGACCTTCTCAAGATGACGATAGCCATAGATTCCTTCTGCATAGGGAACCCACGGAGTATCTGCAGCGCCCAGGCGCACCATCAATTCCGGACGGAATTTCGCCTGCAGATAAGCCTTCTTCACATAGAAGCCCTTGCCGACGAGGTTGTTGTTGTTGTTGCCGACGACATTGTCGATGTCCATCGTCACGTTACCGGCAAAGATCGGGCTGAACTTGTGGTCGATACCGATATAGAAGCGCTTGATGGCGAAGCCGGCGCCGTCAACACGCTTCGTATTGTTCGACTTTTCGGTTTCCTGGCTGATGTTGAAATACATGCGGCCGCTGATCTTGGTGTCCTTGACGCCCTCGACCAGCTTGGCGAGCGAGGAGCTGTCCTTCGCGGCCTTGTCGGCGGTCTTCTTGACATCGGCGGCGCTGGCCTGTGCGGCTTCAGCGGCGGCCTGTGCGGCCTGTGCCTGCGCTGCGGTTTGCTGTGCGGCGGCCTGGGCCTGCGCACTGGCGGCGTCCTGCGCGTCGAGCCGGGCCTTCAGCGCCTCGATCTGCGCCTTCAGCGCCTCGATTTCGGAGGACTGGCCGGAGACGGCCTTGGCCTTCGCCTTGGCGCTCGCCTCGGCAGGCACCGCCGCGACAGCCATCGCGCCGATCGCGGCCGTAGCAAGCAACATCTTGGAAGTATTCATCGATAAACCCCTTGTTGGAAGCACCCCGGAGGATGCACGCACACCTTGGTCTCGGGAGCTTGGTGCGGGGTGCCAACTAGGCGCAATTTGTGATGATAAGATGACACCAATATTACAGTTTTGTTACGCGGCACCGCTCAAGACCCATTGTAATAAAAGAGTCATTTAACTGTCGCATTTGCGAAATAGTACACCTCTAACGGCGGGCCTACCGGACATTTTCCGGCAAGCGGAGATTCCCTATGTACAAGAAATTCACCGTCGCGTTCGGCACGGCCCTGCTGGCCGCAGGCGTTGTTCAGGCCGCCGACATTTCCGGCGCGGGCGCCACCTTCCCGGCCCCGGTCTATTCCAAATGGGCCGCAGCCTATGAAGACTATACCGGCAACCAGCTCAACTATCAGGCGATCGGTTCCGGCGGCGGCATCAAGCAGATCAAGGCGAAGACCGTCGATTTCGGCGCATCGGACAAGCCGCTGAAGTCCGACGAGCTGAATGCTGCAGGTCTCTACCAGTTCCCGACCGTGATCGGCGGCGTGGTGCCCGTCACCAACGTCCCCGGCCTGCACTCGGGCCGCCTCAAGGTCACCGGCGAACTGCTCGCCCAGATCTTCCTCGGCAACATCAAGAACTGGAACGATCCGAAGATCGCCGCCTTGAACCCCGGCCTCGGTATGCCCAACCTACCGATCACCGTGGTGCATCGTTCGGACGGCTCGGGCACCTCGTTCCTCTTCACCACCTATCTCTCCAGCCAGAGCCCTGAGTGGAAGAACGAAGTGGGCGGCAACGACTCGGTGCAGTGGCCGACTGGCCTCGGCGGCAAGGGCAATGACGGCGTCTCCGCTTTCGTCAAGCAGACCAAGGGCGCGATCGGCTATGTCGAATATGCCTATGCCAAGCAGAACAAGATGCCCTACCTCCTCGTGAAGAACGCGGCCGGCAACTATCCAGCGCCGAACGCGGCAGCCTTCGCGGCGGCGGCGGCGAGCGCTCCCTGGGCGTCTTCGCCGGGCAACTATGTGCTCCTGCTCAACCAGCCCGGCGCCAACGCCTGGCCGATCAGCGGCGCGACCTTCATCCTGATGCACAAGAACCCCTCGAACGCTGCGGCCTCGGCCAACGTGCTCAAGTTCTACGACTGGGCCTATAAATATGGTGACGCCGCCGCGACCGCGCTCGATTATGTGCCGCTGCCCGGCGCTGTGAAGGCGATGGTCCGCAAGCAGTGGGCGACCAACATCACATCGGGCGGCAAGCCGGTCTATGTCGCCAAGTGAAACCCATGAACGCCTTTAACTCCGGGGACGAGGGCTTCACGCCCTCTCCCCGTTCCTCTGCGGGCGATACGGCCAGCCTGCGCCCGCCTGTGCGCGGCGCGTGGTTCGACCCCATATTCGAATATCTGTGCCTCAGCGCCGCGACATTGCTGCTCGCGAGCCTGGGCGGCCTCGTCATCTCGCTCGCCATCGGCGGGTGGCCCGCCCTCTCCCATTTCGGCTGGTCCTTCTTCACCAGCACGACATGGAACCCCGTGACCGACGTCTATGGCGCGGCGGGGGCGATTGCGGGAACGCTCATCACCTCGTTCGTCGCGCTGGCGCTGGCGCTGCCCGTCGCGATCGGCATCGCGGTCTATCTCGTCGAATTCTGCCCGCGCGCGATCGCGCGGCCCATCGCCATCGCGGTAGAGCTGCTCGCCGGTATTCCCTCCATCGTTTACGGCATGTGGGGCCTGTTCATTTTCGCGCCGCTGTTTGCCGAATATGTCCAGATGCCGCTGATGATGAACGCCGCGCCCGGCTCTCTCGCGGAAAAGCTGTTCGCGGGCATCCCCAATGGCGCGAACATCCTCTCCGCCTCGATCATCCTCTCGATCATGATCCTCCCCTATATGGCCGCCGTGCTGCGCGAGCTGCTGATGACGGTGCCGCCGCAGGTGCGCGAGGCCGCCTATGGCCTGGGCTGCACCCCGTTCGAGGTCGTCACCTCGGTGATCGTGCCCTATATCAAGCGCGGCATGATCGGCGTCGTGATGCTGGGCCTTGGCCGCGCGCTGGGCGAAACGATGGCAGTAACGTTCGTGATCGGCAACGCCCACGGCTTCCCCGATTCGATCTTCGCGTCTGGCGCGACGCTCGCTTCCACCATCGCCAACGAGTTCACCGAGGCGACCGGCGATCTGCACACATCCGCGCTCATCGCGCTGGGGCTGGTGCTGTTCATCATCACCTTCACCGTGCTCGCGCTCGCCCGCCTGCTGCTCAGCAGCCAGAAATATTGAGGCGCTCATGTTAGGCCGCGATTTCCTCCGCAACCTCGTCAACCGGCTGTTCATTACGGCCTGTCTGCTCGCGACTGTCGCCGCGATCACCGCGCTGGTCTTCATCCTGTGGTCGCTGGTGGTGCAGGGCATCGGCGGGATCGACCTCGATGTCTTTACCAAGGACACACCGCCGCCCGGATCGGAAGGCGGATTGCTGAACGCGATGGTCGGCTCGCTGATGATGTGCGCGATGGCAATGGCGATCGCGATCATCGTCGGTATCCTGGCGGGCACCTGGCTGGCGGAATATGGCGGCCATACGCGCTATGGCGCGGTGGTGCGGTTCCTCAATGACGTGCTGCTTTCGGCGCCGTCGATCCTCGTCGGCCTGTTCGTCTATGAGCTGCTGGTGCGGCCGTTCGAGGGCTTTTCGGGCTACGCGGGCGCGGTGGCGCTGGCGTTCCTCGCAACGCCGATCGTGACGCGGACGACCGAGGACATCCTCAATCTCCAGTCCCATGCGCTGCGCGAGGCGGGGATTGCGCTTGGCACGCCCAAATGGCTGGTGACGCGCAAGATCATCTGGCGCGCGGCGGGCGCAGGGTTGCTGACGGGCGGCCTGCTCGGCTTCGCGCGCATCAGCGGCGAGACCGCGCCCCTGCTCTTCACCGCGCTCAACAACCAGTTCTTCAGCGCGGACATGACCAAGCCGATGGCGAGCCTTCCCGCTGTCATCTTCCAGTTTGCGCTCTCCGCCTATGACGACTGGCGCCGCCTCGCCTGGGCAGGTGCGCTCATCATCGCGGTGGTCGTTTTGTCCATCAACATCATCGTGCGCTTCATCGCACGGGAGAAGAAACACGCATGATCGACCTAGCCGACACCGCAACCCCGGCCGCCGCCATCATGAACGAGCCGCCTTATGACGAGCTGGTGCTGGAGGCGCGCAACGTCGACTTCTTCTACGGCAAAAATCAGGCGCTGTTCGGCGTCGACCTGCCGGTGCGCCGCAACGCGATCACCGCGCTGATCGGCCCCTCCGGCTGCGGCAAATCGACGCTGCTGCGCGTGCTCAACCGCATCTATGCGCTTTACCCCGGCCAGCGCGCCGTGGGCCGCGTGGTGCTGGACGGCGAAGACGTGCTGCACGAGCAGCGCCGCCTGCCGTGGCTCAGAAAGCGCGTGTCGATGGTGATGGAGACACAGACCGGCGCCGACCCGATCGAGGAGGAGCAGGTGCTGCGCGTCGGCACCGATCTCGCGCGCCTGCGCGCCCGCGTCGGCATGGTGTTCCAGAAGCCGACACCGTTTCCGATGTCGATCTATGACAATATCGCGTTCGGCGTGCGCATCTATCACCGCAAATCGAAGGCGGAGATGGACGAGATCGTCGAGACCGCGCTGCGCCGCGCGGCCCTGTGGGACGAGGTGAAGGACAAGCTGCACAGCCCCGGCCTCGGTCTTTCCGGCGGGCAGCAACAGCGCCTCTGTGTCGCGCGCGGGATCGCGGTGGAGCCGGAGGTGCTGCTGCTCGACGAGCCTGCGTCCGCGCTCGATCCGATCTCGACCGCAAAGCTGGAAGAGACGCTGGTGGAACTGAAGAAGGACTTCACCGTCGTCATCGTGACCCACAACCTCCAGCAGGCGGCGCGCATCGCCGACTATACCGGCTTCATGTTCCTGGGGCGGATGATCGAGTTCGGGCCGACCAACGACCTGTTCCTCCAGCCCAAGTCCGACAAGACGCGGGATTATGTGACGGGGCGGTTTGGGTAAGCGGATCGTCCTACCCAAACACCGTCATTCCCGCGAACGCGGGAATCCAGAGTCGCAGCGTTTGAACTGGATCCCCGCTTTCGCGGGGATGACGATATGAGGAAGATGTTGGAGGTTGCTCCCTGCCCGAACCGGAGTGGGTGGGTGACTTCTGTTGCCCGGTGTCACGCGTCAGGTGAGGAAAGTGCCGGAGGTTCTGTTGCCCGGCCCTCCGGCGGCCGCTGGAATCCATTCTGTTGCCCGGCTGGCCCAGCCGCGTTCTTTTAGGGTAATATCAGGGCTTGCGCCCCTCCATTACGCTGCGAGAGCAAGTGCTTCGTTATCGTTGGCACTTATAGGTTTTGAGCCTTGAACGGGTTACTCAGCCCGGGCGAAAATACCGTCTTTCAATACACGTCGATCCTAGTTCGGCCCCGTCATGCTCCCTGACGGATCAGGGAATATGGTGGAGCCGCCGGGTACCGCCCCCGGGTCCGCTGCATCTATTACACGGCACAGTTTATCGCCATAGCCGGTCGAAACCGGCACGCCCTATATAGGCCGTGGCGCCGCATATGAAAAGGGCGCGGACCCCGAAAAGTCCGCACCCCCAGTGAACGCTATGGGAAAACCGAAAATTTATTTGGCGTTGTCCGCCCGGTCCTTGGCGGCCTCGCCGGCATCCCGCACCGCATCCGCCTTGTTTTTCAGGACATCGACCTGATTATCGACCGCGGCGCTGACATTGTCCGCCTTGTTCTGAAGATTATCGGCCATGTTATCGATGGCGGCGGCCTTGTTTTCATAGGCATTTTCGACGGCGTCCTGCTTTTTCGAATCGCAGGCGGAAACGGCCATCAACAGGGTCAGGCCAAGAAAGGGAAATGCGGATTTCATCTGTGTGTCTCCTGTTCAAAAGGCGATCGCACAGCCTGTATCGGCTCGCTTGCTCGTCACGCCTTCGTCAAAAACCCCCAGAGCCCGCAACTGTTCCCTTGTCGAGACGAGCCGAATTATTTCTTGAGCGAATCCCGTATCTCGCGCAGCAGCACGATATCCTCGCTCGGCCCGGCGGCAGGCGCTTCGGCCTTGGGAACCATCATGCGGTTCACCGCACGGATCATCAGAAAGATGATGAAGGCGAGGATGACGAAGTTGATCACCACGGTAAGGAACTGGCCCCAGCCGAGCATCGCCACACCGGCGGCCTTGAGGTCCGCATAGCTTGCCGGGTCGCCCTTGAAGGTGGCAGGAATGGCGCCGAGGCGTATGAAATTCTTCGAGAAATCCAGCCCGCCGGAGAGCGCGCCGATCACCGGCATGATGATGTCATCCGTCAGCGACGCCACGATCTTGCCGAACGCGCCGCCGATGATGACGCCCACCGCGAGATCCATTACATTGCCCCGCGCAATGAATTCCTTGAATTCCGATACCATCGACATGATCATTCTCTCCCCAGCTGGTAATGAGGCGCCGAAACTGTCAGGAAAGTTATACGCTGTCCAGCGGTTGAAGCGCGGGGGCATGTCGACTAGATTTGAGCAACTCTCTGGGCAAAGGACCACGGACATGACCCTCTCTCGCATGGGCGCGCTGCGCCTTTCCATCATGGGACTGGTGGCGTTCGCGCTCTCCGCCTGCGGCATCAACAGCGTGCCCACGGCCGAGGAAGCGGCAAAGGCACGCTGGGCCGACGTGCAGGCGCAATATCAGCGTCGGGCCGATCTCGTTCCCAATCTCGTCGCGACGGTAAAGGGTGCGGCCAAGGCGGAGCAGGCAACGCTCACCGCCGTGACCGAGGCCCGCGCCAAGGCGACCTCGATCCAGGTGAGCGCCAGCGATTTGAACGACACCGTCAAGATGGCGCAGTTCGCCGCCGCGCAAGGGGCGCTGAGCCAGTCGCTCGGCCGCCTGCTCGCGACGGTGGAGGCCTATCCGGACATCAAGTTCAACCAGAATTTCCAGGATTTGCAGGTCCAGCTGGAGGGCACGGAAAACCGCATCTCCACCGCGATCATCAAATATAACGAGGCGGTGCAGGAATATAATACGCGCGTGCGCACCTTCCCCGACATGATCGGTGCGGCGATCCGCGGCGCAAAGCCGATGGCTCCCTATCAGGCGACCTCGCCCAATGCGGATGTGGCGCCCAAGGTCGATTTCGGCGGCTGACGGGGCACGTGCCTTCCTCAAAACACTGGATTGCGTTCCTGCTGTGGCCGCTGCTGTTGTGCGCCGGAGCGGCGCAGGCGCAGCAATTCCCGCAGCTGACAGGGCGTGTGGTCGATGCCGCCAATATCCTCTCGCCCGCCGAGGAAGTCTCGCTGGACGCGAAGCTGACGCGCCTCGAACAGCAGAGCCAGCGCCAGCTTGTCGTCGTGACCATCGCCGATCTTCAGGGCTATGACATCGCGGACTATGGCTTCCGGCTGGGCGACCACTGGGGCATCGGCAACAAGGAACGGGACGACGGCGCGCTGTTGATCGTCGCGCCCAACGAGCGCAAGGTGCGGATCGAGGTGGGCTACGGGCTGGAGGGCATATTGCCCGATGTGGTCGCGGGCCGCATCATCCGCAACGATATCGTGCCGCACTTCAAGCAGGGCGACTATCCGGGCGGGATCTCGGCGGGCACGGATGGCATCATCAAGATATTGATGCTGCCGCCCGACGAGGCGCGCAAGCTCGCAAGCCAAGCCAAAAAGGACGAGGAGAGCGGTACGCAGAACGGGCAGGTGCTGGTCGCGATCTTCCTGATCTTCATGTTCATCATCCTGCCGATGCTGCTGCGCGGACGCATGGGCCGCGCCTATCGTGGCGGCGCCCTGCCCGTCATCCTGTGGGGACCGGGCCTGGGCGGCAATGGGGGCGGCGGAGGGGGCGGCTGGTCCTCGGGCGGCGGCGGATTTTCAGGCGGTGGCGGCGGCTTCGGCGGCGGCGGTGCGTCAGGAGGATGGTGATGGTGCGGTTCTCCTTGAGCAATGCCGATCATGACCGCATCAGTGCCGCCGTCAGCGCGGCGGAGGCACAAACCGACGGTGAGATCGTTACGGTGATCGCGCCGCAATCCGATGCCTATCATGATGTGGGCCTGCATTATGCCGTGGCCGGGATGTTGACCCTGCTCGCGCTGGTGGCGGCGTTTCCCGGCTGGTTCGAGGCGCAGGCGGTGACGCTGTTCGGCGGCTGGCAGCATGATGTGCCGACGTGGCGGCTGCTGACGCTGTTGCTCGGCGCGCAGATCCTCGTGTTTCTCCTCATCCGCTATGCGCTGGCGTGGATGCCGCTGCGCCTCGCGCTGACCCCGCCCTCCACCAAGGCGCGGCGGGTGCGGCGGCAGGCGGTGACGCTGTTCCGGGCCGCCGCCGAAGGGCGCACCCGCGCCAGCACCGCGATATTACTCTATCTCTCGCTGGCCGAGCACCGCGCCGAGATCGTGGCGGATAGCGCGATCAACAGCGCGGTCGCGCCCGAACGCTGGGGCGACGCGATGGCGGCGCTGATCCACGCCGTGCGCGCGGGGAGGACGGCGGACGGCATGGTGGACGCTATCGGCCTGCTCGGCGCGATCCTTGCGGAACAGCGCCCCAGGGGCAGCACCAATCCCAACGAACTGCCCGATCAGCTGATCGAGTTATAGCGCTTTGATATCCGATATTTTTCGTCATCCCGGAAACCGATTTTCTCCAAATCCGCCAGGATTTGGGCAGGAAATCGCGTTATCCGGGATCCATGAGCCGGGGCAAGGTTTCAACCAGCTGGATCCCGGATCAAGTCCGGGATGACGATAGATTAAAGCCCCTCTGCTCTTCAACCAAAGGACACTCCCCATGCCCGGACACAGCACGCCCGAAATCATGTGGGCGGGAAAATATATCACCGCCAAGCGCGAGGGGCCGTGGGAATATGTCTCGCGCAGCCGGGGCATCCGGGCCGCCGTCATCATCGCGGTGGACGAAAGCGGCGGAGACGGCGCGCATCTGGTTCTCGTCGAGCAGTTCCGCGTGCCGCTGGGCCGGGCGTGCCTTGAGCTGCCCGCCGGGCTGGTGGGCGACGAGGCGGGATCGGAAGACGAGGACGCCACCGCCGCCGCGATCCGCGAGCTGGAGGAGGAAACCGGCTATCGTGCGCGCCACATGCGCGATTGCGGCGAGTTTTACAGCTCACCGGGGCTGGTGTCGGAGAGCTTCACGCTGTTCCGTGCCGAGGAGCTGACGCGCACCGGCGCGGGTGGCGGGCATGAGGGCGAGAACATCACCGTCCACCGCGCGCCTTTAGATGATATCCACGGCTTCATCGCTGCCCGCCGCGCCGAGGGGCTGGCGATCGACGTCAAGCTGCTGATCGCGCTGGGCGGGGATTTCCTGCGCTGACCGAAATCAGAAGCCCGGCGGCAGAAACGCCTGCATCGGGCGCATCGCGCCGGGCGTGCCTTCCACGACCTGTTGGGTGATGCCGATCCCCCAGGCGCTGTAGGCCAGCATATCCGCCACGATCTGCGTCACGATGATGGCGCCAACGCCCCAGAACCACGCCGGGTGGACCCGCCCGCTGCGGCGCTTGTCCGCGATCATGCCGATAACGGGAAACACCAGCGGAACCGCCACGGCGAGGTGCCATGCATGGGGAATCAGCAGGGGCATGGGCAACAGGCGCCCAAAACCGGGTCCGGTCAGGATCGACATGGCCGTCAACATCAGGCGCCGGTGCCAGCCCCTGTGGCGGCGCTGGCGCAGCGCGGTCGTCACCATCGCGCCGAACAGAACCAGTTGCAGCAAATTGCTGAACAGAAATTCGTTCTGATCGAAAAAGAACGGGCTGCCGGTTCGACGCAGGGAGGTCAAGATGATTGCAAAGCCCAAAACCACCATCAGCGGAACCCAACCATAGGCAAGGAGACCCAGCGTCTTGTGCAGCTGAATATTGCGGGCCGTGATCGAAAAATTCTGCGCCAGATACAGGGCGACCCAGCCGAAAAACACGAACGCGTGCAGATGATATACGAGCGGGACAGCGAAGGTTGAGCGCCCCATCGCAAGGTTGAGAGAGAAACCGGCGACAATCGTGATGGCCATCGCCACGGCCATATTGCGGAAGAACAGGATTTCCCTATCCGGCGCCTTGCGGGCTGCCGCTGCACTATCCGTCATCGTGGCCATGTGCACTCCCCCTCCCGATGTTCCTTTCGGCGCCCGTATTATCATGCCGGGGGCGTGGAGGCCAGCAGGGAGGATGCTTAGCGGAAATTGTCGGCGTATGCCTGAATTTTCAAAGCCTTGGGCGCAGGCATTGTGATATGATAGGAGATACCTTCGCGCTCGGCATAGGCGGTCGCTGCATCCACCGAGGGGAACGTCAGACGCAGCTGCTGGCGGGTGTCGCCTGAGCCGGCCCAACCCATCAGCGGATCGGGGCGCTTCGCCTCGGCGGGATCGAACTCCAGCACCCACGTGGACATGCGCGCCTTGCCGGATTGCATCGCGTTCTTGGGCATCTGATAGATATGCGCGGGCACTGTGGATCTCCCCTGAGGATGCACTTTCCTTGGCGCTGTATCAGGGATTCGTCAAGATTTCCGTTTGGTGCGCAAGGTCGCCTGCGCCGAGGCGGGGTCGTCTGGCCAGTGATGCTTCGGATAGCGCCCGCGCATCTCCTTCGCTACGTCCGACCAGCTCCCGGCCCAGAAACCGGGCAGGTCGCTGGTGGTCTGGATCGAGCGGCCCGCGGGCGAGGTGAGGCTGAGGCGGAGCGGCAGGCGGTCCGGCCCGATCGTCGGGTGCGTGGCAAGGCCGAACAGCGCCTGCACGCGGATCTCGACCTCCGGGCCACCGGGCGCTTCATAGTCGATCGGCGCATCATGCCCCAGAGGCGTCACGAAATGGGCAGGCGCGAGCGCATCCAACCGTTTGCGCCCCTCCCAGCCGAGCAGGGTTTCGAGCACACCATCGAGCGAGTGCGGATCGATGGCGGCAAGGCGGCGCTTGCCCGCAAGCAGCGCGGGGAGCCATTGATCCAAAGCGGCAAGCAGCGCGGCATCGCTAAGCTCCTCCACTCCAGCGAACCCGGCGCGGCGGCGGAGCGAGAGCGCGGCCTTGGACCACGGCAACAGCCCCAGCCCATGCGCCCGCACGCCCTCCAGCAACGCGCGCTCGACCTCGGCGGGGTCGGGCGCGTCGTCGCTGCCGCTCGCCAGCGTGATTGCGCCCAGCCGCGTCTGGCGCAAGGCCTCGACGCCGCCGGTCTCGGCGCGGAAGCGGACAATGCGCTGGCTGAGGATACGATCCGCGAACAGGCGCGCCACCTCGGCTTCCTCCAAGGGCGCGGCGAAGAGGATGCGCGCGCCGGACGCCGCGCCCTGTACCTCGCCCACCGCCAGCCATGTCTCGCGCGCGAGCGGCGAGGCGGGATCGAGGCGGAAGCCCCTGCCTCCGGCGCTGATCCAGTCCGCCCCATCCGCGCCGCGCCGCTTCGCCACCCAATCGGGAAAGGCAAGCGCGAGGCAGAGGCCAGCGGCGTGCGGCTCGTCGCTATCGTGCGGGGCGCCCTCTCCTACCATATGCGCCCAACGCCCGGCGAGCTTTCGCGCCGATTGCGCGCGCGCGCCCTTCTCGGTGCGCCAGCGCCGCAGCCGCTCGCCGAGGTCAGCCGAGGGGCCGCCGAGGCCGCGTTCGGAGAGCAAGGCCGCCACCTCGGCCGCCGTTCGCGCCAGCCCGAGATCGCGCGCCGCGATCAGCATATGCGCGATGCGCGGCTCCAGCGGGAGCTTCGCGATGGCGCGGCCATGCGCGGTGATCCCGCCCGCCGCATCGAGCGCGCCCAATGCCGTCAACCTGTTGCGCGCCTCCGCGAGCGAGGCTTGCGGAGGCGGATCGAGCCAGCGCAAGCTGGCGGGGTCGTTCACGCCCCAGATCAGGCATTCGAGCAGCAGGCCGGAAAGATCGCGCTCCATGATCTCGGGCGGATCATAGGGCGCGAGGCCGCCGGTCGCGCCTTCTTCCCACAGGCGATAGGCAACGCCTGGCTCCTGCCGCGCCGCCCTTCCTGCGCGCTGGGTCGCCGCCGCCTGACTGACCTTCTCGGTGACGAGGCGGGTGACGCCCGCCGGGCGGTCATAGCGGGCGCGGCGGGTGAGGCCGCTATCCACCACAATCCGCACGCCCGGCACGGTGAGGCTGGTTTCCGCGATGTTGGTAGCGAGGATGAGCTTGCGCCTGCCTTGCGCATCGGGGGCGAGTGCGCGGCGCTGGTCGGCAGGCTCAAGCGAGCCGTGGAGCGCATGGACCGCAAGACCGGCGATGCCCTCCAGACGCTCCGCCGTGCGGCTGATTTCCGCGACGCCGGGCAGGAAGGCGAGGATATCTCCCCGCGCCTCCTCGGCCAAGGCCCGCCGCACAGCGGCTGCCATATCGTCCTCGATCCGCTGCTCCGCGCGCCTGCCGATGTGGCGCAGTTCGAGAGGATAGCTGCGCCCCTCGCTCTCCACCACTGCGCAGTCGCCCATCAGGCGCGAGAAACGCGCGCCATCGAGCGTCGCGGACATGGCGAGCAGGCGCAGATCAGGCCGCAACGCGCCCTGTACATCAAGCGCCAGCGCAAGGCCGAAATCGCTGTCGAGGCTGCGCTCATGCACCTCATCGAACAGCACGGCCGAGACGCCGGGCAACTCCGGATCGACCTGAATGCGGTTGCGGAAGATGCCCTCGGTCAGCACGAGGATGCGGGTCTGCGCGGACTGGCGGCTGTCCATCCGCGTTGCATAGCCGATGGTCTGACCGACGCTCTCCCCTGCCAGCTCCGCCATGCGCTCGGCAGCGGCGCGCGCGGCGAGGCGGCGGGGCGAGAGCAGCAGGACTTGCCCGGTGCACCAGCCCTCCCCCAGCAGTGCGGGAGCAACGGCGGTGGTCTTGCCCGCGCCCGGCGGCGCGACCAGCACGGCGCTGCTGCCATCGCGCAGGACCGCCAGCAGATCGGGCAATATGGAGTGGACCGGCAGCGCGCTCATGGCGCCAGCTATGCCCGCGCGCGGGAGAGCGTCAATAGGCCCGTCAATATGCTCTGGCGATGGCGAACTCGACTGCCTCGACCAGAGCATCCTTCGCCTTGCTGGCGGGGAAGATGCCGAGCGCATCGATGGCGCGCTGGCCATAATGGCGGGCGCGGGCGAGCGTGTCGTCGATGGCTCCGGAGCGCTTCAACAGCTGGGTCGCGTGGGCGAGATCCTCGTCCGACACCTTATGCCCGGCGATGGCGGCACGCCAGAACGCGCGGTCTTCCTCGCTACCGCGCGCATAAGCGAGGATAACGGGCAGCGTCACCTTACCATCACGGAAATCGTCGCCCACATCCTTGCCCATCGTCGCGCCGTCTGACGCATAATCGATCGCGTCGTCGGTGATCTGGAACGCGATGCCGAGGAAGCGGCCGTAATTGTCCAGAGCCTGCTCCTGCGCGTCGTCCTTCTCCGCCACTACGGCAGCGATGCGGCACGCGGCGGCGAACAGGGCGGCGGTCTTGGCGTTGACGATGTCGAGATATTGCTCTTCGTCGGTATCGATCCGGCGCTGGGCGGAGAGCTGGTTGACCTCACCTTCCGCGATGATCGCCGACGCGCCCGCGAGGATTTTCAGCACTTTCAGCGAGCCATCCTCGACCATCAGTTCGAAACTGCGGCTGAACAGGAAATCCCCCACCAATACGCTGGCGCTGTTGCCCCAGATGATGTTCGCCGTCTTGCGGCCACGGCGCATTCCCGAGCCATCGACGACATCATCATGCAGCAGGGTCGCGGTGTGGATGAACTCCACGGCTGCCGAGAGCTTGTGGTGCCGCGTGCCCATATACTGGATCAGCCGGGCACAGGCGAGCGTCAGCATCGGCCGCATACGCTTGCCACCACCCGCGATGAGGTGCCCCGCCAGCTCCGGGATCAGGGGGATGCGGGACTGCATCCGATCCAGGATCACCGCGTTGACGCTGTTCAGATCCTCCGCGATCAGGTTCATCAGCGGATCGAGAGAGGGCTGTGTGTCGCGGCCGATACGATGGATGCTTGCTGTCATGGCGGCGGATTTACGCCCTCGCACGGCAAAGGCAAGTCTTAACGCTTGCGTCGGCGCGGCGGTGCGGCAAAAAGGCGCGAGCATGAGGGAGGCAGCACGTTGAGCGAATCACTGGAGCATTACCGGCAGAGCATCGACAATATCGATGCGGCGCTCATCTATATGCTGGCCGAGCGGTTCAAGGTGACGCAGGCGGTGGGCCGCTTCAAGGCGAACAACGCGCTGCCGCCAGCGGATCCGGGGCGCGAGGAACGCCAGATCGCGCGGCTAAGGCAACTCGCGAGTGATGCCCAGCTCGACCCGGTGTTCGCGGAGAAATTCCTGCGCTTCATCATCGATGAAGTGATCCGCCATCACCAGCAGATCGCCGATCAGGGATAGCCCACGCCTCCCTCCCCATCATTCCCGTGAGCGCGGGAGTGACGAAACGCGGTGTCAGACCGCGTTTTCACCCGCCGCAAGGGAGCGGTTTTCTCCGGCCTCCACATCATCTGCCGGCGCGGTCGAGGTGCGATCGTGAATCACCTGCGCCATCGCCTCGCCGCTGGCGTTGAGCAGCGGATAGCTGCGCGACTTTTCGATCCATTGCGGCAGGCCGTTTTGCACGCCGAAGAAGAAATGATAGACGAGCGAGAAGGCGAGGAACGCGAGCGTCGCGACCACCAGCCCCTTCAATGCGCCAAAGCCCGCGCCCAGCACCCGGTCGACCGGGCCAATCACCGAGGAGCGCACCCCCTGCCCGATCCTCCCGGCGATGAATTTCCCCGCAATGAAGGTGAGCGCGAACAGACCGACGAACGACAGCAGCGAGGCTGCCGCACCCGCGCCGATCCATAGACCGGCAAGGTCCGTCACCGGAGCGAGGAACAGGCGCACCGCCAGCACTGCCACGCCCCAGGCGAGGAGCGAAAGAACCTCCTGCACGAAGCCGCGCATGAAGCCGAATACGGCCATTCCCCCCATCAGCAAAGCCAAGGCCATATCGAGCGCGGTCATGCGCCCTCGCTAGCCGCGCCCCAGCACCCGGTCAACATATTGCGCGAGCGTGGTGTAGCGGGAAAGGCGCAGGCCATCCTCCTCGGTGGAAAGATTGGCAGGGACACCCGCTTCCTCGAAGCCGAGCTTGCGCGCCTCGCGCAGACGCAGCGGCGCGAGCGACACCGGCCGGATCTCGCCCGAGAGCGCGACCTCGCCGAAATAGACCGCGCCGCTTGGCACCGGCCGCTCGGCAAGCGCCGAGACCAGCGCCGCCGCGACCGCGAGGTCCGCCGCCGGGTCCGCGATTTTATATCCGCCCGCGACATTCAGATAGACCTCGCAATTGGCGAAACTGAGGCCGCAACGCGCCTCCAGCACCGCGAGCAGCATGGCGAGCCGCCCGCTGTCCCAGCCGACCACGGCGCGGCGCGGCGTCGCCCCGCTTTGCAGCCGCACGGTCAAGGCCTGGATCTCGACCAGTACCGGGCGCGTACCCTCCAATGCGGGAAACACCGTTGCGCCCGTCACATTCTCGGCGCGGTCAGTGAGGAACAGCGCGGAAGGATTCGGCACCTGCTCCAGCCCCTGCTCCGCCATCGCGAACACGCCGATCTCGTCAGTGCCGCCGAAGCGGTTCTTGAGCGCGCGGAGGATGCGATATTGATGGCTGCGCTCCCCCTCGAAGCTCAGCACGGTATCGACCATATGTTCGAGCACGCGCGGCCCGGCGATGCTGCCATCCTTGGTGACATGGCCGACGAGCACCAGCGCGGTATTGCACTCCTTGGCGAAGCGGATCAGCTCCTGCGCCGAGGCGCGCACCTGGCTCACGGTGCCGGGCGCGCTGTCAATGAGGTCACTGTGCATGGTCTGGATCGAGTCGATCACCAGCAGATCCGGCACATCTGCGCCCTGCCCCACAGTCGTCAATATGTCGCGCACCGAGGTCGCGCTGGCGAGGGAGACGGGCGCATCTCCGAGGCCCAGCCGCCGGGCGCGCAGACGCACCTGATCCGCCGCCTCCTCGCCGCTGATATAGGCGACGCTGTGGCCCGCACGCGCCATCATCGCGGCGGTCTGGAGCAGCAGCGTCGACTTGCCGATGCCGGGATCGCCGCCGATCAGCGTCACACTCCCCGCAACCATGCCGCCGCCCAGCGCGCGATCGAACTCGGCAATGCCGGTGGCGGTGCGATCGGGCAGCGCGACCTCGCTGTCCAGCCGCGTCAACACCAGCGCGCGGCCACCCTTCTGCAGATCATGCTTTGCCGCGAACACCGTGGGCGCGGCTTCCTCGACCAGCGTGTTCCAGCCGCCGCAATCGTCGCACTGCCCCTGCCAGCGCGGCAATGTGCCTCCGCACTGCTGGCACACAAATGTCTTTTTCGCCTTCGCCATGCCTTCAATATGCAGAACATTTGGAGAACATCAAGGGGAAAAGGCGATCGCGTGCCCAGAACAGGCAGGCGCGGGGACAGTGGTGGGGGAAGAATGGCGCGCCCGGAACGATTCGAACGTCCGACCCTCAGATTCGTAGTCTGATGCTCTATCCAGCTGAGCTACGGGCGCGCAGGCCATTTCTGGCGAGGGGCAGTGCCCCTTGGGAGTGCCGCAGATAGAGGGGGCCGCCGGTTCTGGCAACCCCCTTTTTGCGGTTTATTTGCGGGCTTGAAGAGCCGCCTGCGCCGCCGCGAGCCGGGCGATCGGCACGCGATAGGGCGAGGCGGAGACATAATCGAGGCCGGTCTGCTCGCAGAAGGCGATGGAGGCCGGGTCGCCGCCATGCTCGCCGCAGATACCGAGCTTGATATCCGGGCGCGTCGCCCTGCCCCGCTCCGCCGCGATCTCGATCAGCTGGCCGACGCCCTCGATATCGAGGCTGACGAACGGATCGCGCGCGAAGATGCCCTTGTCGACATATTGCGTCAGGAAGCGCCCGGCGTCGTCACGGCTGATGCCGATGGTGGTCTGCGTCAGGTCGTTGGTGCCGAAGGAGAAGAATTCGCCCACTTCCGCGATCTCGCCGGCTTTGAGCGCCGCGCGCGGCAGCTCGATCATCGTGCCGACGAGATAGTCGATGGTCTGGCCACGCTCGGCGAACACGGCCTTCGCGGTGCTG
>JALCRK010000033.1 GCA_022652485.1 Sphingobium sp.
GCGATGAAAGCGTGCTCGCCTGGCTCGACACGCTCTGAAATAATGCGAAGGAACGTTGGCAGGAAACCGCAGACGTCAGCCAATCTGGCTGCGTTCCTTCACATTACCACCACCTCGCGATTACTGGAGATATGGCGAGGTGAGCATATCTTGAGCCAACTGCCAATATAATCGGCATGCCGGACCGTGGGTGCGATGCCGAGTGCTGCACAGATGTAGGCCGCCGAAATTTCGGCGCATAATTCTTCCCGCCCGTATTTCTCGGTACCGAAGGAGCCACTCAGATCCCGATTGAGCCGGGACGAATGGCCGGAATGATGCGACAGCTCATGAAATGCCGTCCGATGCCAGTTGATTGGATCGAAAAAGCTGTCGGGCCTTGGTATCTGAATGAAGTCGTCGGTTGGGCTATAGAAGGCCTGATCGCCGCCGATGCGAAAATCAGCCCCCGTCGCCTTGATCAGCGCCTCCGCCTCGGGAAGGATGAGACCTTCGGGGATTGGCGGTGGCGGGAGCGCAATATCTTCGGGCAAGCCTTCGCACTGATCGGTCGAAAAGACAGTGAAGCGCTTGAGGAATGGAATGGTGCCGGGCTGCCGATCCTCTTGTGCCGATCGTTGACGTTCTTCGCCGGGCGTGAAGCCGTGGGCATAAACGACGGTAGTGCCATGTGCTCCCTTGCGAACATTCCCGCCGAGCGCCAGCGCCTGCCGGAAGGTCAGAAAACTGTTCGTGCTGAAGCCATTCTCGACGACAGCTGACCATAGCAGGAGTACATTGATGCCGCTATAACGACGATCGGTCGCGGCATTGCGCGGCATGTCCAGCGATGCTCTGGCTGAAGACCATGGCTGGACCCATGGGATACGCCCGGCCTCCAGTTGGGCGATGATTTTGTCGGTGATGTCCTGATACAGGCTTGACCGGTCAGAGCCGGTGCGCGCGCCTTTACGCTGATATGCCATCGCATTTCTCCGCGACGGGCCGGTGGCGAGCCTCTCTCACCGACCTCAACCCGTCACGGAAAACCCGCCTGCCTCTCACTCTCATTACGGCTCCCACAGGTGCCGGAATTCCCCCACCAGAACCTCCTGCTTCCTTGCCGGGGCGTTGCGGGGCCTCCCGCAGATGGGGTCCGGTGAGACCAGCACGGGCTCACCGGCAGGGGAAGGCTTTCCCCTCTGTAGATTCGTTCAGACGGAGCAAAAATGGAATGCGTCAGCAATCCTGATGGTGACAGGGTCAGGTCAAACCGCCCTGCGCACTTCTTTGCAGCCTACACCACTATGCCATCAGGCTCGTGTTGCAGCGGCCAACTTCTCCGGCAAACACGCGCCAAATTCGGCATCATGCGTTCCAAGAGGCTCCATAAGGCCGGATTTTTACCCGCCGTGACGGCATTCTTGTTTTGCTAACCCTGATGGACTATATTCAGCAAACGGTTTGAGCAAGATCGTGTAAGGATAGACGATGACAAGCGTGGCAACACAGGTGCTGACGACCGTCAACGCCCCATATGGGGCGAACCTGTCCGCGCACCAACTTGCCGCGATGATTGCCGACCCCAAGAGCGCAAGCGATTACAGTGCGCCTGTATTCGCCTTTTTCTCCGAAGTCAGCCCCGCCCTGCAGAAGCAGTTCGTCGCAGGCATGATGGTGGATCAAGTGCAAGTGGGCAAGGTTGCGAGCCAGTTTTCCAAGCTGTCCGGGTACGCGCTGCCGCTGGCAGCTTGACGCCATGATCGTCCAACGGCCAAGCCAATGGCCGATCCTGTTCGATCTGATGATCGATATTCTCGATCATTTCCAGCAAGCCAACAATTTCAAGCCGAGCTGGAGTTTTGGCGGCGGAACAGCACTGATGCTCACGATCGATCATCGGGAAAGCCACGATATCGATATTTTCCTCGATGATGCCCAAGTCCTCCCGTATCTCAACCCGGAGACACAGGGCTATGCCCTGTTGCAACGCCCTGACAGCTATCAGACTGACGGCACACGAGCGCTGAAGCTTGCCTATCAGGATATCGGCGAGATCGACTTCATCTGTTGTTCGAGTATTTTGGATGATCCATTCGAACGGAGGGACGTCCGTGGGTGTAGCGTGGCTTTAGAAACGCCGGCCGAAATCATCGCCAAGAAGGTCTACTTCCGGGGAAGCAGCTTTCAACCGCGCGACATGTTCGATCTGGCGGCGGTAACGGAGCATTATGGATATGACTATGCGGTGAGTGCCCTGCGGCAGTGCGGGACGGATCGGTGCGCAGCGGCGCTTGGCGTGATCGAGAAAGCTACGCCAGCATTCGTTCAATCCATTATCGGCCAGTTAATGTACCGAGAGAAACACGCTCATCTCGTAACCGAGGCTCAGGGTATCAGCCGCCAGATACTCGAACTGGCGCTTTCACCACGGTGATCAGTCTCTTCTTAGGCGGCGCTGCGATCGGCAATGCGGTACAGGCCGTAACCAACCTTCACCAACAAACCCTCATCACACATCTTGGAAAGATAACATCGAGGCACGCCAATATCGGTGAGGTCACGCGTTTTCACCACTCCCAATTCCCGGGCAAGTGCGACGGCGCGTTCGCGCAGGCTTGATTTTGGTCCACCATCTAGACGTAGTGCTTCTGCGCGCTCACGGTCACGTTTGCGTATTCTAGGCGGTTGCGGCGTATCGTGGCGTAGGGTAACGGACATTTCATACTGCTCGGTTTCATCGATTCCGGGGAGCCAATTCTAAAAATGGGGGTTTTTTGCCCCCTTTTTGTGCTGGGCCGGAACCGCCAGTTTCGCCGATTTTTTCAAGAATTCCAAACGGTTCGCGGAACGTGACGGTCAGCGCTCCACCCGCGAATGACGAGTTCGATAATATCAAATTCAGAGCCCGTCGCTTGGTCGCCAAGGGCTGATCCGCAAACTGGTTGTGGGCGGTCCTCGCGAAATCCAGCAGTGCCAGACCATCATCAATCAGGTCGTCCTCGGCGGCATGCAAGCTCTCCATATCCCGCAGCGTCCGATCCCGCTCTTCACGCCAGGTCGCTGAAACCCGGTCGTGGAATTCGACCGTGACCCGCCCATCGATCTTGTCGAGGTAAAGAGTATCCAATCGGTGTTGAAGGCGATCGGCCTCAGCCCGCAAGCGCTCAACCGATTCGTCGCGGTCGCGCCGCTCATCTGCATGGCTCTCACGGATGGCTCGCTCAATGAGCCGGAATGACGCATCATCCAGCCGAAGCCGCCTGAGGACAGCTGCGAACTGCTCGTCGAGGGCCTCCTCGCGTATATACCGCTCAGGGCAGCGCCCCTTGAACCGAGAGCAGTGATAGTAGATGTATCGGCCCTTCTTGATCTCGGCCGTGACCGCGCAACCGCAGTGACCGCAGGTGATCAGTCCGGTGTAAGCGAATTGAAGCCGATTGCCGTGGACGTTGGAGATGCTCCGGCCATCCAGGATCTCCTGCACGTTGGACCAGGTGGCAAAGGTCGTCAGCGGCGTGTGCGAGCCCTTGTAGAGTTTGCCCAGCCATTCGAACGAGCCCGTGTAAATCCGGCTGCGTAGCATTGTATTGATCGTGCTCACGCCCACCGGTTTTCCGCTCTTGCGGTACCGGAGGCCAGCCCTGACGGCCAATTGGGTCACTTCCTTGAGCGAATATTGGCCACTCTCGAACCATTCGAACACGCGGGTCACCAACGGACCGATATCCGGATCGATTGTGATGACCTTCTTGCCGAGCGGGCCCATCACATTCACATAACCGAGGGGAGCGAAGGTCGGCCAAATCCCCTGCTCTGCCTTTTCGAGCATTCCCTTGCGGGTCTCCTCAGAGAGATTGTCGATGTAGTTCTTGGCCATCAAAACCTTGATGCCATGCATGAACTTCTCCGACGATCTCGAATCCCGAGAGAGAACGACATTCTCCTTCACGAAATGGATCTCGATTTCCAATCCGTCGACCGTCACCCAATCCTTGAGGTTGCGGTAGAGCCTGTCGGTCTTCTCGACCAGAATCGTTCTGACGCTCGGATGGGATCTGATGTAGCGAAGCATTTCCTCGAATCCGGTACGACCGGCGCGCTTCGCGGTCTCCACGTCAACATGTTCAGAGGCAATCGTTATGCCGTTCTGAGCCGCATACTCTCGCATCAACTTCTGCTGTGCCGGGATAGAAAATCCTTCCTTCTCCTGCTCGCTGGTCGATACTCGTGCGTACATGACCGCCTTATTGCGTTCTTGAATGATACGCTTGGCCTTCGGTTGTACGATCTTTGCGCGGGGTCTCGTCATCTCAATTACTCCTCATTACCCCAATATACCATCCATCCTCCCGTTTTTGAAAGTCATCCGGCGAAGTTCGATATGTGAATTACTTGGGGTTGTTTGGTTTTCCTTGCAGTTGGCGGTTCCTCCACGATCCTATTGGCGACTGTCGAAAGCGGTGAAAAAATCCACGAAATCCCCCAGAAAGTTTCTCGCTTCATCGTCGCTGACAGGACGATCGAGGTGCTGTTCGAAATACGCTCTGGCGTCAGCGACTAGGGCGGCCGAGAACATCCCGCGCCTCGAAACCCGTCGCCTTCCAAAGCTAGGCGATATGTCATGCATCCCGGAGGACACAGTCACCAAGGGTAGTGGTGGCGGTTCGACGGGCTTCGGATCGAGCTCGGAATCGAATGGAGGTGGGGCGACAACTTCTGCCACTACGGGCGGAGGAGGCGGTGAACTGGCTCCAGGAAGCTTGCGCCGACGACGCCGTCTCATGGCACGGCCTCGAAAACTGGGGGTGGCCCTTTCGACGGACGAGTGAAGAGGCTGGACCCGAACCGCCGCCGCAGATGAACAACGACGCTCGAGGTGTAGCGTTGTTGCCGCCACCCCGTGGGACTGTGATAGACACCGATCGCCTTCCAATAGTCGCGCGTGGTGGCCAACCCGGAGAGGAATATCCAGCGCGCGGCTTCGACGTTGAAACAGGCATCCTGTTTCAGCCAATGGCGAACATGTCGCTCCGGCCGACCGGTTACAGCCGCCAGCCGCGACACCCACCAGCTATTGACCTGCAGCGGCCCGAGGTCGTGGCTGCCGTCGCTGTTTGCGACTTCCGCGCCTACCCAGCCGCCCTCCTGATCTCGCAATCCCCAGAGCGTCTTGGCAAGCCAACCGCGACCGGCAGCTGACCGAGCAATGCACCTCGCGACGATCTGCTCATCGATCGTATTTTGACGGGTCGTTCGCGCTTCCACTGAATGGACGGGGATAGCGAACACCAAGGCAGCCAGAACCGCCCTGGAAAGGGTCGGCGCGAACCTGAGGTGGAAGGCGGCCCTAATGATCATGGCCAGCCGCATGGTCGTGCTGTTGCGCGGGGGCCGGATCAACGCGTGGAGGTGTCGTCTGGGTGTGTTGCCCCTCCTCAACACTCCGCGTCAGGATGTTCGTAAGCCACCGGTCCACGGCCTCCACCGCAGACTGCGCACGACCGGCAAGCAGATGGGCTAGGCCGCCCTGTTCGGGCCGGTTGCGAGCCTCCTGCTCCGCACGCATCCGCTCCTTGCGTTCCTGGCGCTCGCTGCGCTGCTGATCGCGCAGCCGATCCCACCGCTCTCCGTGGCGCTCCTCGCGAGCCCTGTGACTGTCGCGATCGAGGCGGCCGAGGCCTTCCAGAGCGGAGGTCTTCTCCCCGGAGTGGCGTTCAAGCTTGTCGACGAGGCGCTCGCGATCCTCGGTCCACAGCTTTACGCCGTAACGCGCGCGCGTGATCGCGGTGTAATAGTTCTGACCCGTCACCAGCCCGGAGTTCACCGGCGCGAGCACATAAGCGCGGTCATAGGTCTTCGACTGAGCAGAATAGACCGTCTCCGCGTAGCCATGATCCCAGCTCTTGTGCTGGGAAAGGTCGATGTCCTGGACTCGCCCTTCCCGGTCCCAGCGGATCGTCGCGACCGCTCCATCCAGACGCTCGACGGTGCCGCGCTCGGCGTTCTTCAAACCAAGGTCATGGCTCACCAAACGCCACTGGATGCGGTCACCCGTGGCCAAATCGCGCTCTTCGCTGCGGAACACATTGACCTGCGACGCGCGTCCGATACGAGGGTCCCACCGGATGGTCCGACCATGTTCGTCGACCATCCGGACCACCTGCCGACCGTTTGCGTCACGGCCGATCCCGATGACCCGATATTCGGTGTCGCGGGCAACTCCCAGGCCTGCATTGTCCCGCGAGAAAATCAGCACTTGCCCGCCCGAATAGAAGCGGGCGAAGTGCTTCTCCTGATCGGTCATGCCGGACGGAGTGAGCACAGAGAGCCGCGCCTCCTCCGCTGCGACGGCGCCCTCGGTCTTCAACGCTTCCCGGATCTTGGTGTTGACGATCAATCGGGTGGCATTCTCCAGCACGAGGATGTTGGTGTTCGCGCGGTTCTCGGGTTTCAGCCTGGTCCATTCGCCGACCAGTCCCCTGGCGAGGGCCTCTGCATCCCCGCCGCTGGTCACCTTGTCGAGGTTCTCCAGTGAGGCGGCATAGTTGCCCAGGCGAGCCTGGGTCACCGCCGCCTTCATCATACGGGTTTCCTGGCGCACGGACTCGGTAAGCTCGGCCGTCGGAAGGCCCAGCTTCTGCAGCAGCCAGAAGGCCTTCCCCTGTTCGATGGCGCCGGTCTGCTTGTTGTCGCCGAGGACGATCAGCCGAGCGCCAGTCATACGGCTGATCTCGAGGACACGAAGCGCCTGCCGGTTGCCCAGCTGGCCGGCCTCGTCGAGCACGAGCGTATAGCTGTCGTCGATGTTGCGCCCGCCCCCGGCGACAAGGCTGGCGACGGTCCGGGCGTCGATCCGTGCGTCAGCGCCTAGCTTGGCCGCCGCTGACGATGTCGGCGCGAGCGCAACGAGCGTCATGCCTTGTGGGGCAGCATCGTTCAGCGACTTCACCAACGTCGACTTGCCTGCGCCGGCGACGCCATGGACACCGACAAGCCGGTCGCTGGTCGTCCCGATATGGAGAAGCGCTGCCTCCTGGGCAGGGTTGAGGCCAGCTTCAGCCATGACCTCGCGAATGCGCTCGACGGTGGCAATGGGCGTGCCGTCATTGAGCGAAAGCGAGAGATGCTCGGACAGAGCCAGTTCAAGGCGCGCGGTGCGCCGGGTGGTGCGGCCCCGAGTATGGATCTCATCGCCGGTTTGATGCCGCGTTGCGAGCAGCTTGAAGCGGCTTTCATGCTCCTCGACCAAGGGACGAATATCCGAGAGCCGGACCTCCCCGACATGGGAGGCAAGGGCGAGCCGGAACATCCGGCCAAGATTGTTGACGGCCTCTCGCGTTTCCGCCTGGCGGATACCGAACAGCATCGCGCGGGCCGACGTGCGGGCATCCGGCGGGCGCACATCGTTCTCGCTGCGATCTGCATTTTCCCGCGCGGTGTCGAGCGCCTCGCGATAAGGTGCCGACCTGGAGGCCCACTGGTCGTGCAGATCCTCCAGCGAGATCTTCTCCTTGGGGCCACGCGTCGCATAGAAGGATCTCTGCCGGCCGGCCTGTCCGGTCAGGCCATGCTCCCTTGCATGCGCGTTGATCTGTTCAGCCCGCTGCGACATGGCCCTGGCCAGCTGTGACGGGACGCCCAGGATTTCAAAAAGGCCTTTGCGGGGGTCGAAGTCGATCTGATAGCCAAGCTCGCGAAGGTCGTGCGCCAGCTCGTTGCGATAGACCTGGCCGGCGACGATCTGCTCGACGAACATCGCCCTGGTTTCAAGGCTGACCATTTGATCGCCATCCTGACGATTGGTCATGTTCATGACGACAACATGCGTATGCAAATGCGGGTCGAGTTCGCGCGATGCATGTTCGGTGAAGCGCGCGAAGATCAGCCGCCCGGTGGTCTCGTGGACGATCTCGCCATCGACCCGGTGCCGCAAGGAAGCATGTTCCTCGAGATAGTCGAGCGCCGCGCCGACGGCCTTCTCATGAGCAGCGAGGATACGTTCGTCGCCCATGACCAGGGCCATGATCGAGACGGACTTCGGCGCGTTGACCGCGAAGTCCCATCCGGGATGATGCTGGATCTTCCCCCCGGCACGGTGACGGCCGAGTTGAAGATCGCCAACCTTCCCGGCGAGCAGGTCCTGCAAGATGTCCGGTTCGACCTTCCCCTCGAGCCCGAGTTCGGCGGCGATCTGGCCGCCCCACTCCGAATGCTCGTCGGTGCCCTTGGTGTAGTAGTCGCCGACCGTATAGTAGCGGCTGATATTGGCGGGCTTGCCCTTGAGGCGGATGGGATTGATCATGCCGGCGTCGCCGAATTCCGGTCGCCATCATGGCGGCCATGCTGCCGCAGTCGGAACGCGGTCGGTTTCCCGTAAAGCGTGAGCGGTGGGGGCGATGGCGGCGCGTCCACTCCGCCGCCGCCCGTGTCGATAGGCTCCGCAGCCGGCGCATCAGCATTTTCTGCCGCCTCGGTCGTCGGCAAGGTAGCGGGTTGGCTCAGTGGCAGCTCCTGCCCCGTGTCCGCAGGGACCGCGCGGCGCCGTCGGGTGGTCGAACGCGGTGCCGTTGGCATTGGCTCAGCGGGCGTCTCGGGCGGTGCGACCGGCCCCATGGACATCCGGACAGGAGGGATCGTGCGTTCCTCAAATGCCACGGCGATAGAGGGCATGCGATTATAGCTATCCTCGAAGCGCACCACGGGCAGATTGCGGCCGAACCGAAGATAGCCGCACAGATTGGGAAGGTTGGTGACCTCGGTATGCATCACCAGCGGGCGGGTCACCTGCATCCGCGAGAGGTTCACGCCATCGCGCATGTCGTTGACGCCATAGGACATGCCCTCGTTCGCTTCGACCTGCTCAACTTGGCCTAGATTTTCGCTGACATGTTTCGCGGTTGGGGTGTCGTTCGCGCGTAGCGCCACCCAAGTCGAGCAGTAGCCGGTGATCGCCGCGGCATCCTGGATGCCGTAGGTCGCTTCAAGCTGCGGGTAGCTCTGGAAGCCCAGGATGCCGCACCCGCCATATTTCCGGGCACGGGCCAGGAAATCGGAGAGGCTGGGCAGTTTCTGGAGCGAGGGAAGCTCGTCGATCACGCAATAGAGGCGCCGGTTGCGATCGGCCGAGAGGCTCATGATCGCGCTGATCGCGATGTCCAACCAGACCGTTATCAGCGGACGGAGCGACGGGAGTTGGTCCGCCTTCACGGTGATGAACAGCCAGCTGTCATCCCGCTCGTTCGCCACCCAATCGCGGATCGACAGGCCATCCTCGGTATCATCCAGATAGGCGAAGGACCGCATCACCGAGGCGAGTTCCGCCTGGATGCCAGCCGAGGTCCGCTCCCCTTCCATGGAGATGAATGCCGCCGCGTCGGTCCCCTGCGCAAAAGCCGCGAGGTCCTTCAGCTTGGAGCGCAGCAGGGTATCGAGCAGGATCGAGACCAGCGTGCGCTGCTGCCGGGCAAGTTTGCGAAGCACTGCCACTAGGGTGCCGCGGGCGGACTTGGCCCAGAAGGGATCGCCGGCCTTGTCGGGAATCGTGGACTCCGCGATCTGGTCGTAATGATAGTCCTTGGGGACATCGACCCAGGGGGACCAACAGTCGGATCGGACGTCCAACGGGTTGAGCAATACGTCGATCCCGGGGCGATAGAATTTCTCGACGAAGGTTCCGGCGGTGTCATAGACTATGGCCCGCTTGCCGCGCTGGCGGATGCCGGCGAGCATTTTGATGATGATGTTGGTCTTGCCGGTGCCGGGCGCCCCGCAGATCAGGATATGCTCGGGCTCGAAGATGTCGGGGACATTGACCCCGCCAATCTCGAAGCTGCCGCGCGCATGGCGCCAGAGCGCGCGGCGCACCTGTCGCACGGTCCCGAACCGGGCCCCGCGTAGGAACTGATTGGAGCCGAGCCCCCTCCCCGTGCGCGTAAAGTAGAACCAGGCCCAGAACAGCATGGCGAGCGCGAACACCCCCGAAAGCGCGGCGCCGTGGATGAGGTAGCGTTCGAAGGCCTCCAGCGTCGTGTGCGCTAGACCTGAGTCGAGCAGCCCTTTGGGGGTCGTCCAATATTCCCTACCAGCAGGCGTCTTGAACAGGATGGGTGCCGCATTGCCCGGAACCGCGTCCCCCATGAAGCTCGCTTGGCCCAGCTTCAGCAGGACATAGCGCTCATATTCGGTCGACTTCTCGAACCCGTACCAGATGATGCCGCCGATCCAGATCACCAGCCCCGCCACGAGGGTCTGATTGAAGACCTGTGTGGTCATCCGAACATTGTGGACAATGGCCTGGCCGCCGCGGGTCCAACTCCCCAGCGTGTCGTGCCGAAAGATGCTCACGCCTGGTCCTGCTCGGGATCGAGCAGCCCCCTTTCCCGGAGGAGGCGCCGGGCATCGGCAAGCCCCTGTTCGAGGATTTCCGGCGTGCGTTTGCCGACTGAGGCGGCGAGGATCGCAAGGGTCTGGATGCCGGTCGCGTGGAGCTCATCGAATCGAGCATGGTATCCTGACGGATCGGTGCCCTCGAAGCGCCCGAGGATGTCGCGGCAATAGGTTGCTGTGGGCGTTCCCGCATCGCGGGCGCGGGCATCTAGGCGCCTGAAGAGGGCGTCATCGACGCGGATCGTAATGCGAGCCAAGGGTGAGACTCCGGTCTGGCACCCTGACGATCATGATGAAGCGCGCTCCTTATACTCGAATTAGCGCATGATCTCAAGGATTTATGCTGGCGGCCACTGGCAGCCGGATAGTGCCAAGAAAGATCAAAGACTTGGGTCGGGCACAGCCATCGCGCGGCTGCCACTGGCGGCCAAATAGCGCCAGAATGGCTGCCGATCTGCGCCACATCCAAGCTATTATAAACGCTAAAGAAACTGCCGAGCAGCACCCGTGCGTGGGGTGCATTACAAACGCCCTCGGCGTGCGTCCTCCCTTTCGCTGCGACAGCGTCGCTGCGTAGCCTCGCACCGGAAGGGGCGCGGCTCCCCCGAAGGGGCCTCAAGGCAATTTTGGCCTTGCGCCCGAGCGCGCACTTTTGGATGATGACCCTTGGCGGGCAGACCCATGAGAAGGACCATGGTCATGCCGAAACAAAGTGAACGCGAACGCCTTGTCGATCTGGAATCCCGCCGCCGCAAGCTCGATGACGAAGTCGAGATTGCCCGCCGCGCCTTGCGCGGCAAATATGCTGCTCTGGTCTCCGAAGTTGCGGTGGAGACGCTCACGGAACGCGAGTTCCGCGACCTGCTTGGCCATGCGATCCGTACCGGTGGCGCTCCCGCCCTGGCCGCACTCAAGGCGCTGCCCGCGCTTCCACGCTGATCAACAATGTCGCCCGTAGGGCGGCCCAGCGACGAGCATGGCGGAGCCACGCGCAGGAGGCCGGTGCCCTTTCGGGCACCGCATCGGCGGGCGACGGATCCGGCACTTCCTGCCGGGTTCCTGAGCCCGGCGATCCTGTTCGCCCGACAAAAAAAGGGGACGGCCCGGGCGTGACCCGAACCGTCCCCATGGCGCGGAGATCACCGCGCTCGTGCCCAAACCGGCGCTTCGCCATTGCGGCTGATCAGACGCGGTCGGACCCCGGCTTCCCCCAATATGCGGGCGAGATGCGCCTGGATGCCCGACCCTTCGCAGATGATCGCATCGGCCGGACGCAGCGCGACGATGCGGTCGTTGCGGACGAACCCGGCGCGCTTGCCCAGACCCTTGGGAAGGCCAAGCCTGACCAGCTTGACATCGTTCGCTGCCGCCCAGCTTTCTGCGATGGCGTCCGCTCCGGTGTCCTGTGCCGTTGTGAGCAGGACCATGTTCGGGATGAACGCCTTCACCCTGTCCAGTGCGGCGTGGATCGGTCGATAATCGTCCCATGCCGCCCCGCCCGAGAAGGCGACGATCGGCCCCTGCGGATGGTGCTGGTCGATCCTGCGGTTGCGGCGGGCGGCGAGGAAGTCGGTCGCGTCTATGACCGAGGCGGTGCGTTTGCTCGACACCAGTGACCCCCGCGCGCTGCCCCAAGGCTTGCCGGTCTCGGCGCTGAATGCTGCGGCGGCGTGGTCCCGCATGCAGGCGATGGCATCATTCGCTTCGTCCAACTCCCGGCATTTCGCCTGTGCCGCCTCCAGCTCGTTCATCATCACCTCGCTGCCATCGGCGCATCGGATGAGATCCTTCACCTCCCGCGCGGCATCGTCGGCCTGCCCTGCCAGGCCTCGCGCGGTGCTGTGCAGGCTGTTGACGATGCCCCAGGTGACGCGCTCGGCGACCCGTTCCAGCCGGGTGTCGCGCAGCACATCGAAGACGGTGCCGATCAGGAGTTCGGTCGCCAGTTGCACCTGCATCGGATCGGGCATGTCGGCGAGCAGTTCGTCTTCGCCCCGCGCGAAGCGGACCCCGTCGAGGTCGGAGCTGAAGGCGGTGGTGAAGTCGCTATTGGGCGCGGCTGTTTCCGCGGCGATGAGATCGGCGATTTCTGTGAAGTCCCGGATGGTGCGCTTGAAGTTCGTCATGTTGACCTCCTTTTTCTTGAAAGAGGTCATTTCCCCTGCACGGGCTCCGAGCGCCGGGGTCAAGGATCGCGAAGCGACCGCTTTAGCGGCGGTGGGGGTCACGATTTTCTTTGGCGCCGCGCGAGGGTGCGGAAGAGCGCTGCCCTCTGTTCGCCAAAGAAAATGGTGGGGCCCCGCCGTCCTTGAGGCCGGTGCTGTCCCCGTGCCATCATAAGACTTGTTGAGAGAGATATTTTACACGGAACGGTGCCGCTGGGCGCCAAAGATGACCCTTGGGCTCGATGCCCATGGGGCAGCTTTCCGCACAGCCAAAGTTAGCGGGAGGACAGGATGGGAGACGCCATCATCTCACCAGTCATAGGCGGGCAGGCCGGGATGCTCCTGCGCATCGCGGTCAAGCATGATCCAGTCCACCCCGGCCCGGCTTGCGACGTCAAAGCAGCCGGCAAGATCAGCGGGCAGATCATCAGGCAAGTCGATGGGCACATAGACGAACCATCCATAATCGCCCTTCTCGAAGGCAGCGAAGGGCGCGGTGTGCAGATAGACATTGCACGTCTCAGCGGTGACGTTGGCAGTCGACAGGACCAGCATGCGTTCGATCATGGCTCTTGCTCCTCTTTTCATGTCCCGGACCAGTTCATCACCTCAAAGCCCGCATCGACCGGCACGTGCTCGCAGAACAGTTCAACGATGCAGGTGACCACGTCTGGGGCTTCAGGGGTGCCGAAGCGGTCCCCCGCCTCCTCCGGTTTCCCGAAGGAAGCCAGCGCGGCCTCGTAAAGGGCAGCGGGGTCGAAGACGTTGAGTTCAAATCGGACAACGGTCATGGGGATTGCTCCTTTTCCAGTTTCCAAAAGCCCCGGGCGACGGCCTGCGCAGCAGCCGGGGCCCGAGATTGAAATCTTCATGCTGGTCGCCCCACCGCAAGGCGCGGCCTGAGCGACAGCATAGATGCTCGCTGTCAGTGAAGGACCGAGTCCATCGGCGGCCGGTAGGCATCGAACGGATTCCCGTCATGGAGATGGCCGAAAGGGGTGACGACATAATCACCGCCCTCCCGGCCGACCGCGCAGATGACATAGCGAGGCTCGCCGGTCTCTGCATCGGTGCATTCCACAAGCGCGAGGTCTCCCGATTCCGCCGCCCGAAGCAGCGTCGAGAAGTTGCGCCGAAAGGCGTCTGGAATAGCCATGCCCCTTCCCCTCAAGCCACTGCCGCGGCAGCACGGCGTCTTTCCGCCCGCGCCGAACGGCGTCCGTCCGTGATCCTGCGCACCGGCATCCCTTTGTCGGGGGCTTGATCCGACTTCCGGAAGGCATGGATCGGCACGCCTGCACCATCCAACTCCTCATAGAGATTGGCCTGGACGCCCGATCCCTCGCACAGGACAGCCATCACGGGCCTCAGATCGCGCAGCTTGCGATTGCGCGCAAAGGCGGCCTTCATGCCCGACCCGAGCAGGTTGAACCTGACCGTCTGCACCTTGCGGCTGGCGGCCCATTTCTCGGCGATCAGGTCGGCGCCGCTGCGCTGCGCGGTCGTCATCAGCACCATATGCGGGACATGCTCTTTCACCAGATCGAGCCGTTCCCAGAGCAGGTCGACATCATGCCAGATTGCCGGCCCCGAGAAGACCACGATCGGTCCCTGCGGATTATGCCGGTCGCGGACATCGAGCTGGCGCGCGCGCAGAAAGTCGATCGCGGCGATCTGACTGGCGGTCGAGATGCGCGAAGCGCGGCTCCCGCGCGCGGGCGACCAGGGCCATCCCGACATCGCCCGGTACATTTCGGCGGCATAGTCGCGCATCGTCTCGATCGCGACGCGCTGCTCGGCCGTCGACTGGCAGAGAAGCTGCTTGTCTTCCAGCTCGCGATTATAGACCTCGCTCATGTCAGGGGAGCGGGCCAGCTCGCCGATTTCCACGGCAAGGCTGTCCTCCCGCCGCTCCAGCTTGCCGGCGACGAAGTGAAACGAATTGACGAACCCCCAGGCGATCTCGGCCGCCAGCGGCTCCAGCCGCGTGTCGGTGAACAGATCGAAGATGGTGGCGATCACGCCCGCGCTGTCGGCCTGGGCCGCCAGTTCTTCGGGCATGCCATGTTCGCCGGGTTCTTCACCTTGCTCGACGATCGAAAGCGGCATGGGGTCACCAAAGGCGGCCTGGAATTCGGGGGTAGCGGTCATTTCGGCATAGAGCTGCTTGAGGTCGCCAAAGCGATCGACGCTGCGCACGGGTTCGTGCCTGGTCATCGGACAGATCCTTCTTGAAAGATGGGAATGGACAAAAAGAAGCCGGGAGGCGCGCAGCGCCCCCCGGCTCCCTCAGGCTGGCTTCAGAATGGGACCTCTTCGTCGAGATCGCCGCTGAACCCGCCGCGCGCGCCCGCACCCTCAAGCGGCGCGGTGCTTCCACCGAACCCGCCGGCGAACTGGCCGCGCTCACCGCCGCCAAAGCCGCGATCGTCGCCCTCATCGTCGTCGCCATTGCGCGTACGCGGCGCCTTGCCACCGGCCGCGCGGCCCATGTCGTCACGGCGCCACGATGCCCGGAACCCCTCCTCGGCGGTCCCGAACAGTGCGATCTGCATCGGGAAGCGCCAGGACTGGTCGTCCAGCTCGCCGGAGTAGAAAATCTCTCCGGTGGTGTGGATCGCGGTCGCTTCGAACAGTGCGCCATAGGGCACCCAGCGCCCATTGCGGTTGATCGCTTCGACCTCGAACTTGGGCGCCCGCGGGTTGTTGCTGGCGATCGGCTTCAGCCGCGCCCGCTGCAGGTCGATTTCGCCGCTGGCGATGAAACCCAGCAGCTGGCCATTGACGTTCCGGAACTCTCCAACAGTCTTGGACATGATCTTCACTCCTCTAAAATGTCGCTCATGCGACACTCTCAAAGAGCCTCCTCTTCTCTCCCGCGGTGGGCGGGCTGGCGGGCGATCCGTCGGAGATGAAGCACGACCGTGCCGCCCGTGCCCCTGTTCCCACGGCCCCGAATCGGCTAGACTGCAGAGATGGATGCGGAGACGATACGCGCGGTGGCGAAGATTGCCCGGTCTCGGGCGGAGCGCGGTGGCGGCTCGGCCGCGCAGGGCGACGGCATGTCTCGCCTGGGCGCATCACGCGCCCTGCACCAGCTCGCGACGGATCTTGAGGTGACGGCCGCAGAATTCGACCGCACCACGACCAAGCGCACCGCCAAGCCGCGCGCCTGATCCCGGCCGCTCTACCGCCCCGCGCCTTCTCCTTCTTGCGATAGGTGATCGTCACCCGCAGGGCCGAGATTCGGCGCAGCCGAAGCTCGGTCGGAGCGAAGCGGAGATAGAGCGCCGGTGCTCGCGCCAGCGGGCAATCGCCATCAACTCGCTACCTCGGTGCGCAACAAACGCGAGCCAAGAGGATCTGCGGCAATCAATCGCCTTCGTCTGGCCCGCGCTCCTCTTCCCGATCCGGGCTCATTGAATACATCGTCATCACCGGAACCACCTTAGGCACGCGATAGGCGCGCGGATCCTCGACTTGCTTGGATCCATCAAGCTTGAGACAAACGGCGACGACCCAACCGGTCAGCCAAGCGACGTCGGTGCCATCAAGCGTCTCGTACCAGGCGACGAGGACCGGATCTGGTTCCGGCGCCACCTCATCTTCTTGCAACGCTCCAAGGCGAGCGACGATTGCGTCCGTCAGGGGATGATTGCCGAAGGGCAACGGGACCAAGGCCGCTGCTATCTGGAGTAATTCCGCGCGCTCCGTTTGGGCTGCCGCCATGAGATCGTCATAGAGCGGCTCCCTCACGGCGCCGCCGCTTATTCCGAGCGCGACGAGAGTTGGTCCAGCGAGCCAGCCTGGTTCCGTCAGGGCGACCAGACGAAGTTTCTCAATTGCGGCTGGTTCAATGGCGAGGCCATCCACAGCGCGGTCGAAAAATCCCCAGACGGCGGCCTGCGCGACCACCCGATAGTCGGCATCGTCATGAAGTCCCGGGTCATCCAGCGCTTCGCGGAGAACGGTCGGAACTCGGGGATCGCCACGTTTGGCAATTGCGCCGATGGCAGCGCAAAAGACGAAGGGATCTTCCGAGCATCGCGACCCAATCAAGGCATGGATCGAGGCTTCTGTCAGCGTCCCAAATGCGGCCAGCGCTCGGGCCGCCGCCCGCGCGACAGAATAGCGCGGCCAACCCCGGCTGGGGCCATGGTACCGATCAAGACTGAAATCGCGATCGTCGGAAAGGAGCGATACCAGCAATGGCTCTGCCTCACTCCACTTATGACGGCCCATAAGTTCAGCCCAGGCCAGGCGCACATCTGCTCCTGGATCGCGGACCATATTCAGCAGCGCCGCCCGATCTTCGGCTTCATTCCTTTCGACCAGATAGGTCATGGCTGCACGTCTGACGTGGTAGCGCGGATGGCCAAGCCCATTCCGAATAAGAACGCGCTCCTCGTCCCCGCCTCGGATGCGCAGGGCGATGATTGCTGGCATCCCGTCATCTTCATCGCCGGTTGCGAGTAGCCGGCGGGCGGTCTCCAGGATGTCGCCTTCGCCGGTTGCAGCAAGGCAGACAAGGATTCCCGCCAAACCGAGGGGGCTTTCCAGGCACAGTTCCGCGATGCGCTGGCGGACTTCCGGACTGCACCCCTGCATGAGCTGACCGATTCCGGTTTCGCTATCGATCTCGACGAGAATGTGCGCAATGGCCCGCTCGGTTGGATCCAGCCGATCGGCAAAGATGCGTGCGGGCGCGAACTCCGGATCGATATCCTTAGAGGAAGCGCGGTCTAGATCGAGCACCAGCTCCAATCTGCGAGCCGGTGTCATTTTGTCGAGCAGGCCCACGAGAAGATCGGTGCCATTAGGCGGCGAGGCAATGAACGAAAGCTTGGCGAGCGTGGTGCGCAGGCCCTTGTTGCCGACGTCCGTTCTCGACAAAGCCGCTTCGAGTTCAGGCCGCAGCTCGTCATGCCAGTTCTTCTCGATCAATGACCAGACAGGCGGCAAGGCCCGATCATCCGCGTGCTTGAGCAGGATCTGAAGATAGGGTGCCGAGAAATTCCCGCGCGCATTGCTCTGAGCAGAGGCAAGTGCATAGACCATCGCTGCGCCGTGTTTGTGCCCCTCCAGCCAGTCCCACCCCTCCGCCGCCAGGCGTGAAAGGGCTACCGCTTTGAGGCCCGCGTCAGCGGTATAGTAACGCTCGCCGGGCTCCTCGAGAATGCGATCAGCGCCAATCGCGTCAACCTCGTGTTCGCGAGCGCGTCGTTGTTCGTTGTTGGCGTAGCTCTCGAACCAGCGGTCCACCTCATTTTCGGCCTTGATGAAGGTGTCGATGACGAAATCATAACCAGGCCCTCCCGGCGCGACGGCGCCGGCAACAATTGTGCCGATGTTATCACCCGGCGACTGCAAACTGGCGAGCGTTTCTACGGCAGCGCCGAAAGCGCCGCCAAGGTCATGGCTGAACAAGCCCGCGAACGAGAGAAAGTCCTCCTCATAGTCGCCGTCGATAAAGGGCAACACACCGCGAATGAAGGTTTGCAGCAGGCTGCCGGTTCTTGGATCCTTCCGGAAGCGCTCGATCTCTTCGGCTGACAGTTCCGGGGGCATCCAGGTTTGGCCCGGCCAAGCACCCTTTGCGCGCGGAGGAAGACGCATGAGATATTCGCTAAATTGACGCGGCGTGAAATCGGGGGACGCCAATTGCGATAGGTCCGCGAAGGCACGTTCGAACGACCCGCTGCCGGCGGGAGCCGTCACTCGGGCGGCGAGAGCCGCGTCGAGGCCTGCCTGAGCCGAAGCGGCAAGCTCGATCTCGACCGCCTCCAAATTGGATGCCGCGCGAACGATCTCTACCGCGCCACGCGATGCCCAGCCATCGGCGCCGCCAGCGATCGTCAGAAGCGTCTCGGCGAGCGCGGTCAACACAGCCTCAGTCTCGGCACGGTTCGTGGCGAGCGCCAAACGCAAACCTTCCTCGACCCGCGGGTGCTGGAGCCTGATGGAATCGTCGCCGATCCGAAGATTGCGGCCAGCACCGAGGAAGTCGATAAACCCTTCGACATGGGGTTTCTGACCGTGGGTGTTCCGCAAAATCCGGAGCACGCGACGAAGGTCGGCCAGGTCAAAGGAGCCGGACGACCTCATCAGACCCCAGAGGACCGCTGCGCAAGCAACACCGTCCTCGCCCCAACCCAGCACCTGGTCGCGAATGACGGAGGAGATTGCCTCAATCGAGGAAGCATCGAGGATTTCATAGACCGACCGCGGGCTCTCCTCCTTCTCGCGAGGCAGTGCCGCCAGAAAGCGCTCGATCTCATAGGGCCGACGAACCCGGCCCAGAACGACATCGCGATGGGCGAGCGCCAAGGCGTGGGCATGTCCACTCAGATCGCCAACATGATTGTCGTAGATCAGCGCGCGTTGGTCGGCGGTATAGTCCTCGGGCTCTATCGCGATCGTGTAGGATTCGAGAGCCTCACCCGGCTCGCTTCGTTTGAAGATGTCGTACCGCGTCGTGATCAGGAACTTATGGGCATTATCGGCCATCCGGAAAAGACCCGGGAGTTTCGACGTCCACCGAGCGGCTTCGATCGATGGCGCCGAATCTCCCCAAGGATCCCTAAGGTAGATCAGCAATGGGCCCGGATCGGTGAGAGCGCTGTTCGCTTCGCCCGCATCCAGGACGGGGCGCTCAAGGAATGCTGGGCTCTGGCGCGCCAGCTTTGCCGCAAGGACATCCGCCGCAAGCGATTTACCGGTGCCGGACGGGCCAACGATGATCACGGCATGCGTGTCGCGAAGCGCTTGTTCAATGGAAAGGAAGGATCGAGGCGGCACGAACTGATCGTGACGCCGATGCGCGAGGCGTGAGCCACCATTGTCGATGATGTTGGCAAGGAGATTCGCCATCGTCCAGCGGCCGCCATGTTCGCCCCCTAGGCGTTTACGCACCGCGTCACGCATGTCCTCTAGGCATTTTAGCAGCTTCTGGGGCGGAACATTCCCGTGCCTGTCGAGAAGCTTGAAGATGCGGGATTCCAGCATCTCCATGGTGATCGTGTCGCAAATGCCGATACGCTTTCCCAAGGCGGCCTTTTCGGCGGCTGTCCGCGCGTTGCGGCAATAAGGTGGCAGGTCGCCGGGGTCGGGGAACGACAGCAAAGCGATATTCTGATGCAGGCGCAGGCCTGATTCCAGCCCCTCATTGGTGATGAAGAGATATTTGGCGGTCGGGTCGGCGACCAACATATCGAGCGGGCGAACGCGAGGCGCCGGCCCCCTGGCCTTCCCTTTCGATTTGGTCGCAGCCTCTTTTCCCAGCAGGACGTCTGCGAAGGCCTTGGAGGTCCATGGCGAGGTGGTACGCGACTTGATCTGCATGATAAGGCGGGTGTCGCGCGTGGCGGTAGAAACGCCGAGCGAAACCAGGTTGGGATCCTTCAGCGTCGCCTCAGCGTCCTCATGGGACGGCGGTTCAATCTCAACTTCGTTACTCAGCCCCTTGGCGAGCATGATCTCGAGCGCAATCCAGATGGTGACATCGATCTGATAGTCGTAGGCCGCATAGCTCGGATTGCCAGCAGTGCCCCCGGACTCAGGACGTAGCGTTCCTCCGGCAGATTTTGTGCCGCTGCTAGGCGGCACGGTTGCTGGCTTTGAGTTGGAGATAGATGAAGGCGAACAGGCGAGTGAAGAGATAGTCGATCTGAAGGGCCGTCTCGAGCGGCTCCTGCCAGATTTCCGAGTGCCGGATTCGATGGGTGTTGCCGATCTTGGTGAGCGCGTCCGCCTCGACGCTCAGGGTCGCACGCAGCTTGGATTCTGGCCGTGCGGCATAGTTCAACATGGCGTCGGCTGTGAGGCGTTTGTCATTGCCAGGCTCAAGCGTCTTGATGCGCTCAAAGGCATCCCAGAGTTTCTCCAGGCCATCGCTACGGTCCTCATGTTTGGGCGCGAAAATACGCAGGCGCGCCGTCTCGAGAAGACGATCCGTTTCCGCGTCGCCGGTCGCGAACCGCGCCTGCATCAGGGCGACGCGAAGCGCCGCCGGCAAAAGCCGCTGAATCCTACCCTCTGGCGTCATCTCGAAAGCGAGCCCGTTGCGCGCGAAGAGGCGATTCACATCAGCGATAAAGGCGGCGAGACCGGGATCGCGATCCCAGGCAAGGTGATAATGATCGAAAAAACCATGCCAGCTGCCTTCAACAGGTTGTCCAACCGCCCTCGCGCAGAATTCGAGAAGATCGAGGATGACCGGCGTCTCCGGCAATTTGTTGGGACGCAGGGGCCACTCGATCTGCGGAACCTCGGCTTCGAGCATGAAGGCGAAGGCCGATCGGTCGCAGCCACAAGGGCGCTTCCCCGCGTCCGGACATGCCAACGGGAACCGATAACCGAAGGAGGCGTCGTCCAGACGGGTTTCGATCAGGCTATGAAGGCCGCCCCAAAGACGTTCATCGATCGATTCCGAGCCACGCGGCACAGCGCCGAATTCGCGATCTGTGAAATAGTCGTCAGTCATCATGGGCAATCGTGGTCTCGGTTCATTATCTCGTTTCGACGGCATAGCTTATGTCGCTCACAGATTCACAGCGTGATGTCCGCAGCGTGGTCGACGGCGCACTCGTAGGATCACCCTTGCTTTCAATCCGCAGGGATCGGGAGGCCAACTGTTATCGTGAAGGCCCCATCGAGGCGCCGCGGCAAGATCGATACCAGAACATTGTGTTCCGGTCGGTGGAGAGGCACCTTGCGGCATGACTTCAAACGACCCCCACCGTCATCATTATGTACCGCAATTCTATCTCAGCCAATTCGCATGCCATGATGATGAGAACAAAGTTACCACGCTGGCAGCCTATAACGGCGGTGACATCGTCGCCGAACGGAAGTCAATTTCCCGGATCGGATATGAAGAGAAGTTGCACGATTATGAGTTCAAAGGGGAAAAGCGGTCGATCGAAGGAACGATCAACGATCAGATCGAAACCCCGTTCACGCAGGGAAGCACATGGCGCAAAGTCACGTCTGGCCGCACGGCGGAGCTAGACGAAACCGACATTGAGCCGCTCTATGGGCTCATCCATCATCTTCAACGCCGCAATCTCGAGGCACTGCGTTTCATCGAGATGGAACAGGCGCGCATTCGACGCCACGGTTTCTCGGCTGACGACACTGAGGAAGAGCGCGCGATGCACGCTGCACTTGCCGCGCATCCCGATGCCGTCCGTGCCTTCTTTCACGAAGGAATTTTGCAGGAAGCACCCTATCTGGATGACGCTGCCGAGCTTGGCATGCTGGTCTATCGGACCGGGCTGCGGCTTCGAACATCGACCAACCCCGTCATTGCCATTGGCTTGCCGGGCGAAGAAGCAGGACGCAAACGGGCTAATGGTGACGCTGCCCGAGCATGGTGGCTGCCGCTGACGCCTCACTGCGGCGTGGTGATGACCCTTGGGGCGTCGTTCACGGGCCATTCGAACGCAGCGATCCCGGACGACAGCGCCCAGGGACTCAACCGCCACTATCTGGTGCAACTTCTCCAAGCCCTGTCGGTGCGCTACGTTCTCGCCGAAGATCAGCACATTGAGAGCGATCTCAAATGGGCGGGTTACCGCATCGAAGTGCGGACAAATCAGGGTTTCAGATACCGCAAGCCGCGCGACTAGAGCCCGATCGAATCCACCCGCCCGTTCTCGCTTACGAACAGAAGGACGACGGCCAGCTTTGCCAGTCCACCGCGGGTTTCCTCGAAGAGGCGTCGATATCGAGGAAAATCCGGGAGCGCTATTGCGATAACGGCGGCCGGATGAGCCGTTTGAAGCCGCAGGGCTTTGAGCATTGCCTGCGCATACCAATGAGCAGCCTGGTTCGTGGGATTGGTCGGCTTTGTCTGGCCAGCTCTTCGTGGATCCCGATATGTCTTTGAGGGCCAGCCTTTGGCTTCCACATATAATTCCACCGCTCCTCTGCTCGCGTGGACGTCGACACCTCGCTCCTTGGAGCGTGTGTCGGCCTTCGACCGGATGGACCAACCGCTGGCGAGCAGGAACCTGGCCACTGCATCGGCAACATTTCCTTCCCAGAACCAGTCTTGGGTGACATCCACGTCGATTATCCTTGAGTCCTGCTGGCCGAATAGTCAGCCGACCCGCAATATGCCCGTAACACAAGAGCAAGAACAAGCAGCCCATGGCCACCGAACCACCCGCGCAGTCCAGGATCTGGTCCTACAAGATCGACGAATGCGACGTAGAAGATCGTGACGCGCTGGTGCGGTTCCGGGCTCGTTCGGAGAGCTGGTCGGAGCTTTTACGAGGCGATCCCGCGCACTCGATATCATCCCAGTTCAATGACATGCTCTGGCAGGACGCTGCCTGGCGTATGGCCAATGAAGCGCGGCGTTACGCCCAGGAAGATGGTCCCAATGCGTCCGTGGCGCCCATTCTCGGCGCCATGCTCGACCGTGGATATGTTGCAGGACAAGTGATTGCGATTGGTCGGCTGCTTGAGAAGTCAAATCCGCGACAGCCGCAGCGCGGCGTTGTGTCGCTACGTCGGATTGTAGACGAGATCCGCGCGGACAGAGATCTTTTCACTCGGGAGATCTTCGTTTGCCAGGATGGCTTGCCCTATGACTGGGAGAGTGCGCGCGAAAGAGACGTCGCAACGTGGATGACCAAGCACGACCCGAACGAAGGCGCGCAAATGCAGTGGCTACCGACCCAAGGGCCTGATGCGTGGATGACAGCGAAGCAGCAACACGAACTGTTCGACATATTGTCGGGAACAGGTTCGCAGGTGCGAACGCGCACGGATGATCTGGGCGACGCTGTGCTTGATGGGCTGGATAGCGTGCTCGGAGACCAGGTCTTCACGGACTTACTGGCTCTGAGGAACAAAACCATAGCGCATGCCGCAGACACGTTCTCGCGGGCGCAAGCGGCTGGTCTGAGACAGGGCCTCAATCTGGAAGAGTTTGCGCGCGCGCACTACCTCCTGCTCGGCGTACTGCAGGCAGTTTCAGCCTGCCTTCTTTATGGCGAGTGGCGAGGTAGCGCCGTCCCGGTCCCCCAACATGACCAGTTCGCCCATTTGGAAAGCGCGTTCGTGCCCGAGGGCCGCATGAAGGAGCTTCGGGCATACTGGCGCCAACATTGCGACGAGCGGGATGGCTGGCTTAGCACTGCTTATCATGAGGTGATACCGAAGGCCGAGTGACGGCAGATGCCTCTGATGCATACCTGATAGGTGCCATGACGAGGCGACGATATCGGAATGATGGCTGCGAAGGAACGAAAAGCTACCCAAAGCGGGCGCGCCGACGCTTCTCAAGACGCCGGCTGGCCCTGGCCGATCGGCAAGTCACCCGACCGGTTGCTCCTAGATTAGCGTTGACGGGCCCACATTAGCAATGGTCGAAAGTATCCGCGATCCTAAAGGCGTTGATGCGCAAGCAGCAGGCTATGCGTTGCCGCTGATACTCGCGCCTGAAGGTGGCACCACAACCACCTCGATATCCCATGCAGTACGAAGTGTTTCGAGCAGCATGAGGCTTTGATCGCCGAGCTGCTGCGCGGTCCGGATGCTCCGGCGGGAAGCAGCCAATTTCGCTGCCTCGCCGCCCCCGAGCACGGGATCGCTGTCGGCACCCCCAAAGTGAGAGCGGTGCCGATCTAAGGTTAAAGAGTGGAGTACCTCACCGCGACATGACGGGTCGGGCAGCAGTACAGAGCGCGACAGGCCGCCCTGACGATCTTCGCCAGGGCGGCTTACTGTCACGCCCGCACGACCTCCGCCGGCGGTTCTTTGGCAGTCTTCCGTTTAGCCAAAATTCGGAACATCAGCGCCGATATCGCCGGAAGAACCAGCAGCGTCAGCGCCGTCGAGGTGATGAGTCCCCCGATCACAACGGTCGCAAGCGGCCTTTGCACCTCGGCTCCGGTTCCGGTGGCAAGCGCCATCGGGATGAAGCCCAGGCTCGCGACCAAGGCCGTCATCAGAACCGGCCGTACTCGTTCCATCGCGCCACCAATGATCGCGCCGTCGATCCCTTCGCCGTCATCAAGCCGCTTGCGGATCGCGCTCATCATGACAAGGCCGTTGAGAACCGCCACGCCCGAAAGCGCGATGAACCCGACCGACGCGGTGATGGAGAAGGGTATCCCGCGCAGGGCCAGAGCAAACACACCTCCGGCCAGCGCCATGGGAACGGCCGTAAACACGACCAGCGCCGGCCAGGCACCGCCCAGTGCCATGTAGAGCAGCGCGAAAATCAGGACGAAGCAAAGCGGCACGACGATCGCCAACCGCTCGGAAGCGGACTGAAGGCTCTCGAACTGGCCGCCCCATTCGGTGAAGGTGCCGGCGGGCAGCTTCACATCGGCGATCTTCGCCTGGGCTTCGGCGACGAATCCGCCAAGATCGCGGCCTCGCACATTGGCTTGGATGACGACCATCCGCTTACCGTTCTCCCGGCTGATCTGGTTGAGCCCCTCGGTGTAGGTGAAACGCGCGACTTCGCTGAGCGGGATGGAACGCGCGTTCCCGGCACCGTTGGATGGTAGCATGACCGGGATCGAGCCCAGGGTGTCGATATCGTCGCGCTGTGCGTCGGGCAGACGCACCACGACAGCGAAGCGCCGATCGCCTTCGAACAACAAGCCCGCTTCGCGTCCACCC
Source organism: Sphingobium sp. (assembly GCA_022652485.1). GTDB lineage: Bacteria > Pseudomonadota > Alphaproteobacteria > Sphingomonadales > Sphingomonadaceae > Sphingobium. Next base: position 25,176 of record JALCRK010000033.1, read on the forward strand.
AGGGCGGCCGCGACCGTACTGGCGACCTCCTCGACCGACAGGCCGTAACGGCCCGCCGCCTGGCGATCGACCTTGATGTCGAAGGTCGGTGCGCCCGATGTCTGCTCCGCCTGCACGTCCGCCGCGCCTGGAATGGTCCGCAGCGCTGCCGCGATTCGGCCTCCCGCTTCGCTCATGGCATCGAGATCGTCGCCATAGAGCTTGACCGCCACGTCCGAGCGAACGCCCGCGATCAGCTCGTTGAACCGCATCTGGATCGGTTGCTGGATCTCGGTGCGGTTGCCGATCAGCGGCTTCATCCGTTCCTCGATCCGCCGAAGGATATCCTCCTTGGATTTGACCTCGGCGGGCCACTCCTCTTCAGGCTTTGGGATGACATAGGTATCGGACGCATTAGGCGGCATCGGATCGGTGCCCAGATCGGCATTGCCGTTCTTGGAAAAGACCAATGCCACCTCGGGCAACGTCTTGAGTGCATTTTCGATCTGGAGCTGCATCGCGGTCGACTGGTCGATTGAGGCGGACGGAATACGGAAATTGGTGACCGTGATGTCCTTCTCGTCGAGCTGCGGCATGAACTCCTGTCCAAGAGTGCCGAACAGCAGCACCGCTGCCGCAAACACGCCTGCGCCGCCGAGGATGAACGGCATTGGCCGCGCCACGGCGCGGGTGAGCGCTGGTTGATATTTCTCCTTGAACCAGCGGATCGATCTGACCTCGGTCTCGCTGACCTTGCCGGTGACCAGCAACGCGACCATCGCTGGCACGAACGTGATCGACAGGATGAACGCGCTGGCCAGCGCCAGCATCAGCGTGATCGCCATCGGTGCGAACGTCTTGCCCTCCACGCCCTGGAAGGTGAGCAAAGGTATGAACACGAGGAAGATGATGGCCTGGCCATAGACGGTTGGCCGGACCATCTCCTGCGCGGCGTGAGTGGTTTCGGTGAGGCGTTCGAGTCGGGTTAGGAGTCTTCCTTCCTTGTGCTGCCGTTCGGCGAGGCGCCGGAGCGCGTTTTCGACGATGATGACCGCGCCATCGACAATCAGGCCGAAATCCAGCGCGCCGAGACTCATCAGATTGCCCGAGACACCCAGCTCATTCATGCCCGCCGCGGTCATCAACATGGTGATCGGAATCACCGCCGCCGTGATGAGCGCGGCGCGGATGTTGCCGAGCAGCAGGAACAGCACGACGATGACCAGCAGTGCGCCTTCGACCAGATTCTTCTCGACCGTAGCGATGGTCGCATTGACCAATTTCGAGCGGTTATAGGCTTGGCTTGCGACAACGTCCGGCGGCAACGTCTTGTTGATTTCGACCAGCTTGTCGGCGACGCGATTGGCAACGATGCGACTGTTCTCGCCAGTGAGCATCAAAATCGTCGAGATGACTGCTTCCGACCCGCCGACGCTGCCAGATCCGGTCCGCACCGCGCCCCCGATGACGACCTGGCCGACGTCCTTCACGCGCACCGGGACGCCGGCACGCGTGGCGATCACCGCTTCCTCGATGTCGGCGACCGAGCGCAGCCGCGCGTCGGCGCGGACGAGGAAGGATTCACCGGCACGGCGGACATAATTGGAGCCTGCCGACAGGTTCGACCGTTCGAGCGCGTCGGCGAGGTCAGTGACCGAGACGCCATAGGATGCAAGCGCGGTCAGATTGGGCTCGACGACATATTGTTTCACATAGCCGCCGTTGGAATCGACACCGGCAACACCCTGCACGGTGCGCATCTGCGGCCTGATGATCCAATCCTGGACCGTTCGCAGATAAGCGGCCTTGGCAACCACCGTGGTCAGTTTCTCGCCTTCGGGCGTCAGATAGGCGCCGTCGGACTGCCAGCCCGGCTGACCGTCAACGACCTTCACGCCCTTGCCGTCGGGATGTTCGAATGCGACGCTGAACATGAAGATCTCGCCCAGACCCGTCGTGAGCGGCGCGAGTTGGGGTTGAACGCCAGCAGGCAGGCTGTCCTTGGCCTGAGCGACCCGTTCGGTCACCTGCTGCCGGGCAAAATAGATGTCGGTGCTGTCCTTGAAGACCGCGGTGACCTGGCTGAACCCGTTACGCGTGAGCGAGCGGGTCATCTGCAGGCCGGGAATACCGGCAAGCGCTGTCTCGACGGGAAAGGTGACCTGCTTCTCCATGTCGACCGGTCCGAGGGTCGGCACGAAACTGTTGATCTGGACCTGGCGGTTGGTGACGTCCGGGACCGCGTCGATCGGCAGCAGGGTGATCTGCCAGGCGCCGAACAGGACGACGAGAAAGGTGAGGAAGGCGACCGCCCATCGCGCTCTGACCGAGAGCCCTAATATGCGCGCGATCATTCCGCCGACTCCTTGCCTAGCTCGGCCTTGAGCAGGAAGGCATTGGTGGTGGCGATCACCGTGTTTGCAGGGAGGCCCGAGGCAATCTCGACTATGCCGCCGCTGCGCGTTCCAACCCGCACGGTCTGCGCCTTGAACCCCTGGCGGGTTCGCACGAACACCACCGAGCGATCCCCTAGCGTCTGGACCGCATCCTGCGGCACATTCACGCCTGAGGCCGCATCGCCGCCGCTGGCGAAGATACGCGCCTGGACGAGTTGGCCGGGCGCGATCAGGCCGCCGCCTCCGCTTGGCGTCACGACCACCGTCGCTTGCCGCGTCTGCGGATCGACCACGCCGGTCGCCGAGCGGACCTGGCCTTCCACTTTCTGGCCGTTGTTGGTCGTCAGCTCGACCCTGTCACCCGCCTTCACACGCAATGCGTCCGCTGCCGGCATGCTCGCCTCGATCTGAAGGCGGCGCGGATCGGCGACACGGAACAGCTCGGTCTCGGCCTGCACAAACGCGCCGAGATTGACGGGTGCGGATGTTATACGGCCGGAGATCGAACTGACCACCGCAACCGACCTGCCGTCGCGCGAGACCTTTGCCGCGCTGGCGGCAGCGCTCGCTTGCCGGGCTTCGGCCTGAGCGACCGCCAGATTGGCTTCGGCGGTCTCATAGTCTGCCCGGGGCGACACCCCTTGATTAAGCAGTATTCGCTCGCGCGCGAGTTGCCGGCTTGCAAGCGTAACCCTTGCGGCAGCCGTACTGCGATCGGCGGCGATCGCCGACGCATCGCGGCTCTCGACAAGGGCGATCGTTTCGCCCTCACTGACCGGATCACCGATCCGCTTGAAGATCCGGGTAACGGTGCCCGCTGCCCGGGCAGTGAGCACCGCTTCGGCGTCAGGCGTTGCCTCCACTGTGGCGCTGGCGAGGATGATGCCGGCGACGCCACCGGATGCCGCTTGTGCAAGGCCAATCCCCGACGTCTTGATACCGTCCTGGGTGATCACGACCGTGTCGGTTGGAGCGGTGGAGGCGGCCGCTTCCGTCTCGTCTGTCGGTGCGGACGGACCCGTCATTCTGGCGACACCGAAACCGGCAAGGGCGGCGAGGACGAGACCGATCGCGGCCCCGGCATAAAGCTTGTTGCGGTCGGGGTTCATTGGATCTCATCTCCGGAAAGGGTGCGGCCCTGAAGGCGGGCGAGCTGCGCGCGCGCCTCGAAACTGGCTACTTTGGCGTCGAGGACGATCCCGCGTGCCGCGCCAAGGCCTTGGCGGGCGTTCAACAATTCGACGAGCGGGGATTTGCCAGCCTCATAGGCGATGCGGGCGAGACGATAGGTTTCTTCCGCGGTGCGTTGCGATGCCTCCGCAGCGGCAACCCGCGACTGCGCGGCCGCAATCTGCGCCCCGGCCGCGCGGGCTTCGGCAATCGCATCGTTACGCGCCATGGCCAATCTTGCGGCGGCGGCCTGTGCCTCTGCTTGCGAAGCGGCGATATTGCCACGATTGCGATCGAAGATGTTGAGCGGGATCGAGACGCCCGCCGTCAGTGCGGTCGCATTTTCATAATCGAGGCGCCGCACGCCGACGATTGCCGTCACATCGGGGATTGCCCGCTTCTGTTCGGCGGTCAGGCGGCGCTCGGCAGCCTCCCGCTCTGCCTGCGCGGCAAGAAAGGACGAACTCGTCATCGGATCGACGGGGCCATAAGCCGGTGCCGCGACCGGCACGGTCAGGAGCGATTCCGACAAGCCGGTGAAGGTCTCCTCGACGCCGGCGAGTGCGGAGAGGCGGGCATAGGCCGCAATGCGATCCGCTTTCGCCCCCTCAAGATCGGCGCTGACGGCGTTCAGCGCGGCCTCTGCTTGCAGGGCGCGCAGCCGCGCTTCCTTGCCGGCATCGACCAGCACGCGAGCGGCGCGCAAGATGTTCTGCGCTTGCTCGACCTCGCCTTCGGCCAGCATTATCCGCTGGTCTGCGACGTCCGCCGCTGCATAAGCGCGTGCAAGATCATAAGCGTAGCGGATCTTCGCATCACGATCGCGGGCGCGGGACGCGGCGACGCCGGCCTCTCCGGCTGCGATCCTCGCCGAACGCTTGCCGCCGATTTCAAGCGGCTGGCTATATTGCAGCGTCGTCTCGGCGCGATCGACCCCGCGATAGGGAGACGATCCCGCGACATTCTCGGTGAGAATGCCGATCGTCGGATTGGGTCGGGCGCGCGCCTGGCGTGCAAGACCTTCGGACCGGCGGACCTCAGCTTCGCTTTCGATACGCCGGGGCGCCTCGGCGGTCTGGCGTAGCAGTGTAGCGAATGGCGGCGCCACTTGCGCCTGTGCGGGTGCGCACAGCGCCGCGACGCAGGTCGCGACCATCATGCCGGACACCACGCGACGCGGCAGCCGGCCTATAAAGGCTCTCATATTCTTATCCCCAAAAAAGGCTGCAATGACGGCACGCGCTACGCGCGTGAATTCAGCCTCGCGGGGGACGCAGAATTGACGAAGGTGCGATAGACCGCGCCGCTTCGGCAGGTTCGCGCGCCCAGATTGCGGTGACAGGCTTCAAGAGCGCAACAACCACAGCCTGCGCGGGCACGTCGATTGTCTGGAGCACCGCATGAGCCGCCAGATGCATCAGGTCGGGTGTGTCCGGCTGCTCGGGCGGGGCGTGATCATGATGATCCCGATCGACGCTAACGACATGCGCGGCATCATGGACGTGCGGCATAGCGTCATGCCAGGTGGCGAGCGCCAGCATCCCGAACAGCGCCAGAATCGCCGAGAGCGCAAAAAGGCGCATGCGGGCACAGGCCCGCACCGAAGCGCGCAATCTGACCGACGATGCCGTCATGTCGTTACGGGTATCGCGAACACGGCCGGTCCACAAGCGCGCCGCAAGGCAGGGATCATGACAGTCGAGATGAAAGTCATTGGCGTGGCCAGCGCTGATGGAGATCGTCGATGACGAACGCATGCTCCCGCGCCGTGCCGTGATCGCCGCGCAGATGGGGATGATCGGGCGCGAGATCCGCATGATCATGGTTCACCGTAACGGGATCTGCGCTGGGCCAAAGCCACGATGCGGCCAGGGTTCCGACGGCCGCGATCACCGCCATTGCCGCAAAGGCCGCTGTCTGCCCGATGCTGGCGCCCAACAGACCCACCAGGGGATAGCAGATCAGCCAGGCGCAGTGGCTGAGCGCGAATTGAGCAGCGAACAAGGCCGGACGGTCGTCGGCATTAGCCGACCGTCGAAGCAATCGGCCCGATGGCGTCACGCTCATCGAATAGGCGATACCGAGTATGAACCAGCCGATCAGGACCATGCGCCAATAACCGGGCGCTGCCCCAAAGCTTGCCGTGAGCACTGCCAGAAGGGCGAGACCGATCGTCATTGCTGCCGCAGCACCAATCATGATCGTACGATCGGCGACCCGATCGAGGATGCGTGGCAGGGTCAGCGCGGCAAGGATCGAGCCTGCGCCAAAAGCGGCAAGCGTGAAGGCAACATCACGCTGCGTGAGGCCGAGATTGCCGCGCACGATGACCACCGTGTTGACGATGACCATCGAACTGGCCGCAGCTGAAGCAAGGGTCAGCGCCAGCAACCCCAGCAGGCGCGGCGTCTTCAGATAGATGCGCGTACCCCGCGTGGTCTTGGCGTAGATGCCCCCACTTCTTGGTTCTGATTTCGCCGCGCGCGGCAGGACCGTCGTCACGACGAGCAGCGCCGAGCACAGAAACCCGATCGCCGTTCCCGAAAATAGCCAGTGGAAGTTGATGACGGTCAGCAGCCCGGCAGCCAGGATCGGGCTGGTCAGGCTTTCCATGTCATAGGCGAGCCGCGACAGCGACAGCGCGCGGGTATAGTCGCGCTCCTCTGGCAGGATATCGGGGATGGTTGCCTGGAAGGTCGGCGTGAACGCGGCTGAGGCGGATTGCAGCACGAAGATCAGGAGATAGACCTGCCAGACCTGGCTCACGAACGGCAGGCAGATCGCCACGGCCATCCGCACGAGATCCATACTGACGAGAAATGCGCGACGCGGCAGGCGGTCGGCGAAGGCGCCCACCACCGGCGCGACGCCGATATAGGCCACCATCTTGATCGCGAGCGCCGTCCCGAGCACCGCGCCTGCGCTGCCGCCCGCGATGTCATAGGCAAGCAGGCCGAGCGCAACCGTCGCGAGCCCCGTGCCGATGAGCGCGATGACCTGAGCCATGAACAGATGGCGATAGGTGCGGTTTGCCAAGACGGAGAGCACGTGGCGTTTGTTCCGATTGATTGCGACCCTATCCCCTATGGGGGATATAGGACGCGCTTGAGCTAACCTCCCGGGGAGGATATGTAAAGGGCCTGAGTGTCCCGCTCGCTGATCTACAGGATGACCATTTGATGACCGATCACAGGCACGCCAGCCACACAGCGATTGTGAAACGGCTCAACCGGGCCGGGGGACATTTACGCAGCATCGTCGAGATGATCGAAGCGGGTCGGCCTTGCGTGGATATCGCCCAGCAGCTTCATGCGGTCGAAAAGGCAGTGGCGAACGCGAAAAAGGCGCTGATCAACGATCATATCGATCACTGCCTGTCCCACGCAGAGGCAGACAAGAACGTAGGCTCGGCCGTCGAGCAGTTTCGGACGATCTCCAAATATCTATGACGTAAGCTGCCACGATCGTTGAGACAGCGATCGCATTGACCCTGACACCAGAAAGCCCGGCGGCGGTGATGGCGCGCCGATCGTGCCGTGCGGACGAAGGAACAAGGATCTGGTTGGCATCACGCCGGGCGATCGGGATCGCGCTGGAAGCACATCGTCAGGTGGGTCAGCGCCGCTGCGATCTCTCGCTCGATGTCTGCGACGGAGGTGCCGGTGCGGTCGGCGATTTCGGTATAGGGCAGGCCGTCAAGCTGGTGCAGCTCGAAGATCGCGCGGCGGTCGAGCGGCAGTGAGGCAATCGCCAGTCGATAGGCGGCCGCGTCAATCGCCTGAACGGACAAGATCTCGGCAGGCACCTGATCAGACGTGGTTTCCGGCTCTATCGGCCCGGTATCTGGAAGAGCTCGAGCGCCAACAGACAAGCCGCGGTCGGCGGGCGGCTTAGGGGTAATGGCGACCCAATTGGCGAAGTCATCGCCTTCTGCGCCGCAATCGTCGCAGGTCTCATTGTCGAAGAGCCCCGAAATCGACCAGCATTGTTCGTCCGTATCCCATCTGGCGGTGGCGTCGCGGGCGACCCCATCGCTTCCGCAGTACGGACAGACTGGCTTCTGCGCGGCCGCGGGACAAGGCGATTGAGGATCGGGATCATCCCCGTCCGTGATCGGCACGACATGGGCGTGAAGGCCCAGATCGGGAACACGCGGGTCGTGGTAGATACTGTCCTCTGCTTGGATGAGGGCAAGGCGGACGGCCTCGGCGACATCCTCAGCCTCGATATCATATTGTCCGCTGGCGAAGCATTGGTCGCCGCTCAGGAAATCGACGGCAATGCAATAGGCGCGCGTCGGCGCCACCGAATTCTCGGTCATGGCAAATCTCCAGAATCTGGAAGCGTCGGCGCCCGGCCCCCTCCCGCCCCCCCCCGGTCAGTTGGCGCGTTCCATCAGCTTCCGGGCCTTGCCCTCGAGATCGAGGCGGTCGTCCTGATGGGTCTTGTGTCGCGCGACGGCGGTGATGCCCTGCACGAAGTCGTAGAGTGACGCGGCGGGGTGCCCTTCCTCGTCGAGGACGGTGGCGACGACCTTGGCCGTGTCGGATTTGGAGAAGCCGCGGTTGCGCAGGAAGCTTGAGCGATCTTCGTCGGTCCGCGCGACGATGCGGTCCCGCGCGGTGCGGATACCATTGATGAAATGTACGGCTGAGGAATCCGCGAAGTGGGTCAACGCCGGCTCGGCCTGCTGCGCGAACCGATTGGCAGCGAATTTCGAGTGGCGGATATTGATCTCCTCGAAATTCTCGACGCCCCAGAGATTCCGGTTCATGCACACCGCCCGGAGATAGAAGGTCGCGATGCCGAGCGTCTTCGAGCCGACTTCCGAGTTCCAGCAATAGAAGCCGCGGAAATAGAGGTCCGGGTCGCCATTGGGCAGCCGACCCGCTTCGATCGGATGGGTATCATCCACCAGGAAGAGGAAGACGTCGCGATCGGAGGCATAGAGGGTGGTCGTGTCACGGCTGACATCGACATAAGGGTTATAGCGCATCGTGCCCCAGTCGAGCACGCCCGGAACCTTCCACCGTGTATCCCCGACGCCGTCGCCCGCGAATTTCATCACCGCCGCGACCAGCTCATGATCCCAGATCCGGCCATAGTCCGGGCCGGTGACCGCCCGCAGCTCGGTGCGGCCATCATGTGTCTGGAGCAGCTTCACCTGCTCGCCGCGATGGGCGATCAGGCCGTGCTGGAGATTGATGCCAGCGAGCGCTGCGGGCAGATCGCGCAGATAAGAGGCCGGTGCGCCGACCAGGCTGCACATCTGGCCGAACGACCAGTTGGTGGGAGCAACCGGTTCGTCGCTGCCGGGTACTAGGAGTGAGAGGCGCTCGGGATTGTCGCTGCGCGCCTCGACGCGGACGGCCCGGCTCTCGACGACCCGGGTTGTCGCCGCCTCGGCGCGGGCGCGTACGCGATCATAAAGGCTGGTGAGGGAGAGATAGCGTTCGTCCTCGGGGCGCGAAAACCATTCCGAGGAAACGCGGCTGACGTTCCGGCCGCGGCTGATATCGACCTTATAGGCGCCCGATACCGGGCGATCGACGGTTGCGATCATGTTCATGGGGACCTCCTGATACTGGCTGCGCGCGCGAAACGTCGTTGCCTCCGCCCGCCGCACATCCCCCAAGGCCCCCTTCCCTCCGCCGGTCCGGCGTCATTGATCGCTCGCGCAAGGCTCGCCGCTGAGCATGGGCTCGGCCCGGCAATTGTCGGGTTGTGAATCGAGCGCGGTGAGGCGACGCGCAGCGGCGTCGAGGGAAGCGGGCCGAAGGGCGTGGAGCCAGGTCGGCCCAAGCTGGTTGCGCACCATTCGCAGCGATGCCGAGAAAGGCTCGAACTCGTCGCTCCCGTTCATCCATTTGAGCGAAAGGGCGCGCTTCCAATAGCGCCCATGGCGCGCCCGGAAGTCGAGCAACGCGCGCCACATTGCGGGGGTGGGGTCATCCATCGGAGGTCTCCCGGGGTGTTGGTTGGGCAGCGGCAAGCCCGCTTGAGCGAGTATCCGGTCATGGCCACTAAAGCTGTTGGACCACAAAGCGGTCGGATACGCCGCTGCAGCCCAGTTCGACCTCGAACGTCGTATCGCCGGTTTCGGCTTTCTCGCGCGCCTCTTCGAGTGTCTCCGCCTCGACCTGATACTGCATCTCGAAATTGCGGGTCTCGGTGACCGCGAACTTGAACTGGGCCATCTCATTGCCTCCTTCGGTTTTTGGCGCTGCGATGGTCATGAGCATTTGCAGCGCCTTTGACGGTTCGGGTGAAGCTACGCTTCTACGGCTCGGCGAATTTAGAGGACGCCGCCAGAAAGCGACGCCGCGAGGGCTTCGCCGGTGCTTTCAATCTCGATCCGATCGTGGAAGATCGCGCACCATCCGCCGCCGAACTCCCCGACGCGCATTCGCGAACAGGTGACGCTCCATTCGAAACCGATCGGACCGGTGAGGAGCGTTGCCGAGCAGCAGCGCTGGATCAGCTTGGCGAGTGCCTCGGGGTCGAGGGCGATTTCCGACGTGACGACGGCGGCGACCATCAAAGGATCAGCAAGGTTGCTGCCCGTCAAAACCGCGCCGAAGGATGGGAAATCGCGGTCGGAGAAGATGTCGCGAAAACCAGCCCAGCGGTCGTCCTCGGAGGCCGGAAACAGCGCCAGGAATTCGGGGCTCGGGCTTACCGTATCGGGATTGTAGCCCTCGCCAAGGCCATAGCTCGCCTGAAAGGCTTCCTCCAGCAGCGCCATCTCCGCTGGTGAGCAGGAGAAGGCAAAGCAGCCCTGGACATAGGTGTCAGCCATGATCCTGCTCCTCATCATCGACGATGGTCAGCGGGGGCAAAGCGACATTGGCCGACTGTAGATAGGCGCTGACGGCCTCGAAGGTGCCGAGTGAGCGAAGTTCCGGCTCGGTGACCACGACGATGTCGTTATCGGTGACGGTGTAGGAGCGCGGGTCGGTCGCGCCATCGAACACGATGCGCTCGGCCTCCCAACTTCCGGGATAGCTGCCGCACCAACGCTGGAAGGGCAGCCGATTGTCGACACAGAAGGTCTCGAGAGACTCAAGCCGGCCCCAGGAAACGTCGTCGGCCGCAAGTTCGAGCGGGCCGAAACCAGTGATATGGCCCATTGAGAAATACTCCCCGAGCGGATCGGTGAGCGCTTCATCCTCGATAACGGCGATGAACGCGGCAAGTTGGGCGCGCGGCAGCGAACCGCCGATGCGGATAGTGACGGAAACACGGTCGGCCATGATGGGCCTCCTGCGAAGTCGGTGAAGGGAAGCCGCCTCGGGCATTCAGACCTGCGAGGCGGCGGGGTTGTTCAGGCAGGGTCGCCGACAGCAGCGGCACCGATCAGGTATCGCAGCTTCGCCCATGCAGCGACCTCGCCCACACGAACGCCGTGGTTGAGGCCCTGCCCGTAGAGACGGTAAGCGATCGCCACCATTTCGGGAGAGGCATCGGCGGGCACGAAGGAGAGGAAATTGCCCTCATCGTCCCGCAGTTCGAGCACGTCGCCGTGATTGCCGTTCGACGGCAGGGCGACACGGGCGGCGGAATGGAGTTCGGCGAGATCGAGATTGAAGCTCTCGACGAACAGCGCGCCGATCGGATCGGGGTCGGCCATGATTGGTCTCCGGTGTGCGCCGACGACCTATTCGCCGACCACATCCAGCCCCCTCCCTTCCCTCCATGCGGCCAATATGCGCGACCGGGCCGCAGCCCGAGACAGCTCGGCCTCGGTCGCGCATCGCAAATTGGGTGTGTCGGGCGTCTGTCAGCCCGCTATTCAGGGAGTGGCGTTTGCGGAAATTGCCACGAGGATATCCTCGGCACGATTGGTCGGAACGAACAGGCGCGTCTTGTAGGCGATGATCTCGGTGAAGCAGCCGAGCGACTTCAACCATTCGCGTTTAGCGGGCGGGAAGCTTTTGATCTCCAGCCGCGCCTCATCGTTGACATAGGAACGCTGAAGGCGTGCGCCCGGAAGTTCGGGGATTGCGACGCCGTCGCTGCCGCGGGCCGCTGCGACGATTTCGGTCGGCGACAGGGCGATAGCCATGGTCACGCCGAACGCCTGTGCAAGCTTCTCGAAACCAGCGGGCGAGACGATCCTGCCCAACATCGAATTGCCCTGGGCATCGGAGATCCGCCAGACACGGACATCGTCATCGGGCAACCGGTTCCAGACTGGCAAGAGCAGCCCCGTGGCGATGTTGATGGTCTCGACGTCGATCCGCGTGGCGATGTCCGCGCATTCCGCCTCCCAAGCAGTGCGAAAGCCGGCCATGTCGATCTCGCGCCAATGGCTCTCTGCGAGCGCTGACTGACGAATGCGCTCGGAGCCGACGGGACGGATCAGCTCCCAGACCTGAATGGATTGCCCGTCATTGTCGAGGATCGACCAGGAAGGCACCCGTAGCGCGATCCGGCCCGAGCGGCCATTTTTCAGGAACGCGATTTCCTTCGCCCCGGACCAAGTCTCCATGAGACGTTCAAAGGCAGTCGCGCGGCGCCGATGATGAAGCTCGATACGGCAGAGCCTGGTCTCGGCGCCGGTCACCGGATCGCGGCGAAGGATCTGCTCTTCGAGCGGCACGATCCGCTCAGCCTTGATCGTCTCGACGCCGACATCGAGGGTCCCAGCATCGCGCGCGGCATCGATGCGGGCCTGGATCAGCGCCATATACTCCTCGAAGATCGCATTTTGGGTGCCGATCCGCAGCGCCAGCAGCCGGTTGAGCCAGCGTTGTATCGGGGGCAAAGTTTCGAGCAGGCCGCCGCCATTCTGATCGACGAGCTTGAGTCCGGTCATAAGCGAAAAATCGTCGAGTGTGACGCTGGTGAGTTTCCCCAGATAGAGCAAGCGATACCATTGGCTTAAAGCATCTCTCGCATAATCGCTCTCAAGATTGTCCGCCGGATCGAAAAGGTTCTGGCCCCCGGTCTGCCGCTGCCCCCGGGTGAGCGCGCCAAGACTGTCGAGGCGTCGGGCGATCGTGCTGATGAAGCGCCGTTCGCCCCGGCAGTCTGTCGTCACCGGGCGGAAGATCGGCGCGCTGAGCTGGTTGGTTCGGTTGGATCGCCCCAGACCCTGGATTGCGCTGGAGGCGCGCCAACCCGGTTCGAGCAGATAATGGACGCGGCGGCGGTCGGCCGTCGGACAGTTGCGATCGGCGTGATAGCTGCGCCCCGTCCCACCGGCATCCGAGAAGGCAAGGATCGCCTTGCGGCCGGACATGAAGGCGTCGGATTCGACAATATTACTGCGCGCGGTCCGGCGTTCGACCTGCTGTCGCCCGCTGCCGTCGATCACCAGGCGCCGCGTCCGGCCAGTCACCTCGGCGACTGCGTCGGTGCCGAAGTGACGGATCAGTTCGTCGAGCGCGGCGGGGATGGCCGGCATGGCACATAGGCGCTCGATCAGGTCGTCACGCGCCTGGAGGGCGACCTGACTATGGACAGGGTAGCCATCCTCATCGACCATCAACTCGGAACGGGGTTCGCCATCGGAGCCCTTGAAGACGCGCATCATCCGCGTGGGGAAAGCGGATTTCAGATAGTCGATCATATATTCTTTGCAGTCGCAGTTTATGTCGAGCGTGGCGGCGGGAGGCGCAGGTTTTCTTCGGTTTTCCATGATTTCACTCCAGATAATTACAGTTCCTTCGACCTCAACAAGTCGAAGGAAGCTACATGCGAACAAGATCATCATTGCCGTTTCGAGCGGCCCCGCTCCGGGTCGAAGACCCGCCCAGTCACGGCACCCTACTCACCGCATTCCTCTCCTCTCTGTCGCTCGACGAGAGGTCAGCCTGTGCGGTTCTGTTTGGCGCTGCTGCCCGCCATTTCCTGCATTGGCTGGAGCTGCATGGGATCGCAGTCCGCACGATCGACGATCGGGCTGTTCGGCGGTTCGAGAAGCACCGGTGCCGGTGCCACCGGTATTCGGCGCAGCAGCCAGTATATAAGGCGGACATTGCAGCGCGGGTCAGACGCTTCGTCCGCTTCCTGGAAGATCAAGGCTACGTCGAAGTCGACGACGGGATCGACGATTTGCCACGGCACCTCGCCGACTATTTCGACGCGATCAATAGTCTGCAACTCGCGCAGGGACCGGCGCAGTCCTATCGATCCGAGGCCGAGCATGTCGTGGCCTGGCTTCGCATTGCGCGACGACGGTGGGCCGATATCGACGACACGATCATCGACCAGTACGCCGTGC
>JALCRK010000034.1 GCA_022652485.1 Sphingobium sp.
ATCGAGGAGGAAAACCAGCCCCTACACATCACCGCCAGAGCTGCATGACGATGCGCCCCGGCCACCACCGAAATTACACCACCTTGACGGACGTGACCTGGCAAAGCCTCTGCCGCCACCTGCTCCATATCTGTCGGGGGGAATTCGTCAGCATCTCGGCCGAGAAAGTCGCTCCAATCGAACCAGATGCGGACCTCGCCGGTTCGAAACAGAGCAAATTTCAGGCGGAAACAGGCGATCTGACGCGATGACGCATCCAACTGATCGCGGATGTGCTGGGGCAGGCCAGCCAGTGCGTCAAGATTGGCCTCGATCCCCGCCTGTTGCCGCCGATCCATGTCGTCATGAATCTGCTCCAGCAGGCCTTTGAGTACGCCGCCGGTAACCGGATCGTCGTCAGGTGGCAAAACGACCACCTCGCCGACCATAACCCCATTTTCCTCGTGCCTTGAGGCAGGTGGGGTGCTGGATTCCTGCTTATCGGTGACGCTGCCAATCTCCGGGAGATTGGGCGTTCGCGCCCCGGCAGTATTCGCAATGATCAAGTAATCCTGGGTCACCGATCGGCGAATGAGGCCGACAAGACCGCCGGGCAACGGGAAGTCCTGCGCCGAGCGCCGGGAATGGACGACGACGATACGCGTGCCCCTGGCGTCGCAATGCTGGTTTACCGAGTGACATTTCCCTCGTCCGTCGATCACTCCGAACGAGAGATGCCCTGAAACGTTCGGTACCCAACTCGCATAGTTATGCGTTGCACCAGACCAAGGGGCCTGGCCACTAGTCGGGAACGAATACGGGAGTACCTGTGCTGCTGCCTGCCCCAAAACTCAATTACCCCCCGAATGGCCGGGAGTCAGAGGAGTTCGGAAGACGGCGCGCGCGTCCGGCGGGCGTAATTCAGGGTTCCGCCTCGCGACTTCAATTCGATGCCTTCGAGTTCTCGCATCGTTGCGCCTCGCGCCGGCTTGCGAAGAGCGCCGGTCACCCACGATCTGAGGCCGTAATCCTTGCGCCGCAGATAGGCTATCTCGCCCGGACCACTGCGCAAAACGCTGAGGAATACGGTCAGTACGACGAGCGAAACCAGACCAAGAAGGATCGCACCAAATGTCGCAATCAGATCGTACATTCGACTACCGTCCCGTGCTCGCCGCGCGCGCGGCCCTTAGACGCAAGGCACTGGTGACGCAATACGTCACGCTACAAACTCACGTGCGCGATACGCAAACACGCCAGCATGCGTGCGGTTCCACTACATGACCCGAGTAAAGAAGACGTGACCTGCCCGCGCGTCGCTCGCATACGAAACACCCCTCCGTGGCTTCTTTGCCGAGAAATTTCCTCATTAGCTCGGCTTTCGCAAGAGAATTCGGACGAGACCGGTCAGGATTTTTGTCAGTACGGGTTAGCTGCACCGAACATGATTGCTGTGATTGGCGGATCTGCGACGAGTGACTGATGGCAACAGTGTGACCGTAAGTCGCCATTCTTTCTGGTTGTATGACTGGTCGCCGTTGTCGCCGATCGCTACGGCAAACGAATGGACGATCTGTTTTCTCCTCGCGGCCTTACGGGGCGGACGCTGACGCGCAGCGACCTCATCCCACTCGCCGGGGGCCCGCCGCAGGTCGTGACCGACTGCGACTGTGAGGAGGTCGACCTCTCCGGGCTCGACCTGACGGGCTGGCGGTTCGAACGCTGCAATCTGCGTAAGGCCGATTGCAGCGCCGCCAAGCTTGAGGGCTCGGTCTGGCAGTCTTGCCGCGCACCGTTCGTCAGCTTTGTTGGCGCCAATCTCAGCGAGGCCGCGTTCTCGGGCGGTGACTTCAACAATTCCGTCTGGCGGCGTGCGACACTGACCTCGGCGAAGTTCGTTGGCACCAAGCTCACCGGCGCGGACTTCTCCGAAGCGCGCGCCATGCATGTGCAGTTCGAGGAGGTGCTGCTGGTCAGCGCCAAGCTGCCCGGGTTTTCGTTCCGCAAGGAAACCCTGCGCCGGGTCGACTTCTCCGGCGCCGACCTGCGCAAGGGCGATTTCCGCATGACGGTATTCGAGGACTGCAGCCTGCGCGAGGCGATGGTGGCGGGCTCGCGTTTCGAAGGCTCGGATCTGCGCGGCGCCGATCTTGGCGGGCTGCGCCTGGTCGATGCCGGGTTGTTCCGAGGCGCGACGATCTCACGCGAACAGGCCGGGCAATTGCTTGGCGAGCTCGGGCTCAACGTCCGCTAGGTCTGGGGCAGGGGGCTCAGGCCTCGCTTTGCTCGAGGTTCTCGACGACGCCGTCGGCAAGGCCAAGGCACAGCGCAGCTTCCTCGCGGGTCAGCACGATCTCGCCTGCGGCCTGATCGGCAAGCTTCCTGCCCAGCACCACCGACACTGCCCGGGCGACCTGCAGTGCGCTCGGCATTTCCCCTCGATCGTCCATCGGTCTGGCTCCTTGGGTCTCGGATGCGGTTCTGCCTGCGGCAGCGGGTCCAGCAATTCGTGGCCGGATGGGAGTATACCGATCCTGGTGCTGGTTGGCGAGGTTCAGAAAGGGGAGGGGCACCCCGGCGCCCGCGCCCCGCGCGGGCTGGGGGCGACCCGCTCTACTCGCTAGGGCGCGCGTCGGCGCTTACGCACCGCCGCCCACCCAAGCTCGCCGGCATGGGATGCCGGCCCTGCGGGTAACGATCGGGGCCAGGGGGGTGACGGGAAAATTGCGGGAATTGGCGCTGCGGCGCACTGCGGCTAGGGTCTGCCTCATGCCTGTCGTCCTCGCTGCCGCCGCCCTTTGCCTTTCTCCCTCGGTCCATGACGGCGACACGATCCGTTGCGGCCGCGAGCGGGTGCGGATCGCCAATATCGATGCGCCCGAACTTCCCGATAGCCCGAAGTGCCAGGACCGGCGCCGGTCCTATGCCTGGTGCGATTTTGCCGCGGGCGAAGCCTCGCGCGTGGCGCTGGTCCGGCTGCTGTCGCGGGGCCGGGTGATGATCGAGCGGCAAGGAACCGATCCCTATGGGCGGACGCTGGCCACCGTGTCGGTGGGTGGTGTCGACGCAGGCGACTATCTGATCGCGCAGGGGCTCGCGCGTCCCTGGCGTTGAATGCCCACTTCGAGGGCGGCTGATAGGACCTCAGGACGATCTTCACTGGTGCGGTACTCGCGCTTGAGGCCGGGGGCAGTTGTGCGGCCTGGGCCAGTCGCGGTGCGCCTCGTTCTGACAGTATCGTCGAATTGGCCGCACGGCGGCCAGCGAAGGTTTTATTTGGCGCGCGCGCAGCGAGGGCAAATCCGGGGCAGGGCTGAACAGCGGCCAAGGCTGACGGGTCCAGAGCTGGCTGCCCTTCCGGAATGAACTGACGAAACCGCCCTCCGTTTGCCGATGAACCCTGCGGCGCCAGTCCCTGGCCGCAACCCAAAAGCAGCGGACCGTGAAGCCCTTGCAGGGCTTACCGCACCACTCCTCGCTTTTGAGTTTCCCTCACATGCGTTCGGTGCGGGCCCGGGCCTATCGGCGCCGCCTGTCTGGTTCATCGGCGGGCGGTTCCGCCGAATTCAACACCGGAGATAGCTCATGAAGAACCTCGTCATCCTGATCGGCCGCATCGCGTCCGCCCCCGAAACCCGCCACGCCGGCGAGACCGCGATCACCTCCTTCACCCTCGTCACCGACCGGCCCAAGCTGGTCGACGGCAAGACGGTCAAGAACGAGGCCGGCTACACCGAAACGATCCCCGAGTTCCACCGCATCACCGCCTTCAATGGCCTCGGCACCTCGGTTGCCAAGCACAAGAAGAAGGGCGATCTGGTCGAGGTCCAGGGCCGCCTCCACTACTCGAAGTGGACCGACCGGGAAGGCGTCGAGCGCTACGCGGTCGAGATCGTCTCCGAGGAAGTCCTCTTCCTCTGAACCGAGCCGGGGGGCGGCGCTGCCGCCTCCCTTCGGGCGCCTTGATCAAGCCGTGGTGCGAAAAATTCAACGGCACCGGCTCCTTTCGCACTTGCAGCATGAACGGGTGCGACCCATATCAGCAGTGCCTTTCAGGCATCCTCTCCCAAGACTTTCAGGGGGCCGGCAGCAATGCTGGCCCTATTTTTTTGTTCATGGTGCCCGCGAATGCGCGCCCATGAACTGGCAATTCCTCGCGGCGCCCCATAGGGTCCGGCATTATCAATTCGAGAAAGCGTGATGATCATAGCCGATGACACCTTGCTGGACCACGTTGCCGACATCATCTCCGCCCATGTCAGCAACAATTCGGTCTCGGCAGCAGACCTCCCGGGGCTGATCCAGTCGGTCTATGCTTCCCTTGCCGCGCTCGGTCAGGCTCCCGAGCCGGTCGAAGAAAAGCTGACGCCTGCGGTATCGGTCCGCGCGTCGGTCAAGCCCGACGCAGTGACCTGCCTCGATTGCGGCGAGAAGATGAAGATGCTCAAGCGCCACCTCGGCACCGAGCATGGCATGACACCGGCGGACTATCGTGCCCGCTGGAACCTGCCGGCCGACTATCCGATGGTCGCGCCTGACTATGCCGCGAAGCGCAAGGAGCTGGCGGTGCGGATCGGCCTCGGCCGCAAGCCGAAGGCCGCTGTGCCGGAGGCACCGGCGAAGGCACCCAAGGCCGCCAAGCCGCGCAAGAAACTCGGTGTGGCGTTCGGATCGGCGGATCCCGCCTGATCCGATTGCGTCTAAGATATTGATTTAACATAAGATATATTATCAATCTGAACGGTCTCTGCAAAATAGAGATGTCACCGCTCAACCATTTGCACTGTTGTTTGCTTGGTCGAGCAGGTCCATGAACGTTCGCGCCGCATCGCGGTCGCGCTCGTCCTTGAAGGCGACATCGAGGTCGGGTGCCGAACCCAACATGTAGAGCAGCGACCACATCGCGAACTTGCGGCCCTTGTCGGTTTCCAGACCGAACTCGACCTGCATTCGCTCGACGCCGCTGGCTAGAGCCGCAGGCGAAACCGCTCCGAGATCATCGGTCCCGAAGAAGCGCCGCATCTGGTCATCGAATTCCATTCGAGGCGTCTCCTCAATCCGCTTTTCGCCTGGCCGACAGCCCTTGCGGGCTAGCCGGCCGCATTGATCCGCGCCTCGAGATCCGCGAGGCGGGACACGAGTTCCTCGAAGGTCGGCGGCTCTTCCATGAACATTTCGGCCATAGCGGCATAGTCCGCCGCTAGTTCCTCGCGCATCGAGCCCGTCACCGAGAGCCGCAATGTACTGAGCTGCGCCGTCCCATAGGACGCCTTGGCATCGGCAAAGAGCAGGCTCTTGTTCCTGACGACCTGCTCGAGCAGGTCTCGTTCGGCTAATGCCCGCTCCGTGATCCCGGCAGCATCGAGCATGAACACGTCGTAGTAGTGCCGCGAAAGACCTGGCCGCAATTTGCGGCTGTGGTGCAGCGCATGCAGGATCGTCGCCTTCTCCCAGTATGTCCGCTCGAGCGCCAGTGTCGGTATCGCTGTTGCCGCGTCAGGAACCTCGCCCGGAAAGTCCTCGGCGACATAGGGTAGAATGTCCCGCCGCTCGACGGGTTCGGGATCGCCCCGCGCCCCGAATTCGAGTTTGATGCGCGGCTGAACATAGCCGGTGCGCCCGCCATAATTGTTGCCGTAGTCGAGACCATAGCCTGACGAAGCAGGGTAGTTGAACAGGACTGTCTGCCGATCCCCGTCATCGGGGTCGGGTTCGATGCTCCAGCCTTCGCGGGTGCCCAGGGCCTCTCCGATCGCTTGTTCGAGCGTCGGCAGGAGAATTGCCGCAACCCATTCTTGGGCGGCCGCGCTGAGCGCCTTGCCGCGGCGTTCGCGTTCCTTGCCGCTGATCTCGCTCGCCATCGGCGAAGCGACCTCGCCGAGCAGCGGTGCAGCGCGATTGATGGTGAGATCGATGTCCTCGGAGAAGCGCTTGATGATCCCAAATGCCTTGGAGAGCGAGGTCCCCCCCTTGAAGGTTAGAACCCCAGCCAGTTCGGGGACGCCCATCAGCCGGCGCAGGGTCCAGCAAACCCAGAAGTCTTTCTCGACAATGAGCGGCGTGAGATCGCGGCGCGCAGCTGTTTCGGCAAAGAACGCCCGCCGTTCATCGACAGGCCGCCGGGCAAATTCATCCATGATGCGCCGCTCCGATCTTCAGCACGACATCGCCCATCCACCCCGGCATCTGCGCGCGGCCTTTGAGCAGTGCCTGCACGTCCTTGTCGTCGAGCCGGGCGGCGAGCTGCGAAATCGCATCGGCATCGACCTTGTCGCGCCCGAGCCCGGCCAGGAACTGGACCACACCGTTGGCAGCCTCCGAGGCGTGACCCAGCACCGGCGCACGGCTGTGCTTGAGCGTAACACTTCGGCCTGCGGCCTTGCTCACGCGGGTTCGTCCCGTCGTCGCATAGCTCGTTCTCGCCGGCACTTGCGTTGAAAGGCCGAGTCTGTTCGCCGCCGCGGCGGCTGAGGGCGCAAGTCTATCGCCGCTTTGCGCCGATACGGCCTGCGCGATCATATCGGCGTCCGGTGTCAGTGCGCCCAGCTTGTCATGCAGTCGCGGATAGTCATAGAGACCGCGTCCGATCCTGCGGATCTCGCCCGCTTGCGCGAGGCGCGACAGTGCCATGTCGACCGAGCCACGCGTGCCGAAGTCGATAAAGTGCTTGGGCGTGAAGACCCACCCCCGCCCTTTAGCGCGAACGCGCTTCATGATTTTGTCAGCCATGGCGGACATGATTCGAGTGCTCCTTTCGTTAGAAACTAGCACACATATTTCTAACAAACCATATCCTCCGGAAAGGCTCCCTGATGACGATCATGATCATCGCCACCGCCTGCCCGCCGATCATCAACATTGGGCATTCCAGCGACGGATATGCCTATCATCGGCGGGGTGCCAGCCAACGCGGGTCCGACGAGAAGGAGCGGCCCCGCCAAGATTGTCGCACTCGGTCCCGCGCGACCTTTTGGCCGCGCTCCTGCGGGTGCGAAGTTCCTCACATTGGGCCGCCGGCACTCTTGCACTCCGCCTCCGTCGCCGTCCCGAGCCCGTGCGATGCACCGGGCCACGGGCCGACTGACTGGCTCCGGCAAGGGGTCCGTTTTGGTTTAGGCCGCGCCACGTTTGGCGCAGCCAAGGCGCCCCGCTTCGGGTCTGAGACTTACCTCGTTCGGGGCATCTGGCGGGGCGCAGAGGAGCGGTGTTTTGCGGTTAACCCCGAACGCCCAAAAGGGGTTCGGGGGCAAAACCGTAATCTCTCTCTCATCTCGGTGGCTGAGCGAAATCAGCATCGCCATAGCATGACGCCTGGGAGATTGGCGGCCGTCAAGGATCGCGGGTGCCCCCCGATTTTGTCGCCCCTGCGGCTACGCCTTGGTTCAAAAAAATCGGCTCCCCCCGCGCCCGCTCCTCGCGGCGGCAGCGCGTTCGCGCCGCCGTCCCTGACTGCCTGACTCCGGCGTCCCTCCGATGGGCATCTTTCATCAGTGTGATGAGAGACTTGTTGCTCTTGGAGGTTATCATGACGGACCGTTTCTCGAACTTCGCCGACCTTGCCGAACACTATGCGCGTGAAATCGCGACGCCCGACTACGCCCGTGCATTCATGGAGCAGACTGAGTTTGCAAAGCTCTCAATCGAGCATGAGCCGAGCTCGGTTGAAATGCCCGATCCCGAGACCGCGCAGGCCGCGATCGAGATGATGCTGGCAACGGTCTTCGACCTGTTCCGCGACACCCGTATGGAAGACTTCGCCAGCGAGGTCGCATGGGGCATCGCCAACAGCTTCCATGTTGTGGCGAAGCGCCTCGATGACCGCGAGGATACGATGGCCAACCGGCTCCAGGAGAAGCTGCGCGAATACGATCCGAGCGAGGTCTATGCGACCGACCTTGAAGACCTCACCATGCAGGCTCGCAGCCTTGCCGAATGCCGCGACGCGATGGAATGCATGCGCGACCATGCCGCCCGCATCTACCTTGTCGAAACCGGCCGTCCCTTCTCACCGGTGCGTGGGTCAAGGGTCTCGTCCAAGACCAACGCCTCGATGATCGAAGCGCGCGACTACCTTGCGGCACAGAAGGCGCAGCGGCGCGAGCAGTTCGCCCCGTCGGGTCCGGTCGTGGTGTTCTCGGGCGGGCAGCAGTTCACCGATATCGCGCTGGTCGAAGACTACCTCGATGCGATCCATGCGCGGGTGCCGTCGATGGCGCTGGCAACGACCGCCCAGAACAAAGGCGCGGACGTGATCGCGGCAGCATGGGCCTCGCGGCACAACGTGCCGGTGATCCTGTGCAAGCCCGACACCTCGCGGGGACCGTCGGCGCCCTATCAGCGCAATGCGCGCATGCTGGCTTTCAAGCCGGTCGAGGCCGTGGTGTGCAGCGGCGGCGGCATCCAGGCGAACCTTGCCGACCGGCTGCGCGAAGCCCGCATCCCCTTGCATATCGTGCGCGATGCAGCGGCCCAGAACGAGGCTCCGGCGGCGCGGACCAAGACCCAGGCACAGGCTGATCGTCCGGCGATGAAGCGCGCGGTGGGCGCCGACGATCTCCCGCCGTTCTGAGCGGGGGCCCGTCCATCCAGAGCAACCAGGAGGGTGTCCGGCCTCACCGCTGGATGCCCTTCTTTTTTGTCGCTCGGGACACACACTTGGATGGCCCGGCTCGCTCGCTTCTGGCCCCCGCCAGTAACGGCCTTGCGGCCTGCTGGCCCGGGCGCGCGAAGTCTTCGCATCGGCCGGGCGGGCAAGACCCAATTCTGGGGCACCCGAGGGGGTGACCAACAGGGTTAAACACTCTCGCAGACTTCTTGAGGATGATGGCCGCCATTGGCCCGCGTCAAGAAGGGCGGTTCCCCCAATTTTTTCGCCTGAAGAAGCCGAAAAAATCGGCTCCCCCACCCCCGCTTCGCGGCGGGCCGCAGGCGGCCCGTTCCTGACCCGAGCCAAGCTCGGCCATCGGGCAAGAGACCTCTTCAATTCCTTTGACAGGAGGCTCACATGAACGCTCTTACCAAGACCCTCGACATCCCGGCTTTCGACTCCGTCAGCTATGACGCTGCAGTGCGCGCCGCCAGCATCAGGGCCCAGCACAGCTTCTTCGACCAGCACGTCATCGAGGACGAGTTCGGCTGCTTCCTCGCCATCGACGAAGGCGACTACAACGCCCTGCCCCAGGACCTGATCGACCGGATCGTCCATTCCGTTCCCGGCATGATGGCCGACGACTTCGACGAGGCGAGCATCGCCCGCGCCGCGAGCTTCATGAGCGTGGTGATGGATCCCGAATGGGACGCCGAATGCCCGTTCTGAAATGACCAGACATCGCAGCGCCGGAGGGCTCCGCTGAGGAGCTCTCCGGCCCCCCTTTTTTGCGTGTCCAGATAAAGCACAGCCGGGGCATCGAACCCCGGCTGCGCTGGCCTTTTGCAAGGCCGGTTTCAGCTTGCCCGAAGTCGTTTCTCGGCTTCGTCGAGACCGAGCTTTGCGAGAGCGGCGAAGAAGCCTTCGACCCTCTCGAACGGCGCCTTGCCGAGAACCGATTTCTGCATCAGTTCAACGCTTGCCGCCCGCTCACTATCGCGCAGTTTCGCCTCTCGCGTTTCCAACGCTTGACGCTCCTTTGCGATCGCTGCTCGTTCCGCTTCGAGACTTCCTTTCCTGGCCATGATCTACCTCTTGGGTTGGTGCTGAAACCTCCCGCGCGCGAGGATCGTCATCCTAGCCAGCTTGGCAAGCCCCCTGCCCCAATCGCCGCGACTGAGCTTACGACAGTCGAGTGATCCGGCGGCCTCAGCTGCCGCCAAGGGGGCGTAGAAAGCCCCCACAGGATTCGGGTAAAATCACCAAAACCCGCAAGCCATCAAAGCTACGGGATCAAGGGGAAGAGGTGCAGACCGTACACGGCGGTCCGTTTCGAAGAATGGCGGAAAGGCGTGGGTTTACAGGTGATGCGAAGTGATGCGCTTTGTAATACAGCAAGGTGTACCTGCCCGAACCCCCTGAATATCCGGGATTTGGTCGGTATTACAATGTAATACGCGGCCCTTCCAGGATGCCTTTGCTTGCCAAGCATTAGGGGATGGCCTAAAACAGGCATCGCGCAATTCCCGCCAGGCCCTTTTCGAAGGGTTTGGTGATGACAGAAACAGTTCTGATTACGGTCCGGCTTCCGCAAGCCTTGGCCGATGCTGCACAGGCTGCGGCAGCTGCAAAACAGGTCTCCCGTTCCAACCTCCTGCGAATCGCACTGGAGCATTTCCTGGGCGCCGTTTCGGGCACCTCGGAACAGGACCGGCGCCGGCAGTTCTCGTCCGAATATCTGTTCCTCGTTGCCGACCTCATCGTGCAGCGCCAGTACCCCGACGTTCATACGGCGCTGATCACCGAAGCCGAGGCGCGGATGGAGGCGGTCTGTGCCGCGTCCTGACACCTGGTCGGACCGGGCGCGGCCGGGCAAACTCCAGCACCATTCGGCGCGCGGAAACATGCCGCGCAATGCCGGCGACTTCACCCGCGGCTCGCAGCTCATCACGCACGAATTCATGATGTGGTTTGCCTCGGCGAAGATGCCGCTGCTGGTGTGGTTCTTCACCTTCCTCGTGGCGCTTTCGATCGTCCTCGCCCTCCTGCTCCACGAGCACGAAGTGCAGATGATCCTGATGCGGATCTATGCCGCCGGATGGAGCTTCATGGAGTTCAATCCGCGCAAAATCCTCAACCTCACCCTGCCCTCGGGCCGCGTGATCCCGGCGCCCGTTTCGATGATTGCCAGCCACCCCGATGTCGTCATCGCGTGGAACAAGCTGATGCGGGCCATCTGGGGTTCGCTGTTCATCTCGCTGTTCGTCGCCGTGCCGATCGCGGTGTGGTTCGTCGACTTCTCCAAGCGGCGAGGCAAGTCCATCCTCGAAGAGCGCCACCAGCGCGGCGCGATGCTGGTCGATGGCCCCGAGCTCGCCGCAGTCATCAATGCCCACAACCGCGACATGCTGGACGCGGAGGTCGCCCATCAGCTGCCCGGCAAGACGCTCCGGCAAGTCCTCGCCCTGCCGCTTGTCGAGCGCAAGGCTGCGGGCATCCACCACGCCTACTCGATGGCCGATGTGCCCTTCCCCTGGCGCACCGAACAGGCCCACACGATCATGATCGGCTCGACCGGAACCGGTAAGACCACGCAGATGCGCGCGCTCATCGCGCAGATGCGCGTGCGGCGCGACCGCGCGGTCGTGTTCGACCTCACCGGGGCCTACGTCGAGGCTTTCTACAACCCCGAGACCGACACCATCCTCAACCCGATGGATGAACGCTGCCCGAGCTGGTCGGTGTTCGCCGAAGCCAGGAACCACGCCGACTTCACCGGGATCGCCGCCGCCCTGCTTCCCGCCGATGGCGGAGGCGCCGAACCCTTCTGGATGCTGGCGGCGCGCACACTGTTCGTCGAGACTTGCATCAAGCTCATCAAGCTTGGCGAGGCTACCAACCAGGCCCTCGCGAGCCGGTTGATGATGGCCGACCTCAAGGAAGTCCATAAGCTCCTCGAACACACCGTCGCCGACCCACTCACCGCGCCCGAGGCAGCCAAGATGGCCGAGTCCATTCGCGCGGTGTTCAACACCAATGCCCAGGCCTTGCGGTTCCTGCCCGAAGGCAAGGAACCGTTCTCGATAAGCGACTGGATCCGCGCCGAGGACAAGCCGGGAGCGATCCTGTTCATCACCTCATCGCACAACGAACTGGTGCTCAACCGGGCGCTGCTGTCGCTGTGGATGAACCTTGCCGTCCACACGCTGATGCGCCTGCCGCGCACCCGGGACCTGCGCACCTGGTTTTTCTTCGACGAGGTCCACGCGCTCCACCGCCTACCCGCGATCGAGGACGGCTTGCAAACCGCCCGCGGCTTTGGCGGGGCCTTCGTGCTTGGCATCCATTCCTTCGCCAAGCTCGCGGAAACCTATGGCAAGGAAGGCGCGCAGAACCTCGCCTCGCTGGCACGCACCAAGCTGATCCTGGCTGCCGCCGATCGCGACACCGCCGAGCACTGCTCCGACTACATCGGTCACCGCGAAGTGCGGATGATGGATGAGGCCTATAGCTACGGCTATTCGAACATTCGCGACGCCGCGACGATCACCCCGCGCTCCGAAGTGCAGCCGCTCGTCCTGCCCGATGACATCATGAAGCTGCCATCTCTCAGGGGCTTTCTCGTGTTCCCCGAAGGCTTCGATGCTGCCCGGATCAAGCTCACTTACAAGGACTATCCCAAGGTCGCCGAAGGCTATGTTCTGCGAGAGCATGTCGAGCCCATCGAGTTCATGCGAGAGACGCAAGCTGACGAGGCCGATGAGGCGGGTGGCCGCGAAACCAAGGAAGAGCTCGAACTGGCCCGGGACACCGCGCCCGACGAGGCCCTGAGACAGGCCCGAACGCCGACCCTTCGCCAAGAAGAGCTGAACTTCCCAGTGGCACCGCCGATCGGTCCCAGCGGTCTCCCGGCGTCAAGTCTGGGGCGCTCGATGATTGTCAGCCAGGCGATCGCTGGCAGCCCGTCCCAGTCCCAAGCCCGCGAGTCTGAAGCCGGGCCCAAGTCGGTCCAGCAATCGCCAAAGGCTGCTCCTCAGCGTCAGTCGCAGGCCGCCCGTGAACTTGGCGAAGCGGTTGATGACCGTGGCCGCGATGGCCGAACTCGTGAGGGCGCCAAGGAAGCTGAGCTTGATAGCCCCGCCACCGACGACGGACTGGAGATGTAGCCCATGCATTCCATCGCATCCGTCCGGTCGTCGAGCGGCGCAGCCGACTATTTCGCGAGTGACAACTACTACACGCCTGAGGAGAACGCGGAAGCCGGGGTCTGGGGCGGCGAGGGTGCGCGTGCGCTCGGGCTTGAGGGGCAGGTCGAGCGGGATCAGTTCGAGGGCATCCTCAATGGGCGCCTGCCCGATGGCGAGATGGTCGGGCAGGTCGAAGGGCGGCGCCTCGGTCTCGATCTCACATTTTCGATGCCCAAGTCCGCGTCGATCCTGGCGCTGGTCAGCGGCGATCGGCGGATCCTCGATGCCCACCTTGCTGCGGTCAAATCGACTATGTCGCAGCTGGTCGAGAAGCAGTTTGCCGAGAGCCGGAACTATGAGCGCAGCCGCAGCGGCGAACCTCAGAAGACGGGCAACCTCGTCTATGCCTTGTTCGCCCATGACACGAGCCGCGCGCTTGATCCGCAGGGGCACATCCACGCAGTAGTCGCCAACCTGACCCGCGATCCCAAGGGGACCTGGAAGGCGCTGTGGAACGGCGAGATCTGGAAGAACAACACCACGATCGGCCAGTTCTACCACGCCGCATTTCGCGCTCAGTTGCAGAAGCTCGGCTATGAGACTGAGGCCGCCGGCAAGCATGGTTCGTTCGAGATCAAGGGTGTGCCTGCCGAGGTCATCAAGGCCTTCTCGACCCGGGCCAACGAGATCGAGGCCAAGATCGCCGAAACCGGCGCCACCAGCCTCGCGACCAAAAAGCAGATCACGCTCTACACCCGCGATCCCAAACTGGTCCCCGAGGATCGCGGCACGCTTGTCGAAGGCTGGCAACAACGCGCCGCCGAACTTGGGTTCGATGGCAAAGCACTGGTGGCCGAAGCCAAGGCACGGGCCGAAGTGCAGGCCCGGCCCACATTTCGCGAGACAGCCACGGCGGCGATCGGCGAAGTCGCCACCCGGATCAATGCGGCGCTGCGTACGCCGAGCCCGCTTGCAGTGAGCGGCGCGGCAGCGCTCTTCCTGCCTGCCGAAACGATCAAGGCCCAGCACGCGACCGCCTCGGCGATCCGCCACCTCTCCGAGCGCGAAGCGGCCTTCTCGCCGCAGGCGATCCTGGCGAGCGCTCTGGGGTTCCAGATCAAGGGGCTCGAGGGCGGTGCTGTGGTCCAGCGGATCGGCGAACTGGTGCGTGAGGGTCACCTGATCCCCGGCAAATCCGACCGGCTCGACGGACATGTCGACCTCGTCACGACGCCGGCGGCATTGGCAATGGAACAGCGGATCCTCGACACGATCGACCGGGGGCACGGGGCGGGCCGCGCATTCATGCCGCCCGAAACGGCGATGGCGCGGCTGCAGGAAGCGGCGCGCGAACTGGGGCGCGAGCGCGCCGGGGTCGACACCTGGCAATTGAATGAAGGCCAACTGGCCGCGGGCGTCGCGATCCTCTCCGGCGGCGACCGCTTCCTCAATGTCCAGGGCGTTGCCGGTGCGGGTAAATCGACGCTGCTCGGCGCGCTCGACAAGGTGCTGGACGCCGAAGGGGTCAAGCTTGTCGGCCTCGCTTTCCAGAACAAGATGGTCGCCGATCTGCGCGGCGGCGGCGGTCAGGGCATGTCGGGCGACCAGATGCGCGCGGCGGGGATCGAGGCCTATACGATCGCCCGGTTCCTCAGCGCCTACGCCTCGGCTGCAGCATCAGGGTCCGGCGAGCGCTTCGAGGCGGCCAAGGCAGCGCTCGCCAACACCGTCATTATCATCGACGAAAGCTCGATGGTCTCCTCGCGCGACATGCTGCTTCTGACCACGCTCGCCGAGCAACTCGACCTCGCCAAGGCGCCGTTCATGGGCGATCGGCAGCAGCTCTCCGCGATCGAGCAGGGCAAGATGTTCGCGGTGTCGCAAGCATCCGGCCAGGCGACCGTGCGGATGGACGAGAACATCCGCCAGAAGAACTCCCCCCTCCTCCTCGCGGTCGCCGGCCTCTCGAACGAGGGCCATGCCGGCCTCGCGCTGGAATTGCTCGCGGCGAATGGCCGGGTGATCGAGGCAGGTCCCGATCATGTCGCCCTGGCAGCCGATCTGTGGTTGTCGCTGGCGCCCGA
Organism: Sphingobium sp.; assembly: GCA_022652485.1. GTDB lineage: Bacteria > Pseudomonadota > Alphaproteobacteria > Sphingomonadales > Sphingomonadaceae > Sphingobium. The sequence continues at coordinate 14,838 of JALCRK010000034.1, forward strand.
GAAGCGCGAGGCGACCGCGATATTCACCGCCGGGCGCGACGACCGCGCCGAGATCAATACACGGGTCCAGGCGGGGCTGCTCAAGGAAGGCACCCTCACCGGCGCTGGCGTCGCTCTCACCACCCTGCAGAGCGCCAATGCGACGCGCGAGGAGCTGCGCTTTGCCTCGACCTACCGGACCGGCCAGGTGATCGAGGCGCGGATGGACGTGCGCGAGATCGGTCTCGGGCGCGGCGAATATAAGGTGAGCGAGGTGCGCAAGGACGGCAAGGTCGTGCTCGAGCGCGATGGCAAGCGCAAGGTCATCGATCCCGACCGGATCAACCCCGACCACCGCTTCGACCGGCTCGGGCTTTACGAGCAGAAGCAGATCAGGATCCACGACGGCGAGACCGTGTTCTGGCGCGACAAAGACGCGGGCCGCGACATTGCCAAGTCGACCTACGCCACCGTGCTTGAAGCCCGCTCAGAAGGAATCCGCGTTGAGCTGGCCGACAAGCGGCAACTGGTCCTGGCACCGGGCGATCCGATGCTTCGCCGTCTCGACCTCGGCTATGCGCTCAATGCCCACATGGCGCAGGGGATGACCAAACCTGAGGCGATCGAGGTGATCTCGTCCGCGCAGCGCAATCTCGCGACCCAGCGCACGCAGAACGTGCTCAATACGCGCGCGACCGACGACATGGTCGTTGTCACCAACAACCTCGAAGGCCTGAAACAGCAGCTCGACCGCACGCCGGGCAACAAGACCTCCGCGCTCGAAGTGACCGGCAAGGTCGAGGTGGAACCGCGCCATTCCAATCCCATCGATAGTCGGCAGGTCCCCGAACTCAGGATGAGCCCCGAGCTCAAGGCCAAGCTCGATGCGGTGCTCGGGCCTGCGCCGCAAGCCCCGGTGCGCCAACTTCCCGTCCCTGAAAAATCGTTGGGACTCGACCTGTGAGGGCGCGGCTCACCTTTTCGTCTGAGGCGGCAGGCCGCGTGTTCGACCGGGCTCATGCCACTCTGGTCTGGCTCGCGGTCCTGGTCTTCCTGTCGTCCGAGCCGTCGGTTCGCGGCCTGGCGATGGCGGCGATGGTCGCGGTGGCGCTCGCCGCCAGCATCGTTGCCTGCCTTGCGAAGTGCGGCCCCCCTGACCCTTCAGCCCCGCATCATGGAGACTGACAATGGCCTACGAGCATGACGAAATCGGCGACTTTGCCAGCGAGCGCGATGCGCAGGACTGGGCCGAACGCAACAACATCGATCCATCAGATCTCCACTTCCGCGCCCGCGGCAAGCGGGGTGTCACCCTGAGCGTGCGCCGGTCGGCGCTCGGGGATTCATCGCAAGCCGACCTCTCGTTCGGTCGCCGGACCGGCTTTTTCTGACAACCAAGGAGAATGAAGATGAAGCGTTGTTTCTGCCTGATCGCGGCGATGGTAGCCGCCAGTGCCACCCCTGCCCTAGCCTCTGAGGCAAGCCCTTCGGCGCCGCCCACACCCGCGGGTACCCAGCGCACTGCAGATCACCAGGCGATGGGTGAACAGGTTCGGCAAGGTCTCGCCCGGCTGCGCGAGGAGCTCGAGGGACGCAAGCGGGATGCCAAGCAAGCCGCGCAGCATGAAACCAATGGGCTGTGCACGGACTGCCCCGACAAGGACGCCGAGGCTCATCACCATTCCGTCAGCGACGAGCGCAAGGCCGACTGCCCCGAGTGCATCGATCGCGCGAACTACGCCTGACGGGGTGCGGCGCGGTCCGGGCCACCTCCCACCGGACCGCGCCGTTTTCCCGCCGACTATCCCGGCTGTAATTTGGCGGCGATCCCTGCTAGACGACATGCGTCCAGTGCAGCTGTGCCGGCACGTTATTTCCCATAACTCAGTTCGACTTGCCCAATGAACCTTCCTGCGCGCCGCTCGGCCAACACCATTACCGGTACCATTGAAGCGGGCGCTCGCGGACCGATCCTGCGCGATGCCGACGGCGTGGCCTGGCGGCTGCATTTTGGCGAAGAGCCGGTGCCCGACGATCTCGAGGGACGGGTCAGCGTGCGCGGCAAGATCATTCAGCCCGACCGGATCGATGTCGAGTTCTGCACGCCTTTGGGCGCAGGTTGAATAAATACGGTCCGCAAAGTCGGCGCGATCGTGCTGCTTGCTGCAACGCGAAAGCATAAGTCGAGCATTACGATTCAGACGTGGCGAAATTGCTCTCGCTTAGTCAAACGGCTTGCCGTTACGGAAACTTACCTAACTCGCACCATTTCAGAGCCATTATTCGGCAAATTTAACCTGGTGAAATATTGACAGATTCCTGCGTTTGAACAATCGTTTGCTAGGATAAAGGCTTCGGGGGCGGCTTGATGCGAATGCAGCGATTGCTGATCGATCGAAGTACGCTCGACCTGATCGCCGCCGATGCCCAGGACTTCCTCAACGTCCTCAATGCTGCCGGGCTCCACCAGGCCTCAGCCATGATGCTAGGCGTGATGGAGCAATTGCAGGCCGACCGGGCAAATCTGCCGGACGAGCGCGGCGATGCCGCACAATCCCCCAAGCCTGGCTGAGCCCGGCCTACTTGAGATTGCCTGCCGGCAGGCCGAACGGAATGACCCGACCGTCGGCTCCGGCTTCACGCGTCCCCTGCCCGTAGATCCTGCCGTCCAGTTCGAACGTCGGTGCAAACCGGACAATCGTCGCCACATCCGCGGCCTCGTGACCCGCAAGGGCCTCAATCGCGGCGAGCACGCTCTCCCGCGAAGAATAGATGTCTTCGCGCATCAACAGCCGCGCCATCGAGGCTGAGCGATCGCCGATGGCGGACGCGATCTTCTGGTGCATCCGGAAGGACTCTTCGGCATCGTCGGCGCGCTGCGACCAGGCAATCCGGCGATGGAGCGCGTTGGGCAGGACCATGCGCGCCATGTCGGGTATCTGCGGAATGCGGGACATGCGCATCACTTCGATATGGAAGCGCAGGTTCTCGAGGACCACGCGTTCCAGCGCGTCGGGATCACCGGGTGACGGTTCGCGGGCCTCCGCCGCAAGCGCGGATAGCAATGAAATCTCGGCAGCCGTCGCGCGCTCGGCGGCCCGGTAGGCGGCCAGCCCTTCAAAGTTGGCGCGCATTTCGAAGAGATCCTCGACCTCTTCGCGGCCCCAGGTACGCACCACAAACTCGCTCCGCCCCTGGCGGGTAAGGTAGCCTTCGTGGGTGAGAGCACCCAGCACTTCAGCCACTGCGGCCGGGCGGCCCGCATAGACTTCGGCCACGTCCGCCTTCGCAATCACCTGTCCGGGCAGATAGCGCGCGGACAGGACCCCGAACCTGATTTCGAGGAACATGAGTTCAGAAAGAGACTGCGCTTTGGTCAATCGACCTCCCTTGTGGGCGAGTTCTTGCCCGCCGCATCATTGCGGTGAACCTAGCACAATTTCGATTTGATTTCCGAATCCGGATGGTTCGGATTATCCGGACTTTGTCATCAGGGGGCTAGTTGAGACATCGGTGGCGAAAGCAATATTGCCAGACCTGCGAACGATTGCCTGCCCGGCGAGGCATGTCTTCGCTTTGCTTCGCGAGCCACGCAAGCGGCAGCGCTATGACGACCCCGGACAGCTCCCCGGCTTTCAGGATCTCGCTGCGGACGATGCGTCACGCTTCGTGCAGGAGCTCATCGACCTCGGCCTGGTTATTCGCGACCATGGCCGTTTCACCATCGTCGACTGGAAGATCGAGCGCATCGTCGAGCATCTGGCGCTCGCTGGGGCCATTCAGGCGCTGGCTGCGTCTGAGGTAGCTTCGCTCCAGGGCAAGGCCGATTTTTCCTGCCTTGAGGGCATCAACGCCGCCCTAAAATCTTATGAGACACAGCCCGATAACCTGCTGCAGGGCGCCTTTCTGGATTACCAATGGCATCTCGAACTCGTCCGCTTGAGCGGCAACCGGGCCGCCTTTGCCACCTACGCCAAGACCATCCCGCCGGCGGTCTGGATCGCTGGGGCCAACTACTTCCAACTCGACGAGGCGCGCAGTTCATTGATCGAACATGACCGCCTGGTCGCCTACATGAAGGCCGGTGATACGCTGCGCGCCCGCGACGCCGTGTCGTTTCATGTCGAGGAAGCGGCGGCGCAGATCCGCCGCGCAGGCGCGGCGCGGATCGAGAGCTATCCGGCCGATCACCTGAATTTGACCCAGCCTTGACTCGCCTATGTTGAGACTTACCAGGCGCGAACGCGCGGCGGGGCGGTTCACCCCGCAGCGCAACAGCATAGCGAAATGATTGATGCATGTCGCCCTAATACGGCATTCACCACCAATTGGATTTGACAACGATCAGTCTGCATCACTCGCCTGCATTACGTCGCCACATCATCAATCCTTGGCCGATTCACAGTAACGGTGATCTGGATCATTTTTTGCCCCCGCCAATGGCCTAGAATGAGGTATGCCTCGGGGGATTACATTCATGCAGAGCGCCCACGAAACCACGGCGTCGCATCGATCCGGTTTTGTGAAATTGCTGGGCGATTTCCTGAACCCGCGCATCTGCGAACTTTGCGGCCGTACCCAGTCCCGCAATCGTGAATCCGGCAACCAAGCGTTTGCCCAGCACACGAGGTGCGAGTGCTGCGGACGCAGCATGTAGCAGCCCGGCATTGCGACAAACCACCAAATGCAAGGCCCGCCCCGGGAGCGCACCGTACATGCAAGTGATCCACGTCACTTTGGGCCCGCCGACATTTGCTATGCATGACCCATGCTTCCCACACCGTCACTCGCCGCGCGGCACAGGCGTAGGCCGCAATGGCCCCATGTTCCTGCCGTCCTTCTGGCCCCGCTCCAGCCGCTGCTGCAGCGGATCGTACGCAAGGTAGCTCGCGAACAGCCCGCGCTATTCGCCCGCCTGGGACCGCACGGGCGCAGCCGCTTCCTGATAGATGCACGGGACCTGCCCTTCATCCTGCTGCTGCAACCGGATCCCGTCCATCCCCGGCTGCGCGCCCTTTCCCGCGCGGCGGCGGTCGATTGCGATACCCATATCAGCGGATCGTGCAGGGAACTGGTGACAATGGTCGACGGTAGGCAGGATGGCGATTCCCTGTTCTTCTCGCGCGATCTGCTCATAACCGGAAACCTTGAGGCGGCGGTTTGCCTGCGTAATGCGCTGGACGATATCGACGGCTCGATCATGCAGCATGTCTGTGTTGCATTGGGCAAGCCAGGCAAAATGCTATGGTCCTGGTTCTGTTCGCGTGAGCCGCTGCGCGGGTCTGAATGCGCAGCAGCATGAACCGCCCGGAACTGGTTTGCCCGGCCGGAACCCCGGCCATGCTGCGGGCTGCGGCCGATGCCGGCGCGGACGCCATCTACTGCGGCTTTCAGAACGCCACCAACGCCCGCAACTTTGCTGGCCTGAACTTTACGCCCAACCAATTGCAAGATGCCGTCGCCTACGCCCACGCCCGTGGCGCCAAGGTTCTGCTGGCAATCAACAGCTTCGCTACGGCCGGACGATACGATCTCTGGCAGAAAGCAGCCGACTGTGGAGCTGCCTGCGGGGTCGATGCCTTCATCGTCGCGGACATCGGCGTTGCCGCCTATATCGCAGAGCGCCACGCCGGCCGCCGCCTGCACCTGTCAGTCCAAGCCGCGGCCTCCAGCCCCGAGGCGATAAACTTCTACTGCCGGGAGTTCGGCGTTCGCCGGGCGGTGCTGCCCCGCATCCTGACGCTCGCGGAAATCCACCAATTGAAAACCGAAATAGACTGCGAGATCGAAACCTTCATTTTCGGCAACCATGGCCTGATGGTCGAGGGGCGGTGCAGCCTGACCAACTATGCCGTCGGCATATCGACCAACATGGACGGCGCCTGTTCGCCTGCCTCCGAAGTCCATTACGACCGCAATACCGCGGGCGTGGTCACCGCCCGCCTCGGTTCGCACGTCATCGACCGCTTCGCGCCGACCGAGCAGGCCGGCTACCCGACGATCTGCAAGGGGCGTTACTGCACCTCGCCCCGGGACGAGCCGTACTATGCGTTCGAGGAGCCGATCAGCCTGAACCTGATGGAGATGTTGCCGGCCCTGATCGGGGCTGGGGTCGATGCCCTCAAGATCGAAGGGCGGCAACGGTCGCGCGCCTATGTCAGCAGCGTCGTGACCAGCTTCCGCAGGGCGATTGATGCCGTTGTCGCGGGGCGGAAACCCGAACTGGTCGATCTCGTCGCCCTCACCGAAGGTCAGAAACAGACCCAAGGTGCGTTCGCAACCAAGAAGTGGCGATAACGCAATGCCTCCCAAGCTTACTCTCGGGCCGATCCTGTTTCATTGGGATGCCGATACCAAGCGCGATTTCTACGCCCGGATCGCGGACGAAAGTCCGATCGACACGGTTTACCTCGGCGAGGTGGTCTGCTCCAAACGGGCACCTTTTTTCGAACGATATCTGCCCGATATTGTCGAGAGGTTGGAGCGCGGCGGAAAAACTTCGGTATTCTCGACCCTTTCCGAGGTAATGCTGCCTCGCGAACGAAAAATGACGACCGAACTGTGCGCGCAGGCCGACCGTATGATCGAAGTCAACAACGCCGCCGGTCTGGGCGCGGTCTATGGCCGTCCCCATCGGATCGGGCCGATGATGAACGTCTATAACGAGCGGACCATGGCCCACCTTGCCGCAAGGGGCGCGCGCCATATCGCTCTGCCGCCCGAACTGCCGCGCACCGTTGCCGCCGAAATGGCCGGCAACGCCCGCCAGATCGGTGTCGCACTTGAAGTTCAGGTGTTCGGTAGAATTCCTCTTGCCCTGTCGGCCCGCTGCTTTCACGCCCGGGCGCACGGCCGCAGCAAGGACGAATGCCAGTTCGTCTGCGAAAACGATCCCGACGGATTGACCCTGACGACCCTGGGGGGCGACCGGATGCTGGCCATCAACGGCATCCAGACGCTGTCCTACGGTTACCTCAATCTCGCCGCGGAAATCGAAGACATGCTTGCGCTCGGCATCGGGCACTTTCGCCTGTCTCCACATCGAACCGACATGATTGCCGTTGCAACGATCTTTGCCGATCGCCTGGCCGGGCGGAGCGATGGTCCCACGGCGATGAAGGCACTCGGGGCCCTTGGCATCGGCCCCTTCGTCAACGGTTTCTGGCATGGCCTGGCCGGCCACCTTTACCGGGATCAGCGGGTGGGCACCGGGCTTGCATGACATGCAAGCTGCTGGCCCTTTGGGGGGGAAGCGGCGCTGGTTCTGTTCCGTCGCTGGCAAGGAGAGGCCGGGAACGAAAAGGGGCACGATGCGACCGCAATGGTCCTCGCCACGGCAACGGCTGGCGGCCTTCCCTCCGCGCGCATGGTCCAGTTAAAAAGCTGCGACGCGCGCGGGTTTGCTTTCTACACCAATCTCGGCAGCCGCAAGGCGATGGATATTCGCGAAAACCGTCATGCGGCGCTGCTGTTCGATTGGCCGCACGTGGGCAAGCGAGTGTATGTCCACGGCAAGGTCGAACTCGTCCGGGCGGCCGAAGCCGATGCCTATTTCGCCACGCGCCCGAAACTGTCGCGCATTGGGGCCTGGGCCTCGCGCCAGTCGCAACCACTGCGTCACCGCTGGCGCCTGTGGCTGCGGATCGGCTGCATGGTGGCAAAATGGGCCACCCGACGAATGAGCCGTCCATCGTTCTGGTCGGGGTTTCGGCTTGTCCCGCGGGAGATATACTTCGAAAGGATCAAGGAAACGATAGGCCACCCTGCCGCCCACCCCTCCCCTCATCATGAAGGCTCTGCAGGTTGATCCAGATCATTCGTGGCAGGCGCGGGCCTTGGCATATTTAGGGAAATGCGAAGCCCGGATGGCCGGGAGCGGCGGAGACTGACAATGGGGCGTCGACCCGATCTCGATTGGAGCCATGCCTGCCGCGACTGCGCCGTGGGCACCTCTGCGGTGTGCAGCACGCTCGATGTCACCGCGCTGGCCGATTTGCGTAATCAGGGCAGCAGCATCCAGCTTGCGGCTGGCCAACCGCTTTTCCACCAGGGCGACCCTGCCGATCGCACGTTCAGCCTGACCAGCGGAGTGGTCAAGCTCTACAGCGTCCTTCCCGATGGCCGCCGACAGGTGATCGCCTTCCACTTTCCCGGCGAGTTCATCGGTTTCAGCCCGTCAGAGGACTACCACTGCACGGCAGAGGCAGTCAGCGCCGCTACGCTGTGTCGGTTCGAAACGGGACGGTTCGAACAGTTCGCACGCAGCAGCGACGAACTTGCCCGTTCGCGCCATGAACGCGTGGCCCGCGATCTCGTCGCGGCACAAACGCGCGCAATGGTTCTGGGGCAGGCCGCCGCGCGCGAACGGCTTGCCCACTTCCTGTGCGACGTTCACCGCCGGTCGCAGGCGAGACCAGCAGGGGCATCGGGCATCGTCCCGCTGCCAATGAGCCGCAGCGACATTGCCGAATACCTCGGCCTCGCCAAGGAAACGGTCAGCCGCGAACTATCGGCCCTTCGTGCAACCGGCATAGTCCGGACCATCTCACGCAACCTTCTGGAAATTCGCGACATGGAACGCTTGCGCCGCCTGGCCATTGTATAGGGCAGCATGGACAAACTCCCCAATGCCTTGCCGGGGCCTTGGGGAATTCGTCCACGCCGCCTAGCCACACTTGGAATAGCCGCACTGAATGCACTTGTCGCACCCCTCTTCGCGATGCAAGGTCAAACTGCCGCACTCGGGGCACACACCCCCAAGCGGAGCATCGCCATGCGCAGGCGCCGCCGCCAGCGGATCAGCTTTCGGGCCTTCTCCGCCGTTAACCAGCGCCAGATGGTTTTCGAAGACGTCGCCAATCGCGGCCAGCAAGGACGGCACATAGCTGCGGTTCATCCATGCGCCCCCCCGGGGGTCGAATACGGCCTTGAGCTCTTCTGCCACAAAGCCGATGTCGCCGCCCCGGCGCAGCACCGCTGAAATCATCCGGGTCAGTCCAACCGTCCAAGCGTAGTGCTCCATATTCTTGGAATTTATAAACATTTCAAACGGGCGGCGTTGCCCGTCCTCAATCATGTCATTGATGGTAACGTAGATCGCGTGGGCACTGTGCGGCCATTTGACCTTGTAGGTGGCCCCCTGCAAGGCTTCGGGCCTCGGCTCCAGCACGGCCGGGGTCCGTGCGGCCGCGGAAGAAGCCGCACGCGCGTTCGGTTCCTCGACGCTCAAGACAGACCCGGTCGTGGAATTGGGGCGGTAGGTGGTCAGGCCCTTGCAGCCAAGGTGATAGGCCTCCGCATAGATGTCGACGAAGGCATCGAAGCTGATGTCCTGAGGGCAGTTGACGGTCTTGGAGATCGAACTGTCGATAAGGCGCTGCGCCGGTGCCTGCATGGCCAGGTGATCGGAGGGGGTAAGCGACTGCGCGCTCACGAACAGGTCATCGGGCGGAGGGGCATCGCCCTTGACCTGCTTCCACACGCTGTAGCCCTGATCCTCCACCGGCTCCTCGCGGGTCGATCCGTCCGCCTGCCTGACCTTGCGCACATAGGAATAGGCGAATACCGGCTCGATACCGGAAGAGACATTGCCCGCCAGCAGGGATGTGGTCCCGGTTGGCGCGATCGAGGTGAGACAGCCATTACGCAAGCCGTGTTGACGGATCAGCTCGCGGGTCGGCTCGTCCAGGGTCGACAGGTTAGGTCGGTCGAGCATGGCCTCGTCGTAGAGCGGGAAACACCCCTTCTCGGCCGCCAGCAGGGCGCTGGCGCGATAGGCGGCATGGCGGATCGTATCCAGCCAGCGGCAAGTCAGCGCGATGGCCTGTTCGGACCCGTAGCGGGCGTTGCAGAACAACAAGGCATCGGCCAGCCCGGTGATCCCCAGCCCGATCCGCCGCTTGGATTTCGCTTCCGCTTCCTGCTGCGGCAGGGGATAGCGGGAAACGTCGATCACGTTGTCAAGAAAGCGCACCGCCGTGGTGGTAAGGTCGGCCAACTCCGCCTCGTTAAGCGAACTGTCCGGCGCGAACGGCTGGGGCACGAGTTGGGCCAGGTTGATCGATCCCAGCAGACAGGCGCCATAGGCGGGCAACATCTGCTCACCGCAAGGGTTGCTGCCGACGATCTCCTCGCAATAGGCTAGGTTGTTGTGCTGATTTACCCGGTCGATGAAAATAACCCCCGGCTCGGCGACGTCATATGTCGCCTGCATCAGGCGCCGCCACAGCGCGCGTGCCGGAACGGACCCGTGGACCACGCCGGCGAAGCGAAGCTCCCACTCTTCGTCCGCGGCCAGGGTCCGCATGAACGCGTCGGTTACCAGCACTGACAGGTTGAAGTTCCGCAGCCGGTTCCGGTCGCGCTTGACCTCGATGAACGCCTCGATGTCGGGATGGTCGATCCTCAGGCACCCCATCATCGCGCCTCGCCGCTGGCCGGCCGCCATGATCGTCCCGCACATGGCGTTCCAGCTGTCCATGAAGCTCAACGGTCCGGATGCCTGCGCCCCCACCCCGCGAACGGCTGCGCCAGCCGGGCGAATGGTGGAAAAATCCATGCCCACGCCGCCCCCTTGCTGCATGGTGATCGCAGCCTCGCGCAAGTGCTGGAAGATCCCGTCAAGATTGTCGGGGATCACCCCCATGACGAAGCAGTTGAACAGCGTGACCTCGCGCCCGGTGCCCGCGCCGGCAAGGATGCGACCGGCGGGAATGAAGCGGAAATCGGTCAGCGCTTCGTGAAATTGCTCGCCCCACCGCTCCCTTGATTCGGGGGCTTCGTTGGCGGCAATGGCCCTCGCCACGCGCCTCCACGTATCCTCGGCCGAGGTGTCGGCAGCGCCGTCCCCGCCGTGAAAGCGATACTTCTGGTTCCAGATTTCACCTGACAGAGTGGAAAGGGTCATGATCGTGCATCTTGTATGACTGAAAGAGGAGATGCACCATATATGGGAATGATGGGGCCGAAGTGACGCAGATCACGCAAGGTTCATTTCGAGCCCGGGCGTTGGCAAAGCAGCATTGACCGATAGACCAGGCAAAATCCGCCGAAGGCCGCAATCCAGGCGACCCCCGAAACGGCGTAGAGCCACAGCGCGGCCGGTGGCCATATTCAAGGCGGCGGATCCGTGTCGCGAAAGCACCGATCAGCGCCAGATAAAGCCCTGCGGTCAGTAGCGGCCGTTTGCATCCGATGGCGGCGCGCGCCCGATGCTCTGGACCGCTGGATAGCGGGTAGCGGCCACTCGCTATGGCGCTTTGCCGAAGCAATTGGCACGGCCCCGGTGGAGTAGACCGAAACGCCCGATCCTTTTGTCAACGTCAACGATGCCGCCGCCCTGTCTGCGGCCGAGGAGCGGATCAGAACAGCAGGGCGCTGACCGGCTGACCGGTTTCGAGCGCCGGCTGCCCGGCCGGACAGCGGATTAGCCAGTCGGCTTGCGCCAGGGCGCCCTGGGCACCGCTGTCCTGGTTGCCCAGCGGCATCAGCCCGGCCTCGTCCCAGCGGGCGCGAACAAAGGTTTCGCGGTTGCCGGTGCCCCCAATCGGCGCGGCCAACGGCAGGCTGCGCCAGTGAAGCACTTCGGCCACCGGCTGTCCCTGCAAGCGGGCGAGCAAGGGCTGGAGGAACAGGCGCGCAGTGACCATCGCCGAAGTGGGATTACCAGGCAGGCCCAGCACCCACTTGCCCTTGGTCCGGCCCAGCCAGACCGGCTTGCCTGGTTTGATCGCCACCTTGGCGAATACCAGCTCCAGCCCGTGGACGGCGAACATCGGCTTGGCGAAATCGCGCTCACCGACCGAGGCCCCGCCGGTGACAATCACCAGATCCGCCGTTTCCAGCGCAGCTCCGGCGGCGGCTTCCAGCTTCGGCAGGTCATCGAGCCCGATCGTCCGGTGCACGACCTGCGCCCCGCAGTCCGCCACCAGGGCGAAAACACCAAAGGTAACGCTCTCGGGAATGGCATCGTCGCGCAGATGAGCCTCGCCCGGCGGAGCCAGTTCATCCCCGGTGCCGATGATCGCTACCCGTGGCCGCATCGCAACGGTCACGCTGGCCACATCCGCGGCGGCGGCGGCGATCATCGCGCGGGGGTTCAGCCGGGTTCCTGCTGCAATTAGCAGATCGCCAGCGGCAAAGTCGCTGCCGGCGGCCCGGACATGCCAGCCGGGGCCATAACCCTCGGCAAAGCGCACCGTCTCGCCATCGCGGGTTGCATACTCCTGCATGATGCAGCGGTCGGCCCCGGCTGGCAGCGGCGCGCCGGTAAAGATCCGGACCGCCTCGCCCGCAGCAAGGGTGCCGGGATAGCCCGCACCTGCCCGGCTCTCGCCCACGACAGTCAGCGGCTCACCTGGCCGGGTTGCGGCATCGATCACGGCATAGCCGTCCATGGCCGATACAGCGACGCGCGGCGCGGCAGAACGGGCATAGAGAGGGGCGGCAAGGACCCGGCCGGCCGCCTCGGCCATTGCGACCTGCTCGATTCCCAGCGGAAGGACCTGCTCCGCGATCAGCCCGACCGCTTCGTCAAACCCGATCATGTCGCCGTCCAGTCCCCGGAACGCCCCCCGGACTTGGCCGTGACCCGGATCGCACCGATTGTCATGGTCTTGTCCACTGCCTTGAGCATGTCGAACAGAGTCAGCGCGGCGACCGAGACGGCAGTCAGCGCTTCCATTTCCACCCCGGTCTGTCCGCTGGTCCGCACCTCGGCGCGCAGGGTGAAGCCGGGCAGTGCATCGTCGATCACGATCTCCACCGCCACCTTGGTCAAGGCCAGCGGGTGGCACAGCGGGATCAGGTCGGCAGTGCGCTTGGCGGCCATGACACCGGCCAGTTCGGCCGTGGCGATGACGCTGCCTTTGGGCGTGGTTCCGGCCCGCACGGCGGCCAGCGTTTCCGGCAGACAGCGCAGTTCCCCGCGTGCTTCGGCCTGGCGGGTGGTGACGGGCTTGTCCCCGACATCAACCATCCGCGCGCGGCCTTCACCATCCAGATGGGTCAGCCCGGTCATGCGCAGACGTCCCGCAGGCGCGGCAATTGCCCGGCGATCGAGCAGGGGCGATAGCGGCTGTCAAATTCCAGCCCCAGGACCAGGTCCCAGGCATCGCGGCAGGCTCCGGTCGATCCCGGAACGCAGAAGATGAAGGTGTCATCGGCCTGCCCCGCAAATGCGCGCGATTGCAGGGTGGACACCCCGATCGTGCCCATGCTGGCCTGATGGAACACCACGCTGAACCCGTCCATCACCCGGCGCAGCAGCGGCATGACCGCCTCTGGCGTGACATCGCGCGGGGTAAAGCCGGTTCCGCCGGTGCTGACCACGATGTCCACTGCCGGATCGGCGATCCAGACCCGCACCTGTTCGCGGATCGCCTCGACATCGTCGATCACGATCGACCGTGCGGCAAGGCGGTGACCCGCTCCGGTCAGCCGCTCAGCGATCAATGCGCCGGACGTGTCGGTTTCCATGGTCCGGGTATCGGACACGGTCAGCACCGCGATATTGAGCGGGTGGAACGGCAGGCCCTCGTCAATTCCGGGCATAGGTTCAGTCCTGTTTCGCGGTCCAGCGGGAAAGATCCGCCCGGTCGCCCTCGGTCGGCTCGATCCAGCGGTGCCCATCGGGGCCTTCCTCGCGCTTCCAGAATACCGCTTCGGTCTTGAGGCGGTCCATCAGATAATCGGCCGCCTCGAAAGCGGCGCGGCGGTGCGCCGAGGCGGTGGCGACATAGACAATCGCCTCTCCCGGCAGGATCCGCCCGGCCCGGTGCACCACCAGGCTGCGGGTGATGGCAAAGCGGGCATGGGCTTCGCCGGCAATCGCCCGCATCGAGGCCAGGGTGACACCGCGATAGCTCTCCAGCACCAGGACCTGGACTACACCGCCATCCTTGGCCGCGCCCCGGGCATGGCCGGTGAAGCTGACCACCGCACCTTCACCGTCAAGATCGGCGGTAAAGCGGGCCAGCAGCGCGGCCGGATCGAACGCCGCCTCGGCCAGTTGAACGGCGCTGGTCATCCCCCCGACACCGGCGGGAACAGGGCCACGGCATCACCGGCAGTCACGACCGTGCTTCCGGGAACGATCTCTTCGTTGACACAGGCGCGGACCCGGCCCCGGGCTAGCACCTCGCCCAGTCGCGGATGGGCATCGGCCAAAGCGGCAAACAGGGCATGGACCGGCAGGCCATCAGTGGGCACTGCCTGTTCCACTTCACACCCGCAGGCTTCCGCCAGCCGGCCACAAAGCTCGATCCGCAGGATCGTCATGGTCATCCTATCCCCCGATCGAGGCGAGATGCGGCGTGCCGCCGCTGTTGCCTTCGTGCAGGCGGTGAGCCGGGGCCTTGGTCGCGGTCAGCGCGCTGATCCGCGCAACCAGCGCCTCGTGCTGGCTATCGTCCTGCAATAGCGGCCTGAGATCGATCCCGGCATCGCCGAACAGGCAAAGGTGCAGCGTGCCCCGCGCCGAGACCCGCAGACGGTTGCAACTGGCACAGAAGTCCTTGGAATAGGGCGCGATGATGCCAATACGGCCCGGTTCGCCAAGCTTTGTGAAATCAACCGCAGGCCCGGCCCCAGCCTCGCGCGCCAGTTTCTGCCAGCCCAGCGCCGCCAGCCGCCCGGCGATTTCCTCACCGACCAGGTGATGGCGATCGAAGAAGGCGGGATTGTCGTTGGTCCGCATCACTTCGATGAACCGCAGCGTCAAATCGTGGCGCTGAACAAAGGCTATGAACCCTTCGAGTTCGTCATCGTTGACCCCACGCATCAGCACGCTGTTGAGTTTGATCGCGCCGATTCCCGCCGCACGTGCAGCGGCGATGCCGTCCAGCACTTGGCTCAGCCGGTCATGGCCGGTGATCGCCGCAAACCGCGTGGGATCAAGGGAATCGACACTGATGTTGAGCGCCGTGATTCCGGCTGCGGCATAGTCTGCTGCCCGCTCCGCCAGGCGATAGCCGTTGGTGGTCATGGCCAACTTGCGGATGCCCCGTGTGGCGGCCACTGTCCGGGCAATGTCCAGCAGTTTGGGCCGCAGGCTCGGCTCACCCCCGGTCAGGCGGACTTTCCACAGCCCGAGCCGGGCAAAGGCCGCAATCAGCCGTCCGGTTTCCGCTACGGTCAGGTTGGCCGGCTGACCCGCCACCTTGCGATAGCCTTTGGGCAGACAATAGGTGCAGCGAAAGTTGCACACGTCGGTCAGCGACAGGCGGAGATATTCGAAGCGGCGGCCGTGGCCATCGGTAAGCGGCGGGTTCATCCTACTGCACCATGGCCCCTTCAGCCCCGGCGATGGCAACCCCGCTGACCCCGGCCTGCCCGGCCAGGATCGCGATGTACTGCGCCACGGCGCGGCGATAGCTGGCTTCTTCCAAATAGCCCGCGATGGCCTCCCGGACCGCTTCGAACGGCAACTGGCGCGCTTCGGCCCGGCGTCCGGAGCGAATCACGTGTACCCCGAAGCGCGTCTTGACCGGCTGGGTGCACAGCGAGTTCTCCGGCAGCGCGAACAGCGCTTCCTCGAACGGCTTGACCATCATCCCCGGCCCGACCTGCCCTAGGTTGCCACCCTGCTGACCCGAAGGACAGGCAGAGCGGACGCGGGCCACTTCGGCAAATCGATCGTGTTCGGCCTGCAACTGGCGGATCAGGGTGCGGGCATCGCCGGTGGCAAGGCCCATGGCAAATTCGTCTGCCGGATCGGCCTCGATCAGGATATGCGCGGCCTCGACCAGCACCGGCGAGGCAAAGCGATCCCGGTTATGGTCATAGAACCGGCGGCAAGCGGCCTCGTCCGCTTCAGGCACACGCACTTCCTGTTCCAGCAGGGCATCGATCCGGGCGTCCTCCTCGGTCAGCGGACGGCCATCGGCATCCCGCCGGTCACCAGGGACCAGGCCCAGCCGCTCCGCCTCGCCTAGCAGCAACTGGCGGACGGCAAGGGCTTCGGCTGCCGCATTCCAGGCGGCTGCGGCATCGGGAGCGGGATGATGCTGGGCTTCGGCGGCAATCGCCTCGGCCGGGATCTCGCGCCCGCCGACCAGGACCGGTTCAAAGTTCATCGCGCCATCTTCCTCGAACGTACCACCTGATAGCCCGGTCGCCAGACATAGCGCACCGGCGCGCTCAGCATGTGGACCAGCCGGGTGAAGGGGAACAGCAGCAGGATCGTCAGTCCCATGAACAGGTGCAGCTTGAACACCAGCGCCGCATCGCGGATCTGGTCTGCCGCGCCCGAACGGAAGGTGAAGATGCCTTGCGCCCAGGTCATGAACTTGACCATTTCGCGCCCGTCGAGGTGCTGGAGCGAAAGCGGGATCGTGCCCAGCCCCAGCGCCAGCTGCGCCCACAGCAGCAGGATGATCATGTTGTCGGCAAAGCTGGATGCGGCGCGCACGCGCGGATCGAAGAAGCGGCGGTGGATCAGCAGGGTCGCGCCCGTGATCCCCAACACCCCGGCAAAACCGCCCGCGACGATCGCCAGCAGCTGCTTTGCGCCGTGCGAGACGCCCAGCGCATCGAACACCGCAATCGGGGTAAGCAGGCCGACGAGATGCCCCGCAAAGATCATCAGCACGCCAAGGTGAAACAGCACCGATCCCACGATCAGCTTCTTGCGGCGCAAGAGCTGGCTCGATCCGGCGCGCCACGAATAGGGTTCGCGGTCATAGCGGATGACCGAGCCGACGGCGAGGACGGCCAGCGCGATGTAGGGATAGATTCCGAACAGCAGGTGATGGATGAAATCAGCCATGGATCTGGCTCCTGACAGGTTCCTGGGCAAGCATGCGGTCGACCATTCCGGCAACCTGCGGGCAGTCGGCGGCGCCGGGGGCGGCGGGGCCGTCAAAGCGGACCTGCTCTTCCTCCCACGCGGCATCGAGCGCGGCCAGATCGTCTGGATCGTCGGCAGGCGCGATCTCGAAGGCCTCGCCGCCCGCCCCGGCAAGGTCCGCCAGGATGCGCATCGGCGCGGCATAGGGCGTGGCCTTTTCCTGCAGCCGCTTGGCCAGGGCGGAGAGGATCACGCCCGGCTGGGCCAGTTCCTCCGCCGCCTGCGCGGGCGGCAGGACCGAGAGGTATTCGAGGAACAGCGGCAGGTAATCGGGCAGTTCGTTCGCCGCGATTTCGAGGCCCTGCGCTTCGTAGCGGTCACGCAGGTTGACCATCGCCTGGCCCCGGTCGCGGCTTTCGCCGTGGACGTGTTCGAACAGGTGCAGCGACACCGCCCGCCCCCGGTCGAACAGCGCGACATAGCGTTCCTGGGCATCGAGCAGATCGGCGGCGGCAAGGTCATCGAGCAGCGGCTGGAGGGCGGCGCGCTGCTCGGGGCTCAGCAGGCCATCGGCGGCGAGCAGTTCCCCCAGTTCTGGGGCCATGTCCTGCACCGCCGCATCGGGATAGCGCAGCAGGGCCGAGAGGACGCGAAGGGTCAGGCGCATCAGAATACCTCCGAGGGGGTCTGGAGTTTCTTGCGAGCCGGGGCGCCGAACAGGTTCGCGTCACTGGTCCCGCCCGAACAGCCATTGCCGAACGAGAAGCCGCAGCCGCCGCGTTCGTCGTACATGTCCTCGGCATCCTCGCGATGGCCGGTGGGGATGACGAAGCGGTCCTCGTAATTGGCGATTGCCATCACGTGGTACATTTCCTCGATCTGGGCCGGGGTCAGGCCGACCTCGCGGGCGATCTCCTCGGCCACCACGCCCTCGACGGTCTTGGCGCGCATATAGCCGCGCATCGCCAGCATCCGCTCCAGCGCATCGACCACCGGGGCTTCTTTGCCCGCCGTCAGCAGGTTGGCGAGGTACTTCACCGGAATGCGCAAGCTGCGCACGTCCGGCATCCCGTTGCGCGCGGAAATCTTGCCCGCGCTGGCCGCTGCATTGATCGGCGAGAGCGGCGGCACGTACCAGACCATCGGCAGGGTGCGGTATTCGGGGTGAAGCGGGAAGGCGACCTTCCATTCCATCGCCATCTTCCACACCGGCGAATGCCGCGCGGCTTCAAGCCAGGCCTCCGGCACGCCATCCTTGCGCGCCTGCGCGATCACCGCCGGATCGTTGGGGTCGAGGAAGATATCGAGCTGCGCCTGGTAGAGGTCTTCGACGTGTTCGGCGCTGGCGGCTTCCTCGATCCGGTCCGCATCATAGAGCATGACGCCGAGGTAGCGGATCCGCCCGACGCAGGTTTCGCTGCATACGGTCGGCTGGCCAGCCTCGATCCGGGGATAGCAGAAGATGCACTTCTCGCTCTTGCCGGTCTTCCAGTTGAAATAGATCTTCTTGTAGGGGCAGCCCGAGACGCACATCCGCCAGCCGCGGCACTTTTCCTGGTCGATCAGGACGATGCCGTCCTCTTCGCGCTTGTAGATCGAGCCCGAAGGACAGGCCGCGACGCATGTGGGGTTGAGGCAATGTTCGCACAAACGGGGGAGATACATCATGAAGGTGTTCTCGAACTGGCCGTAGATCTCCTTCTGGACGCCTTCGAAGTTGTAGTCCTGCGACCGCTTGGAAAATTCCCCGCCCAGGATTTCCTCCCAGTTCGGGCCGCCCTCGATCTTTTCCATCCGCTGCCCCGAAATCAGGCTGCGCGGGCGCGCGGTGGGGAATGCCTTGCTTTCGCCCGCCGATTGCAGGTGGCCGTAATCGAAGGTGAACGGCTCGTAGTAGTCGTCGATCTCGGGCAGGTCGGGGTTGGCGAAGATCTTCGCCAGCAGCCGCCACTTGCCGCCCATCTTCGGACGGATCGAACCGGAGGGCGTGCACACCCAGCCGCCGTTCCAGCGTTCCTGGTTCTCCCAGTCCTTGGGATAACCGATGCCGGGCTTGGTCTCGACGTTGTTGAACCAGGCGTATTCCATGCCTTCGCGGCTGGTCCACACGTTCTTGCAGGTGACCGAGCAGGTGTGGCAGCCGATGCACTTGTCGAGGTTCAGGACCTTGCCGATCTGCGCGCGTACCTTCATGCCACGCACTCCCCTTCGCCCAGCTCGCCTTCGAGCCAATCGACCTTTTCCAGCTTGCGGACGATCACGAACTCGTCGCGGTTGGACCCGACCGTGCCGTAGTAGTTGAAGCCATAGGCTTGCTGGACATAGCCGCCGATCATATGCGTCGGTTTCAGGATCGCGCGGGTCACCGAATTGTGGATCCCGCCGCGCTGGCCGGTCAGCGGGGATCCGGGCACGTTGGTGATCTTTTCCTGGGCGTGGTACATGAACAAGGTGCCCTCTTTCATACGTTGGGAAACGACCACGCGGGCCACCAGCGCGCCGTTAGAATTGAAGGATTCGACCCAGTCGTTATCGACCAGTCCGGCCTTGGCGGCGTCGACCTCGCTCATCCACACGATCGGCCCGCCGCGCGACAGCGTCAGCATCAGCAGGTTGTCGGTGTAGGTCGAGTGGATCCCCCACTTCTGGTGCGGGGTGATGAAGTTGAGCACCACGTGCGGGCGCCCCTCGGCTTGGTCGAGCATCGGCTTGACCGCCTTGGTGTCGATCGGCGGGCGATAGACGCACAGTGCCTCGCCGAAGGCCCGCATCCACTTGTGGTCCTGGTAGAGCTGCTGCCGCCCGGTCAGTGTGCGCCACGGGATCAGTTCATGGACGTTGGTGTAGCCGGCGTTGTAACAGACGTGCTCGCTCTCCAGCCCCGACCAGGTCGGGCTTGAGATGATCTTGCGCGGCTGGGCCTGGATGTCGCGGAAGCGGATCTTCTCCTCTTCCTTGGGCTTGGCCAGATGGGTGTGGTCGATCCCGGTGAACTGTGACAGCGCATCCCAGGCCTTGACCGCAACCTCGCCGTTGGTTTCGGGCGCCAGCATCAGCAGCACCTCGGCCGCGTCGATCGCGGTTTCGATCCTGGCCATGCCCTTGGTCGGGCCATCATCGCCCTGCGTACCGTTGAGCTTGCGCAGGTTCTCCACTTCGTGCGCGGTGTTCCAGGCGATCCCCTTGCCGCCGTTGCCGAGCTTGTCCATCAGCGGGCCAAGCGCGGTGAAGCGCTTGTAGAGGTTCGGATAATCCCGCTCGACCAAGGCGACATTGGCCATGGTCTTGCCGGCAATCGGTTCGACCTGGCCCTGGCCCCAGTCAGCCACGTCAAAGGGCTGGGCAATCTCGTTCGGGCTGTCGTGCTGGATCGGGACCAGCACCAGATCCTGCTCCACGCCCAGTACTTCAGGCACCACTTCGGAAAAGGTTTTCGCGATCCCCTTGTAGATCTCCCAGTCGCTCTTCGATTCCCACACCGGGTCCACGGCCGCGCTCAGCGGGTGGATGAAGGGGTGCATGTCAGAGGTGTTGAGATCGTCCTTTTCATACCATGAAGCAGTCGGCAGAACGATGTCGGAATAGACGCAGGTGGTCGACATCCGGAAGTCGAGCGTGACCAGCAGGTCAAGCTTACCCTTCGGCGCCTCCTCGTGCCACTTCACCTCCTTGGGCTTCTGGTGGCCCATTTCGCCCAGGTCCTTGCCCTGCACGCCGTGCGCCGTGCCGAGCAGGTGCTTGAGGAAGTATTCGTGGCCTTTGCCCGATGAGCCGAGCAGGTTGGAGCGCCAGACGAACATGTTGCGCGGCCAGTTGGCTTCATCGTCTGGATCAAGGCACGACAGTTCTAGATCGCCGGCCTTGAGCGCCTGCGCCACATAATCCTTCGGCTCCATGCCCGAAGCCTTGGCGGCGCGTCCCACTTCCAGCGGGTTGGTTTTGAGCTGCGGCGCGGAAGGCAGCCAGCCCATCCGCTCGGCCCGGGCGTTGTAGTCGATCAGGCTGGCGTCCCAGTCGCCCTTGGGCGCGGTGGGGGAAAGGATCTCGCTTACCCCCAGCGTTTCATAGCGCCACTGGTCGGTGTGCGCGTAGAAGAAGCTGGTCGAGTTCATCTGCCGCGGCGGCCGGTTCCAGTCGAGCGCGAAGGCCAATGCGGTCCAGCCGGTCTGCGGACGCAGCTTTTCCTGGCCGACATAGTGCGACCAGCCGCCGCCCGACTGGCCGACGCAGCCGCACATCACCAGGAGATTGATGATCCCCCGGTAGTTCATGTCCATGTGGTACCAGTGGTTCAGCCCGGCCCCCAGGATCACCATCGACTTGCCATTGGTCTTTTCGGCGTTTGCGGCGAATTCGCGCGCGGCGGTGATGATCGCATCGGCGGGAACGCCGGTGATCTTCTCACCCCAGGCCGGGGTGTAGGGCGCGGGATCGGCATAGTCGCGCGCGACGTATTCACCGCCCAGTCCCCGGTCGAGGCCATAGTTGGCGCACAGCAGGTCGAACACCGTGGCGACATAAGTGCCCCCTTCCTTCAGCTCCAGTTCGCGCACCGGCACCCGCTTCATCAGCACGTCGGGATGGTCGGTGCCCTGGAAGTGATCGTGCTCGCGGTTGCCGAAATAGGGGAAGGCGACATCGACCACCTCGTCGTGGTCCTTGTCGAGAATCGCGGTCATCCGCAGCTTGACCTCGCCCCCCTGGCCGTCCTTCTCCTGCAGGTTCCACTTGCCCTTTTCGCCCCAGCGGAAGCCGGCGCTGCCCGACGGCGTGACGACTTCGTCGCGCGCCTCGTCGATCGCCACGGTCTTCCATTCGGGATTGTTGGTTTCGCCAAGGTCGCCCGCGAAGTCGCTGGCGCGCAGCAGGCGCTCGGGCACCAGGCGCCCGTCCTGTTCGACCAGCCGGACCAGCATCGGCATGTCGGAGTACTTGCGACAATAGTCCTCGAAGTACGGCACCTGCCGGTCGAGGTGGAACTCGCGCAGGATCACGTGGCCCATCGCCATGGCAAGCGCCGCGTCAGTGCCCTGCTTGGGGTTGAGCCACAGGTCGGCGAACTTGGTCGCCTCGGCATAGTCAGGGCTGACCACCGCGACCTTGGCCCCGCGATAGCGCGCCTCGGTCATGAAATGAGCATCGGGGGTGCGGGTCTGCGGCACGTTGCTGCCCCACAGCATCAGGAAGCCCGCGTTGTACCAGTCGGCGCTTTCGGGAACGTCGGTTTGCTCGCCCCAGGTCATCGGGCTGGCGGGCGGCAGGTCGCAATACCAGTCGTAAAAGCTCATGCAGGTCCCGCCGAGCAGCGAGAGATAGCGCGAACCCGCCGCGTAAGAGACCATTGACATGGCCGGGATCGGGCTGAACCCGATCACCCGGTCGGGGCCCCACGTCCTGGCGGTATAGGCGTTGGCTGCCGCGATGATCTCGTTCACCTCGTCCCAGGTGGAGCGCACGAAGCCGCCGTGGCCGCGGATCGCGGTGTAGCTCTTGCGCTTGGCGGGGTCAGCTTGGATCGAGGCCCAGGCCGCGACCGGCGGCAGGCTGGCCCGCGCCTCGCGCCACAGCTTGACCAGCCGCTTGCGGATCAGCGGATACTTTAGCCGCTGGGCCGAATAGATGTACCAGCTATAGCTCGCCCCGCGCGGGCAGCCGCGCGGTTCGTGGTTGGGCAGTTCCGGGCGGGTGCGCGGATAGTCGGTCTGCTGGGTTTCCCAGGTGATGATGCCGCCCTTGACGTAGATCTTCCAGCTGCACGAACCGGTGCAGTTCACGCCGTGGGTGGAGCGCACGATCTTGTCGTGCTGCCAGCGCTTGCGATAGCCATCCTCCCAGTCGCGCGCTTCGGCGGTGGTGACCCCGTGGCCATCGGAGAATTGTTCCTTCTTCTGGCGGAAGAAGGTCAGGCGGTCGAGCAGGTGGCTCATGCGATGGCTCCTTGGGAGGCGAGGGCAGTGGGAAGGGTGCGGCCACGCTCGACATCGTGCAGCAGGCCCCCCTTGCGGGTGTAGATGAACCAGGTCACCGCGGCGCAGCTGGCGTAGAACAGGATGAAGCCATAAAGCGCCGCCTGCGGCGTGCCGGTGGCGCTGATCGACATCCCGAAAGCGCGCGGAATGAAGAACGCGCCGTAGGCTGCGATGGCGGACGTGAAGCCGACGATCGCCGCCGATTCCTTTTCCGCCTGGCGGGTGCGTTGGGCCGCATCCAGTTCGGGCATCAGCCGCGGCACTTCCTGGCGCATGATGTTGGGGATCATCTGGAAGGTGGAGGCATTGCCCACCCCGGTGACGAAGAACATGAACACGAACGCCCCCAGGAAGCCATTGAAGTCCTTCGCCTCCAGGAAGTGGATCACGCCCAGCGCGCCGACGATCATGCCGATGAACACCCAGAACGTGACCCGTGCGCCGCCCCAGCGATCCGCGACCCAACCGGTCGCGGCGCGGCTGATCGCGCCGACCAGCGGGCCCAGGAACACGTATTTCAGCACGTTGACGTCGGGAAACTGGCTCTTGGCGAGCAGCGGCAGGCCGGCGGAAAAGCCGATGAACGAGCCGAAGGTGCCGGTATAGAGCCAGCACATCAGCCAGTTGTGCTTGCGCTGGAAGATCACCGCCTGTTCGGCAAAGCTGGCCTTGGCATCGGCGATGTCGTTCATCCCGAACCAGGCGAGCAGGGTGCTGGCGACGATGAACGGCACCCAGATGAAGCCGGCGTTCTGCAGCCACAACTCGCTGCCGTCCTTGGCCACTTGAGCAGTACCACCAAGGGCACCAAACAGGTCGCGTCCGTCAAGGT